>JALZUD010000081.1 GCA_023301725.1 Granulosicoccus sp. | reverse complement strand
ATGGAGTAGTATTATCAGACTAACAACAATGACTGACCGTTAAATGCGCCTTGTGCTATCGACAAACAGACGTGTCGATTTGCGCATTCAAACTACCGATTGTATTTCGAGCAGTCAGACTAATCCACTCACCTAACGATCAACATTGATCAATATATTGCTACTGATTACTTTATGAACTCCTCTCCCAAACAATCCGAATCCAAACTACGGCAAATTCTAAGCTGGATTTGCGTTGCCGTTATCACGTTCGTTTTTTTAAGCTCCATACCCTTTAAATTCAGTGGTGCATCAGAAACACAGCACATCTTCAGCACCATCGGATTATGGATGTCGGGTTTTCTTGGTGAGACAATCGGGACTCTATTTTCCGGATTCGGTGCTTATGTCATCGGATCATTTGAACTCATAACATCAATACTGCTGTTACTGCCAATAGTATTCTGGTTGTTCAAACGGAAGAATAACGGCCAATCTGCAAACGGTTCAACAAGGCGCTCTCTACATGCGATCGGTGGACTTGCTGCCTCAGCATTGATGGGTGGAGCCGTCTTTTTTCACCTTTTTTCGAAATTGGGAATCAACGTCAATAACGACAACGGTTCGTTATTCTATTCAGCCGTACTTGTGTTCTTTTTGGGCATTCTTTTGTTCCTACTAAATCGCCCGAGTCATGATGATGAGAACACATCTTTCATAGGCAGAGCTTTCGGTTCCTTAAAGCCACGATCTTGGAAGCATTGGCTGTTTTGGGTAGAACTGATACCTATTGTTGTACTGTTAGTACTTGCCTCCTTCTTAGGATTCTTCTTCTATCAAGCAAACTCTGATCGGTACCCTGATCAAACTATTGCGTCGGTTCCCATTTTTGATGAAATCGAACTGCCGTTTACTCACGAATATACAATTGAAAAAAGCTTACCGTTCATGGCTTCGGCAATTATTGATGTTGATAATGACGGCATCGAAGAAATTTACATAGGTGGAGGCTTGCTTCAAAACGATGTGCTGTATGCCTACCAACCCGATGGCACTTTTCTGGATGTGTCAGAAAAGCACAATATAGGCGCTGACAAAAATCCTGAAAGTTTTGGCGCAGCCGTTCTCGATGTCGACAACAATGGCTGGGACGATCTTGTCATTTCCAGAGAGAATGATGTTTTTATTTCTTACAATACCAACGGCCAATTCAAGGAACAAAAGCTTGGGTTACCGTTCGATGAAGTATCCGCACCATTAACGGTTGCACTAGGTGATGTCAACAACGATGGATTTGTTGATATGTACATAGCCGCCTACATCAGAAATCGTTACGTGAAAGGTCAAACCGGATTCAACGACCACACCTACGGTGCCAGCAGCCTCATTTTCCAGAACAATGGCGATAACACTTTCACAGATATTACTGAAAGCTCTGGCATGACGTATATTCACAACACATTCCAGGGTAATTTTGTCGATCTTGATGGCGACAGAGATATGGATCTGGTTGTCTCACATGACACCGGCCAGGTTCGCACTTGGCGAAACGATACCGAGTTTGACTCCGCTTCTGGTGAGGCCATCGGTGATGTCAAATTTACTAACGTTGAGAATCCGAATAGTCAGCAATTCGGTTATCCAATGGGCAACGCAATTGGAGACTACAACAATGACGGTTTAGTCGACTTAGCTTTTTCCAATGTCGGCAATATGGGCCCTCTTATGAACCGCATCGTTCGAGGCGATCTAACCAAAGACCAGGTTTACAACCCGGACATCATCCTTTTTCGTAATGACGGTGATTTTAAGTTTACCGATACAGCTAAAGAAGCCAACATTGCAGACTATGAATTTTCATGGGGTATGTTGTTCGAAGATTTCAACGCCGATGGCCTGCAAGATTTAATCATCTCAGAAAATTACGTACAGCTCCCCTACAACCATCTAGTCTACCTGCCTGGCCGTGTGTTGTTTCAGGCAGAAAACGGAAAATTTGCAGATAAGGAAAAAGAAAGTAAAACCGTTAATAAAGCTTTCGAAATTGCCGCGTTAGCCGCGGACTTCAATCAAGACGGCGCTCTGGACATGGTTCGGATAAACCTACAAGGGCGATCCAAAGTGCAAATGAGCCAAGGACACGGCAATAACTATTTAAAACTTGAACTACCCAATACCGCTGACTCTCTGGGCGCTGTCGCCACTGCTAATCTTGCGTCCGGGAAAAAGCTAGTCAAACATTTTATTACTAGCGAAGGCTTAGGTTCCGATAGTACGCACCTGTTGTATTTTGGCCTAGGGGAAAACGAAAACATAGATTCGATTGATATTCAGTACCTTAACGGTGCCGTTCAAACACTAGAGAATCCGGGTATTAACAAGATCGTGAAAGCTGATGAATAACACTACGTCACCGACTAACGTCCCTAGCAACTGGCTCGTTATCACTGGCATACTTGGGATGTTCGCCGCATTAGTTACTGGCGTGGGAGAGTATTTTTTATTATATGCGCCCGAATTAAAGCATGGCGCAGAAAATAATTACGCCAATTTTCTACACCCTACTGAGCAACAATTGAAGCTTGGGTATTATCTTGGTGCTTTTGGTGCACCGTTCTACATTATCGGTTACTGGCATATCGTCTGTATGCTAAAGCAGCGAGACAAATGGATGGGTTGGCTAATAATGGCGTTGGCCATATTCGGTTTTATGTCTGGCCTTGTATGGTTATTGTCAAATGCCTATCAGGGAATCTTGGTGCAGGCAGTGGCTGCCAATAGTGGTGAAGTAGCAACAAAATTACTGGAGGTTCAAACCAAGGTGGATCAGCTCAGTGCGCCACTGTTGCAGGTAATTCGTATTCAGGTGTTGGGCATCTCGGCGTTATTGGCGTTGATGATATTCATCGGAAAAACGCACTATCCTCGTTGGCTTGGCCTATTTACGCCAATCGTTCTGATACTGATGGTATTTTCAACATTGTTGTTCATACCCTCAATTGGCAAATACTTTGTTCCAGAGGCACTGAATGTTGCGCATTTCGTATTTTTTACCGCCTCTACCTTATACGCTGCCAAGGCCGTAACCAACGCTAAGTCATTCACCGGTTGAAATCTTTCCTACATCTTCAATGCACTGGCTCAGGGATTCTATAAGCCAGCCATCGTCCTGCCGCCGCCTCTTTTTTATGCGTAGTGGTCAACCATCCCGAGCTTTGGGCGCGTGACTCTTGAGATAGCTAGCATACCCATTGCGGTAGCGTGTTTGCTCTAAGTGCAATGCACGGCATCTATATCTTGCTTTCAGCAATGCAATTATCTGGTATTGTGCTCGCCGTTATCGACCCGGAAAGTTAAATAGCACTTAGCTTCTGGACTCAAGGAAAAGTGTTGTCTTGTATTATTTGATAGGGAATGTCGTGAAAAAAAATATATTTTGTGTATTTTGTGTTTTGTTTGCACTTACTTGCAGTACTCACGCTAGTGATCCTTCCCCAATCCCGGGCTTGAGTGTCAACGATAGTAAAATCACTTGGTCAGACCGACAAGGGTGGATGCAGGTTCAAGACGCTGAGAACTATTCAGTGGTGGAGGGATGCGAAGGACTAATAATCTCATGCACCGTGACTAACGGCCGCGTGTACGTGGTAACCGATCACACGAATAATTGGAAATCAACCCGTGTTAGAGCGTCAGCTGGCAACGACTCCGCCGATAACTTAGGCGACTGCAAAGTACAATTCAACTTGCCAGAAGATGGCGCCTGGTATCAACTGCAAGAGGCGAGTACGTACTCATCCGTCTGTACGACCACCGGTAGTGCTGAGCTAACACCTCCGTGTTCACTCGATCCTGGAACGTATCAACTTGTCGAGTTTCGAAACGGCACAATATCCGCCACCGACACGCAACTTCGCTGTGACACACCAACGCATTCTGTCTCATTAGATACAACGGAATTTACCCACTTCCCAGTAGTAACGAGTGTTGGCTATGGCTCATATCGAAACTCTATGTGGCAAACCATGATGGGAGATTCCCGAATGATTTGGGCTGGGTCTACTGCCAATATCAGAACTGCTAATGTCAACGGGCGAAAAGCGCATATCCACAGGATGAATCCAACGCCTTTCAGCGAAAATGGAGGCACGGACAGGGTTCAAGCTGCGTTTGATATATCTCGGCGAACAGAGGCAACGCTTGTCCAATGGGTAAGAATGCGGCCAGATTATGCGATGGGGCAGAAACAACAGGGGGGTAAATGGGGCTTCGGACTGGTGGGTGGGTCAGTTCCAACTGGTGGTAGTCGCGCCACCGACGGATTCTCCTTAAGGCTTGCACCCTACGGTGATCTATCACAGCCCGATACAAAGGCTGAAGTTGGAATGCATCTTTACGTCTATTCTGCTGACAAGGTCAATCCACGTTTTGGCGATGAATTGCCACTGATAGATCCCAAAACCAATCAGGCCTTTGTCATGCCCCGTGATGGCTCATGGGTGCAGTTTGCTATGTACGCAAAGATGAACAGCTCAGTGAGTGCGCGTGATGGTATTTTGCGAGGATACGTCAATGGCGTTCTCATGCTTGAGCAAACCGGTAAACAGTGGTTCAGCTCTGGCCAGTCTGGAAGCCCTCATATCGATCGCATTATTGTCAACACATTTATGGGCGGTAACTCAGGCGACTGGGCTCCTTCAAAAGTCAATGAAATTATGTTCTCCGACATTAGCCTTGGATTTCGAGACAAATAAGCACCGTATTAGTTGTGATAGTACAACCCACGTTAACATTTCTGGCCAGCCAACCCAGACCGATACCCCAACACCAAAGCACTCAATAAACCATTACCAGATAAATACCCGCTATCCGCTTTCCCTGATACCCCACAGGCAGCACCTCCCCCAGCAAACAAGTTCGGAAACAACTCACCACCGCTCTGGTATACCTGACCAATCTCATTAACGTCTAGCCCACCCTGCGTATGAAACAATGCGCCAGTGACCCGAACAGCGAAATAGGGTGACGCTAAAGGCGTATCGCCGAACACACGTCCAAACTGATCCGAGCCATTAAGCGGAATATTCTGTAACGACGAACGTATGTGTTCCGCAGGCAAATTCAGTGTATTGGAAAGCTCATCAACGGTATCCGCTACAACAACAGCACCCACCTGCTCGGCCTGTTTAAAATCTTCAAACTGCCGCGCTATTTTGGCAATACGTTCATCAAATATAGCGAAGGCAATTCCATCAGGTTGCGACAATACTGCGCGCGCCGCTTCTGAATAGCCTTGCGACTCATCCCAGAATCGCATGCCATTAGTATTCACCTGCACCCCGCCTTGAGTTATCACCGCCCAGGTGATTAATATGCCATGCGGATGAGCTACGTTTCCGTGGCCCTGAAAAGCTCCCAAGTGTTTAACCGAGGCGCCTATCTGCTCACCCCAGCTTATGGCATCGCCTAAATTACCCGAATGCCCAAACCACAAGGCGCTCTCTATTTGTGGCATATACTCACGCACCATATCCCGATTACCACCAAAGCCGTTACACGCAAGAATCAATTTATCGCATCCAATAGACTCCACGCTTTGATCAACACTGTTACTGACGCTCACGCCTTTAATCAAAGATCCATCATGGTGAATAGTAGATGCGCGTCTATTGCAGATGATGTCAATGCCTTGTATCTCACATGCCGCACGCAGTGCGTTAATCAACTCATTACCCGATCGGGTTGGCAGTCCGTGCATACCGCGATGAGTGTGGCCCGGGTAGTCAAAGTCATCGACCAACGAAAATGGCAATCCATGCTGATCCATTAACCACTCTATAACTTCAGCTGAACCACCGGCCAGCGCCTCGACCAATAGTGGTGAATTTTGGTTATGCGCTTTATTCTGTATATCAGTAGCAAATTGTTCTACCGAATCTTCAATACCCACCGCGCGTTGCAAGCGGGTATTTGCCGCAGGTATTAAACCTGCGGACAGTGCCGTTGAACCCGAAGGCACAGCATCCGCCTCAACCACCACAACAGATTGGCCATTGTGCACGGCCGCTAACGCAGCCACTAGCCCACAAGCCCCTGCACCAATGATTAATGTACTGGTCTCAATATCAAACCCATCATCCGGCGGGGAGCTGACCTTAGCCTTACTCATCATCCGTGTATCGCCTACCTCGCTCCAACATATCCTGAGTGCCCAAAATTCTATTCAGTCCGTCAAAGTCATGCATACGGTTCGCGAATGCCTTGTTTGAGCCTTGACCATGTAGATTGGCGTAGTAATCTTGTGCAGTGCGCGCTAACGCTCTGACGATGCCGCCAGGAAATATCGCTATGGAAAAACCGAGCTGTTGTAAATGTTGCGCGTCGGTGATGGGGGTATGTCCACCCTCAACCATATTGGCTAACAGTGGGATTCGATCAACATACCGCTCACCAATCTGAACCAGTTGCTCACGTGTTTGCGGCGCTTCAATGAATAACACATCTGCACCCGCTTCAATATAAGCATCAGCACGAGCCAATGCCAACTCTATACCTTCCACCGCTATTGCATCCGTGCGCGCCACCACTAACGTCTCATCCGATCGACGCGCATCAGTCATCGCTTTTATCTTGCCACACATCTCACCCTTCGATACCAGCCGCTTATCGGCAAGATGCCCACAGCGCTTTGGATGCTGTTGATCCTCCAGTTGTAATGCAGAAGCCCCAGCGCGCTCATACAACTGCATAGTTCGTTGTGCATTTAGAGCGTTCCCAAATCCGGCATCGGCGTCCATGACAATCGGGGTATCAACACGATTAGCTATCAACGACATGGTCTCTGCCATCTCATTGGCCGATGTCAAACCAATATCTGGGCCGCCGAGTCGGGTATAAGCTACCGCAGCACCGCTCAGGTATAGCGCCTCAAAGCCTGCATCTGTTGCAATAACAGCCGTGAGCGCATCGTACACACCTGGTGCTACCAGAATCTCGCCCTGAGTTAACCGTGTTCGCAAACTACTCATGAGGGTGCCACCACCGGTTGTGCCTCTATCCATGCCAAGGTATCCGAGCAATTCATTCGATGTGTGACCGTGCCTAGCGACAATACAGTAGCGTCATGCACAACATCATCAAACGCTGCACACCCATCCGTGAGCATCACTGTATGAATGTTTCGCAAATGCGCATCGCGCAGAGTACTGGCAACGCCGCCATTGGTCACGATGCCTCCCACGATTAAGTTATCAATACCCGCTGCTCGCATAATGTACTCCAGTCTGGTTTGATACAACGCCGAGTAGGCTATTTTCTCAATGGTGTAATCAGCAGGCGATAAGGCATCTACCAAACTATGCCCAAAGCTACCAGGGGTAAAATCACCCTTCGTTAAGAACGGTCGAAGTGCTTTCAAATGCGGTGCTATTAACGGCTCACCATCACGTCCTGGCACTAGTGTGAATTGCGCCGATATATAAGAGCCACCACGATTGCGCAACTCGTTCACAAGAGGGGCTATCCGCTCTGGCAGTGCAGCAATGGCATCACAGCCCTGCGCAGCACGACCATAAGCACCATCGACATGCAGGAAATCATTTTGCAAATCGATCGTTAGAATCGCTGTGCGGCGTAAGTCCCAGCCTACAAGTGCCGCGTTATAGTCGCTCATTAGTGTGACCCTACTTGTTCTATAATCGTGTTACCAAATGCGTCCACCCTGCCCATCAAACCGGGCTCAATCAGCACTGTGGTATCGGGTTGCTCCAGAATGGCAGGGCCGACAATATGCGCCCCAATGGGTAAGCTCAGGCGATCGTAGATAGCCGTCTCGTGCCACTGTTTATCAAAATAGACTTGCCGGGTACATCTACCTTTAACCGGTTGGTCATCAACAACGTCTCCTTTAGGAGCCAAGGTACGCAAATTAAATTTTGGCCTTTCACCAATAACCGCACTGCGCAAATTGATAATTCGGCGCACGCCTTTAGGTAACAAGCGCCCAAAGCTCTGCAGATAGGTGGCATCAAACGCTTCAACGATCGCGCCAATGACTATCGGTAAAACTGTATCCCCATCAAGCTCAACCGCTATCGGCACAGACAAGGTGTGAGTCTGCCCAGCGTAAGCCATATCAAGTTCAAAACTCATACTACGTGCCACAAATCGCGTGTTGCTGGCAGCCAAGATCGCTAAGCCTTGATCAACATGATTTTGCATAAAAGCGGTAAGTACATTCTCATCCAATGCGTCAACAGTGCTCATAAGCGTTTGCACAAAATCCTGACGCATATCAGCAATAACACAACCCAACGCACTGGTCACACCCGGATAGCGTGGAACGATCGCTTTGGCAATGCCTACATCGTTAAGCATGGCACCTGCATGCAGACCTCCTCCACCACCAAACGGCATAAATACAAATTGTTTAGGATCAAACCCTCGCTCAATACTCACCAAACGAATGGCACCTGCCATACGAGAATTAGCCACCCGCAGAATAGCTTCCGCAGCATCTAACGTCGTTAAGCCTAAGGGTTGGCCTACATGTTTATTAATAGCAGCGGCGGCCGCGTCGGCATCCAGCGATAACAGCCTTCCGCCAATTGGACTGGACGAATCAATGCGCCCAAGCACGACATTGGCGTCAGTGACTGTAGGCCGAGTATTGCCTAAACCATAGGCAGCAGGTCCAGGGTCGGAGCCTGCACTTTCCGGCCCGATTTGCAGAAGACCACCTTTGTCCACCCACGCGATCGAACCACCACCTGCCCCTATGGTGGTAATTTCGATCATGGGCGTGCGCAGCACAATGCCAAAATCGATTGAGGTTTGTGCACTCAGCATGGATTTTCCACCCGCAATAAGCGACACATCAAAACTGGTGCCGCCCATATCCCCTGTGACCACGTTTTCAAAGCCTGCACACTGCGCGATATAGCCTGCAGCAATAACACCCGCTGCCGGTCCTGAAAGGGCTGTTCTGATGGGTAGACGACAAGCAGTATCTACACTCATGACACCGCCATTGGATTGCACAATCATAAACTCGCCAGCTAGACCGGCGCTGTGCATGGCGTTTTCTAAGCGCTGTATATAGCCTGATACTTCGGGTTGTAAAAACGCGTTAAGTGCCGTGGTTGAAAAGCGTTCAAATTCGCGTATCTCAGGCAAGATTTCAGAGGAAGTTGTTACGTGCGGATTGGGCCATAGTTCGCGTACCACTGCTGCAGCCTTTGATTCGTTTTCGGCATTGGCGTATGAGTTAGCGAAGAGTATGGCAATGGATTCACAGCCTTCAGCCAGTAGTTTTGTCGCAGCGATTTTCACAGCTTGCAAATCAACCGCCGTACGCACCGTGCCGTCGGCCAAGGTACGCTCTGGCACCTCTAAGCGATACTGACGTTCTACCACCGGTTTAAAGTCACCACGCAATCCCCAAGTACGTGGACGATCCCGACGTCGCATCTCGAGTACGTCGCGCAGCCCTTCGGTGGTTATCACACCACACCGTGCACCCTTACGCTCTAACAAGGCGTTGGTACCCGCAGTTGTGCCATGCACGACCACCGCGATGTTTGACAGATCATCCACTTGTTGCTTTATACCAGCCAAAAACCCGCCAGATTGATCAGGTTTGCTGGTAGGAACTTTGGCAACAGCTGCAGTGCCGTCTTGTTCGTTTAATACAAACACATCGGTAAATGTACCGCCTACATCCACACCCACCATCGACCCCAACAGCGCATCATCTTTATCACTCACGATTCTTCCCCACGCCAGCCAGCACCAAACTGCGCATCAGCTGCATCAGCGGTAACAAGACCTTGACGAACATCTTCAGCCACTCGCGATACTTCACGTTTGCTTGCCGCGCCATAGCCACCACCACCGGGTGTTTCCAATTTTACACCTTCACCCTGCTTTAATTTCACTCCACGCATCTTGGAAGCCATGGGCGGATGCAGCCATTCGCCGTGCTGTTCATAACTGAATACGTTCATGGCGGCTTCACCCCCACCAGCGATGCCGCGAGGAGCAAACCGACCACGCTCGCCAAATAGAAAAGCTTCAGCACCACGCTCTTCAAGCACTTCAATTTCGTATACCGCACCCATCCCCCCGCGGTACTCACCCACACCAGCACTATCAGGCCTTAAAGCCCATTGCCGAAACATCACCGGATACGCAGCTTCTAATATTTCCATTGGCGGGATGGTGGCTGTAGAGATGGGAGCGTTACCATGATTCAAGCCATCTCCGTTACAACACGCGCCATGCCCACCACCGTAAAAACTGAACATCACCCACGGTTGACCATTGGCTCTTTTACCCGCTATGGATAAAGCGTTGATAGTGCCGTAAGCATTGGCAACTACCAACTCAGGCGATGCTTGAGCAGCTGCGCAAAAGATGACGTCAATCATGCGCAATATGGTTTCCGTATAGCCACCCGTTGGCGCTGGAAATTCTGCTGATAGTAATGAACCTTTCGGCACACGTACATCGATCGATCTCATCACACCCGCATTGGCAGGTAAGTCGGGAAACAGATGTTTAATCGCCACATAGGCCGTTGCCACGGTCGTCGGCAAGGCAATATTAACCGGCCCTGCACATTGCGGGGCGCTGCCTTCAAAGTCAATGATCATGGCATCATCTTGGATGCTCAGCGCTACACGTATTTCAAGCGGCTCGTCAACAATGCCATCATTGTCGAGAAAGTCTGTAGCCTCCCAACGACCGTTGGGTAAATCGGCTAACTCTGCTCGCATCAGGGAATCGGCGCTCTCACTAAGTGCACTAAGGGCAGTATCAACAGTGCTGCTGCCGTATTCATCGAGTAGCTCGTTCATACGCTGAACACCCAGATCTAACGCACCCAGCTGCCCGTTCAAATCGCCTTGGGTAGATTGGGGTAGGCGAGTATTACGCAACAGGATATCAATAATGTCTTGATTGACAACACCTGCACGTGCTAACCGAACGGGCGGTATAACAAGAGCCTCTTGAAAAACATCAGTAGCACCAGGGTTATAGTTACCCGGCACGGCACCGCCCACATCGTGCCAATGCCCAACAGAGGCAAGGTAACAAAACAATTCACCTTGATAAAAGTACGGGCGAACTAAGCGCATGTCGGATAAATGCGTGCCACCGATATGGGCATCATTGAATATAAAAATATCGCCATCGGCTAAATCGTTATCTGCTGCCAACTTATCTATGACGGCTTTTACCGCAAACGACATAACACCAACGAATATCGGCAAGCCTGATTTACCTTGAACTAAAGTATCGCCGGTGACCGGATGATAAAGTCCGTGACTGGCATCGTGTGCTTCAGCAATAATGGGATTAAACGCCGCCCTGAATAGCGTGGCATCCATCTCGTCTGCTATTTGTTCCATTCGCCCAGCTAATACGGCAAGCGTTATAGGGTCTATTGCGTGTGAGTTGCTCATGCTATTGCCTGCGCTTCAGCCAGATCATTCCATACATCCTGACGAGCGATCATGCCGTTGATTAATTCAAAGCGATCAACAAAGCGCACACCCTCAAAGCTTGATCCATCCAGCCATTCCCCCGATAAGGTGCCACGACAAAACACGATAGCTTCATCACCTGCCGACTGAAACGCCTCCGGGGGTGCAGGCACAACCAACCGCACGGCATCTGTCAGGGACTCACTGAGCCGGCGCCGTTCTTCGGGCTTATAGCCTTCTAGCGGGTGCACTTCAATAACAGGCATAGACTCAATCCTCAAGATGTATTAGATTCAACCGGTGCACTTGTATGGTTGGTAATACCGGTTTATGCTTTTGCACATGCTACATCGTGTTCGCCCCTCCACACAATAGCGACTCAACGACGGGACAACAGCGGTAACAAAGGCAATGCGAGAGGATCGACACACGTGAATCGAATGGGACAGTGCATGCCAAAAGGTGCCAAAGCGCAGCGTGTCTATTTATTGCGTTGTTACGATAGCGCCGGCATTAGCGCATGACGCAGCCCCGCACCCTACTAGACAAGTTATGGGATACCCACGAAATTGTGCAGCGTCACGATGGCACATCATTGCTTTGGGTGGATCGACATCTGGTTCATGAGGGTTCACATCACGCGTTTGCCAAACTTGCCACACGCAATACACCGGTAGCTGAGCCTTCGCTAACCTTTGGCGTCGCTGATCATTATGTACCCACACGTAATCGGCTGCATATAGAGGATGCCACGATTGCGCGCATGATTAATACGCTGCAAGCTAATACGCTCCATCACGGCATTGAATTCATGGGCCTTGATGACCCTCGGCAAGGTATCGTGCACGTTATCGGGCCAGAACAAGGGTTAACTCTTCCTGGACTGTTAATCAATTGCGGCGATAGCCATACCTCTACCCATGGCGCATTTGGTGCGCTGGCGTTTGGCATAGGCGCAACCGAGGTGGCTCATGTACTAGCCACACAAACCGTTTGGCAAAACAAACCCAAGGCCATGCGTATTAGCATTAACGGCACCTTACCCACAGGCGTTACTGCCAAGGACATCGCATTGCACTGGATCGCCAAACTGGGCAACAGCGGTGCGCAAGGGCATGCCATTGAATATAGCGGTAGCGCAATCAGTGCTTTGTCCATGGAGGCGCGAATGACTCTGTGCAATATGTCTATCGAAGGGGGCGCCCGCTTTGGCATGATTGCGCCAGACGACACTACCATTAA
>JALZUD010000080.1 GCA_023301725.1 Granulosicoccus sp. | reverse complement strand
CGCTACCCAGCGCTACTCAGCGCGATTCAACATAAGGTTATGTGTACCGCCGTGTAGGTTCGACAGCTACTAGCGCTAGCTTCGTGTGCGACGAATAGCGTCCGCCCAGCCGGCGGTTACTTGCGTGCGCATGTGCTCATCCATGTCGGGGGTGAACACGCGTTCTTGTTGCCAGTTAGATGTCAGGTCGTCTAGGGAGTCGTATACGCCCACTTGTAAACCCGCAAGGTAGGCCGCACCCAGAGCAGTAGTTTCCGTTTGCATAGGACGCTCGACGGGAATGTTGAGAACGTTGGACAGGTATTGGCTAAGCCAATCGTTTTTCACCATTCCACCATCAACACGTACCTTGTCTATAGCGGCTCCATCTGAACGCATGGCGTTGAGTAAGTCCATTGATTGATAGCACACAGACTCTAGTGCTGCGCGTGTAATGCTGGCGGGGCCGGAGTCGCGTGTTAGTCCAAACAGCGCGCCTCTTGCATCGGCATCCCAGTAGGGTGCGCCTAGCCCTGTAAATGCGGGTACCAGATAGACGCCGTGGTTGCTGTCAAGCTTCTTTGCCAGTTCCTGTGATTCCTCTGCGTCCTTGATAATGCCAAGGCCATCGCGCAGCCACTGTATAGCGGCTCCAGCAACAAAAATTGAGCCCTCTATGGCGTAGCTTGTTTTGCCGTCAAGTCGATAGGCAAGCGTTGTCAGCAACTTGTTACTGGACGCAATGGGTTTTGTACCCGTGTTGAGCATCATGAAGCAGCCCGTGCCATAGGTGCTTTTGATCATGCCAGGTTCGAAGCATACTTGACCAATAGAGGCTGCGTGCTGATCACCTGCCACACCTGCAACCTTGAGCTCAACGCCTAGCACCTCTTTGCTCGTCGTGCAAAAATCGGCTGCGCAGTCGTGCACGTCTGGCAGCATGGACATCGGCACTCCAAGTGCTTTGCAGAGTTGTTCATCCCAACGATTGTCATGGATATTGAACAGCAGTGTTCGGCAAGCGTTGGTCGCATCGGTAACGTGCACTTGAGCGCCACTTAAGCGCCACATGAGGAAGCTATCTACCGTGCCAAAGGCCAACTCCCCGCGCTCGGCGCGTACGCGGGCACCTTCTACATGATCAAGTATCCAGCCTATTTTGGTACCAGAAAAATAAGGGTCCAAGAGTAAGCCGGTTTTACTGGTGAACATGTCAGCGTGCCCATCGGCACTCAGCTGGCGACACGTGTCAGCTGTTCGTCGATCCTGCCACACAATGGCTGGATGAATAGCTTTGCCGGTGCTACGGTCCCAAACAACGACAGTTTCACGTTGATTGGTGATGCCTATTGCGGCAACAGTGCGATTGGCTGATTGGGCCTTAGACAACGACTCTTTACATACCGTGAGAGTGGTTTGCCAGATCTCTTCGGGATCGTGCTCCACCCAGCCTGATTGAGGGTAATATTGTTTGAATTCTCGCTGTGCCAATGCAAAGGTGCTGCCGTCGCGCTCAAACAGCATTGCGCGTGAACTGGTGGTGCCTTGGTCGATGCTAAGCAGCAATGGTTTGGTCATGTGAAATCCTTAGTCGATATTGTCCTAGTCATCTTACATGAGCGATGATCGGCATGACCCAGCCCCCGTGTTTTGATTGACATTCAATATGTTGCGCTTTAGTGTGTTTATTGAGTGTCTCTAGGATTCATGTGTGCGTACGTCGTACGCCACGAGTACCAGCGTGCGCTAGCGCCACTTCTAAATATTAATGCAGTCAGGTAGGCGGTCAGCGAAAGCAATGCTCGAACTCCAGAACGTTAGTAAGAAGGTAGGCGTCAAAACGCACATCAACGATGTCAATCTGACATTGCAAGGTGGCACAGTCAACGTGCTGCTAGGGCCCACCTTGGCAGGCAAAACAAGCCTCATGCGACTGATGGCGGGGCTTGATAGGCCCACCTCTGGCGAGATCATTGTCAACGGGGTGCGTGTGACTGGAAAATCTGTGCGTCATCGGAATGTGGCCATGGTGTACCAACAATTTATTAACTACCCGGCCATGACGGTGTATGACAACATTGCCTCTCCCTTAAAATTGCAGGGCGCATCGAAGGCCACCATCGACAGTGAGGTCCGTAAGGCCGCTGAGCTTTTGAAGCTCACAGAATTTCTTGATAGAACACCGCTGAGTTTGTCTGGCGGTCAGCAGCAGCGCACGGCAATTGCCAGAGCGTTGGTAAAAAAGGTAGAACTTGTATTATTAGATGAGCCCTTAGCTAATCTGGATTACAAGCTGCGTGAGGAACTGCGTGTGGAGCTGCCGAGATTATTTGCAGCAACTGGCGCGGTGTTTGTTTATGCCACCACTGAGCCTCATGAAGCGCTATTGCTAGGCGGTGCCACCTGCACCCTGCATGAAGGCCGTATTACACAGTTTGGCCCCACCATTGATGTGTACAACCAGCCAGTTGATTTACGTACTGCTCAAACCTTCTCTGATCCACCCTTGAATACACTGACTGTTCAATGTCATGCGGGGCAGCTATACAATGGCGATATCGCTCTGGGCAACGTGCTCAACCCCGATAGCATTGCACAGGGTTCACACATTCTGGCATTCAGGCCACATCATGTGTCGTTGCAACAAACTGAGACTTACTCAGTGCCCATTAAAGGAGCTATCACAGCCAGCGAAATCACCGGCTCAGAAACGTATATCCACATGAAAACAGGGGAGTCAAATTGGGTTGTGCTCACTCATGGAGTGCATAAAGTGAGCAGCGGTGATCCAGTCACTGTGTATTTAAATCCAGCCCGTTACTATCTGTTTAGTGGTGTTGATCAAACGCTGTTGCAAGCGCCTACCAAAGCCGTGGAGGGTGTGTAAGCCATGGCACAAATAACTCTTGATAAGCTGGCGCATTCGTATGTGGCTAAGCCGCAAGCCGATGCCGATTTTGCTCTAAAGCAGATTGACTACGTGTGGCAGGACGGAGGTGCCTATGCACTGCTTGGTCCATCAGGCTGTGGTAAAACCACTTTACTCAATATTATATCTGGTCTGTTAACGCCCTCTAAAGGGCATATCCTGTTCGACAACGACGATGTCACTTTGCGTAGTCCAGAGCAGCGGAACATCGCTCAGGTTTTTCAGTTTCCTGTTATCTACGACACCATGACGGTGGAGCAAAATCTTGCATTCCCTTTAGTCAATAGAGGCGTTGCGCGTTCCGAGATTGATAAGCGGGTTAGCGACATGCTTGAAACTCTTGATCTGAAAGATAAAGCCCGGCATCGCGCGCGTGGCTTAACAGCGGATGAAAAACAAAAAATCTCCTTAGGGCGTGGTCTTGTGCGTTACGACGTAAACGCCATCCTTTTTGATGAGCCGCTCACTGTCATTGACCCACACATGAAGTGGCAACTACGCACCAAGCTTAAACAACTGCATGAACAGTTTGGCCACACCATGATTTATGTCACGCACGATCAAACGGAAGCACTGACCTTTGCCGACAAAGTAGTGGTGATGTACGAGGGGGAGGTTGTGCAGATTGGCACCCCGGAAGAATTGTTTGACGAGCCTGCGCATACCTTTGTGGGGTATTTTATCGGCTCCCCGGGTATGAATGTGTTGCCCTGCGAAGTCAATGGAAACATGGTACATGTGGCGGGTGAGCAATTTGTGCTAGACAAAGGGTATGCCGCGCTTACTGGCCAGCTGGAGATTGGCATACGCCCCGAATTCATCACTATTAAAAGTGCCACTGAAGCCAATGACCACGGTGTTGCTATGCAAGTAACCGCGGTAGAGAACATTGGCCGTCATAAAATTGTGCGCGGCACCGTCAATGGTCATGCTATTGATGTACTAATAGATGAAGATCAATCAGTTCCTAGCGATGCGTATGCTGTTTTTGATAAATCTCGGTTTAATGTGTACCAAAATTCTCATCTTGTCAGGGCCGGCTCATGATTGACAAACCCTTCAATAACAAAGCCTGGTTCTTTGTGCTGCCTGTTTTTTTTCTGGTAGCTATCAGTGCCATCATTCCACTAATGACAGTGGTAAATTATTCCATTCAAGATACGTTTGGTAATAACCAGTATTTTTATGTAGGTACCGAGTGGTATTCCGATGTGCTCAGTTCCAGTCGATTTCATGATGCCTTGATTCGCAATCTGTCTTTTTCAGGCATCATTCTTCTTATTGAAATACCACTAGGCATATTCATCGCTCTTTCAATGCCACGCAAAGGCTTCTGGGTGCCGGTTTGCTTAATACTCATGGCTCTGCCCTTATTAATTCCCTGGAATGTGGTCGGCACTATCTGGCAAGTGTTTGGTCGTGCTGATATTGGTTTGCTAGGGCGTGTGTTGACGGGGTTAGGTGTTGACTACAACTATGCGACAAACTCGATAGATGCGTGGGTCACTATTGTTGTTATGGATGTGTGGCATTGGACATCTCTAGTAGTACTGTTGTGCTATTCAGGTCTGGTTGCTATCCCTGAAGCCTACTATCAGGCAGCGCGAATAGATGGCGCATCCAAGTGGAAGGTTTTCCGATACATACAATTACCCAAGCTGCAGCGTGTGCTGCTCATTGCGGTTCTGCTGCGGTTCATGGATAGTTTTATGATCTATACCGAGCCGTTTGTATTAACAGGCGGTGGTCCGGGCAATAGCACGACCTTTTTATCCATCGATCTTGTCAAGATGGCGATAGGACAATTTGATTTAGGCCCTGCTGCTGCTATGTCAATAATCTACTTTTTGATTATTCTTTTGTTGTCGTGGGTGTTCTACACAGTCATGACAAACTTCGGTGCCGATGCGCCGAATAAGGAAGTGGGCTAATCATGAGTGCAAACACACCATCGGTGCTTGGTAAACACAGTGATCAAGCAAGTATGACCCAGCAAACCAACACCATTTCACTTGAGGGGGTGCGTGCACCCATCAAAGGTAGTGGCGATGGCTCTGGGAGCTGGTTTGTGCCCACGCTCTATATCGTGTTTTTGTTGCTGCCCATTTACTGGCTGGTCAACATGAGTTTTAAAACCAACCAGGAAATACTCTCAACATTTACCCTATGGCCAAACGATCCCACTTTGGCCAACTACGCAGTGATATTCGGTGACCCATCCTGGTACCGGGGTTATCTGAACTCGATGACGTACGTGCTCATCAATATGGTTATTTCAGTATCGGTGGCATTGCCTGCCGCGTATGCATTTAGTCGTTATCGTTTTTTAGGCGACAAACATCTGTTTTTCTGGTTGTTGACCAATCGTATGGCGCCGCCTGCAGTATTTGCACTACCGTTTTTCCAGCTGTATTCAGCGTTTGGTCTATTTGACACGCACTTTGCTGTCGCCTTGGCGCATTGCTTGTTTAATGTGCCATTAGCGGTATGGATACTCGAAGGCTTTATGTCAGGTGTGCCTCGTGAAATTGATGAAACGGCATACATCGACGGTTATTCATTTCCGCGTTTCTTTATTAAGATATTTACACCGCTTATTGCATCAGGCATTGGCGTGGCAGCTTTCTTTTGTTTTATGTTCTCGTGGGTAGAGTTGCTGTTGGCCAGAACGCTGACTGCAACCAATGCGAAACCGATAACAGCCATCATGACAAGAACGGTATCAGCGTCAGGGATGGACTGGGGGGTGCTCGCAGCTGCGGGTGTGCTCACTATCATTCCTGGCGCCTTGGTTATCTACTTTGTGCGCAATTACATCGCTAAAGGTTTCGCTCTGGGGAGGGTATAAGATGAGCACAGTTGATAAAGCAATTCCTAGGGCCTCTAGCGCTGTGCGTACTGCAGGGTGGACGGTATTTGCACTTGCCATAATTGGGTCAGGTTTGTATCTCTGGTTTCAATCCGAATCAGCTCCTAACCTTGCCTGGATGGCCTGGACTAAACCCACTGCTATATTTTTTATCACCATCTTTTGTCTGTTGGTGGCCATGTGTATTTGGGAGGCGTTCAGTCCCGGTGGAGGGCCGCGTATTGGCATTCTTCGATTTGAAACTACACGCGGTGACCGATTGTTTTTATCTCTATTAGGTAGCGCATTTATCAATCTGGCCTGGCTTGGTTTTGTAGGGCCAGACCTATGGAAGGCGTTAGGTGTGTCGGTTCTCTACGCGCTATTGGTGTTTTCTTTTGTATGACTGTTGTGCGTGGTAGTCTCTAGTTCCGAACTATTCAATACAGCTGCGCACAAGTTGGAGACGATAATCCGAACAACGCAGCCAGTTGGAATTCATAGTGGCCTAACCAAGGCTATGTTCAATGTATCGCATCAATATCCACGAGGAGGAAATATATGCGTCAATTTAGAAAAGCCGGAACCGCAGTAGCTGTGGCTCTATTTCTAACAGGGGTTCCTGTTACGCAAGCAGACATGGCAGCTGCTGAGGAGTTTCTCGCCAATGAAATCGGCGACATGTCTACGCTCACAGCCGATGAGCAAAAGGCAGAGTTGCAATGGTTCATTGATGCGGCTCAGCCGTTTGCAGGCATGGATATCAAAGTGGTATCCGAGACTATCGGCACACACGAATACGAGTCGAAGGTGCTTGCTGCCGCTTTTAGTGCAATTACCGGCATCAATGTTGTACACGATCTTATCGGCGAAGGCGATGTGGTTGAGAAGCTGCAAACTCAGATGCAGTCAGGTGAGAATATCTATGATGCCTATATCAACGACTCAGACCTCATTGGCACACACTGGCGTTACCAGCAGGCGCGTAATTTAACTGACTGGATGGCAGGTGAGGGTGCTGACGTTACATCGCCAACACTAGACATCGACGACTTTATCGGTAAAGATTTCACCACCGGCCCTGACGGCAAACTTTATCAACTGCCTGATCAACAATTTGCCAATCTTTACTGGTTCCGCTATGACTGGTTCAACGACGAAAAAAACAAGGCAGAGTTCCAGGAGAAGTACGGTTACGAGCTAGGTGTGCCGGTTAACTGGTCTGCGTACGAAGACATTGCCGAATTCTTCACAGGTCGTGAGATTGATGGTCAAACAGTCTACGGCCACATGGATTACGGCAAGAAAGATCCATCACTAGGCTGGCGTTTTACGGATGCCTGGTTATCGATGGCCGGTAACGGCGACAAGGGTGAGCCCAATGGTTTGCCAGTTGATGAGTGGGGTATTCGAGTTAACGAGAATAGCCAGCCAGTGGGCTCTTGTGTTGCCCGTGGTGGTGATACCAACGGTCCAGCTGCCGTCTACTCCATCAATAAGTACATCGAGTGGTTGACCAAGTACGCGCCACCAGAGGCGCCGGGTATGGTGTTTGGCGAAGCAGGGCCTGTGCCTGCGCAAGGTGCCATTGCTCAGCAGATTTTCTGGTACACAGCCTTCACAGCCGACATGGTTAAAGAAGGTATTCCCGTGGTGGATGACGAAGGTAATCCCAAGTGGCGTATGGCGCCAAGCCCGAAGGGTGCTTATTGGGAAGAAGGTCAGAAGCTGGGTTATCAGGATGCAGGTTCTTGGACTCTAATGAAATCCACACCTGCTGACCGGGCGAAGGCGGCATGGTTATACGCGCAGTTTGTGACATCTAAAACAGTCGATGTCAAGAAGTCGCACGTGGGCCTTACGTTTATACGCGAAAGCACTATTCAGCACGATAGCTTTACTGAGCGTGCACCCAAGCTGGGTGGCCTGGTTGAGTTCTATCGTTCTCCTGCGCGTGTTCGCTGGTCACCTACGGGTACCAACGTGCCTGATTACCCTAAGCTTGCGCAGTTGTGGTGGCAGAACATCGGTGATGCATCATCAGGTGCTAAAACTGCACAGGAAGCGATGGATTCATTGTGTGAGGCACAAGAGAAAGTGCTTGCTCGTTTAGAGCGCGCAGGTGTTCAAGGTGATCTTGGCCCAGTGCTCAACGAAGAGCAAGATGCTGAGTACTGGCTGAGTCAGCCGGGTGCGCCGAAGGCTAAGCTTGATAATGAAAAGCCTACACCTGAGACCATCAATTATGATGAGTTACTGGAAAGCTGGAACGAGTAGTTCTGCGTAAGCATTTTTATGAGAGTGGTGAGGAGCCAGCGTAACTAGTCGTTGCGTTGGTTTCTTTTTCGGGGTCTGATGTTGCAGTTATATGCTGGCAAAGTCAGGCCCTGTTTTTATTTTGAGAGTGAGAGTTGGACATGAATAGCTACGATGTGGTTGTCATCGGAGGCGGCGTAAACGGCGCGGGCATTGCACGTGATGCTGCAGGGCGTGGCCTGAAGGTACTGTTGTGCGAAAAAGATGATCTCGCTCAGCACACCTCATCTGCCAGTACCAAGCTGGTGCACGGTGGCCTGCGTTACCTTGAACACTACGACTTCATGTTGGTACGGCATGCATTAATGGAGCGCGAAGTACTACTCAGAGCTGCACCACATATTATCTGGCCTTTGCGGTTTATCCTGCCTCACCACAAGGCACTGCGCCCCAAGTGGTTAATCAGGCTGGGCCTGTTTATGTACGATCATTTGGGTGGGCGCAAGTTACTGCCCAGCTCACACGGGGTCGATCTAAGTACGCATGTGTCTGGCGGTTTGCTAAAAAATGAATACACCCATGGCTTTGAGTACTCTGATTGCTGGGTGCAAGATGCAAGACTTGTTACCCTCAACGTCATGGATGCTGCAAAGCGTGGATGTGAGGTTCTTGTCCGAACACAGGTCACCGATATCATTCGAGGTGATGGGCAATGGACGGTGAACATCAGCAATTCTTTATCAGGGGAGCAGTCCAGTGTGACGGCACGTGCCATTGTCAATGCATCAGGGCCATGGGTTGAGAAAACGCTCAATCTGGATGAAGATCATGATTCGCATTATGCAGTGCGACTGGTAAAAGGTAGCCATGTCGTGGTGCCAAAATTGTTTGATCATCCCTATACCTACATTTTTCAAAATGCTGACAATCGCATCTTGTTTGCCGTGCCCTATGAGAACGACTTTACATTGCTCGGCACCACAGATGTAGAGATTCAGGCAGAGCCTGGCAGCGAAAAAATTGAGCAAAGTGAAATCGACTACATCTGTAATAACGCCAGTGAATACCTTAAAGTTCCAGTCAGTGCAGATCAAGTGGTATGGACATATACCGGTGTTCGTCCACTCTACGATGACGCTTCTGAAAACGCATCGAAAGTAACCCGTGACTACAAGCTTGATCTGGATACACGCAAGGGCGCACCTGTTCTGTCGGTGTACGGTGGCAAGATAACCACTTACAGAAAGCTTGCCGAGCAAGCTGTCGATATGCTTAAACCCGAGCTTGATTTTGTCGCTGGTGCCTGGACGGCACCCACCCATCTACCCGGCGGCGACATCCCAGATGCCAATTATGATGGGTTTGTGGCAACAGCGACTGCGCAATACAGCTGGATGGATGCAAGTGTGCTCAACGACTATTGCCGCAACTACGGCACGTGTATAGATCAGCTTATTGGTGAGGCCACTAGCATGCAAGAGCTTGGGCATCATTTTGCCGGGCCATTGTACGAGGCGGAAGTTCATTACTTGATTTGCAATGAGTGGGCTCGAAGCGCCGAAGATATTCTTTGGAGGCGCAGTAAAAAAGGTTTGCACACACCAGCGGGCACTGAAGAGTTATTGCAAGAATGGATTGAAGCGCATTACGACTTTAGCGGTGCCACGCCTGTGCTGCGTGTTGCTTCCTGATGAGTGTTGTATAAAACGCTGAAGCGATGGTGAGGTTCAAAAGCGTACAAACTGGGAGTCGCTAAACTCTAGTAAACCCTAGGGCGCGGGTGCTTGTGCAACCAGCCTTGTGCACAGCCATGCGCACAACTTTGTGGCGTGCGCCGGGCAGCGAGCTTACTCAGGTTTTTGCAGTACGTGAACTTTGCTGGCTATGTCGTTAAAGACGCTGAGTGTACTGTCTTCATACACAACAGCTGTTACAGGCATGGGGTCTGACAGAAGCTTTGCCGATGCATTGTGTACTTGTTGCTTGAATAGTGCAGCGTCGTTGTACTGGGTAAATGCCATGTTGATCTGGACTAGCTGATCTTCCAAAAAGTAGTAGCTTACTGTTGTCGGAACTTCTTGATGTACAGAGGCGCCGGCTGGATTGGTAAATTCACAGGTCTCCAGAAACCATGCTCTACGGGTATTTCCGTATCCAGTTCTTTGCACAGAGCAAGACGGTGTGGATGCCCACAATGTTTGTGCCTCAGGCATGACAGCATCGCGATTTTGGCTTACGGGAAGCTGTTGCACGCTAAGAGTGTCTGCCACGCTAAATCCTTGTGTTGTTGTACAGCCGGTGAGAAGCAACGCTGTAAGACACACGTTTTTAAGAACGTAATAACTCATTATTTTTTCAAAGAGCGTGACCGAGTGTACACACGCATCAAGGTTGCAAGCCACAAGCCAAACAGGCTTATCGACCCAACATCGCCCGAGTTGAAAACGGTATCAGTTGGCTCATCGTTCACAGAGGCTGTGTCTGAGCCAACCGCATCTGTGGGTGGCGTTACTATCGGTGGCACTTCTTCGGGCTGTGTTTCTACAGGTAGGAATTCATCATTTTGAGGCTGATCGTCAATGACGGGAGTTGTATCAGTACGCGTGCTTCTCAAGTTTGTTTGAATCCAGTCAATGTAGGCAGATACATTTGTGTAAATTCCGGGGGTTTCTGCCAATCCGCAGCTTATGCCCCAGCTCGTGATTCCACTTAATGCTGTAACTGCTGTGCCACTCGCATCAACTCGATAGAGAGGGCCTCCGGAATCACCTTGGCAAGAGTCTCTTCCACCCTCTGGAACCCCTGCGCAGACCATGGTGCTGTTAGCGTAGTCGCTGTATTCGGGGAAGAGTACGGCGCATTGATCGCCAGGAGTCATATTGACGAACGTACCGCGAAGTAGCTTAGGGAAACTCTGGCCGCGCTCGTCTCCGATAGCATCAATGGCACCCCAACCTGCGATGAACGCTCGATCGTTCAGGAGTATGGGTGCAGTATCTAGCGCAATAGGTGTTGTAGTGACCGCTGTAGAAAGTCGAAGCAATGCAATGTCGCTACCAAGTTCTACTGATCGATAGTCGGGGTGAGCAATGATCTGCTCAACTTCAATAGGCTGGTTAATAGGGTTGTCAAGATCTTCACTGCCAGCAAGCACGAGTATTTCGCTGGGTGCCTGTGGGCGACCAAATACGTCTAAGACGCAATGCGCTGCAGTTAAGATCCATTGATCCGCAATGGCCGTGCCGCCGCAAAATTGTGCCTGAAACAAGTTACCGTCCAGATTGACTCTGGCACTTCTGAGTAGTGCAACTGTTGCGGGTACTAGTTCGATGCCAGTAGGCGCGCCGCCGACGATGCGCGGGGTTGGAATAAGGCTGGGATTATTAATGGCGTTGAAATCGTCAGCTACTACATTTAACGGCAACAGGCCACTTAGTAGTAACACGGCCGCTGTAATGCCGTTAATCACGCCTCGATTGATGATTGGGGTTATTTTCATGTGGTTTTAGTTGATCGCGCCCAGCTCACAGATAATATGGCAATTATAAGGCTTACGCGTGTAAACAAAGATTACCCTATAGGCATGTAAGTGCAGTCTGGAGAGCAATAGGGCATTGCTTGCAGCAGGCTGGTATGGAGGAAATAACATATCTGACACGTCAACCCGGTGTGTTCTTTTCGACCCAGCGTTGCTGGCCGTTGAGCAAAGTTTCTTTTTTCCAGAATGTAGCGCGGGATTTCAGCGCTTCCATCAAGAACCGACAGGCGTCAAAAGCTGCCGCTCGGTGCGCTGAGCAAACAGCTGTGAGCACAATGGGGTCGCCGGGTTGAATGTCTCCCACACGATGCACAATAAGCGCATCGATAATGTCCCACTGTGACTTGGCATCTGTAATTATTTGCGCTAACTGTTTTTCGGTCATGCCCGGGTAATGTTCCAGCGTCATCATAGTGACAGAGCTGTCCTCATTGAAATCGCGCATGGTTCCGGTGAAGCTTGATGTTGCGCCAAAACTGCCCGCAGCTAAGCTTGCCTCAAAGCTTGTGAGCTCAGTAGCAGGGTCGAAGGCCTCGGGTTTTATAAAAACAGCCATTAGCCGCCCGTGACCGGAGGGAAAAAGGCGACTTCATCGCCATCCACCACAGTTTCGTGTGGTTCTCGATGCTCAAGATTCACTGAACACAGCACGTGTGACGGGAGCAAGGGGGTGTCAGTCGCTCTTTCCCAGACATCACTTATCGTGTTTATACCAGAGGCATCAATTTCCTTTAAATCCTGCTTCAGCTGCTCACGCAGACTGGCGAAGAATTTGACCTTTATGGGCATGGTCTTTTCCAATTAACTGTCTGTTTTAACTCAAGTGTTTCAACTATACGTTTTAACTACATGTTTTAACTATATGTTTTGACTATATGCTTCAACTGCGTGCTTCAACTATAGAATAGCCGCGGTAAGTCATCAGGTCAGACTACCTGTTCGAACTATGGTTCTACCCATCTTTGCCAGCTATCTGTACTAACTCTCTAGTACAAACTACGGTCTCTGTTCATGGATTTTCCCAGTATGTGGCGCTTGTAGGCTTAAACTAATGTCTTAAACCACACGCGGATCATATAGGCTGAACCCGTTAATAACCCACTCATCGTTCTATCGAGAAATGCATGTCAAACAGTTCGGACTCATTGACACACTTTAATGACGCTGGCGAGGCCCACATGGTTGATGTGGGTGACAAGCCGGTTACCCACAGAGTAGCACTGGCTGGAGGGTGTATTTCGATGCTGCCTGAGACATTTGCCATGGTGAGTGCCGGCACGCACAAAAAAGGTGATGTGCTGGGCATTGCCAGGGTGGCTGGAATAATGGCTACAAAGCGGACCAGTGAGCTCATCCCCCTATGCCACCCCATTGGCCTGACAAAAGTGGAGATCGATTTCACAAAGGATGAAAAATCACACAAAGTGCTCTGTCAGGTCCGCGCTGAAACCCGTTCACAAACGGGTGTAGAGATGGAGGCCTTAATGGGTCTTCAGGTGGCGCTTTCCACCATTTATGACATGTGCAAGGCAGTAGATCGGGGCATGTGTATCAGTGATGTGAGGGTATTGGAGAAAAAGGGTGGGAAGTCAGGGCATTTCATAGCGAACTGAAGCGCGGTTCAACGATACATGGAACTGTTGCGTCCTTAGTAGTCATAGTTGAAGGTGTATTGCTACCTGGAGTCAAGTTACCGACGCCAATAGCCGACAGATTGGTGCGCCGCCTGCGATACAATGCAGGATCGTGGGCGAGGTTCGATAATTAGTGCGCTCACGAAGCATCACGACAAATAGGAGGTTAACCCTGTTTGGTCGAACAAGTATTGGTTTGGAAAGAGGCAGTCAGGCATGAAGCTCGTTAAGTGGTTATTAGGTATTGTGGTGGTTCTGGCATTGGTGCTAGGCGTAGGTGTAGTCGCGCTGGTATACCTTGTGGATTGGAATAATTTTAAAGACACCATCCAAAATCAGGTTAAGCAGCAGACCGGCCGCGAGCTTACGATCGCCGGCGATCTCAATCCATCGGTCTTCCCATGGGCAGGCATTGAAATTGGCGAGATAAGCTTGGCTAATGCCGAGGGTTTTGGTGATCAACCGTTTGCCAGCATCAAAGGTGCTGATGTAAAAGTAAAGCTGCTACCACTGATCAAAAGAGAGATTAATGTTCGTACCGTTGAGCTAATCGGTTTAAATCTCGATTTACAGGTTGCAGCTGATGGCAGCACCAACTGGGACGATCTCGTTCAAAGCAATACAACAACAGTAGAAGAAGTCAGTAACGACGAAGAAGTGACCACCGAGGTGGAAAGCAACAGCGCGACGATTGCGGCGCTAGCCGTTGGCGGCATTGTGGTAAGCGATGCTAACGTGAGCTGGACCGACGCCTCAACGAGCACGGATGCGAAGCTCTCATCGTTTAATTTGCAAACCGGTGCGATAGAACTGGAAAAAGCGTTTGATCTGAACACGGACTTTTCCGTTACCAGTGAAAGCATGGATATACAGGCTGATATCACCGGTAATGCAAGCCTCATGGTTGATCTGAATGCACAGGTGTACAGCATCAACAACCTGGCGCTCACCACAGACGCCAAAGGCGGTGCTTTGCCTGACGGTCAGCTGGTTGCAACATTAGGCGCCAGTGTGACTGCAAAATTGGCTGAGCAAATTGTTGATGTTTCAGCGTTGTCTTTAGCGGCACTTGGCATTGAACTCAATGGCAATATTAACGTTGATAACCTCAATACTGAGCCCAATGTCACTGGAGAGCTTTCGAGCAACGATTTTAGTTTGCTCGAAATGATGGAAAAATTAGGCATAGAGGCACCGGTAACCGCTGATGCGGATGTGCTGAAAAAGGCAAACTTCAAGATGTCTTTGGCGGCAACGCCTGCCAGCGCCACGATGAACAACTTAACGATCACTCTGGATGACACAACGTTTTCAGGCTCTGCCAGCGTGCCATCACTGGAGGGTGAGATACCGCCAGTGCGATTTGACTTTAAGGTAGACGACATCGATATCGATCGTTATCTTCCGCCGCCTAGCGATGCACCAGATGATGAATCGTCGAGTAGTGACGCAACAGTTGTTGCTACCACAGGCGATGAGCCTCTAGAGCTGCCGGTGGAGATGATGCGACAATTGGATGTGGACGGTACGTTCAGTGTAGGCAGTGTCAAAGTGAGCAATTTGATCACCCGAGATATTGTCGTGCCAGTGAAGGCCAAGGGTGGAAAGCTTGCTCTAGAAGGTATCAAAGCTGCCATGTACGAAGGCGCACTCGATGCCACGGCCAGTGTTGATGTCACTGGAAATACTCCAGGGTTTGGCATGAACATGTCATTGGCAGGCATTCAGGCTTCACCGCTACTGACTGACCTTATGCAAAGCGATTCGTTTCTCAGTGGAGCGGGTGAGGTGGGCGCCAACATCACCGCAAGTGGTGACAGTGTTAACGCGATAACTGCAGCTCTTAATGGTGGTTTCAATACCCAATTCACTGAAGGTTCAATCAACGGTATTAACATTGGTTATCAGATCAGACGCGCAAAGGCGGCCCTTACCGGTCAATCGTTACCCGAAGAGGAAGGCGCTGTAAAAACCGACTTCTCTTCATTGGCAGTCACGGGCACTTTCACCAACGGCGTTATGCAATCTGATGATCTCGACATGCGCTCACCATTGTTGCGTCTTGGTGGTACTGGCATGGTTGATCTGCCTGGCGAGGCGGTGGATTACACTCTGACTACGTTGATTACGGGCACAGCACAGGGCCAAGGTGGAGCTGATCTTGAGTCACTCAAAGGTGTCAGCCTGGATGTGCCGATTCGAGGCACGTTCGAAGAGCTGTCTGCAAACTTTGCAGGTGTCATTTTGCAAGGTATGAAAGACAACATCACCGGCAACCTGAAAGCTCTGGCTGATGGAAAAGCCGATGCACTCAAGGCTGAAGCCAAAGAGAAAGCCGATGCTGCAAAAGAGAAAGCCGAAGCTCAGCTAAAAGAGAAAGAAGATGAGCTCAAGCAGCAGCTGGAGGAGAAAGGAAGCGAGCTGGAAGACAAGGCTAAGGATGCGCTCAAAGGGTTGTTTAAATAGTTTTAGCCGGTTTGCTCCAGTGAACATGATCAGTAGGATGTTGAGCTGAGCGTGAACGAGATGGTCAGCTTTTCTGATGCCGTGCTCGAGTGGTTTGACGAGCACGGTCGCAAGCACCTGCCGTGGCAGCAAAGCAAAACGCCGTACAAGGTGTGGGTGTCTGAGATCATGTTGCAACAAACCCAGGTTGCCACGGTAATCCCTTATTTCGATGCGTTCATGCAACGCTTTCCAGACCTTGCCGCATTAGCTGCAGCGCCCGAGGATGATGTGCTGGCACATTGGTCGGGGCTGGGCTATTACGCCCGTGCGCGCAATCTGCACCGGAGTGCAAAACTTGCCGTTAGTGAGCATGACGGGGAGCTACCCACGGATATAGACCAGCTCATCGAATTGCCCGGCATTGGACAGTCCACGGCTGGCGCGATTTTAAGCTTGGCTCTAGGGCAGAATCACGCCATTCTCGATGGCAACGTAAAGCGCGTGCTAGCCAGACACAACGCGGTAGAGGGTTGGCCTGGGCGCACGGCAGTTCTTAACACACTGTGGGATATATCCCGACAATACACACCGGCAAAACGCACCGCAGACTTCAATCAGGCCATGATGGATCTGGGCGCAACACTGTGCACGCGAAGCCGCCCTGCGTGCGAACGCTGCCCTGTTAGGCGTAGCTGTGAGGCGATTGCCAACGACACTATTGCCGCACATCCTGGCAAAAAACCCAAAAAAGAGACACCTGTGAGGTCCACAGTGATGCTGTTGCTGCGCAACGGCTGCGGAGATATCTTGCTGCAAAAGCGGCCGCCTTCGGGGATCTGGGGTGGGCTATGGAGCTTGCCGGAGGTGGACGATGAGGCGGCTATTGCTGAATGGTTGGTTAAAGCAGGTCTTGCAGATCTCAGTGGTGCCCATAGCGTCATGAGGCTGCGACACACTTTTAGTCATTTTCATTTGGATATTGATGTGCAGACACTTGATGTTGCAGTGACAGACACGGTATCTATGGAGCGTAAGGCGCAGCTCTGGTATAACGGTGAACAGTTTCCGGGCGGTGTAGCTGCGCCGGTATCCAAAATACTTAATAAACTGGTAGGAGATTTACTGTGACAACTCGCATGGTGCAATGCGTAAAGCTTGGCAAAGAGGCGCCGGGTTTAACAAGACCCACATACCCGGGCGATCTTGGAAAACGTATTTATCTCAATATTAGCGAAGAGGCCTGGAAAAGTTGGGTGTCCCATCAAACCATGCTGCTCAATGAATATCGACTGACACCGGTGGACCCCAAAGCGCGCAAATTTCTTGAAGAAGAAATGGAAAAATTTTTGTTTACTAACGACCACACAAAAATTGAAGGGTATACGCCTCCTAACGAGTAATTGTTGGCTGAGTGATGCCGTGTGCATCACCTCTGTGCTTTTAGAATTTCGCCCTGTGTCGCCATGTATGAATCTGAACGTCCCGGCGCATCTAAGGTGGAAAGGCCGCGCGGTGCATTACGCACCGCGCTATTCCAAAAGCGCACGATAAGAGGCGCAACGTAAGAGGCCACGGGTTGCAACTTTGGGCTGGTTCGGCAAGCCCTGTTTTTTTCAGGCTACGAGTTAGTCGTCGCGCTCAGTAGCCGCACCATAGTATCGATATCCAGTTTAGGCGCATCAGCGCCACTGAGCACTGAATCTGCCAGCTCCCGTTTGTTGCTGTGCAACTCCTGAATCTGTTCTTCAATCGTGTTGGACGTCACCATACGAATGATAGTGACGGGGCGTTGCTGACCCATGCGATGCGCTCGGTCTGAGGCTTGATCTTCAACCGCCGGATTCCACCAAGGGTCGAGATGGATGACATAGTCTGCCGCGGTTAAATTCAGTCCCACGCCGCCAGCTGTTAATGAAATTAGGAACACGCTGCCCTCACCACCTTGAAATTTGCCCACGCGTTCGGTGCGCTGTTTAGCTGAGGTGCTGCCATCCAGGTACTGATAGCTCACACCTTTGTCTTTCAGGTGCGCTTCAATAATTTTTAAGTGATCAACAAACTGCGAAAACACGAGTGCCTTGTGGCCACTTTCTATGAGCTCACTCAAGGTGTTGGAGAAAACCTCCAGCTTGGACATCGGGCCGCTCCAGTCGGGGGATATTAGCGACGGGTTGCAACACAGGCGCCTCAGCTTGGTTAGGTACGACAAAATAATGATCTTTTGCTGGCCAATATTGTCTGTCTGTTTGGCATCGCTCTTACCCGTGATTGAATCCAGCGCCTCTTGGCGTATCAAATCGTAGAGCGCGAACTCCTCCTTGGAGAGCTTGACGTTCAGAGTCAGCTCGGTGCGTGCGGGTAGTTCTTTAAGTACATCGCGCTTATGACGGCGTAACAGAAATGGCGAGATCAATTGTTGCAATTGCGCTCTGGCCTGTTCGTTATTGTCGCGCGAGATAGGCACGGCAAATCGCTTACGAAATTGCGCCTCACTACCCACAAGCTGCGGGTTGATAAAGCTATACAAGGAATGAAGATCCATCAGGTTGTTTTGCACCGGTGTGCCTGTGAGCACTACACGAAAGCTGGCTGAGAGTTGGCGTGCAGCCTTGGCGCGCTGGGTGTTCGTGTTCTTGATGGCTTGAGCTTCATCGAGCACTACGGTATTCCAATGCACACTTTGTAACTGTTCAATGTTTCTGGCCATCAGCCCATAGCTCACCAATAGCAGATCGAAGGCGCCCATGTTGGCCAGCACATCCTGCCGACTATTTTGGGTATCAGCATAAGAGATGACATTTAATGAAGGTGCGAAACGCTGTGTCTCTTGCATCCAATTGCCTACCACTGATGTGGGTGCCACAACCAACGCCGGTCCTTGCTCGGCACGTGATAAAAACAAGGCCAGAGTTTGTACCGTTTTACCCAAACCCATATCGTCAGCTAGGCAGGCACCGGCACCGAGTCTGCCTAGCCTTTCCAGCCAGACAAAGCCGTCGTGCTGATAGGTGCGTAGCTCTGCTTGTAGGCTGCTTGGCACGGGTGCATCGGTTTGAAGGGCTGTGTTGATTTGTTTGCGCCGCACCTTTAGTGACTTATCGGCTTGGACGGTGGCGTTGTTTAGTAATGGCTCAAGAGAGAGCAGTGCCAGTGGGTTAACGTTATGACTATCGGTGGCTTTGGTATCTACTTTGCTGAAAGCTGCCAGCGTATCAAGTTGTTGTTTAAGCGTTGTAGATAAGCTTAAAAAATCACCTTTACTTAACTCGATGAATCGTGAGTCTGGTTGAGCTTGCATCAGCTTCAACAGATGGGCCAAGGTGAGAGGGTCGGTTGCTTGATCATCTATATCAATGGTGCCCTTGGCACTGAACCAGTCTTTTGCACTCTTGATGTTAAGGCTCACCTGAGCGACATCGGCTTTGGCCTTTATGCGGAAGGGGATATCGCTTGGCCAGATGCAACGCACACCGGCTTGGCTGACATCCTCGAGTAGCTCCAGTGCATCGACTGTTTCGTCAATGATAAAAAATGATCGGCCATCATAGTGCTGTGCCAACACGTCGCTGTTTAGCACCATAGCTTCTACGCGTGTTCTCTCTTCGGCTAAATCTCTTTGCACGGCCACTGAGCCCTTATCACTTTGCACATAGACCACCGCACCCCCTGTGCCTGCATCGAAATAGCTCCCCGAACTGGCTAAGGGCTCAACACGAATACGTACGCGTAATGAATCGCCGAAGGGCTCCATAGACAGTAGAGGCTCCGGTGAGCCTGCTATCGTTTTTCCATGGCTGGCATCATTGTTACCTTGCACAGAGATATCGGTAGCCAGCGTGTCTAACATAGCTTGTAGACGCTCCTTGGCGTCGCTTGGTACTACCAAACCCTTAAGGGGTATCGCCTCGGCAATGCGCCTGTGTGCGGCGGTAAAATGCGTTGCTGTGATACGCCGGTTGGCTGTATCGAGTTGCGTGCGGTAGTGCGCACCATTGTATTCAGGCGTTATGCTGAGCTTTAACGACTCGTTAACCTCCGAGATAGTGAGTAATGGCGGTTGCTCGACAATGTCGTAGCGTTCCTCGTCTTCATCGTAAATGTAAGGGTGGCCTATGAGAGCAAATACGGTACGTTGATCGGTCTCGTAACCCACCGATGTGTTCCAACCTCCGGTGACTTTTTGAATAGCGGCACCGGCTTTAACATCCTGTGCGCTCAAATGCGTCAAGCTAGCGGCTTGTTCTTTTAAACGTTTTAAGGCGACTCGTCGCCCACCCGTCCATTGCCCGTTTTTGCCTTGCGACTGCTCTAGTGGATTAATTTCTACTTCGTTGTCATAGATCTCTATGAACTTCCAGATGAGTCGTTTGGACTTGCCGGTATTGGCCGCATTACTTTTAGCTTTACTCGGTTTGGTCTTTAACGCTAATTGCTCCAACTCACGAAGCGACAATTCCCACGGCTCCATAGTGGCAACCAGTTTGGTCAAGGTGCTGGTGCCGAGTTTTTTATGACGCTCAGCTGCGGTGGTGTCTTGCCAGCTTGCGGGCATGAGTGCCTTACCGGTTTTATCGTCGGTTAAGTTTGCTTCCAGAACAGTGTGGATTTCAGCGGCTACCCAATGATATTCACCGGCTTGCGCTACTTGCCCTATGGTGTTGAGCATGGCTACCACGGAGGGGTGATTGTCTGGGTAGTGATAGTCCTTATGCCAACGCGAGGCAATGGCATACAGCACAGTGATGATACATAATGGCCCGTCGAATACTTGATCTTGATAGGAGGTGCGCGGTTTATCAGCGCTGGCCGCTGCAATGAGTGGCCACTCAAGGTCTGATTCTATATGCAGCTTGTCGCGAGCTTCCATTAAGCTATTGAACAGGGCGCGGGATTCAGGAGTTGCCAGGCGCAGAAGGCTAAAAAGAGCGCAGCCGAAGCTGAAGGTATCGGGGTAGAGCACACGTTTTCTGGAATCGCCGCGCTCAATGGTTATGGTAGCTTCAATGAATTGCATGGCGGCCGCGTCGTCGCCTTCAAGGCTTGCCATTAACGCGCGCAAGCTTGAGCACTCTATAAAATCGATTTTATCGGACAGCGGATCTGCTTCCACACCTGATAACACTTTACGGGCCTTTTTGAACGCGCCTTGAAAAACTAGGCTTCGTGCAATCAATGCTTCTACTTGGTTGCCGGGATTGATTTCGCGACACAGCTTTGCAAACGCTTTGATAGGGTGCAGGTAATGGGCGAGATAGGCTAGTCCATAAATGCAAGCCTGGTGACAGTAGGGTTGGTGCAGGCGGCGCAGATGTGCGGCTGCTTTGGGCTCTGTGAGCCACAGCCAGGCAGAGGATGGAATGTATTCTCCGTCTAGTTTTTCAAAGTTGTTGCTTAGCAGGGCCAGCCGGGCGTACTGTTCCAGAAGTTGTTCAGGTACAGACTGTATACGTTGATAGTAGAAGGGCTGATAGATGGTGTCGTTGAGCTCATTCAGAATGAGGGTGTACGTGCCACGCTTAAGAGCTGATTCGCAAAATTGTGTGATGTGGCCAAAACGAATTCTGGGGCCACGGGCAGGTTCACCCGATGTGCCATCTATTGAGGGCTCTAAAACGTTAGCCGCTACCAGCTCCTGAACCGCCTCCTTGAATTCGGTTTGTTGCAAGCCCCGTTCACCCGAGATTTGCCTGTGAGCCTTGTTCAGCCATTGAAAAACTTTAGTGCTGGAGACATTCGCAGGCGATATTACCGCATAGGTTTCTGCCACAAGATGTGCATAGGCGGAGACGGATAAGTGTGTTGAAGATGCCATTAGATGATTTGTAGATGACTAACAATCCAACGGGCAGCGCGCCACATGGGAGTGAAGATGGAGAGCCCTGCAAAGCTGAGTACGATCAACCCTAAAAATGCCATGGTGCCGTATTGCGCGTTAAGTCGGGTGTAGATTTCTCCATACTGGCGTGAGAGCAGGTAAGGGAATATGTAGTGCCCATCTAGCGGGCCTAGGGGTATGAGGTTGAACAGCATGAGTGCGATATTGATCAGCACGAACAGGCGGATAAATTCCAGCGCTGTTGTGCTGGTGGCAAAATCTAGCCCCATGTTTACAAACAGGCCGTGAAGGTTGATAGCTACAAACGCTAATAATAAGTTTGAGGCGGGCCCTGCGGCTGCAATAAGCGGTGTGGCCCATTTAGAGTTGAAATTGCGAGGGTTGGTGGGCACAGGCTTGGCCCAGCCAAAGCCAATCATGATAATCATGAGCATGCCCATGGGGTCGATGTGCGACAAGGGGCTGAGCGTTAAGCGCCCTTGCTGTTCGGCGGTACGGTCGCCAAAATGCTTGGCCGAGGCTGCATGAGCAAATTCGTGGAACGACAGCGACATGACGATAGTGACGACTAGCAGCGCGAATGTCTGATATTGGCCTTGTTGTAATAGGAGCAGCATGGGGTGTTATGGGTGGCTGAATTTTGTGTTGAAACGGTATCACGCTGGCCTGTGTGAGGACAATTTACTTGTTGGGTTGAGGGCTTTTTGGTGGTTGCTGGGGGTGCTTTTGTGCGGTAGAGGGTGACTAGGCGAAGTGATTTTTGCTCAAGTGCTGTTTTTGGCAATAAAAAGCACTGTATATGCTTGACGCCGCGCTGTGTATTGGGTCTAATAGCGAGCTGCTAATCAGCACCTGTGGCCAGGTAGCTCAGTCGGTAGAGCAGGGGACTGAAAATCCCCGTGTCGGCAGTTCGATTCTGTCCCTGGCCACCAT
>JALZUD010000079.1 GCA_023301725.1 Granulosicoccus sp. | reverse complement strand
CTAATCAGATGATTCATCAGAAAGGCCTTCTGCGACTCTGGCGCTTTGTCTGACAATCCCCACGCGCCGCTTTGCTTTCCTATGGCATTCCAAGTCCAGACAGTGTCAGGGTTGCATCCTTCCATGAGTTTGATCTGACATCGAATTTTTCCATGATGACTCTCTACCCAAACCCACGCTAAATCATATAAGCCCATCTGCTGACCACGTTCTCTATTCATGTATAAATAATTTTGAGTCATGATCTGTCGTAGCCAAGCATTTTGCGAATCCCATGAGTGATACATAAACATAGGCCGCTGATTCACTGCATGAAACATATACTTGCTGTTATCGATTCGCACCTCCTCAAGAGGCACATACCAATCAGGCACTGGATCAAAATAGTTCACTAAACGCTCTTTGTCTTCTTCTGACGTTGGCAGTGGTCCGTCATACAAACCCTGCCCCGCTAGCCTGAATTTCTGCAGCACTTCCGAGTACAGCTCCATCACAATAGGACCGCTATGGTGGTTGAAACCCACACTCTTGGACCACTCCAGATAATCCTTGTTTGCAAACCGGTAGTAGTGTTGCTCAGGCGGTAACTTGTGCTCAAAGAAACAATCGTTATCCATGTAGGCCTGCCATTGATCTTTGTTGGGCGCACCCACCATGTGCTCATCACCCGACTCACCGCGCCATCCAGCAAGGAAGCCAATACCCGGGGCTTTTTCCCAGTTAGTGATGAACTCTTTATAGCCTGAGAACCTCGCTGAGCCGTCAGGTTTGGTGAGCGCTGGAAATTCTAGCCGTGTGCCAATATCAATAAGCACTTCCTGCCACGGACGTACATCTCGATCAAGATCAACAATGGGTTGCCTGATGGAATCACACGCCGCATGCGGCTCAGATATGGGCCGATCAAGCATGGAGATGGTGTCAAAGCGCTCAAGGAATGTAGTGTCAGGTAGCACCAGATCGGAGTAATTGACCATTTCAGAATGAAACGCATCGCTGGTAACAATAAACGGGAGTTTGTAGTCACCGTTGTCGTCCTTCTCACGCAACATGTCCTGCACTTCAGCAGTGTTCATGCTGGAGTTCCACGACATGTTCGCCATGAATAAAATGAGTGTGTCGATGGGGTATGGGTCGCCCTTGACCGCGTTGTTAATCACCATGTGCATCATGCCGTGATTGGCAATAGGTGCCTCCCACGAATACGCCTTATCAATGCGCAGTGGTTTCCCCGCATCATCAATGACCAGATCTTCTGGGCTCATAGGAAAGCCCAACGGCGGTGAAGCCAGTGGGGTATTCGGAGCCATCGCTTTTGCCGGTTTGATAGGCGGCGCAATATGCTTAGGGAAAGGCGGTTTAGCCAAATGTGACCCCGGACAATCCACAGCACCCAACATGACTTGTAATAGATGAATAGCGCGGCAGGTCTGGAATCCGTTGGAGTGCGCTGAGATACCGCGCATGGCGTGCATGGCAACCGGTCGACCGATAAATTTATCGTGCTTGCGGCCTGTCCAATCGGTCCATGGGGTGTCGATGGTGATGGTTTCTTTAAACGCCACATGCGCCATCTCCAACGCCAGACGCTCTATCGTCTCAGCACTCACGCCCGTGCGCTCAGCGACATTTTCTGGCGCGTATTCATCACTTAAATACTTTTCCGCCAGAATCGTCATGACCGTCTTCACGTTCACCCCGTTAACTGTGTACTCACCAAACAGAGCCGCCTCAATTGAGTCTTCATGGCTCGAATCATTCCAGGTGGCTGTGCTCTCGCTGGCCTGATCCCAGATCAGCAGCTCACCTTCACCGTTGCGCAGTAACAAACCATCTTGTGAGGTGCCTGGTGCACTGATAACTAATTGTGTGGAATTGGTGTAACGCGTTAGAAACTCCCAATCGAACTGTTCGTTCTTGAGCAACACATGCGCAAACGACAACGCTAACAATCCATCAGTACCCGGGCGAATGCCTATCCATTCATCAGCAATGGCCTGATATCCGGTTCTTACCGGGTTTATAGCCACAAACTTGGCGCCGCGGCGCTTGAGCTTTTCTAAACCGATTTTTATCGGGTTGGATGCATGATCTTCAGCCACGCCCCACAACATAAAATACTTGGCGTTGTCCCAATCCGGGTCACCGAACTCCCAGAAAGACTGGCCAGTCATGTAAAGACCACCTGCGGCCATATTGACCGAGCAGAATCCGCCGTGGGCAGCCCAGTTAATCGTACCGAATTGCGACGCCCAGAAACCGGTCAAAGCCTGCATCTGGTCACGACCGGTGAAGAACGCTAGTCGCTTAGGGTCTGTTTCACGAATGCGACGCAACCGCTGGGTCAGTAGCTCGAGTGCCTTATCCCAGGAAATCGGTTCAAATTCTCCAGCGCCTCGCTCTGTGCCTGCTTTGCGAACTAAAGGTTGGGTCAGTTTCGCTGGCGACTTTTGCTTCATGATGCCTGCGTTACCCTTGGCACACAGAACACCCTTATTGATCGGATGGTTCGGATTGCCCTGGATGAAACGGATCTCGTTACCTTCGGTAGTCACCTTAATGCCGCAGCGACAAGCACACATGTAACAAGTGGTCGTCTTTACCGTTTGTCCTTCGTGATTTTCAAACTCTGGCAATGCAGACATGAGGTTCCAATTCCTTAATTTTTAAGCAGATTGTTGATCTGCGCAGAAGAATTGCGACACCAGCGGACATTTCGCAAGGCAGGGCAAAGCTTATTACCGCTACTATGGCGACTCACTGACCATTACGCCAAGAAATAATATTTTCGCAGGCATAAAATTAAATCATCACAGCCCCTGTGCCGCCATTACCAAGGGTGTTAACGCGAGTTCAGGTATCGTTCGACACCACGCCTGTGTTTCTTGCCTCATTAGTACGAATCACACGGTGTATATTGGCGTAATCGATCCACAACCTAAAGAGTCATGCATTTATATGTCCAGTCGTCGAGTTACCTTACTGGGAGGATCAGGCTTTGTCGGCTCCCAGCTCACATTCCGTCTTGCTGAGCGCTTTGATGAAGTCGTGGTGCTAACCCGACGTGTCAGTCGAGTACGTAAACTACGTACACTGAGCAATGTGCATACCGTTGAAGTTAACGTGCACGACGCCAATGCCCTGCAGCAGGCCTTGGCAGGATCAGATGTCGTTATTAATCTGGTCGGCATACTCAACGAAGGCTACAACGCCGACGAGAGCAGCTTTCGCAATGCGCACCTTGGCCTCACCAGCAAAGTATTAGAAGCCTGTAAGGCCAACGGCATCGGTCGCTATCTGCATATGAGTGCGCTGAACGCAGATGCCGAAGGTGGATCCAGTGAGTACCTGCGCACCAAAGGCATGGCGGAAGATCTGGTCAAAAGTTTTGCCACAGATGAAGCGCCCGGCCTGAGCTGGACTCACTTTCAGCCGTCTATCATTTTCGGTGAACACGACGCATTCTTTAACCGCTTTGCAGCCTTGTTACGCATGCTGCCTATTTTCCCTCTGGCCGTACCTGACGCAATGATGGCCCCGGTCTTTGTCGGTGATGTGTGCGACGTCATGATCAACGCTATCGATGACCCACAAGCTAAAGGTGCAACCATTCAATTGTGCGGCCCACAAGATTACACGCTCAAAGAGTTGGTCGAATACACCGCAAGCACCGCTGGCATGACACGCAAGGTAATCGGGCTTCCAGACTGGGCGTCGCGAGCGCAAGCACGCGTTATGGAATTTGTGCCAGGCAAACCGTTTTCGCGAGACAACTACCTGTCACTACAAACACCTAGTGTGTGCAGTGAAGACTGCACACGACAAAACACGTCGTTAGATGCCGTTGTGCCGCGTTATCTTGGCACCGCCGATTGGGCTGGCAGACTGCAGAAGCGACGTACAAAGGCACGTCGTTAGGAAATTAGACGCTCTACAATACCTAATCAAAAGCAGTTCAAGACGTGGCTCTCAATGCACCAATATACGCATTGAGGTGTTCACGTCGTTCGACCGGCGGTAGCTCTGCCGCGATTTTCGCAATTTTGTAGAACTCATTCATATCTTCACCCGCTTGCAAGTACATGGCTTGGAAGGCAGGTATGAAGCGGCGATAGGTAGAAACGGCTATCAGCCTTGCGTTGTTGACATCACGCTTGAACCAGTTGTCATAGCCAGAGTACCCATCCCAGTTTACCTTGAGCTGCTGATAGTCATCTTGCATAGTGGCAAACACAGCGGATTTCGACTCACGCATGGTCTCTTCATCGACATCTTGTGCATACGCCTCAACAAGACCATTCCGGGTTTTTCGAAGCAGAGCCACAAAATCTTCTCCGCGTTTCAGGGAAGCATCGTATTGCTCTATACGCTCAGCCTCACCACGCTCTTCTAACCATTGACGCATACCCTCTTGCTCCACAAAGGAGGCAAAGGCTTCGTTGAAGTTGCTGTCGTCTTTGACATAAAGCACCTGATGCGCGAGCTCGTGGAACAACGTACCCACATAGCGAACATCAGAACCACGAAGCATAGTGTCAAGAATGGGATCGTCAAACCAGCCCAGTGTGGAATACGCTGATGCTCCACCTACCGTTACATCAAAGTTTTCGCTGGCAAGCGTAGCTGCGTATTCATCAGCGTCTGCTCTGTCAAAGTACCCACGATAACTGACACACCCTGCAACTGGAAAACACCAGGTTTTGGGGCTGACAGAGAATTCAGGGGCTGCGACTACATTCCAGGTTACGGCGTCTCTGCCCGTGGCAGCAAAGCTGCTGTAACTGTCATTGTCTGGAAGGCCCAATGTGGATACTGCAAACTGCCGAGCATCTATCAGTGTTTGCAGTTTCTCTCGAAGATCCTCTGGCGTTTCGGGGTTAGCCAGAACTTCGTCAATAGGTTCACGCGCACTCATCAATTTAAGATGACCACCCACGGCCTGAGAGTAGTAGCCAACGGTGGCACAACCACTGAGGACTATCAACGGTACTGCCACCAGAATTAGAACTGTGTATATTCGTAGCTTCATGCGGTTAAGTGTAACATTGCCCTTATGCGCTTTTACACAAAAACCCGTACGTGAATACCTACCTGGTCGGCGGCGCCGTACGCGATGAATTGCTCGGATTGCAGGTCATTGATCGCGATTGGGTGGTGGTTGGTAGCACGCCTGATGATATGTTGAATGCAGGCTACAAGCCGGTGGGAAAAGATTTCCCCGTGTTCCTTCACCCCAGCTCACACGAAGAATACGCTCTGGCACGCGTCGAGCGTAAGACAGGTGGTGGCTATCACGGGTTCAGTTTCAATACCGACTCAAATGTAACCCTCGAAGAAGATTTGAGCCGAAGGGACTTAACCATCAATGCTATTGCCAAAGATCAAAACAACACATTGATTGACCCCTACGGTGGCCGCAACGATCTTGAGCTGCGACAACTAAAACATGTCTCAGGGGCGTTTGTTGAAGATCCGGTCAGGGTGCTTCGGGTTGCCAGATTCATGGCTAGATTTGCCCATTTGGGCTTCACGGTTGCCGACGAAACACAACAGTTAATGCGCGTCATGGTGAACCAAGGAGAAGTCAGCAATCTGGTAGCAGAGCGCGTGTGGCAGGAAATGTACCGCGCGCTTGCAGCACAAGAACCGCGGGCGTTTTTCGACACCCTTCGACACTGTGGTGCCTTGGCTGTCGTCTTGCCAGAGCTTGATGCACTACATGGTGTTGAACAAAAAGCACAATGGCATCCGGAAATTGATAGCTACCTGCACACCATGATGGTGCTTGAACAAACCACGCAGTTGAATGCCGATAGCGATACGCGCTTTGCCGCGCTGTGCCACGATCTGGGCAAAGCCACGACGCCTAAGGAATTGCTTCCTTCACATTATGGTCACGAGGAACGCGGTGCTCTGCTCACTCAAGATCTGTGTGAACGGTTACGAGTGCCTAAAAAACCTCGGGACTTGGCCATCATGACAGCTCGCTACCATACGCACTGTCATCGCGCTTTCGAATTAAAAGCCACCACGCTGGTCGATTTGTTTCAATCACTTGACGTGGTGCGCAAACCACAGCGTTTCAAGCAATTTTTAACCGTCTGTACGGCTGACGCGAGAGGGCGTCTGGGCAAAGAGCAAACCGACTACCCACAAGCACGTTACCTTGAAGAGGCCGCTAACGTATACGTATCAGTTGACACGGCAACAGTGGCTCGAAACACTCAGGATAAATCGCACATAGCCGAGCAAATTCGGCTTGCTAGAATCAGCCAACTTAAGAGCTGGCAGCGCGATTCAAACCCTCTGCAAGACTCGACTCACTGATCCTTCTAACCAAGGAAGTACATTGCCAACCCAAGTATAGGCAAGCGCCCAGGCTAGAACGACACCCGACGTGTTGGCGACCATATCGAGTACATCAAAATTTCGATGGGCAGTGCTACCTTGAATAAACTCAACGCCAATGCCCATACAAATGAGGCCAACAACCAGAATAAGGCGTGTTAGATCATGCCTGAAAATTTGCGAAAACCAGCCCATCAGACCCGCGTAAGCTATGGTGTGCAACAGTTTATCTTGCACCATCAACTTCTCCACCGGCGCTGGAAGAGACATAATTGACAACGCAAGAACAGCCAACACCATTAACACGCCCACGGCAAACCAGAGTCTGCGATAGCGCAGATGGCTGGCTGTAAAAAGCCCACGGGCTTTAAAGTCAAACAGTGATTCAGGGTGCTGGGTCATGGGCATTAAAATGGGGCGACTTGGGGGAATATCGGCCAAAAGTTGCAAACCTTGAAAGCTGTGCATTGCCGGAGTGCAGGACAGCACAACGCATAGAAAATTTACCAGAAAAAGTCAGCAACCTAGAGCTTTACGGTGATGAAAATAGACGCTGTTAATGCCAGTGCAACCACACTGTGCGCTACGCTGGAAACAGACAAGGGGTGCCACCAGTTCGCACCGCGCCAGCGAACGTACGCTAACACGAGCAGGCTGTAAGCCAACAGGCTCGTAGCTACCCAGAACGCAACCGTTGGCGCCTCTAGCGACCAGGTCATTTTGTCTCGCCCCTCAACAACCCATCCTGCAAGCGCATAGACCATGTAGAAACAATTCATTACGATGGGGACAATGAACAGGGAGAATTGCAGAACCGGTCCCACGATACGGGGGTTTCCGCCGATATTTCGCGTTAAAACGGGGGGTGGCGGATTCATTGGCATGGCGTCGATCTTCGGTAAACAAATGACAAATTCTCTACGCTCAGCGCGGCGTGAGGCATGCGGTGCTCAACGCAAGGCCTAAGGTATGATTATACTATCGACGAGCCATTGAGAACAGCACTATGCTAAAACGATTTAACACCAAACCATTGCGCATCGTTTGCGCACTGCTTATGGCAAATAGCTTTCCACTTACTGCAGCCTTTGCAGGAGAGGCCGATGTTGTTGGCGGCACGATCACAGCACTTGGAGGCGGTCGTTTTCAGATCAACGCCACTGTGTCTCATGCAGATACCGGCTGGGACCACTATGCAGATCGCTGGGATGTACTGACACCAGACGGCACGCTACTCGGCGCAAGAGAACTTGCTCACCCACATGTCAATGAACAACCGTTCACTCGTTCTGTCACGCTAACCATACCCGAGGGCATCACCACTATTACGTTGCGCGCGAATGACTCCGTGCACGGGCTTGGCGGCAAAACCTTCGAGCTTCAAGTGCCGCTGTAGCGAATTTAACGGTTTACAAAAAAACGTACAACAACACGCAACCGAGTATCCAGCGGTAAATCACAAACGGCACCATACCTATCCTGTTGATGAATGCCAGAAAGAAGTGGATGCAGATAAACGCGCTGATGGCGGCAATAATGGTTCCGATGAGCAATGTGTTCCATTCTACCGCCGTGGCGCTAGACACCAAGTCCTTGGTGACGCTCAAACCTGACAAAACAATAATGGGGATAGACAGCAGGAACGAGAACCGCGCAGAGGCCTCACGGGTAAGACCCATTAACAAACCAGCTGTAATGGTTATTCCGGAGCGCGATGTGCCCGGAATCAACGCCACTGCCTGCGCGCAACCAATGACCAGAAAGTCCTGCCAACTCAACGTGTACTCATTACGAACCAGCTTGCTGCGCATGTCAGCAAACCACAATAACAAACCGAAAATAATGGTGGTGGCGGCAATAACCAGAGGTGAACGCAAATAAATCTCGATATAGTCCTTGAACGCCAAACCTACTAATCCCGCCGGGATGGTTCCTAGGATGATGCCCCAAGCCAAGCGCCCCTCCGGACTCATGCCATTGGGTTTCATAGATTTAACCCAGGAAAAAAACAAAGTCACAATGTCGCGACGAAAATAGGCCACAACAGCCACCAGAGTTCCCAAGTGCACCGCTACATCAAACGCTAGACCTTGATCAGGCCAATTGAGCAGGCTGGGTACGAGAATCAGGTGCGCTGAACTCGATACTGGCAAAAACTCTGTAAGCCCCTGAACAAGGGCCAGCCAGATAATGTGGGAAAGTTCCATAAGTGATATTGGGTCTGTGAAATTCTGAGGGTCGTGTGACTGAGCAACAAGGATGATGCCAATGACTTTGCGTAGGGCAAATTACTAACCGTGATTTTCAATTAATTACAAAGGAAAGTGAGAATAAAAAGAATGACAAACGGACATTAAGGAGCAGAGTGGCAAAAGCGCACGACCACAGCGAACTACAAACGATAGCTGAGATCTTGCGTACGAAAGCCTCGTAACGGCAACTCGTAATGTTTGCCAAGAGCCATTACCTGGAACCTCTCACCCATCTCGCCTGGAAGTGTCAGCGTCTTTACTTGTTTCATTATCAGTAGGTGATCTACCTCACTGACGCAACTCGCGCCATGAGTCTCGGCCAACGACAGCAACTCATTATCCAGTAAAAATGCCGACTGGGCAGCATAACCCAGTAACTCCAGCCCACTGGCAATTCCTGCTTCCACCACTGCTGTGAAATCGACATGTGCTGTGATGTCCTGCAAGCCAGGCAAATAGTACGGGTTGTTATGCACACGATGCCTGTAATAACAAGACAGCGTGCCATCGTGCCGTTCGTCAGAATAATACTCTCGTCGCGGGTAACCGTAATCGACAAGTAACAACACGCCGCTGTCGAGTGATGTCGCCAATGCTTGTATCCAGGGCGATAACAAAGCGCAATACTCCGATGTATATCCCTGCGCCAGAGACTCGCCTATGTCGTGCTCAAGCGCGGCGACAGCTGTGTTTAAGTCCTTATTAGCTGGCCGTACGATTTCTTGCAGGCTAGCGGACACACACACTTGTTGCAGCCCATTATCTCCCACCGAGAAACGTTCTACCGCTAGCGCATCCATCACCTCATTGGCAACGATAACGCCTTTGAAGTCCGAGGGTAGCTCATGCAGCCACTGCACACAGGAGAACAATCGCTCGGATAGGTTCGCCTTGAGCACCTCACGCTGACGTTGCTGTAACTCTGCGCTTGGTTCGAGGATGAAATAGCGAAAATCGGCGCCACACGCCAGATTGTTCAACAGACTCTGCGCTAGTTTGCCACTGCCTGCACCCAATTCAAGCACACAGCCACCCTCAGGCAATGATTCGAGTATCTCGCCAATCTGCACCGCCATGCTTGCCCCAAATAATGGCGATACTTCCGGTGCGGTTATGAAGTCGCCCTCAGCCCCAAACTTTGCGGCACCTGCCATGTAATATCCAAGCCCCGGCTCGTACAACACTTTGTGCATGTAATCGGCAAAAGAGATAACACCATCACTGGCGTCGATGTGTTTTTTAAGTACGCCAGTGAGTTGTTCACTGTGCGCCTTGGCAAACGCATCGGGTTCTGGCAGTTCAGGCGCTTGCATGGATACTGGCACTCTTCAGGGTTGACGATGGGTTCATGATAGGCCTCTGCCCCTATAAGCTTATGGCTAGCTAGGCGAATCTGCTAACGTTACGAGGTCTGGCCTCGCTCGATAATGACACCCACATCAATATCGCCTGGCAGAGCATCCGGCTTATGCAACGTTAGCTTCACCCACTGCACGCCAAAATCCCGCCGAATAATCTGGGTAACCTGCTCCGCCATAGTCTCGATGAGAAGAAAACGGCTATTTTCCAGAAATTCGATCAGTGTTTCGCTCAATGTCTTGTAGTTCAGGGTTGATTCGATGTCATCAGAGCTTGCTGCCTTGGCAATGTCAGCAGACATTTCAAGCTCAAGCACCACGCGTTGTGGGGTCACCCGCTCGTGATCGTAGATACCAATAATGGTCTCGACGGTCAGATTTCTAATAAAAATGCGGTCCATAGGGGAGTTCAAATTGATTAAATAACAGGAATTGGCAAATACTAGCGCTTTATGACTTGAGCGTTGGCTAGAAATTCGCTACACTTCGCAGGCTAAGCTTTGTGAAAGTCCTAATTCGGAGTAGTATCTCATGTCCAGAGTGTGCCAAGTCACCGGCAAAAGCCCAATGTCAGGCAACAACGTATCGCACGCGAAAAATCGTACGCGCCGACGTTTTCTGCCAAATCTGCACACCCATCGTTTTTGGGTAGCTGCTGAAAAGCGTTTTGTGTCGCTCCGCGTATCGTCTAACGGCATGCGTATCATCGACAAGCGTGGCATAGATGTAGTCCTTTCAGAACTACGCTCGCGCGGCGAAAAGGTTTAAAACAAACCTTCTCAGCTTTTTTAGTGAGGCTTTTCCAATGAATGGTAGACGGTAACCGTCCACCGCTCGTTCTAACGAAAATCACAACCCTCTAGAGGCCGATTCCCATGAGAGACAAGATCAAACTCGTATCTTCAGCTGGTACAGGACATTTCTACACCACATCGAAGAACAAACGCACCATGACGTCCAAACTTGAAATGAAAAAGTTTGACCCAGTGGTTCGACAGCACGTCATGTACAAAGAAGCAAAAATTAAGTAAAAACCATAAAAGAGAACTTCTTTCATCTAGAAGACTCGAAGCCGGCTATATGCCGGCTTTTTTGTGTGCGTATTTTTCTGCCGCAGGTTCTAGCTTATGGCGCTCTTCCTGCAGGGTTACACTCAAGCATGTCTGCTTCGCGGGTCTATACTTAGCCCGTTCGTTCCTATTTTCACCATCATTGACGCCAAGTGCCTCTTCTAACCCAATCAACAAGTAGTGATGATGCCGCTCACACGGGTGATGAAAATCAGACTCGCCTGCTTAACGCTGCCAACTTATGCCGTTCACTTGGCGCAACTACAGCCGTAGACGATGTGTCTTTACATCTGCATCGCGGCGATGTGCTCGGGTTGTTAGGACTCAACGGCGCAGGTAAATCTACAACGTTAAGAATGCTATGCGGAATGCTGGTACCTGACAGCGGCACAGTCAACATTGCTGGTTACTCAATGGCAGAACACCCTCTCAAAGCACGCGCTCATATTGGTTTTCTACCCGACCAGCCACCACTGTACAACGATATGCGTGTGCACGAATACCTCCGACTATGCGGACAAATACGTGGGCTCAGGGGGCCCTCACTTGCCCGTAACCAAGCCCTTGTGACAGAGCAATGTGCACTTGAAGAGGTGAATAAAAAACTGATTGGCAACTTGTCCAAAGGCTTTAGGCAACGAGTGGGCCTAGCACAAGCAATGATTCACGAACCCCATGTGCTGTTACTCGATGAACCAAGCAATGGCCTCGACCCACAACAACTTGATGCTATGCGCACACTGATTAAAGCGTACTCCCTAAACCATGCTGTTGTGCTCTCCACGCATCTGCTCGCCGAGGCACAAGCCATCTGCAATCGTGTTGCCATCATCCACAAAGGTAAGCTCGTTGCCGACACACCCACCCATGGAGCCAATCTGGAAGAGCTATTTCGTGGGTCAATCTCATGATTGGAATTATCGCTCGTCACGAGTACAGAGGCTTGGTGAGAAGCGCACAAACGTGGGTAATTACCGCCCTGTTGGCTCTTTTATTTGGCTTTCTATTCCTTCGTCAGCTCGAAGCGTTTCTCGGCCTGCAAGATCAACTGGCATTGCAGGATTATCCTGTTGGCCTAACCGGCTTTATGAGTACCCGATACCTGCAGCCTTTAGCGCTTGCATTCTCCTTTGTAGCACCACTATTTGCCATGCGCACATTCAGTGACGAGTATCAAAAGCACACCTATGCACTTTGGCAATCCTCACCAGTGTCCAGCACATCGTTAGTATTGGGCAAGTATCTGGGGCTTAGCCTTTTTATGCTGGTGCTGGTTTTACTTGCTAGCGGAATGCTCCTATCACTACAGTTGTTCATACCTGTTGATTTACCCGTAGTCATAACATCAGCTATCGGCTTACTTTTGTGTGCCTTGGCATCAACTGCTTGTGGCGTGTTTTTCTCTTCTCTTACCCGGCATAGCCTCATAGCGATTATTGCAAGCTTTGCGCTCATCATTGTCTTATGGTTATTACAAAGCGCAAATTTTGGCAACCTACCCGTACAGGCTATCCAGAATCTATCCTTTGCAAATCACCTTGCTGGCTTTTTCCAAGGTTATTTGCAAAGTGCTGACGTTGGCTACTTCGTGTTACTTAGCGCTGTTTTTCTCGCGCTAACGATAGTGCGCCTAGATCTACTGAAGCAAACCGGCTACTGATGAAAAAACACTCATCAAAACTGCATGTCATAGCCGCATTGCTTGTGGTAAGCATTGGCATTTTATTAGGTTGGTTTAGCCAGCGTCTTTCGCTGTCGGTTGATGTCACAGCCAACAATCGTCACTCCCTATCCAGCACAACGTTGTCACTCTTACAATCCATGTACACACCCGTGGAGCTCATTGCAGTTCTTGCCCCTGATACACAACAACGTGATGGTATAGAGGCATTGGTAGAAAAATTTCAAGATATCAAATCTGACATTACGCTGCGCTTTGTAAACCCTGAAACTGATCCCGCTCAAGCCAGAGAGTTAAATGCAGCTCCCGGCGGCGAATTAATTTTACGTACGGCCACACGAGAACAACGCCTACAAAATCTCTCTGAACGCAGTTTGGCCAATAGCCTGCAGCAATTGACTCGTGACGGAGAAAAACATCTTGTTTTCATCAGTGGTCATGGAGAGCGTAGTCCGTCTCAGCCCACTAACGATGATTGGTCAATTATCGCCGAACAACTCGCCAATATTGGACTGATTGCGCGTGAGCAAAGTTTGGTGAGCGAGCCTAGCATCGATGATGACGTTGACCTAGTTGTTATCGCCGCCCCCACTAAAAAATATTTCCCCGGTGAATTGGCAAGTATCGATAACTACATACAGGGCGGAGGAAATCTGCTGTGGCTGATAGAACAAGATTCAGAGAATTCAAACGCCCCTGATTTTTCGTTACTCTCAAGTACGCTGGGCGTGGTCACGCTACCAGGCACTGTTGTCGATACCGCAAGCCAGGCGCTAGCCGCAGATTCACCCGATTTTGTATTACTCGACAGATTTACGCCACACCCCATAACCAGCACATTAGCAAGCCCTGTGTTAATGCCACAAGCAACAGCTCTGGCAGTCACCCCTCAAGCTGGACAAGAGATACTGCCTCTACTGCAGACACCTGAGGCGAGCTGGACCGAGACGGGTCAATTAAGCGGAGAGATCAGATTTGATGCCGACTCTTCTGAAATTTCAGGGCCTTTGCTGCTCGGAGTGACTATCGAAAGAGCATTGCAAACAGGTTCTCAGCGCTTCGCGGTTATTGGCGATGCCGACTTTGCAGCTTCACAATTCGTTGGTAATGGTGGCAATCAACATTTTACAGAATCACTTGTATTATGGTTAATCGGCGAAGCTGACTCGATGGAATTCGTAACCCAGCGCGCTCCAGATAGCCAGCTCAGTCTCAGCAACCGATCTGCCATATTCATAAGCGTACTGTATCTGGTGGCGTTCCCCTTATTGTTTCTCGTGGTAGCCGGCATTGTTCGTTGGCGCCGTAAACGAGATAAGTAGACGCAAAGACCACACACCATGCATTCAAAAATCGTTCAACGCTGGGTTCTCATATTAAGCGCTACATTCTCTGTGTTGCTGCTTGCTATGGCTTATATATTGTGGAATGAACGCCAATCAAAACCGAATGCCTTAGGGGCAAATAATCAGGCAAGTAGTATCGTAATCAAGCGTAAAGGGTTTGATGATATACAACTCAGTAAATTGGACGAGACCTGGACTATGAATTCGCCATGCAATGTTCAAGTCAATGAGCAACGGCTTAGCCCTTTGCTTGAGGTGTTATCACCCAGCGCACATGAATACGATTCTCAAGATGTCGACCTGAATGCTGCTGGACTAGAATCCCCGCAAGCAATAATCATCATAGATGATATCGAATATCGACTTGGTAACACTGATTTGCAAGGTGAGCGGCGGTACGTGCAGTACAACAATCAAGTGGCGTTTATTCCTGAGTGGACCTTGTCTTTGATCAATGGTGGAGTAAGTGCGCTGGCAGATCTCAATGTATTCAACAACGCTCTCAATTCTCTTACTGTTGTTATAAAAAATCAAACTGTCAGAACGATTGCGGAGTCAAATGAGCTTGCGCTTTGGCAAGATCTTAGTGCCCAGCAAATAGTAAAATGGCCACTAGAAGACAATGCGGCTGAAGCGGTTTTCTCTATACTCACTGACGACGTAACCAGCACACAAAGCTTGATATCTGTATTTAACACAGACGAATACATAGCCATGCAGTACAACGGCTCTGCTTGCGCCTTCATCATTTCTCCAGACAGCTTGCCCAACTAAGTCGATTTATTTGATGCCAGAATTGCCAGAAGTAGAAACCACTCGGCGCGGCATTGAACCTTATTTGCTCAATCAACGCATCAGTGGCATTCGTATCCACGATAAGCGATTGCGTTGGCCGATTCCCGACGAGGTTCTTCAATTAGAAGGCTCGCTGGTGACAAACCTTGAGCGTCGCGGCAAATATCTACTTATTCGCGTGGCAGCTGGCACAGCAATAGTTCATCTAGGTATGTCGGGTAGCCTGCGCGTTTGTACAGATAACGAACCTAGGAGAAAACACGACCACGTGGAGATAGTCGTTGCCAATGGCAGCACCTTGCGTTTTCATGACCCAAGACGCTTTGGCTGCCTGCTTTGGCAAGCAAACGATGCACCCGAACATTCTTTGCTGGCTAAACTGGGCCCTGAACCATTGTCTGATGACTTCACAGGAGACTATCTATTCAAGGCAACTCGCAAACGGCAAGTAGCCATAAAGAATCTCATCATGAACAGCCAGATCGTTGTGGGCGTGGGTAATATCTACGCCAGTGAGTCGCTATTCTTGAGCGCTATCAGGCCAGCGCGTTCTGCAAAACGCGTTACACGCAAAGAATGCGACCGGCTGGTAATCACGATTAAAGAGGTGCTACAACGTTCAATAGAACAAGGCGGCACAACACTGCGTGACTTCGTAAACAGCGACGGCCAACCGGGCTATTTTGCTCAGTCGTTGTTGGTCTATGGGCGAGAGGGCGATCCTTGCAAACAATGCGGCACAACGATTAAGCAACGCGTGCTGGCGCAGCGCTCCACATTCTATTGCCCTGATTGTCAGCACTAGTGGGCCACGCGGTTAAGGCCTCGATACGAAATTAATTAATACGTCCATTTTGCCAGAGCATGCCATGTAGTGAATCACTCAAAATAAGGTGTCAGGCTTGATAGAACGCTGCCAAATTTCAAGGTGCCAAAGGAGAATAAATCAGTCAATGGAATCAGGCGTTAGGTGTTGAATTAATCAGGTGTTCGTATTTAAGGCGCAGTTGGCCTTGCGTCTCTGTGTTGTCCGGATCGATGACAATGCAATCAACAGGGCAAACCACCACACATTGACTTTCATCGTGGTGGCCAATGCATTCGGTGCACAAATGCGGATGTATCTCGTAGATCTCCTGGCCCATATAGATGGCGTCGTTAGGGCATTCGGGCTCGCATATGTCGCAGTTGATGCATACGTCGGTAATCAACAATGCCAATGCGCTAAATCTCGGAGCTGTTGATGGAGCTTCGCATAGCACGTTGATGGCGTTTCTCAAAACCTTCGAGAACCACTGGATGCACGAAATCGCTCACATCGCCATGCATTTTCGCAATTTCTCTGACGACGCTTGACGACAAAAAGGTGTACTCCTGGGAGGCGGCAATAAATATGGTTTCAACCTCTGGAGCAAGATGCCGGTTGACACCAGCAATTTGCACCTCGTAGTCGAAATCCGAGATGGCTCGAAGACCCCGTACGATGACCCTGGAATCCATTTGTCGCGCGTAATCCATAAGAAGCCCGTCAAACGATTGAACAGTCACGTTATGCAAATCAGAGAGGATCCGCGTGGTCATGTCTACCCGCTCTTCGAGCGAGAACCAAGGACCTTTCCCAGCACTGGCAGCAACACCTACAATGACGTCATCGAACATGCTGCTGGCTCGACGAGCGACATCCATATGACCGAAGGTTAATGGATCGAATGTGCCTGGATATATGGCTGTAACACGCATACAGGTGTCCCTGTTAAATCGACACTGAGAGTCTGCGGCAATCGCTAAAATATTACAATGCAAAACACGCGAAGAATACTCACTTTGACCCACCTTTGTTGGCGTCAATCACGTGATCGAAGGCAACATCGGAGTCATGATATCGCAACAGTCGCGCTTGCACATCCCCAAAGCGTTTTTCGCGAACCAGTGAACAGGCGTTGGGCCATGGGCCTTGCTCATCAGCAGCATCGGCAGCATCAAAGGGTGCTTCTACATATATGAGCGCATTGTCGGCCATAAAATCAGGCACTAAGGCCTCCAGAACAGACCATTGGCAGCCCATCTCGAAGGGCGGATCAATAAAAATCAGATTGAACTCCGGAAGTACTTGCTGCGAGCGCCAGTGGGCCAAGGCGTGCTCTGCCGTGCCTGCGTGAATATGCACCCTAGCCTGATCAGCCTCTTGCTCGGCAATATCGCATGCGGCTTGAGCGCCTCGCTGCACATTGAGCAATCGGCACGCGCCTTCCAGTGCACTTTGCGCGCTGAAATCAGGCTCCACGAAGGATACGCTGGCTGCATAGCGCGACAAACACTCAAACCCAAGAGCACCCGAGCCTGCAAACAGATCCAGGCAATGTGCGCCGGCAATATCGGCTTGCAACCAGTTAAATAGTGTTTCTCGCACTCGATCCCCAGTAGGGCGTAGTCCCTCAACATCAGCCACCTCAAGCTTTCGTCCGCGCCATTGGCCGCCAATGATACGGACTTGACCTTGACCTCGGGATGGCACGGTTGCGCCTGATTGGGTACGCTTTCGCTGGTTGTTTCGGGGATGTCTATTCACGGTGTTACGATACCCTGCCCGGCTAAGCACCGGCACCCTATTTTAAAATAATCAGGTACGTCCCGCACACGCCATGGGTATATTCAGTTTTTTAAAGAGACAAAAACAAGGCAGCGATCAGGCACCAGAGCCTGATGCACCTCTAGACAAAAAGCTTGGGCGGACCCGCTCTCGATTCCGAGACAATCTTCTCGACTTCATGCTGGGCAACAAGCCGATTGATGCAGATCTGCTCGAAGAGTTGGAGAGCAAACTCATCATGGCAGATGTTGGCATTGACGCCACCTCTCGCATCATGGATTCGCTTGGTCAGCAAGTAGGGCGTACCGAAGTCAACGACTCTGAAGCGCTGAAGCTTGCATTAATCAAGGAGCTGTCCCTACTGCTCGAGCCTGTCGAACAACCACTTGAAATACCTGACGACGCTAAGCCGTTCGTCATCCTTGTGGTTGGCGTCAATGGCTCGGGCAAGACAACTACTATTGGCAAGTTGGCCAAACAGCTACAGGATGGCGGCAAGAGTGTCATGTTGGCGGCTGGCGATACGTTTCGAGCAGCTGCTGTTGAACAGTTGCAAACTTGGGGCGAGCGCAATCAGGTGCCGGTAGTGTCTCAAGGTAGTGGGGCAGATTCGGCGTCGGTGATATTTGATGCCGTGCAATCAGCAAAATCCAAAGGCATTGATGTGCTCATTGCCGACACCGCCGGCAGGCTTCACACACAAGATAACTTGATGGAAGAGCTACGCAAGGTTAAGCGGGTGATTGGCAAGATCGACCCACAGGCACCACACGAAACACTTATTGTTCTAGACGGTGGAACCGGGCAAAACGCGCTCAATCAAGCCGAGCAGTTCCATACAGCAATGGACCTGACTGGCATGGTGGTAACCAAACTTGATGGAACAGCCAAGGGTGGTGTTGTCTTTGCTATCGCAGACAAACTCAAGCTTCCCATCCGTTTTATTGGGGTGGGTGAGCAAGTTGCGGATCTCGAAGTATTCGAGGCCAAGCGTTATGTGGATGCCTTGCTGTCGAACGATAGTTAGCATTCGTACCATTATTTAACAGACAAACTCACTTCAACTTCTATACTCCTTTCGCAGATTGACAGCACAGAAATGCGAACTTACCGTGATCAGCTTCCAGAATGTTAGCCTTGAATACCGCTTAGGCAAGTACGCGCTTGAGAACCTTTCGTTCGACCTGAAATCAGGCTCATTCACGTTCCTTAACGGACATTCTGGCGCTGGAAAAAGCTCATTGCTACAGCTTATAGCGCGCCTTACGCGACCCACCTCGGGAGATATTCAGGTGGGCAATATCGTCTACAGCGAGCTAGGCGTGCGCCAAGAGCGCGCGCTTCGGCAGCAGATGGGTATCGTTTTTCAAGACAATCAGCTACTTCATGATCGCAATGTTTTCGACAATATCGCGCTACCGTTAATCATTGGTGGATACCATTTTGATGATATCAAATTGCGCGTAAATGCCGCGCTAACCAAGGTAGGACTCGGTCAGCGCGGCGCGGAGAAGCCCATTAATCTCTCTGGTGGAGAGCAACAGAGAGTGGGTATTGCTCGCGCCGTAGTGGCCCGGCCTAAGTTGTTATTGGCCGATGAGCCCACTGGCAACCTTGATAGTGAGATGAGTCAGGAGATCATGCAACTGCTGATGCATTTTAATGCCTCTGGTGTCACCGTAGTTTTTGCGACCCACGATGAACATCTGTTGCAAACGTACCCTTTTCAACGATTGACCCTTGCGAACGGCCAGCTGATTCATGACGAAGCTAAATCCACCCAGTCAGCGCACGGCTCGAGAAAACACTCAGCGACAAGAAAGGTCAGCTCATGAGCACAAAGCCAGACCCTGACACACTGGATGGTAGCGGCGCACGATGGACCTATACCCGCCGAGGGTACGCATTGTCGCAAAGCATACGCCAGCTCAAACAACAACGAATTGCCTCTTTGGGCACACTATTAATGCTCGGAGTCACTCTGGCCTTACCTGTGATTCTGTACTTTGCCTATCTTAATCTGGCTACCCTTGGTCATCGAAGCCTTGAGGGCGAGAGCATCACAACCTATCTGCGTGTCGACGTTAGTGATGTTGCTGGTGCTGAATTAGCTAAAGCCTGGCTGACAAGACAGGATATCGCGCGTACTGACTACATCTCGAAGGACCAATCGCTTGCCATGCTGGGTGAGGCAAGTGACATTAGCAGCGCCATTGCCTTATTGGGCGCAAACCCTTTGCCGGGAGCCATTGTGGTCTATCCGCAAATCACAGATATCACCTCTGGCAGCACCGACCGACTGGCAGAGGCTCTGGCAAATATCCCCGAAGTTGAGCGCGTGCAATTGGATTTGCGCTGGGTGAGACGACTAGCAGCGGCTCTGAGCTTACTGGCGTGGATAGGCGGCTTACTAGCAGCATTCCTAACATTGAGCGCGCTGCTGGTCATCACAAATACCATTCGTCTGGAATTAGTGAGAAGAAAAAGTGAACTTGAAGTCGCCAATCTATTGGGAGCACCTCGACATTTCATGAATCGCCCAATTGTCTACACCGGCGCAGTATACGGCTTGTTGGGGGGGGTACTTGCCTGCGTTATCGGCTTGTTTGCCCTAAATGCCGTGCAAAATCCTGCCGATACGCTGTCATCGCTATATCAGAACGAATTTGCCGTCTCAATGCCAACGCTGTCTCAAATATTGCTCGTTATCTCGGTTTGCGTGTGTTTGGGTCTAGTGGGCGCTGTTAGCAGCCTCTTTCGACCGTCACAACACCTCAGACATTAAGTTTAAAGCCCACACAGATCCAGTAAGATATTGTTTTCGTAAGAGTTTTTATGAGCCTAGGTAGTCGACTTCTCAAATTGTAAACAAATACCGCTCGAACTAACCTGCTAATTAGCACTCTCACTAGGTGAGTGCTAAAATATCACTTCCTACAGTCGTCGGAGAGTACATTCAATGAGTAACGCGCTGACAATAAACAACACCGCAGTAGCTATCCCAGTCATCGCTGATGACATGAACAGCTACATGTCCAAGATCGCCAACATCGATCTACTGTCCGTAGAGCAAGAGCAGACCCTTGCACGTCGTCTGCGAGACAGCGAAGACCTCGACGCTGCCCGACAGCTAGTCATGTCGCAGCTGCGTTTTGTGGTTCATATTGCTCGCTCATACAAAGGCTACGGCCTCCCCATGTCTGATTTGGTCCAAGAAGGCAATATTGGCCTGATGAAGGCAGTAAAACGCTTTGACCCAGATGTCGGCGTACGCCTGATCTCTTTCGCAGTCCACTGGATCCGCGCCGAGATTCACGAATTCGTGATCAAGAACTGGCGTATCGTGAAAGTGGCAACGACCAAATCACAACGTAAACTGTTCTTCAAGCTGCGAAGCGCTAAGAAAGAACTCAACTGGTTCAGCCAGGATGAAGTATCTGCCGTAGCAGAAGATCTCGGTGTTGACGAAAAAGTGGTTGTCGAGATGGAATCGCGCATGCACGGGCACGACAGCGCGTTTGATGCACCTGCAGGCTCCAGCGAGGACAGAGTGAGTCTGTCCCCTTCTGACATGCTGTTTCAGGAGCAAGACGACCCGTCCATGATCCTTGAACGTGAGGATGGCAGAACTAACTCACACGACGGCCTGGCAGCTGGTATGGAAATACTAGACGACAGAAGCAGAAACATTCTGCAGCGTCGATGGTTGCAAGAGGAGAAATCCACGTTGCACGAGCTGGCTGACGAATACGGCGTATCCGCTGAGCGAATCAGGCAGATCGAGAAGGCAGCTATGAAGAAGATTAAGACGCATCTGCTAGTTGCAGCTTAAAGTCGATCAACTCGATGCAAGGCTTAACTGCCGTGCATCGAGTTCGGGATAGTTATTTACTCGCCGCGCAGATTCCAACTATGCATTGGCGGCAAGTTAAGAAAACCTACTAGCACGTCAGGACGATCATCGGCCCAATCCGGTGATCGTCCTTTTTTTTGCCTTACCGCTAGATAGTCCCTGGCATAAACAACCGTGGCAACCACAGTGCTATCTCTGGAAAGACAATAACCAGAAGCAGGATGACGAGCATAGGTATCAGGATAATCACCACATCCTTGATCACTTGCACCACATTCAATTCGCCAATGGCGGCTGAGATAAGCAAGCACAATCCATAAGGCGGGGTTACGAGTCCAAAAGCCAAAGAAATAATCCCGATGATAGCGAACACAATCGGATGGATGTCAGCGCCTGCTGCCACCGGCATTAAAACAGTGCCTAGAATGATGATGGTGGGGATGGCATCAATGAACAAACCGAACAACAAGAATAACAATGCGATGACTAGGCCTGTTCCAAAGGGACCTGCATCAATTAGCGTTAGCCACTCAACAATTAAACGAGGCACTTTATAGTAAGCCAGCAACCATCCAAACGCGGTAGCGGTGCCGATAGCAAAAAGCGAAATCGATGCAAACCTTCCGGTGTCGTAAAAAATATGACCCAGCTGTTTAAAGCTGACGGTTCTATAAACAAACAAGCCCAGAATCATTGCGTAGCCTGCCGCGATGATGGCACTCTCAGTAGGCGTCACAATGCCACCAATAATTCCGCCCACCACAAACACGGGTGTCAGTAGAGCAAGGATTGAACCGGTAAATGCTCTCCAGGATTCACCGAGCGTTGGGCGAGCAGAGGTTGGATATCCGTGCGCTTTGGCATAGCCATAGACGGTAAGGAGCAACGCCAGACCAATAAGAAATCCAGGCACAGCACCCGCGAGAAATAAGGCACCTACCGATATTTGCATGACACCACCCCAAACCACCATCAAGATACTTGGTGGAATAATGACCCCCATGACCGATGAACATGCGGTGATAGCGACAGCGAATCGAGCATCAAAGCCTTCACGCTTCATGGCGGGTATCAGAATCTTGCCACAACCCGCAGCATCCGCTGTTGACGAGCCTGAAATGCCTGCGAATAACATGGACACTACAACGTTAACGTGGCCTAAGCCACCAGGAAGCCAGCCCGTCATGACCTTTGCAAGGTCTATCATCCGGTCTGTAATCTTGCCTGAATTCATTAAGTTTGCTGCCAACAAAAAGAACGGCACAGCCAGCAAAATAAAGGAGTTATAAGATTGAAACATCCGGTCAAGAAGAATGAACGGTGTTAAGCGTAAATCAAGTACAACAATGGGGATGGTGGCTAAGCCCAAAGCAAAAGCGACCGGTACGCGAAGCATTACCAATAGAAGAAAACCACCTACCAGAATCGCACACGCCAAGCCTGTTGAAATTATCATCATGAGGCAGTCCTCGTCTGTCGATACTCACCGATGGCTTCATACAGACGGTACCCAGCGAACAAAGCCCACACCAGCCCGGCAATTAATACAGACACATGTGTAACAACCATATTGGCATTCAACATTACAGAGTGTTGGATGAAACCAAATTTTGTGTATTCAATTCCGTACCAGGCAAACATCAATCCGAACATTATGAGTAGAACAAGTACAAATGATTTTTGAATAAGTTTTATGAGTGGCGATTTTGACTCAGGCAAAACCTCTACCGAAAAATGCGTGCCATCCCATACTGCAATCATAGAACCTATCATTACCACCCATACAAAAATGAAAGTTGCTAGCTCTTCGGTCCAAAGATACACAGGAATGATTCCAGTGTATCTAGCTAAGACCTGGGCGGCTACCGGCAACGCTAACAGCATGGTCAACAGACCGACCAGGAAACGTAGCCCCATACAAAAATGTTCAAGTACCTTGCCCATCGTGAGTGCGTCCAAATAGGTGAATCGATGCGGCACACCAAGCTAATCTGGTGTGCCGCGTTTCTAACTAATTACATTGCGCGAATAGCTTCGAGCAATTCAGTAGCATCAAGATCAGCAGCAAATTCATCTTGAACCGGAACAACAAGCTCTAGCAGCTGATCACGGTTTTCGAATTCAGTGACCACAATTTGACCAGCATCTTCCATAACTTTCAGCTTCTCACCATCTTCACGGCTTTCGATCTCACGACCGAAAGCACCAGCAGCGGCGCCTGCTTCCATAACAATAGCTTGTAGGTCTTCTGACAGGTTGCGAAAGCTCTTGCCACTCATCACCAATGGGCGCACAGTAATCGCATGCTTGGTTAATGTGATGTTTGGTGCTACTTCGTAGAACTTAAGGTTCTGAATTGACGCTGCTTCGTTTTCGAATCCACCAATAACACCAGTCTGGATAGCGTTATAGACTTCGTTGTAAGCAATAGCTGCAGGTGCTGCTGAAATAGATGCAAAGATTTTTGCCTGGATAGGTGCGCCCATAACGCGCATCTTGTGGCCCGTCAGTTCATCCATATTGGCAATAGGATCGGCTGAAGCTAAGTTACGAGTACCACCGCCTGCATAGCCTATAACTTTGATGTCAGCTTTTTCAGACAGCTCATCTTCGAGTGGCTTTAAAACATCTGAAGACAGTACGGCATTCCAATGATCTAAATCACGGAATAAGAAAGGCATATCCATCAATGGAATTGCTGGAGCAAAAACAGCCATGTTCGAAGGCGCCATTACCGCGTAATCAATAGCAACACCCTGCTGTAAAAATGTCACGAAATCGCTCTCGTCACCTAGCTCACCGTTTAGGTGCATTTCAAACTCAATTTCACCTGTATACGCTTCAGCAACAAGACGCTCAAACTCTCGTAATGTTTTGGTATAGGCATGCTCTTCATCAAAAAGACTAGCGGCACGCAGTGTAAGATCGGCGGCGCTTGCAGTCATAGCCACGCCTCCTAGTACGGTTGCAATTGCAGTGGCTGCAAGAGTCGATTTTAAAAATTTCATTTGTTATCTCCAATGGTTTTTTGCGGCATTGCCGCGATCGTACGCAAGTGATCCCGACGAGACGGGCAGTGGTAGTAACGGAACAACGCCAAACAGGCGCACAAGTTCCGTATAGTGGATGGAGTCGACCACAGTCGACAATCCGTAAAACGTTATGCTCATTATTTTGAATGAGCTGCTCATAGGCCAGATTCCAATGCCTTATGGCTAAGTGCGGCCTCGATGCCTCTTAATTCAGCAAGCCCCTTGAGTCTGCCTATGGCAGGGTATCCCGGCTGGGACTTACGCTTATGATCATCAAGAATGTTTTGCCCGTGATCGGGCCGGAAGGGAATCGACGCATCAGCGCGCCCAACGACCTTTCGTCTGCGTTCTTCTTCTAGGATTGCAGCAATAAGTGCAACCATATCGGTGTCTCCACCAAGATGCTCTGCTTCGTGAAAACTACCAAACAGACCATCGGTTTCACGCTTAACATTTCGCAGATGAAGAAAATGCACCCGATCACCAAGCTGCTTCATCATTTGTGGCAAGTTGTTATCGTTGCGCGCGCCCAATGACCCAGAACATAGGGTTACGCCATTGGAGGGCACATCTACTGCAGCGAGAATGGTTTGATAATCGCTTTGCGTTGACATGATTCGCGGCAATCCCAGCAAAGGAATGGGTGGGTCATCAGGATGACAGCACAGCCGCATGCCCAGCATCTGTGCATGGGGTGCAACTTCTGACAAAAAATCGATAAGATTGGCTCGAAGCTGATCAGCAGAAATGGTGTTGTAGACCGCTAGGCTCTCCCGAACACCCTCTATAGATAGGGATTCTGCGGCTCCAGGTAGACCACACACGATGTTGTCAAGAAGCTCTTTTTTTCTCTCCTCAGACATCTGTGCAAAGCGCTTGGTAGCCGCCTGAATGATGTCTTCGGGGAACTCAGCGGCCGCTTGGGCGCGCTTTAATATGTGCAGATCAAACACAGCAAAATCGATGTAGTCGAAACGCATGCAGGTGGCACCGTTTGCTAAAGGATAAGCAAGATCAGTTCGGGTCCAATCAAGTACTGGCATAAAGTTGTAGCAAACCACCTCAATACCGGCAGCACGAAGATTGCTCAAACTTTCACAGTAGTTCGCCACATGCCGCTTCCAGTCGCCTGTTTTCCGTTTAATATCCTCGGACACAGGCAAACTCTCGACTACATCCCACGTTAGACCAGAAAGGCTACCGTTGCTCATATGTGCAATGTCGGTTTGTCTTTGGCTGATTTGTTGTGGCAGCCAAGTGTCTCCCGGTGGAATATGGTGCAAAGCCGATACAACACCCCGCACTCCAGCTTGCATTAAATCATCGATGGAGAGCGCATCGGTTGGACCAAACCAACGCCATGTCTGAAGCATGCCAATAACTCGCTTGATGTATTACGGCGACATTATCATACTGCCATACAAGTTGACAAGTATGCGGCATCTAGTTATAACGGACGCATTCCTAAAACGCAGGAAATCCATGGAAATCCCGACGGTAACACCTTTGTCTTTAGATGTCGCTGTCTCGCCGCAGCTGCACAAGCAGTTGCGCGACCGAATCATTTCCTGTGAACTGGCGCCAGGTCAGCGTATCTCCGAAACTGAAATTGCCACAACCTATGAAGTATCTCGGCAACCTGTTAGAGAGGCGTTTATCAAACTCGCTGAAGAACAGCTGGTACACATTCGCCCACAACGGGGCACGTACATAACGCGTATTTCCATCCCCTCAGCTCTGGCAGCTCGGTTTGTAAGAGAGGCGGTGGAGGCCGATCTAGTGCGTCGAGTGTGCAAATTGGCAAGCGATGAGATGATCACGTCACTTTATGAGCAGCTGGAGCAACAACGCAAAGCAGCTCAAGCACTTGATCTACCTGAACTCATGCGTCTTGACGAAGTATTTCACAAGTCACTGGCTCACAATGCTGCAACCCCTGAGGTAAACACTTTCCTCGAAAGTCTCAATGTGCAAGTCAGCCGGGTGCGCAACATCAGTGCTGGCAGATTCTCGCCTACCAAAGTCATTGAACATCATCAAGCTATTGTTGACGCAATACGTGATCGCAAAGCCAGTGCTGCCGATAAAGCCATGCGTACACATCTGCGAGAAATCAAAAAAGATTTGCCACACGTAGTAGAAACCTACCCAGAGTACTTTGAAGGTCTGGAAGCTCTTAAACAACTCTAGCGCGGTGCCTACCATGACCTCTCCCCTACAGCTCAGTGCAAACGAACAACCCTCCGACACTGCAACAGTAGATCAGTGGATAGATTGGTTCACAGATCAATTTCTACCCGCTTGGGTAAAGCAAGCTCGCATCCCCGACAGCAAAGGTTTTTACGACCAGCTGGACATCAATGCAAAGCCCACTCAATGCCATAGAAGCACCCTTCTTGCTCAGGCAAGGCTGCTCTTTACGTTTTCGCATTTAGCGCATCACTCAAGCAATCCTGTGTTCAAGGATGCAGCGAAGGTTGCCCGTGAGGCCTTGCCGTTGTTCCGTGACACTCACGGAGGTTATTGCCGGGCAATCTCTACCTCCACTAGTGTGTCTGATGCACGTGACACTAGCCATGACGATGGCCATATCGACCACCTTAGCGGCGAACACGGCGATGAGCGCGTATTTAGCTACGATCAAAGTTTTGTCATTCTGGGCCTTGCGACATGGGAGCATCTACTGCCAGACGTTGACGAAACTCTAGAAATTGAGTCTTGTTGGTCAGCTCTTGAAACCCGACTAACTGATCCAAAAACTGGCCTTTTGCTAGAACACAATGAAGTGCGTGATGCATCAATAGCTGACACACCGCCGCGCGCTCAAAACCCGCACATGCACCTGTATGAGGCTGCTCTTCAAGCCTTTGAAATGACGCGCAAACCAATTTGGCTAGACCGTGCGAAGCAAATGCGAATTAAAGGACTTGAATACTTTTATGATGCCAATAGCGGTAGCATTATCGAATTCATCGCACCAGATCTTGGTGCTCTACCCGGCCGAGACGGCACACGACGAGAGGTCGGCCATCAATGCGAGTGGGCTTGGCTGCTCCGTAGGGAAGCGACACTCAGCGGCCAAAGCGATACGAAAGAATATGCAGACGCGCTACTGAGTTTTTCAGACAATATTGGCTTTTCGTCGACTGGCATAATGCAAGGGGGTGCATTTGATGCTGTCTCATCTGATGCGCAGTGGCGCGAGGAAAGCTTCTTGCTCTGGCCACAAACAGAAGCGATAAAAACCCATGCCATTAGAAGCGCATCCCCCGAACATGCACGTAAGGCGGAAGCCTTAATGCTGCTTGTATTTAAGCAGTACTTTGCGGGGAAAACTGCCTTTATCAATCAGGTAGACAGTTCAGGCACCCCACTTTGGTCCGAAGCGCTCAGCCGTTTGCTCTACCATTTGGTGTTGGCAATAACGGAAGGCGCACGCTCCGGTCTTTGGCGTTTGCGCTAAAGCGCGCAAACGCTTCAAGGTATGAATCTAATGCCGACCTCTTAGCAACATTCTCAGCACACCACTCCTTTGCAAGTAGTAGATAAGCGTCAGTATTGATGCTATAGCCGCGGCAAGATAAGTCAGGAACGCGGCATTGAGAACGTTGCTCGCTCCACCCATTTCTTGCGGCGTGACAATACCAGCATCTACCATTGCTGTTTTAGCCCGAGCGCTTGCATCCCACTCAACAGGAAGAGTGACGACCGAAAACACAACTGCCACTGCAAACAGTGCGCAGCCAAGTAGCAACACAGGCGTTCCAAACACCGGTACTAGCGACATCAAAAGACCACCAACCATAATGATTGGCATCGACATTTTGCTTGAGATATTAGTGACCGGCACGAGCGTAGAACGCATCTTCAGCCAAGGGTAGCCTTGCGCATGTTGCAATGCATGACCCGCCTCGTGGCAAGCAACTCCGATGGCTGATATTGATGTGGCATTAAAAACTGGCTCTGAAAGACGCAACGTTTTAACCCGTGGATCATAATGATCACTCAGCCTTCCCGACACAGCTTCTATCTTGCAATCTGTAACACCTTGCCGCTCAAGCATGAGCTTTGCAGCTTGCGCACCTGTCATATTGGATTGGGTGCCAACATTTTCGTACTTTGCAAACGTGCGCTTTACCATCATGGATGCAAGCCCGGAAAGCACCATACCTGGCAACATCACTAGCAACATATAGGTCATCATGAGTCGTTTACCTCAATAGCGTAATCAACTACTATAAATCATCTGATTTGCTAACTCACTAGTATTTTGTAAAACATCATAAATGGGGAGTTACCGTCCAAAAACACTGAAGTGGTTTAGAACACGGCCGCCATCAGCAGACATTTTTTGTAACGCTTAAGGTTGTGTTTCTACCGGCAAATCGTGTTCCTCCGGGTCATTCTGCAACACTTTGTATGCACTTTCTGCAATGCTCAGAACAGAGGGATGGCGCAGTCGGCGTTGTGGAGAAATAGCAGTAAAATTCTCAGTCACACCCTCTACAGAACCTATACGCTTGACATTGAAGCAGCGCTTAACATCATCTTCGATAACATCGGGAGCTGGGAAAGCACCCAAGCCTGATTCGCCAAAAGTTTTCATCAAGGCGCTGTCATCGAACTCTGCGACAACCTTTGGAACAATACCCATTTCATCGAACCAATGATCAAGGCTACGCCTGAGCGCTGACGATGCGTTAGGCAAAAGCACCGGGACACAAGCCAAACACTCGGGGAAACTACTGGTTAGAGTCTCATCCCAGCCTTGCGGCGCGAAGAAGGACAATTCGCTAGAACCAAGGGCATGATTGTATGCACGCACATTGAGCTCGGTAGGTACTGGACGATCTGATAACAGCAAGTCCAGTTTGTGGACTGATAGATCGGCAAGCAATGCCTCAAGCTTGCCTTCAGAGCAGGACAGCTTGACAGTCTCAGACGAATCCAGCGTGACGCCGAGAAGCCGGCAAGCGACAAGCTTGGGGAACGAATCCACAATTCCCACTCGCAGCTCTCTAACGCTTTGTTCAGAGCTACTCTGCAAACGTTGAACAAGCGCTGTTCCCACCGAAAAGATCTCATCTGCGTACGTCTGAACCACACGCCCGGTATCTGACAGCGTCAGGCCTCGGCCAACCCTTAAAAACAAGGGTTCTCCCACTACGTCCTCAAGTAGTTTTATCTGACCGCTGACGGTTTGCGGGGTCAGATGCAAGACTTTGGCCGCTTGCGCCACACTGCCTTCGCGGGCTACCGTGTGGAAATAGAGTAGATGGTTGTAGTTGAGGTGTCTCATTAGCTTCGAAAATGAATTTACTAATAAGACAGTACGTATTTTTCGTACTTTGGCTCTCTATTTGGCGGAATATTCGCACTAACAGGATTTTTCGATAGTGAGAATCTGGACAAGCAATCAGAATATCGCTAACACCACCGGTATGTAATGGTCGACCAGCATAATGCCGAAAAGCCACATTAAGTAATTGATTGAGAAAACAAAGGTTTTTATGGGCTGCTCGGTGGCCTCATCGTCAAACATTTTCCAAGCATGCCACAAGAACATACCACCCAGCACCAAGGCACCCCCTAAATACAGCAGACCGCTCATCTGAATCAGATAGGGAAATATAGTGATGATGACCAACAACACTGTGTAGAGAAAAATTTGTACTCGAGTGAACGGTATGCCATGGGTGACAGGCAACATGGGGATATCCACTTTGGCGTAGTCATCACGACGATGTATTGCCAGAGCCCAGAAATGCGGTGGCGTCCAGATAAAAACAATGAGAAACAATAAAAGTGCGGCAGCACTGACTTCGTTAGTGACGGCTGCCCAACCTAACACCGGTGGCATGGCTCCTGCCGCACCACCAATAACAATGTTTTGCGGCGTTGCGCGTTTGAGGTAGACGGTATAAACAATGGCGTAACCAATTAACGATAGAAACGTTAAAACAGCGGTTAGCACATTGACCAGAACAACCAGCATCACCATGGAAATGACCCCCAGCGCCAGTGCAAATGTTAAGCACTGCCGAGTGCTCAGCGCACCTTTGGGGATCGGCCGATTTTCGGTCCGCTTCATGATGGCATCAGAGCGCTGATCAATCACATGGTTGATCGCAGCAGCAGAGCTTGCTGCCATGCCGATACCTAACAAACCGAAAAACGTCTCTTGCACTGGCAACCACAAAGGGACTGCCAACGCCATGCCCACCAATGCTGTAAAAACAAGCAAAAGCACCACTTTAGGCTTTGTGATCTCGTAGTAGTCTCGCCAATGCTCAAGCGAATGACTCAAAAGAGAAGGAGTAGGTTTTATCTGGGACGAAGTTTTCATCGCTTGGCTTGTATTCGGACCATCACTCTGGCTGAGCAACAACACGCAAGATTAACCGATACGAGACACTTTTAATAGATGTTTTATATCTTTCAACATCAATTTAGGTGGCAAGTTGTGAGGAAACCGAAGCATTATGTTGCCAAAAGGGTCAATTAAGTAAATGGCGTCTTCCAAACTCTCCATGCCCTGCTGTGCGGCGTCCACCTGCGAATTTAGTTGCGCCTGCTCTTCTGCTGATCCTGTCGCTACAATCAAACCCGGGTGCTCACTGACCAACTTTTCATCGAGTTGCGTGGGCGATTCCACTAGCACGATTCGCTGCACCCGATCCATTCGATGATTCAGCGCCAAACGGACTTGTCGCATGTGATACAGATTCTGCTCACAGGCCTCCAGACAGGCACCTTTCGGCACATACAGCATCGACCAAAGCCCACGCACTGCATCTAGATCGAATTCCCCTTCAGCAAAGTTTGTCGCCTTCAAGGTGAACTCAGTTAGCGGCACAGCAGGTTGAATAAGCTGGCCACGAGAGGTATCGCCTACTGTTCCATCGCTGCTTCTGACCAAATGCAAGTAAATGCTGGCAAGGATCAGCGGGATAGCAAAAATGGCAAAGATCGACACTAGCTTGATACGCGATCGGCGGCGATCAGCTGGATCAATTTCAGGAAGCGCCGAATTGCCCGTATGCAATGCTTGTTGATTGTCAGTCATCAGATCCCATTACCTTTTGAAGGTTAACTCTTTGGATGTTAACTACTAGAAATATGCCCGTTAACGCTAGCGCCATGGCAAACCACTGAAAAGCATAGCTGTAATGCTTGGCAGGTCCGGAAGCCGCAGGTTGCCAGTTGGCTATTAACCACTCGGGGCGCGACGTTAGCACACTTGCTGTATTCGCATCGGTGCCTAACGTTTGAGCTTGTACGAGCACAGGCACAACCGGCTCACCCAATGACTGGGCGATAGCGGCAAAGTCCACATATTGCAGTAGTTTAGGCCATGTTTTGTCCGCAGCAACTGCTGGACCACTGGAAAAGCCTTTTGACGGCTGGGAGACAAACCCCTCTATGTGGAGTTCGGCTGTGATCGCTGACTCTGGCAAAGACACATCCGGCAACTGCTGACGACTCGGCCCCGGCGCAACCCATCCACGATTAACCAATGCCACACCACCGTCAACCATGTTGATCAGCGAAATAACCTCAAATCCAGCTTGGCCTTTGTGGGAACGGTTGTCCCATAGAAATTGGCGCGAAGCGTCGTATTTTCCTGATATCGCTACTCTCTGGTAAGAGGCAGCAGCGCTTGGATAATCGGCAAGCTCAGACAAAGGGATAGCCGGTGAATTGTATGCCAGCTCCGCAGATTCCTGCAGACTCACTTTTAACGCTGCCCGCTCCAGCTGCCAATTAGCTAACCAAAGCATACATAAAAGGACCGCCAGATACAAAATAGATGCCCAGGCTTTTGGCCTGAACCGCCAGTTGCCGAGTGTCATAGTGGTACCCTCATCGCAAAGCCACTGCACCTCGTACAAGCGCCATGCTATTCGTAAAATTCATTGTTCTCTTATTACTCGGCTTTGTCATCATCAGCCTTTTTTCTGGCCTGTATTTTCTGGTGAAAGACAAAGGCCAATCAAACCGGACTGTTAATGCACTATCTGTTCGCATCGGTTTGTCTATATTAGCCATCGTGGTCGTCATGATTGCAGGTGCTACAGGTGTTATCGAACTAAACCCCAGCCCGTTGTCTGCCCGAAATAATGTTCCGACGACGGATGATGAGAATGCCGGTGCCGAAGCTGAACCACCTGCAATAGGTGGTGGAAGACGCCCAATTGGCATTACCCAATAAAAAAATCAAAACAATTAAAAAGCAGGAATAAAAAAAGGCGGTATTAACCGCCTTTTTATCGTCTTCAGTTGAGCATTGTGTCCAGCCAATAGGCCCTTGACACCACAGCTCGGTCGGCAGCTACCGTCAAAGCAGATAGACGAAGATGAACAGACCTAACCAGACCACATCTACAAAGTGCCAGTACCAAGCCGCAGCTTCAAAGGCAAAGTGGTTGTCAGCACTGAAGTGGCTGAACATCGCCCTGATCATAACCACCAACAGAATGATGGCGCCCATGGTTACGTGAAACCCATGGAATCCAGTGAGCATAAAGAAAGTGGAGCCATAAATTCCACTGGTCATCTTCAAATTCAAAGCGCTGTAAGCATGATAATACTCATAGGCCTGTAGGCAGACAAAGATAAAACCAAGCCCAACAGTGGCACCTAGCCAGAGAATGAAAGGATTACGCTTACCTTCACGGATCGCGTGGTGAGCAAACGTACATGTCAGGCCACTTGTCAGTAAAAGCAATGTGTTGATCAGCGGCAAGCCAAACCAACCCATCTGCTGAAATCCACCACCAATGTGTGCAGGGCCGTCACTGGGCCAAACGTAGTCATGGCCTTGATACAAGATGGCATTCGTCATCTCAGCGCCACCGGCACCGTCACCACCAAGCCATGGGCCAGAAAAAGATCGGGCATAAAACAAAGCACCGAAAAAGGCTGCAAAGAACATGACTTCAGAAAAGATGAACCACATCATGCACATGCGGAACGAGGAGTCTACTTGACCGTTGTAGGTACCTGACTCACTCTCTCTGGCAACTTGGCCGAACCAGCCAAACATCATGAATATGACAATAGCGGTTCCAAGGAAAAACATTTCCTTGCCGAAGGCTGCGCCATTGAGCCACGTTGCAAAACCGTAAAAGAATACAAACAAACCGATTGAGCCAACGATAGGCCATCGTGCGGCATGTGGAATGTAATAAGCTGATGGTGCTGTTGTACTACTCATACATGCATGGTCCTATTGTGAAATGGGCCGATCCAGAAAGGCTACTTGCCCTAGGCTAAAACGCAGGTCGGCTCAACTAACTTGGTTCTACACCTTGGTCAGGCGATCGAAAAAACGTATATGACAAGGTTACACGATCGATATTAACCGGCAAATCCTCATCGATGATGAAAGTTATCGGCATATCTTTAGAGGTCTTGCCTTCAAAGGGCTGTCTAGTGAAACAAAAACACTCTGTTTTGTTGAAATATTTTGCAGCAGTGAATGGCGACACACTGGGTGTAGCCTGAGCAACAACGTACTCGTCACTCAAATTCTCCGCGTAGTAGCTAGTGTGGTAGAGCTTTCCCGGAGTCACAGTCATGGTTTTGACTTGTGGCCTAAACACCCAGGAACCGCCCTGATTAATGCTGGAGACAAACTCCACTGTCACTTCGCGATTTTGATCAATGGGACTTGTTGCGACTGACTCAATACTGACGCGGCCCGTTTTACCATTCAATCCGGTGATATCGCAAATGATGTCGTAAAGCGGCACCATCGCGTAGCCAAATCCAAACATTCCAATAGAAAGCGCCAGCATTTTACCGATAACCTTCAGATGAAGGGACGAACGGTTTTTAACTGCAGGTTCCATTGACGAAGGCTCGCTGGCGACAGCTTCACTTTCTATTTGCAGATCCACTTGACTCATCAGATTTGCCCTCGCCCGAAAAGAATGTAAAGAATGCTGCTGGCGTAGAGACAGATAGCTACAACCCCAAGCGACAAAGGCAACCGAAACCGCCGAATGAAACCTTGTGGTGCCACCTCTTCTTGCTCCGTTGAAGGAGCAAGAGAAGGGGTGCCTTCTGTAGTTTGGCTATCGCTCATCGAGGCAGTATTCAACGAGTTACCGTTGAAGATTCAATAGCAGGAGCTGTCTCGAACGTATGATATGGAGCTGGTGAAGCCACCGTCCATTCAAGCCCACGAGCGCCTTCCCAAACATTGGCTGTCGCTTTTTCGCCACCGCGAACACATTTAACGATGATGTACACGAACATCAATTGGCTAAAACCAAAGCCAAATGCACCGATGGTTGCAATCATGTTCCAGTCAGCGAACTGCAAGCTGTAATCTGGAATTCGCCTTGGCATACCCGCTAATCCAACGAAATGCATAGGGAAAAACAGGACGTTGACGAATACCGTTGATATCCAGAAATGCCATTTACCCAAAGTCTCGTCGTACATGTTGCCAGTCCATTTTGGCAACCAATAATAGGTCGCCGCCATGAGCGAGTAGATTGCACCAGGCACAAGCACGTAGTGAAAGTGAGCAACCACAAAGTAGGTGTCGTGGTACTGGATATCAGCTGGAGTAATAGCCAGCATGAGACCTGAAAGCCCCCCGACTGTGAACATGATGACAAACCCGATAGCGAAAAGCATGGGTGTCTCGAAAGTCATGGAACCACGCCACATAGTAGCGACCCAGTTAAATACCTTCACACCTGTGGGCACTGAAATCATCATGGTTGAAAACATGAAAAATAATGATCCAGCGAGCGGCATGCCTGTCGTGAACATGTGATGCGCCCAAACGATGAACGACAAGAACGCAATAGAAGCCGTGGCATATACCATGGAGTCGTAGCCGAACAAGGGCTTTCGAGCGAACGTCGGAATGATAGAAGATACGATTCCAAACGCTGGAAGAATGAGGATGTACACCTCAGGGTGTCCGAAGAACCAGAAAATGTGCTGGAACATGACCGGATCACCACCACCTGCAGCATTAAAGAAGCTAGTGCCAAAAAAGCGGTCAGTCAGCAGCATGGTTACAGCGCCTGCGAATACTGGAATAGTCGCGATCAGCAAGTAGGCCGTGATCAACCACGTCCATACAAACATTGGCATTTTCATAAACGTCATGCCTGGCGCCCGCATGTTGAAGATCGTGGCAACGATATTGATGGAGCCCATTACCGACGATATGCCGAGAAAATGAATAGCAAAAATAACGTAGGCAAAACTGTCACCCATCTGCAAAACGAGCGGCGGGTAGAGAGTCCAGCCGCCTGCAGGGCCACCACTGTCCATAAACAGGGTTGATAGCATGATGGTGAAAGCGAACGGCATGATCCAAAAAGACCAGTTGTTCAGACGCGGCAGAGCCATGTCTGGTGCGCCGATCATCATGGGAATCATCCAGTTTGCCAAACCCACAAATGCTGGCATAACAACACCAAAAATCATGACAATGGCGTGCATGGTGGTCATCGAGTTGAAGAACATTGGATCAACGATCTGGATGCCAGGCTGGAATAGCTCGGCTCGGATCACCAATGCCATCGCGCCGCCAATGAAAAACATAACCAAGGAGAACCACAGGTACAAAGTACCGATGTCTTTATGGTTAGTTGTTGTAATCCAGCGCATTAATCCTGGCGCAGGGCCGTGCTCGTCATGCCCATGATCATGGTCGTGATCATCGGCCGCGTGATGGGTAACGTCGTTGGAACTCATCAGTTAACTCCCTGAGTTGAGATGTTGTCAGCGGCAGAGGCGACACTTTCAGTCACTGCATCATCATTATCTTTTCGTAGTGACTTGATGTGTGACGGTTGAACGATGTCGCCTGTGGCGTTACCCAGAGCATTTCTCTGGTAACTGATGACCGCAGCAAGGTCGGTATCAGACAGCACGCTGCCGAACGGCGACATCATCGTGCCCTCAACACCATTGAGAATAGTTCCGATATGTTCATCGACGCCGCCAGTGGCGACTTCGCTTCCCGATATAGCTGGAAACATACCCGGAATTCCTTGGCCCTCTGCCTGATGGCAGCTCATGCAGTTTGCTTGGTAAACCTTTTCACCAGTAGCAATTAGCTCTTCTTTTGACCATTGGCGATGGGCGTTGTCGTTGGCAGCAACGGTTGCTTCTTGCTTTTCAGCAATCCACGCGTCGAATTCCTCTTGCGGCACTGCGCGAACCACTATTGGCATAAAGCCATGATCGCGACCGCAAAGCTCTGCACACTTGCCACGATAGATACCAGGCTTATCAATACGCGCCCAGTTTTCGTTGATAAAGCCTGGAATTGAGTCTTTCTTGATTGACAGATCTTGTACCCACCAAGAGTGAATAACATCAGCTGCCGTGTGTAGAAAGCGGATCTTGACGCCCACTGGCACTACCAGCTCGTTATCTACTTGCCGTAAATAAATGGGCTCTTCACCATTGAAGTCTGTACCTGTAAATGTTGCTGCAAGATCAACATCAGCACCCTGCTGTCGGGCCTTGTTGTGCTCTGGAGCCAATTGGCTGTAGAAGCTAACGTCGCTGTCAATGTAATCGTAGTGCCAGCGCCACTGATAACCGGTGACTTTTATCGACATTTCAGAATCCGAAAAATCTTCCATCTTGATCAGGACTTTAGCCGCTGGAATAGCCATAGCGATGAGGATGATCAGTGGAGTAACGGTCCAGACAATTTCGACAGAGGTGCTTTCATGCCAAGTAGCAGGCTCGGCTCCACGTGACTTGCGATGTAAAAACATCGACACAATCATGACACCAAACACCGCCACGCCTATAGCGCAGCAAATATAGAAGATCCGCATATGGAGGGTGTAAACCTCGTTGCTGATTTCTGTAACGCCCCTTGGCATATTGACCGCACCCCAGTCTGCCCAAGCACCCAGAGGGAGCGCTAACAGCAAAACCGAAAGGAACGCCCAACGAAAACCTGACCGGTAAACGCTAGACCTCATAAAACACTCTCCAATAACAACACAATTAATAATAAAGCGAATTGGCATCCGGAAGATCTCGCTCACATGCGCGGAGCTTCCGAGGCCTTTGTTTAGTACCTAGCATGTATATAGAACATGCTCATCACATGCGGCAAAAAAAGGACGCCGCGTATGTAAAAAACCACAGGTAAGTTGTCTTCTGGCAACAGTGTCAGATTAACGAGCAAAGTGTATACCCACGACGCCGTTTTGTAATGGACGAATAAGATACATCTAATGTTCTTTTTCCGACCATTGCTTGTGAAAAATATTCACAGGTATCATTGAGCCATGGCATTTTGCAATTCACCGTACAGAGCTTTTTTCTCCTGCTTATTCAAACACTCCCCCAACACGTAGCGCTTTCCGTGAGCACTGACGCTTAATTCTCCAACCTCGAACTCACTATCTTTGCAGTGGTAAGACAACCTGCTCCAACGGCGCGGCAATTTAACAGTAACGTCCGGCTGGCTGTATCCCCACTCAACTTTGATTGCCTCGCTATCAACAGTAATGACTTCCTGACGCGAGAGTCTTTTCAGGGTTAAGTAAAGGCAAACCACGATAAAAATAATCTCAAGCCCAGCAAACGGGATAATCATCCACAAACCAAACGTAGCCATAGCAATGGCCACACCCATGCAAATCACACCAAGACTTGCGGCAAGATATAGATTTGCCTTCCAGCTCATGGAGCGATTGGCGGTCACTATTAATTTAGTGGTACACCCTTGCTTGTCTTGTACTTCAATCATCTTTCGTCAGATTCACCAAACGGATTTCACTATTGGTCGGTCGAGGCAGACTGTAAAGTGAAGTTGACAGACATGTCAATTCATCTTAACCACACAATACGACAACCATTGCTCGAGTTATTCTGCCCTATCGTTGTCGCCCAGTTTTACGACTCCATGAGCCGCGAAGCGTATCAACGGACACTGTCACATCAGCACCCGGCTCGGTTGGCGCGCGCAGCTCACCTTTCCAACCATGCCCCTGCACCAATTCTAGAGTTACTTTACATCGCTCAAGGCTCATTTCCCGTTCCTGCAAACGTTGCGTTACAACAGATGACATCAAACCGCGACGCCGACCAAGCGCAATATTAGTTGCGCCAAGTGCACGCAGCTCCTTCTCAAGAGCCGCCACAGTCGGATAATCAATAACGATATTGTCTCGATCCAGCACCGGAGCTGCGAAGCCCGACGACATCATTGAATCGCCGAGATCGTGCATGTCTATCAGCCCAAAAACGTGCAAATGTGAGTCCAAATCTGCCCATAAACGACGGTACTCGATTAACGTATCCGGACCTGCGCTGGTAAACATAAAAGCACCTCCAGTGCCAAGCACACGTGATACCTCGGCAAAGACACGATGCGGCTCTTGGCACCAGGGAAGAAACAGATTCGATATCACTAGGTCAAAGGATTCATCAGCAAACGGCAGCTGATGGGGGTCGCAAGCCACACGCGGATGAGGAGCTTGACGCTCACGTCTGAGCCAAGACGGCCAAGAGGATGGCAACTGAGGCGCTATGCCAGGGGCTGGATCAGCCCCCACAATGATCGCCTCAGGGTAGCGCTCAGCAAGTGATGCCAGTTGGTAACCAGAGCGACAGCCAAGATCAAGTATGCGCTGGGGCTGCACAGCCAGAAATTCCAAGCGCGCAAGCAAACGATCACTGATCGACTGAAACACAGCCGAATGCGAGTCAAAGTTATGCTGATTTTTTAAAAACTGACGCCTGACAGCGTCAATGGTCTGCGGTTGAATCAATGTACTCATCGTGTAGGGGAATTTTAGGCAACTCAGAAGTAAAGGATGGCATAAGAAGTTGGTACTGCACAGAGTTCTCTTTTATAGTGCACACAACTATTCAGCTCTGAGCCCCTATGTTTTCAGCCGAACTCTTCATTCCAGCGCTACTCGCCGCCATTGCCTCATACCTGATAGGCTCAGTTTCGGCCGCTATTCTCGTTTGCCGTGCCATGGGGCTTGAGGATCCGCGCAACGCAGGCTCTGGCAACCCCGGAGCAACGAACGTACTGCGGGTGGGCGGTAAGCTGCCAGCGGCATTGACTCTGATAGGTGACGGACTGAAAGGCTTCGCACCAGTTTTTATAACCTCCTTACTAACGTCTCACCCTCCAACAATCGCCCTGACCGCCATCGCAGCGTTCATCGGACATCTCTACCCCATCTTTTTTGAATTCAAAGGGGGTAAAGGTGTTGCAACTGCGCTGGGCGCTTTGTTAGGTATCAGTCTGGCAACAGGCGCTCTAGCCATACTCACCTGGCTAGCGGTTAGCCTAACCTTCAAGCGCTCCTCTCTGGCCGCGTTGGCAACCTTTGCTCTGGTGCCGGTTTACCTGCTTTTTGACGGCCAAAGCGTCTTCGCCGTCGCCTTTGTCATGATTGCGTTATTTCTTTTCTATACCCACCGAAGCAATATCTCTCGATTGATTGATGGCAGCGAGCCAACGATTGGCAAACGCTGACTCGTCAACAACTCAGGCAGACAAAGCTTCCAGCGCCCAGCGTGGCTGCACACTGACCTCCAAGTTTTCAGATTCGCCATTTTGCAAACGCTTTGAACCTGCCAACGCAATCATTGCTCCGTTGTCAGTACAAAATTCCAGCCGCGGATAAAACACATCAATAGCGTGACTGGATTTGAGCGAATCAGCAGCAACGCGCAATGTCTGGTTTGCGCTAACACCCCCTGAAACCACCAATCTAGACAACCCGCTCTGCTGCATGGCTTTGATGCTCTTGCCGATGAGTACATCCACCACTGCCAGCTCAAAACTCGCTGCAAGGTCAGCCTTGAATTGCTCACGCTCAGATTCATCACCGCCAAACCCCTTCCAGCGGGTAATGGCTGCGGTCTTCAGGCCACTAAAACTGAAGTCCAGATTGGGCCTATCGAGCATGGGGCGGGGCAAAGACACTTTTGATGCATCTCCTGAGCGAGCCAACGCTGATAACGCTGCCCCTCCGGGATAACCCAGACCTAACATTTTGGCTGTTTTGTCAAACGCTTCACCGGCGGCATCATCAATGGATTCGCCCATCAACTGATAGTGACCGAGCGCATGCACTTCAATCAATTGCGTGTGCCCACCTGAAACCAACAAACAAACCAATGGAAAATCAGGCGCATCCTCTTCAAGCATGGGTGCCAGCAAATGCCCTTCCAAATGATGCACGCCAAGCGCAGGGACACCCAGGGACCATGCTAACGAGCGCGCCATCATGGCACCTGCCAACAAAGCGCCTGCCAATCCAGGCCCCCGGGTATAAGCCACGTTGCTTATTTGCGACAATTCGATACCAGCGTCGACACACACTTGCCGGGTTAACGGCACCAAACGCTTGATATGGTCTCGCGAGGCTAGCTCCGGCACAACCCCTCCGTACAAGGCATGCAGGTCAATCTGACTGAAAAGCGCGTGAGATAGTAAGCCTCGAACGCTGCAATACAGCGCCAAACCAGTCTCGTCACAGGAGCTTTCGATACCGAGAGTTATCATGAAAATGAATTTTGTGTAGCGGAGGTTGAACATCTGGCTTAAAAACGGCTATGATAGTGGGCTGATATTTGTACAGCCCTACAGACAAGTCGAGAATTGTTTAATGCCTTCAGTACGAGTTAAAGAAAACGAGCCTTTTGAAATGGCGTTGCGCCGTTTCAAGCGCGGATGCGAAAAAGCTGGCGTTCTCACAGAAACCCGCCGTCGCGAGTTCTACGAAAAGCCTACTACAGAACGCAAGCGTAAAGCTGCTGCGGCAGTAAAGCGCCACCAGAAAAAAGTATCCAAAGAATCTTCACGTCGCGTTCGACTCTACTGAGTCATCGTTTCGGGCTGGCTTTGCTCACGATCTGTAGTCACGATCGGCACTGACTGGTAGTACTAACCAAGCGTACTGTCTCTTCCGAACTCACTTAGTGCGGGCATCTGCCTGCACTAGTGGCGAGTGTATGTACCGAAATCCTCTTCTAAGGATTCCCAATTCGTTCTGTTCAGAATGTAAGCCTCAGCGCGGATTAAAAACAGTGCCTGCGACAAGGCCAGCACGCAAATCAGGGAGCTCAACAGAGCAACGAAGTCTGGCGACAATCTCAAAGCAATCATCTCATGAGCGAAACAAGGCAGCGCATTCTCGACGATATCAAGACCGCTATGAAGGCCGGCGACAAGCCGCTTCTGGGCACTCTCAGGTTGATGTCAGCGGCGATCAAACAGCGTGAAGTCGATGAGCGCAAAGACCTTGGTGAAGAGGAAGTCATCGTTTTACTCGATAAGATGCTTAAACAGCGTCGCGAATCGATAGAACAGTACTCAAAAGCAAATCGCGATGATCTAGTTGCGCAAGAACAAAGCGAGCTTGAGCAGATCAAGACGTACATGCCCGCCCAACTGAGCAACGAGGAGATCACGGCCATCGTCGATCAAGCCATCAGCGACTCTGGAGCCTCATCTATTAAGGACATGGGTAAGGTCATGGGCTTGGTAAAACCATTGATGCAAGGCAAGGCTGACATGTCAGCTGTGAGTCAGAGCATTAAATCCCGTTTGGCTTAACAAGCCTATCGTAGATTTGTTCTGCCACCAACGCATCAACGACTTGTCGATTGCGTACAAGGTTGCGTGACAATATGGCACCGAGCAGGCAAGGAGAAGCCTGCTAGGATTGTTTGATAGTACAAAACGCAAGAACCAAAGGCGTCTGGCTTTTGCCATGATGCAATCCTTAATTTTTTGCGTCCGAGTTTAGCGGGCGCTTGCAAGGGCGATGCAAATGAGCGACATCACTTTCCAGTTCCTCGACCTACCCCGAAAAGAACCTAAAAAAATCAAACCGGCGGTACGCATAAAGCATTTCAAGGAAATCAGCGGTCAGTTCAATGCCGAGAAAGCCGGAGCACAAGCGGGTCGCTGTTTATCTTGTGGCAATCCCTACTGCGAATGGAAGTGCCCAGTACATAACTACATTCCCAATTGGTTGAAGCTCGTTGCCGAGGGCAATTTGTTTGAGGCGGCTGAAATGTCGCACAAAACCAATTCCCTGCCTGAGATGTGCGGCCGAGTTTGCCCACAAGACAGACTCTGCGAGGGCGCTTGCACTTTGAACGACGGGTTCGGTGCCGTCACCATCGGCTCTATTGAAAAATACATCACTGACGAAGCGCTCAAACAAGGCTGGCGTCCCGACTTGTCGGCCGTGGTATCAACGGGGCACAAAGTGGCCATCATTGGTGCAGGCCCTGCGGGCTTGGGATGTGCCGATGTATTAACTCGAAACGGCGTCAAGGCTGTGGTCTTCGACAAGTATGCCGAAATCGGTGGCTTACTCACCTTTGGTATCCCACCGTTCAAACTGGAAAAGGAAGTGGTCTTTACGCGACGAGAGATCATGGAAGAGATGGGTGTTGAATTCGTGCTCAACACAGAAATCGGCAAAGACATCAGCTTCCAAAGTTTACTTGACGACTACGACGCTGTATTTCTGGCCATGGGTACGTATACATCCATGCGTGGTGGCTTCCCTGGCGAGGATATGAATAATGTGCACGAAGCGTTGCCGTACCTGATCTCCAACGTTAACTACCAATATCAATGGGACACTGACAAGGCCAACTTCATTGACTTGAGAGATAAGCGTGTCGTTGTGCTTGGTGGCGGCGATACCGCGATGGACTGCAACCGCACATCGATACGCCAGGGAGCGAAAAGCGTCACTTGTGCATACAGACGCGACGAGAAAAACATGCCCGGGTCAAGAAAAGAAGTGAAAAACGCCAAGGAAGAAGGCGTGGATTTCTTGTGGAATCGCCAACCTATTGAAATCGTTGGCGACAGTGCTGGCAACGTCAGCGGCGTAAAGGTGGTCACAACACAACTGGGGCAACCCGATGCACGCGGCCGTCGCATGCCGGAAGTTGTCGATGGCACTGAAGAAGTCATCCCCGCAGAAGCTGTATTAGTTGCTTTCGGTTTTCGTCCCAATCCTGCCAGTTGGTTTGAACAATTCGACATCAATACCGACGACGGCGGCCGAGTCCTAGCCCCTGAAGGTGGTCAGTACATGCATCAGACAACCAACCCTCAAGTGTTCGCTGGCGGTGATATGGTGAGAGGGTCAGATTTAGTGGTGACCGCTGTCTTCGAAGGCAGGAATGCAGCAGAAGGTATCGTTAAGTACCTGAGTGCGGCGACTGTCACGTCGTCTGAGCCAGCCGTTGCCAGCGCATAGATCCCCATTTTCGTGGGGATGACCCGTACAGTCAGTGTTATCCCACCACAAACACACGGCACTTACTAAAGCGAAAATGTCATTCCCGCAAAGCGGAAAACCAGACTTTCCACAGCGTGGATCCCCACTTTCATGGGGATGACCAGTACAGTAAGTGTTATTCCGTCATAAGCCACTTTTTAAGAAACCATGAGCGCAGAACTGCAGAACGATCTTTACCTTAGGGCGTTAAATAGAGAAGACGTACCACGTACGCCTGTCTGGGTTATGCGTCAGGCGGGGCGTTATCTGCCTGAGTATCTGAAGGTGCGCAAGCAAGCTGGCGACTTCATGAGCCTTTGTAGTAATCCAGAACTAGCCTGCGAAGTCACATTGCAGCCGATAGACCGCTTCAATCTCGATGCAGCCATTCTGTTTTCAGACATTCTTACCATCCCTGATGCGATGGGGCTTGGGCTACATTTCGAAACGGGTGAAGGCCCTAAGTTTTCTAATCCAGTGAGAACTGCTGCTGACGTAGAAAAACTGCCCGTCCCTGATCCCACAGACTCACTTCGTTATGTCATGGACGCGGTCAGCACCATCAGACGCGAGCTTAACGGTCGTGTACCTCTGATCGGTTTTTCAGGTAGCCCGTGGACACTGGCCACCTACATGGTAGAGGGTGGCGGCACCAAAGATTTTGCCAAAATCAAAGGTATGCTATTCAGCGATCCACTCACACTGCACAAGATGCTGGACAAGACTGCACAATCAGTTATCAGCTACCTCAATGCTCAAGTAGAAGCAGGCGCGCAGTCACTCATGGTGTTCGATACCTGGGGTGGTGTTCTCGCACCTGCCAACTACCGTGAATTTTCATTGCGCTATATGCAACAAATTGTTGATGGACTCACCCGCCAAGCTGATGGTCGAAAGGTCCCTGTCGTGCTGTTTACCAAAAACGGTGGACAATGGTTAGATATCATGGCGGACACCGGTTGCGATGGGCTTGGCGTTGACTGGACAACAGACCTCAAAGATGCACGGGCCCGCACAGGCGATCGAGTGGCACTGCAAGGTAATCTTGATCCGTCTGTACTCTATGGCTCACCGGAAAGCATACGAACTGAGGTACAGCGGGTTCTGGAAAGTTATGGCTCGGGCCCTGGGCATGTTTTCAACCTGGGGCATGGTATTCACCAGTTTGTTAACCCTGATAATTTGGCTGTGATGGTGGAAGCAGTTAGAAAATTTAGCACTAAGTAGCTATAGCTACTGACCCAAAAAGCTGCCTTTAAAACGATTCCAAGTCATCGACAAGCATGCGCCGATCTGTTCGGCGCATGCTTTTGTCTAATCAGAATAGTGAATCAACCTCTTTGGCTCTTTCTTTGCGCGTCTTTCTCACTGGAACCTCAACGCCACCGTTGGCACTCAGGCGTTCGGCAGATTCTAACCGCTCGATAGCCTCTTGATCAGGCATGTTCTCGTCCATAAACACCTCAAACATGGTGTTGTCACCAGCTCCGGGCTCACCCGTTGCTCTATCAATACGCACTTGCTTGATTCCCACAGGCTCAGGTAAATTTGCTAGTGGCGTATCCACAAGCGCACGTGACATAAACTCTGTCCAGATAGGGAGCGCGGCGATGCCTCCTGATTCACCTCGACCCAACGGGTTCAAACCGTCAGAGCCAATCCAGGCAGACGCCACCACGTCAGCGTTGTAACCCACAAACCAGGCATCGAGCTGATTATTAGTGGTGCCTGTTTTGCCAGCCAAATCGGTACGGCCCAAAGCCGCCCCCGCTCGTCTGGCTGTTCCGCGCTGAACCACTTCCTGCATCATGTTGGTCATAATGTAGGCGTTACGTGCATCGATGACGCGAGGCGCATCGACAGTATCCAGCTGAATTTTTTTCAGTTCAATACTGGCCGCCGCACTCTCTTCAGCGGTTGCATCTTCATCACGAAGCGCTGCCAATGACTCATCGTCAACATTCGCAGCGCCTTGCTCAGGCTCACTGGTGTTCGCCGACTCAATACCCAGCTCTGCCTCCAATGGATTCACAAAACGAGGGTCACAATCGTCACAGAAAACCACTTTGGGTGTGCTGTAGAGCACGTTGCCACGTGGATCCTCCACTCTTTCAATGAAATGGGCAGGCACCTTATAGCCTCCGTTGGCAAAAACCGAGAAGGCGGACGTTAATTCGATAGGCGAAACCGCAGCACTACCCAAGGATAGGGAGAGATCTGGCGGTAGATTTTCTTCCAGAAACCCGAATCGTTGTGCGTAATCCACAGCATAGGGAACACCGATCTGTCGCAGCACCCGGACCGACACAAGGTTCATCGATTTAACCAAGGCTTCGCGTAACCGAGTAGGCCCGTAGAAGCGTCCGCTGTAGTTTGATGGACGCCACTCACCCTCTAGCGCTGAGTCATGAAACACCACCGGCGCATCATTGTAGATAGTAGCCGCTGTATCACCTGCGCTCAGAGCTGCAGAGTAGATAAACGGTTTGAACGTGGATCCGGGTTGGCGGCGCGCCTGCGTGGCTCTATTAAATTTGCTTCGGTAATAGTCAAAACCACCGACCAACGCGAGAATCGAACCCGTTTTGGGCTCGATCGCTATGAACGCGGCCTCGACGCTCGGTTCTTGCACGAATCTAACGGTTCCATCGCTTTGCTCCTGCACACCGATGACGTCACCTATATTCAAGACCTGATCTATGCTGCTCACCTCATCACCCAGCGTGTCGATGGTGAGGCGTTCTCTTGCCCACTCGACTTCTTCAAACGGGAGTAAATACTCAGCCCCGCTTGCCAACACAACCGTAGCCGTATTGTCCTGAATCAAGGAAACAGCCGCCGGGAGAAGATCTCCAGGCTTGGGCAACTCCTCTAACGCTGCCAGCAGAGCCTCGCGATCGTTGTATATCTCCGGCTCCAGTTGCGCGATGGGTCCGGTGTATCCATGACGCCGCTCGTAATCGTAAAGCGAGTTGCGCAAAGCAGCATTTGCAGCGTTTTGCTCTTTGGTACGAATGGAGGTAAACACGTTGTAACCCGCGTTTGCCCAGTTCTCGCCGAATAATTGCTCAACGCGTGAACGAGCCATCTCTCCCACGTAATTCGCCTCAGCCTCTGGCTGCGCGTAATGCACCTTGGCGGTTACTTCAGCTGCCAGTGCTGAGTCGTACGTTGCTTTGTCGATCATATCCAGAGCCAGCATTCGGCCCAAAACGTAATCTCGACGCAAAAGTGCCCGCGAAGGATTGGCTACCGGGTTGTAGCGTGAGGGCGCCTTAGGCAAGCCAGCCAGCATGGCAGACTCAACCACCTCTAGCTCTGCGATGCTCTTTCCGTAATAAACCCGAGTTGCTGCTGCGAAACCGTATGAGCGATTCCCCAGATAGATTTTGTTGATATAGAGTTCGAGAATCTGGTCTTTGGCAAGCTCGTTCTCTATTTTGAACGACAGAAATATTTCGCGAATCTTCCGATCATAGGTTTTCTCATTGGATAAGAAGAAGTTTCTCGCCACCTGCATGGTGATAGTACTGCCACCGGGACCCTTACGTCCTGTCTTGATCAGGTGGAAGGCTGCACGCGCTAACCCTTGCCACGCAACTCCGGGGTGGGTATAGAAATTCTGGTCTTCCGCTGCGATAATGGCGTTTTTCAGGCTATCCGGCACCTGAGAAATCTGCACGGGCTCGCGGCGCTTCTCACCGTATTCAGCAATCAGATCGCCGTCAGCTGTAAAAATACGCAAGGGCATTTGCAGCTGCGCCTCGCGAAGCTGCTTTACATCGGGTAGATCAGGCGCGATTGTGTAATACAGATAACCCACGCCAATGACCACCAGCAATCCCATCAAGGCACCACTGATTACCAACCATTTTGTTATTCGAGCTAACACACTACTTTCTTTAGGCTGCGAATGACGACGCGAACGACGGCGCGAATTGCTAGAGTGAGGCATTGCTTTGCCGGTATTGTCCTGTAATTGACCAAATTATATCAATTGCTAGCATCATAAAAGTAAAAGTTTTCCGACACTTAAGTAATGTGAGCACCACTTCGGGTTTATGAAGCCGTTTCGCCAGAAAAACAGTGCTGCAGCCACGGACGAGACAAAGCTCTCCCCACGGCCCACTCGAGATTTAACGCTTAGTTGAGCAAATGTGACCCTTTTCTCAAAGACAATTGAGAAAAACATCACGCAGGGTTAAGGAAGTTTGCCTTTTGGGCGCTAAACCTGACATGGCACTCAAAATATCATCCAGAAAAGCAGGCCTCATCGGTCTGGACATCACCGCGACCTCGGTCAAGCTCCTTGAGCTTAAGCCCACGAAAAAGGGCTTTAAGGTGATTAGCTACGCTGTTGAGCCGTTACCGGCCAATGCCGTAAATGAAAAGAACCTGCAGGACGTGGAGGCTGTGGGCGAAGCAATTCGCCAAGCAGTCAAACGCTCCGGTACGCGCACCAAGGCCTGTGCAGTTGCTGTACCCAGCGCCATGGTTATCACCAAAGTGATTCAGATGGACGATTCCCTGAAAGATCACGAGATGGACGCCCAGATTCAACTCGAAGCGGACCAGTACATTCCTTACGCCCTCGATGAGGTCAATCTAGATTTTCAGGTTTTAGGACCCTCTGAAGATGCGAAAGGCATGGTCGACGTATTGTTAGCGGCTTCACGCAGCGAAAACGTTGAAGATCGTACCGCAGCAGCTGATATTGGCGGGCTAGACGTCAAGATCGTCGATGTGGAGCCCTACACGATGGAGGCAGCTTTTCAACGCATAAAACATCAGCTGCCTAACGACGGCATGGATCAAACGGTTGCACTGCTCGATATCGGTGCCAGCATGACAAGCCTTAGCATCTTGCGCGATCAACAATTAATTTACACACGTGAACAGCCATTTGGTGGCAAACAACTGACCGAAGAGATCATGCGTCGCTATGGCCTCTCTTATGAGGACGCTGGTCGAGTAAAACGCGTTGGCGGACTGCCTGATAACTACGAATCAGATGTATTAGAACCGTTCCGCGATCTCATGGTGCAGCAAGTCAATCGATTTCTGCAATTTTTCTTCTCCGCGGACAAGAACGATTACGTCGATCAAATTGTTTTGGCAGGAGGCAGTACAGGTATTGCCGGCGCTGATCAACTGATCGAACAGCGAATTGGCACACCGACGGTTATTGCTGATCCATTTGCCGAGATGAGCGTCAGCTCAGACATTCCCACACAACGCCTCAAGGACGATGGTCCTGCCTTAATGATTGCCTGCGGCTTAGCAATGCGAGGAGCAGACCTATGACACGTATTAACTTACTTCCATGGCGTGAGACACATCGCCTGGAGACCAACAAAGAATACTATCTTGTGGTCGGTCTATGTGTGTGTCTGGCTGGTGCTGTTGGTTTCTCAGGCTTTAAATATGCCGAGGACAAGGTCAGTTTTCAGGAGCAAAGAAACTCGCGACTGAACAATGAAATTGCCATGCTTCAAGAAGAGCTCAAAGAAATTGCAGAGCTTGAGGAAACCAAAAATAACTTGCTTGCCCGCATGGAAATCATCCAACAGCTACAAGCGCAACGTCCACAGATTGTTCATACCTTTCATGAAATTGCCTCACGACTTCCTGATGGCACCTACCTGACAGCGATGAAGCAAAGTGGGTCATCCCAACTGGTGCTTGAAGGTAAAGCTGAATCTAATGCACGAGTCTCGGCATTGATGCGTCGCATGGATCGAAGTGATTACTTCAAAGGCCCTCGCCTTGATGTCATTGAAACAGACAAGGACGATGGTATTTCATTGTTCAAGTTGAGCCTGGTTCAGGACAGACCTAAAAACGAATTGGAGTCTGACGATGGGATTTAGCGACACATTTAACGACCTGCAAAATATCGATGCTGAAGATTTCCATCGCATCGGTACAGCGCCGGTTGCCCTACGAGCTCTTCTAATAATTTTAGGATGTGCAGCGGTCATTGGTGGCATGGCTCACTTTATGATCAAACCACAGTTTGCAGAATTAAAGAAGGTTGAGGCCAAAGAGATACAGCTACGCAAGACGTTTGATAGCGAGCAATCAAAAGCTGCTAATCGCACGGCATACATCGAGCAGCTGGAAGATATGAAGAAGACATTTAACGTCATGCTTCGTCAGTTACCTAACAAAACTGATATCGAAAGCTTGCTAGTTGACTTGTCTCAGACCAGTGTTGCCAGCGGCTTGGAAGTTCAGTTTTTCAAACCAGATACTGAAATTCCACGCGAGTTCTACGCTGAGTATCCCATTCGCATAAGCGTTACTGGGCAGTACCATCAGTTCGGTGCATTCATCAGTGGCCTGGCAGCGTTACCACGTATTGTCACGCTAAGTAATATCGACATTCAAGAACTAAAACAAGCAGCTACGCAACGAACCAGCAGTTCCAGCAATTCAACAAAAAAATTGAAAATGGATCTAATGGCGACCACTTACAGATACATCGAGGAGGAAGAATAAGCCATGCAACGGTTGAAACTCATACCAATGTTCGGTATCGCGACATTGTTAACCGCTTGTGGTGGTGACATGTCGGACCTCGAACGTTTTATCGATGAAACAAAACAGGCGCATCATGGCAAGGTTGACCCTTTGCCTGAATTTCCTCCTTATCAAACATTTACTTACGAAGCACTGGATATACGTGATCCGTTTCGCCCACAGACCGACCTGGCATCTTCACCAGTTGCTGCAGAAACAGAATATTCCGGACCACGTCCAGAAGCAACACGTCGTAGGGAGCCACTGGAAAGCTATCCAGTCGACGCCTTGAAGATGGTTGGCTTATTGCAACAAAGTACTCAGACTTGGGGTCTTGTCAAAGATCCCGAGGGAACTATTCATCGTGTTCAACCCGGCAATTACGCTGGTCAGAACCACGGAAAAATAGTTAAGGTTTCAGAAACGCAAATAGGAATTGTCGAGCTTGTGCCCGACGGATTAAGTGGCTGGGTCAATCGCGATGCAAAGCTCGCGATGGCCGAAGAATAGATTAAGACGGAGAACAATTGAAAATGCAAGTCCGTAACTACAACACCCGACCCAGCTACAAAGGTACTCGCACAGCTCGACGTGTGCTCAGTATACTTTTTATGGCAGGAATATCAATAGCAGGCCACGTGCATGCAGCAGCTAATACACTGGTTGATATAAGCCATGTCACATTGCCTGGCAACAAGCAGCAAGTGGCATTGACACTAAGTGGCCCCGCAGAATCAGCGAAGTCATTCACCATTGAAAATCCTGCACGTATTGCACTGGATTTACCTGATACAACTAATGCAATGGATGCCAAACGCATTGCCATTAGTTCAGGACTACTGCAAAACGTTACTACTGTAGAGGCAGGCGGCAGAACTCGAGTGGTGATCAATCTCACCTCTCTAGCTCCCTATGCAACCTCTGTACGTGGCAATCAATTGCTCGTTACTCTCGACAATGGCGGTGGCGACTCAGTCAGTGAAGACAGCACAAGCAGTGCGCCATTAGTTCTGGCACAGGCAGATACAGCGGAACCATCAACAACGGTGAACTTAAGCGATGGTCCTATACAATCGCGAGTTGATGAAATCGAAGGCTTGGATTTTCGTCGTGGCCCTATGGGCGAGGGACGCATATTGTTTGATCTCTCATCTGCGAACATTGTCTCTGACATGCGCCAGGAAGGCGGCCGCTTGATAGTGGAGTTCCCGGGAGCTCAACTCTCAGCCAATTTGCAACGGCGCCTGGACGTCATGGATTTTGGAACACCGGTACAGTTTATTGATGCTATCTCCAACAAAAATGGAACTCGCGTCATTATTCAGCCGGCGACTCAAGACTTTGAGCAACTGGCTTATCAATCTGACAAGCTCTTTACGGTTGAACTCAAACCGATGAGTCGTCAGGATATTGAAGAGAACCGCAAAGCAAAATTTGGTTATATCGGTGAGAAATTATCATTGAATTTCCAAGACATCGAAGTTCGTTCGGTACTGCAACTTCTTGCTGACTTTACAGACCTGAACATTGTTGTGAGTGACTCTGTTGTCGGCAAGCTGACATTGCGTCTAAAGAACGTGCCCTGGGATCAAGCACTAGATATCATTTTGCAAACCAAGGCACTGGGCAAGCGACAAGCTGGCAACGTCATCATGATTGCGCCTGCAGATGAAATTGCAACTCGCGAGCGTATTGAACTTGAAGGCCTCAAGCAAAAGACCGAACTTGCACCGCTACGTACGGAGTTCTTTCAAGCAAACTACGCAAAAGCCTCTGAACTAGCAGAATTGCTACAATCAGAGACGGGCGGCATGATGACTGAACGTGGAAGCGTGAGTGTTGACGAGCGCACCAACACACTGTTGATAAACGACACGGTTGATCAACTCGACGAAATCCGCTCACTGGTTCATCGCCTTGATGTTCCAATACGTCAGGTTCTTATCGAGTCTCGCATTGTCATAGCATCTGATGACTTCAACAAGGAAATGGGCGTGCGTTGGGGCTTGAACCGAAACACAGCTACCAATAACGGCGACGGTGAAGGCTTTGCACTATCAGGCAATACAACCGGCGTACAAAGCCTGATCGACGGAGACGGTGTAACAGCTGACAACGGTCGATTCAATGTTAACCTTGGCGCCAACAACGCATTCGGCTCACTGGGTGTTGCACTTGCAAAACTCCCATTTGGTACTTTGCTCGAGCTCGAACTATCGGCCATGCAAGCAGAAGGCACAGGCGAAGTCATATCCAGCCCACGTGTAATAACTGCTAATCAGCATGAAGCCTATATCGAACAGGGCGTTGAGATACCTTTTCTGGAAGCTGCCTCCAGCGGTGCCACATCGGTCTCTTTTCGTAAGGCGGTTCTCGGATTGACAGTAACTCCACAAATAACGCCAGACGATCGCATTATCATGGACTTACAAGTCAACAAAGACACAGTGGGTCAGATATTCAGTGGTATACCAAGTATCGACACACGTGAGCTCAGCACTCAAGTGCTCGTCGACAACGGTGAGACAGTTGTACTAGGCGGAGTTTACGAGCAGAGCGTTATTGACTCACTAGACTTTGTCCCTTTCTTTGGCAGACTGCCACTGATTGGCAAGCTGTTTCAACATGAAACCAATCAAGATGAAAAATCTGAGCTACTGGTCTTCGTGACACCAAAGATCATCAAAGAGAACGTTTCTCTGAGCTACTGATACATTGTTGCAGTAATTTTAAGTAGTGATCGACCACTAGCGGTGGACCTCTAGACTTACTCTTTAGGCCTACCGCCAAGTCGTTTTACAAAAGGCTCGCGTTCACACGCGGGCCTTTTTTATTTGTTAATCTAAAACGCGCATGCACTCCGTGAGAGCACGACCTCCGGTATAGTGTAATGACACAGATTGATAAATAGGTCATGTCCAGCATATTTCTGGTGGGCCCAATGGGCTCAGGAAAGAGCTCAGTGGGCCGAGCCTTAGCACGCAAAATTGGTTTCCCTTTTATCGACACGGATCGAGAAATCGAGGCGCGCTGTGGGGTGGATATCCCCACCATCTTCGAATACGAAGGCGAACAAGGATTTCGTGATCGTGAAGAACGCATTGTTGATGAGCTGACAGCACGCCCATCTATTGTTCTGGCCACCGGTGGCGGCTCTATACTCAGAGAAAAAAACCGCGATCACTTAACTAGTAGAGGTTTCGTCATTCTGCTGCAGGTTGATATAAAAGAACAATTGAGACGCGTAGGCCAGGATGCCAACCGTCCTCTTTTGCAAACCGAAAACCCGAAAGCCAGGCTCGAGGCACTGATGCGCGAGCGCGAACCCATCTACAATTCAGTAGCGCATTACACCGTGTCGACCGATGCGCGGCGTATGCACTTTGTCGTCTCACGTATTCTGAGACAACTGCATAAACAAAACATCTGCGCCGCATCCTCTAAATCCAGTTCATAATCTATGCTGCGCCTAACAGCCCCACTTATATAAATCGCAAAACATGCAAACAGTTTCTATCGATCTGGGCCAGCGCAGCTACCCCATTCACATCGGCTGCGGATTGATCGACCAACAGGGCCTGATTGCCAAGCATGTTCGTAACAGGGCCATGGTGGTAACCAACCAGACTATCGCCGCGCTTTATCTGGATCAAACCTTGGCGAGCTTAGGCAATACGCCCAGCTCAAGCGTTATTCTTCCCGATGGAGAATCGTTCAAAAACGTGGGTGAACTTGATCGAATCTACAGTGCGCTGCTCAAAGAAAATTTTGATCGTGGGTGCACTTTAATTGCCCTAGGGGGTGGAGTAATCGGCGATATGACAGGGTATGCAGCTGCCAGTTATCAACGGGGCGTTGACTTCATTCAAATACCGACCACTTTGCTTGCGCAGGTAGATTCCTCAGTAGGCGGCAAAACAGGCGTCAACCACGCGCTGGGTAAGAACATGATCGGTGCTTTCCACCAGCCTGTGGCTGTGATCGCCGATATGTCCACCTTAGACACCCTTGACGATCGACAGTTAAAAGCAGGCCTCGCCGAGGTCATAAAATACGGTTTCATCGTCGATGCACCATTTTTTGCCTGGTTGGAGGCCAACGTTGATGCCCTGCTAGAGCGAGACGTGCAAGCCACCGCCTACGCGGTCAAGCGTTCTTGCGAAATCAAGGCGCATGTCGTTGAACAGGACGAACGTGAACATGGGGTGCGTGCTCTGCTCAATCTCGGCCATACCTTCGGGCACGCCATTGAGGCCGGCATGGGCTATGGCGAGTGGCTGCACGGCGAAGCGGTGGCTGCTGGAATCGCTATGGCCCTGGATACCTCGGCACGTCTGGGGATGATTGATGAGTCAACAAGAGAACGGGGGATTGCACTGATTGAGCGTTGCGGGCTCCCTGTGGAGCCACCCAAGGACATGACTCCAGAGCTATTTCTCAAATACATGGCGCGCGACAAAAAAGTGAGTGCCGGAACACTTCGGCTCATTTTGCTAGACGATATTGGCGACGCGTGTGTCAGCAGTGATTTTGACCATAGCGCGCTGCACGCAACGCTCATGCACTTTTGCGCATAGTCTTAGGTGCACCCGTGTGTCTCAACTGAGCTTTAAATCACGCCGCATCCTGCGGCTACTGCACTTCACCATATCAGTGAGCCTGCCTCTATAGTATTATCCTCGAAAGTTAAACTCACTCGCGAAAAACTCATGCCGGCAAAAGATGCAATGGATCAGGACAACAGCGCATTGCTGTCCGATGCCACACTATCAACCCTGCATCTGCAACATCAGCCCTTTACTGCGCAGTTGCAAGATTCGTTAAAGCAGGACGACGAAGCTGTACTGCCCTTTAGTGATGACGTCACAGAGGAGCAATTAGCTGATATCAAACAAGCTCTGATCACCGGAGACGACTTACTGCTGGTGCTGGGAGAGCTAGGTGCCGGTAAATCCACCCTTTTGAAACAACTGGATGCCAATAGCGGCTTAAGGATCCAATGTTTCCCGGTGGCCGCAAACGAGCGATTCAAGACTCTGACTCTGTTTTCAGGCATGTTGGAAGCATTTCATCAAGCCCCCCCAGCAAATCTCAAAGACGTGCTCGACGAGCTCATCCCACATTTGCAGTCCATGGTAGCCAGAAACACACTTTGCACCATTGTTCTGGACGACGCTCACATGGCAAGAAAGGAGGAGCTCACGCAGCTTCTCAGCGGCATGTTGTACATGAATAGTCAGGACGAAACCCTGATGCGTATCACGCTGGCCGCCACTGAAGAATTTGAAGACACCATTCCTGAATTGTTACCAGAAGGCGCTGATCTACCCTATTCCAGCCTGACTGTAGAGGGCTTGTCAGCTCCAAGAGCTGCGGCCTACATAGACTACCGCCTACAACTGGCAGGTTTTGATCAGGAATTTCCGTTCACAGAACGGGACATGGACAGCCTTGTGGAACACAGCGCAGGCAGGCCTGGCCAGCTAAACCTGCTCACTGCTGATGTACTCAATGAAAAATACGGCCGTATAGATAACGAGCTACCCAATGAATTGCTTAGCACTCAGCCAATAGGCTTTATGCAGTCTAGCTTTGGCAAGCTAGCTTTGGGAGCAGTCGCCACTTTATTGATCGTAGGTGGGCTTTTAATGTTCCGAGCCGATGATAACCCCAGCCGTTCTGAGCCAGGAACCAGCGTAATCGCGCAATCCTCGGAAAATACCGTTGAGGTGCCTGATTTGCAGGTCATCGATAGCCAAACTATCTCCAATGCAACTGAGGCAAATGCGATACAGGATGCGGCGAGCAATGCCACGGATGCGGCTAACAATGTCGTTCAAGACACAACGGACGCCATCGCTGACGCTGCATCTGATGTAGCAAGCCTGCCTCCTTTGGATTCAGAATCGAGGTCCCCAACCGTTATTGTGGCGGAGGATACCACCATCATAAACAGCCCCGTCGAGGCCACTGACAACGTTAATGAGGCAGTCGATTCGAGCGTTGACAACGCGATCGCGCAAACGCCAGATGCGCCCGTAGCCGATGACAGTGCTGTATCTGCCAATGACGATACCGCTGCTGAAGATGCCGCAAACGCTGTTGCCGAGGCAGAGGCTCTAGAGGCGCAAGCCGCCCTGAGAGAACTGAACGAACAAATAACCGAACCCGAAGTCGCTCAAGAGCCCGCCGAACAAGCTACGCCTGCGAACACCCCTGAGCCTATAGACAGCACGCTTGCCGGCGTGCTGGAGTCACCCACCTGGATACTCGTGCAAGACGACGAAAGGTACACCATCCAATTGAGTGCCTCCAGAGATCTTGATTCGATTCAGGACTTTCTGCGAAGAAACCCATTACCCGGACCCAACTCCATTTTTTCTTTCGAAAGAGCTGGGGAAGTCTGGTACGCGCTGGTACATGGCTCATTCGAAGGGGTTAGCCAGGCACAACAAGCTGTCGAGCGTATGCCAGATTCCGCACAGCGCGACCAGCCGTGGATCAGATCCATTGCCCGAGTTAAAGCTGTGCTGCTTCAACCCTGAAGCCTTAGTCCGCGACCCGGCTTGCAAACCTACTCTGCAACCAGACCTGCAAACAATCTGCAACGAAGGCCCGCAACGTAAGCTCGCAACAACAGACGTTGCGACTTATGTTGCTGCACGCATTACTCCAGTTCCTTGCATTCACAAGAGTTGCATGCAGCGCTGAAATTAAGGCTGACCTAAGGGAGGCTTTAAGCCCAAAGGCCGCCAAAAACCATTCAGATAGGGCTGTAATCAATAAAGATAGCTTCGGAACGAGTTATTTCCACTGCACAGCCCCCCAGATAGATCCGTCCGTTTTGTCTTAAGCGTATACCGTTATACTGCTGCACTGCTATATCAGCATCCTTCTGGACGGCGTCTGATTTTCAGACGCAAGTATGCGCTAGGGAACTCTATATCTTGCCTATGACCTACCTTGATAATCTCGCCGAACACGGCATGTACCAACCCGAATTTGAGCGTGACAACTGCGGCTTCGGCCTGATTGCGCAAATGGATGGACGAGCCAGTCATTGGCTGGTTGAAACAGCGATTACCGCCCTGGGTCGCATGACCCATCGAGGTGCCATTGGTGCTGACGGAAAAAGCGGTGACGGCTGTGGCTTGTTACTCAGAAAACCAGACGCATTCTTACGTAGAGTGGCAAGCGAAGCCGGCCTGACACTGGGTAGCGAATTTGGCACAGGCATTGTCTTTTTGAGTCGCGACCCTGCCAAAGCGCAGGCAGCCAAAGATGTGCTTGGATCTGAATGCGAAAAGCGCGGACTGCAGGTCAATGGCTGGCGCGTGGTGCCCACGGATATATCAGCGTGTGGCGCTGAAGCGCAAAACAGCGTTCCGGTTATAGAGCAGCTATTCGTTTCGGCCACAGAGGACATGGACACAGCGGAGTTCAACCGCCACCTATTTGTTGCCAGACGGCGTGCAGAAATTGAATTGGGTGACTCTGACAAAGACTTCTATGTCAATTCATTATCAGGCGATGTCATTCTCTACAAAGGCTTGGTGATGCCAGAATATCTGGCCAGTTTCTATAAGGATCTTGAAGACCCCACCCTGGAGTCATCCATAGCGGTATTCCACCAGCGATTCTCTACCAACACATTGCCACAGTGGCGTCTAGCTCAACCCTTTAGGTACCTGGCGCATAACGGTGAAATCAACACCATTCAGGGCAATCGTAACTGGGCGAACGCTCGCGCAAGCAAGCTTCGATCGCCTGTGCTTCCAGAACTCAACGAGCTTCTACCACTGGTCAGCCAGACCGGCTCGGACTCCATGTCGCTCGACAACATGCTGGAGCTGCTGCTAGCAGGTGGCATCGATGTGTTTAGAGCCATGCGCATGTTAATGCCACCCGCTTGGCAGAACACATGGGAGCTCGACTCAGACCTGCGCGCCTTTCTCGAGTACAACTCGATGCACATGGAGCCTTGGGATGGACCAGCCGGTGTCGTTCTGTCAGACGGTCGCTATGCGAGCTGCGTACTGGATCGCAACGGACTTCGCCCCGCACGCTACGTCATCAGCAAAGACAGACACATCACACTGGCCTCTGAGGTCGGTGTCTACGACTACTTGCCAAGCGACATCACCAGCAAAGGCCGGCTAAAGCCCGGCGAAATGCTGGCAATAGACACGCAATCTGGCCGGTTGTTGCTCCCGCAAGATATCAGTGATGTACTCAAGCACCGCCAGCCTTATGCAAAATGGTTGCAAAAGAACGCACGCCATCTCAGGTCAGCATTGCGAGATATGCCTGAGCCGCTACCTCCTATGGAAGACGACCAACTGGCCATCTATGAAAAGATGTTCAACGTCAGCTTTGAGGAGCGCGATCAAGTGATACGCGTACTGGCAGAAGGCGCTTCAGAAGCTATCGGATCGATGGGCGATGACACACCGTTTCCGGTTATGTCTGAACATGTTCGGCACCTCTACGATAACTTTCGCCAACAGTTTGCTCAGGTTACTAACCCACCTATCGACCCCCTGCGAGAAACGATTGTCATGTCGTTGGAAACATGCTTGGGGCGAGAGAAAAACCTGTTTCGTGAAACCCATCATCACGCTAATCGCCTACTGGTTCGATCGCCCGTTCTGTCGAGCGAAAAATTCCAGACACTACTGGCCATGGACGACGAACCAGGCTACTCACACGTTATTCTGAGCCTGCAATACGATCCAGAGTCAGAAACACTTGAGGCGGCAGTTAAGCGCATATGTGATTCTGCAATCAGCGCTGTAAACGTTGATCAAAAAGTCATCATCATTCTCAGTGATCGCGATCTTGCCAGCAACTTGCTACCTGTGCATGCCTTACTTGCCACAGGCGCTGTGCATCATGCGCTGATCAAAGCGGATTGTCGTTGCGATGCCAATCTAGTAATAGACACAGGCACAGCCAGAGATTCTCATCAAATCGCGGTCCTCGTGGGTTACGGCGCTACTTGCGTGTACCCGTATCTGGCATACGAAAGCATTCAGGGTTTAACACGCACTGGAGAGCTGCCAGCCACCGACGTTGCGCAGCTGGAACAGAACTATCGCAAGGGCATAAACAAGGGTCTAATGAAGATCCTATCGAAGATGGGTATCTCCACTGTATCCAGCTATCGAGGCGCTCAGCTCTATGAAATTGTCGGGCTGCATAGCTCGGTAGTCGATCTTTGCTTTAAGGGCACCACCAGCCGTATTCAGGGTATCGATTTTTCAGACCTACATACTGACATCAGTACCTTGGCCAAGTCGGCTTTCAATCCTCAGGTTGCCATCTCACAAGGTGGCTTGCTGAAGTACATACACGGCGGTGAATACCACGCGTACAACCCGGACGTGGTGCAACAGCTACAAGCTGCAGTAACCAGCGGCGAGTACGAAGACTACAAAACATACGCTGACACTGTCGATGGCCGCAGGCCTTCCATGCTCCGTGATCTACTGGAACTGACGCCCAAAGGCCCGCCTATTCCGGTGGGAGCGGTAGAGCCGGTTGAGTCTATTCTCAAACGCTTTGATTCAGCGGGTATGTCACTTGGCGCGTTATCCCCTGAGGCTCATGAAACTTTGGCAGAAGCCATGAACCGATTGGGCGGACGCTCGAATTCAGGTGAAGGTGGTGAAGATAAGGCCCGCTACGGCACAAACAAAATGTCGAAGATCAAGCAAATTGCTTCGGGTCGTTTTGGTGTCACACCTCACTACCTAGTAAATGCTGAAGTCTTACAAATTAAAATTGCACAGGGTGCAAAACCCGGTGAAGGCGGCCAGCTACCTGGGCACAAGGTCAACGAGATGATTGCGCGCTTGCGCCACAGCAATCCGGGCGTGGCGCTGATCTCTCCGCCTCCGCATCACGATATCTACTCAATAGAAGACCTCGCTCAATTAATATTTGATTTGAAGCAAGTCAATCCTGAAGCGTTGATATCTGTGAAACTGGTAGCTGAGGCAGGCGTCGGTACTATTGCCGCAGGAGTAGCCAAAGCCTATGCTGATCTAATCACCATATCCGGTTACGACGGCGGCACGGGCGCCTCCCCACTCACCAGCGTCAAGTACGCGGGCTCACCGTGGGAACTGGGCATGTCCGAAACTCATCAGGTTCTCAGAGCAAACGGGCTACGTGGCAATGTGAGAGTTCAAGCCGACGGTGGCTTAAAAACAGGCCTCGATGTTATCAAGGCAGCCATACTAGGTGCAGAGAGCTTCGGTTTTGGTACTGGGCCGATGATAGCCATGGGTTGCAAGTACTTGCGTATCTGCCACCTGAATAATTGCGCAACCGGCATTGCCACACAGCACAAAGTCTTGCGTATGCGCCATTTCCACGGCAACGTTGAAAAGGTCATGAACTACATGCAGTTCGTCGCCGAAGACGTGCGTCGACACATGGCAAGCATTGGTGTTCGAAACTTAAGCGAGATTATTGGAAAGCCTGAGTATCTGAAACCTGCCACGGGTAATACCGAGCGTCAAAAGCGATTGGATCTCAGCCCGTTGCTAGCGACCGGTGGCGTGCCCGAAGATGCGCCGCGCTTTTGCATGGTGGAACGCAATATTCCGCACGACAAAGGCTTACTGGCAGAGCAAATGGTGTCTGATTGCAAGACGGCTATTCGCAAAAAAGCCGGTGGTGACTTTCACTACTCCATCAAGAACATCAATCGTTCTATCGGTGCACGCTTGTCGGGTGAAATTGCGCGTGTTCATGGTGACAAAGGCATGGAAGACTCGCCACTGAATATTAGATTCACAGGTACAGCCGGGCAATCGTTTGGTGTCTGGAATGCCGGAGGATTGAACCTGTATCTGGATGGCGACGCGAACGATTATGTGGGCAAGGGTATGGCTGGAGGCAAGATTGTTATCCGCCCCCCACACGATGCACGTTTTCGTGGCAGAGATTCTGCCATTGTTGGCAACACCTGTCTCTATGGCGCAACCGGTGGTCAGTTGTATGCCGCTGGAATAGGTGGCGAGCGCTTCGCTGTTCGTAACAGTGGTGCGGTGTCGGTTATTGAAGGCATTGGTGATCATGGTTGTGAATACATGACGGGCGGCTGTATCGTTGTATTGGGCGAAACCGGCGTGAATTTTGGTGCCGGCATGACCGGTGGACTTGGCTTTGTCTATGATCAACACAATGTCTTTGTAGATCGCTACAACCATGAGCTTATTGATATCCACCGATTGCATGCTGAATCAATGGAACGCTACAGAAACTACCTGCTCACTTTGCTGGAAGATCATGTCACCGAGACGGGAAGCACGCTTGGCCAACAAATGGTCGACGACTTCTATTCTCTGGCAGCGCGTTTCTGGATGGTCAAGCCAAAAGCTGCGGAACTGGGCGAGCTGTTACAGACTCTAGGACGTGCTGCATAGCACACTATGAGCTGAATACTGGCCGGACGAGTCACTCTTGACAGCGTCCGGCCAGACCCATGTCGCACGACCGATAAGTGATACTCGCATCGCCCTGATGACGAGCGTATAGTGAGACCATGGCAGGTTCAATCCCACAAGATTTCATCGACACAGTGCTCGCAAGAGTCGATATCGTCGAGGTTATCGATCCGCGAGTCACCCTGAAAAAAAGCGGCGCTAACTACAGCGCCTGTTGCCCCTTCCACAACGAAAAAACCCCCTCCTTCTCTGTCAGTCAGCCCAAACAGTTTTATCACTGCTTCGGGTGTGGGGTGAATGGCAACGCCATCAGTTTTCTCATGGAATACGACAATATGCATTTTGTCGATGCCATCGAAACACTGGCTGAAAGCGTGGGTATGGAAGTGCCCAGAGATGCGGCACAAAAGCGTAGCGCTGACGACATCAAACCGCTGTATACGCTTATGGCCTCAGTATCCACCTTCTATCAAGCTCAACTTCGCCAGTCTCAAGAAGCTATCGACTACCTCAAGGCGCGAGGCCTAAGTGGCGAGACGGCCAAACGCTTTGACATAGGCTACATACCTGATGGCTGGGACACACTACAGCAACATATCCCGGGGGAAGATCAGGCTCTGATAAAAACAGGCATGTTGATTAAGCCTGACGGCGGTAAACGTCCTTACCAGCGTTTCAGAAATCGCATTATGTTTCCGATCAAGGACTCACGCGGTCGTGTTATCGGATTTGGCGGTCGAGTGCTCGACAATCAGGAGCCTAAGTACCTTAACTCACCAGAAACACCGCTATTTCATAAAGGCTCCGAAGTGTACGGGCTTTTTGAGGCACGCAAAGCGGCCCAGGATCACGGTTCTGTCATTGTGGTGGAGGGCTACATGGATGTGGTGGCGCTTGCCGAACATGGCATAGAGAACGTTGTTGCCACTTTAGGCACTGCAGCAAACGAACAGCATTCGCAACTGCTATTTAAAACAGTTCCCACCCTTGTATTTTGTTTTGATGGTGATCGTGCCGGACGTGCAGCAGCGTGGCGCGCATTGCAAGCAACACTACCCTGCCTGAATGATGGTCGAGACGCGCACTTTCTGTTTTTACCTGATGGTGAAGATCCAGACAGTGTGGTTAAGGCTGGCGGCGCTGCCAACTTTAACGATCTTATGGCCCAGCGCATCTCCATCATTGATTATTTGTATCAGCACCTGTCTGAAGATATTGACATGGGCAGTATCGGCGGCAAGGCGCAACTGGCAGAGAAAGCCAAGCCACTGCTAAAAACGATACCCGCTGGTGTTTACAAGCAACTGGCCACACAGAGGTTAGAAGCACTCATCGGACTCTCCCTTGGCGTAAACAAAGCAGGTGTTAATCAAAGCGGCTATAAGCAGAACAATTCAAGACCTGGAAACACCAGACGGCCACGGCAGAGAGATGAAGGTGGACTCACTATCATGAGTCGCGCTGTTTTATTGTGCTTGCAACATCCTGAAGTTGCCATTGAGCTACCAACAACATCTGCGCAAAGTATTAATACCGAGTGGGCTGGTGCGCACATTCTGCAGCAATTGATAAGCAGCATACAAAGCGATCACACAATAACCACAGCGCGGCTGCTCGAAAGATTTCGGGATACAGGGCAACATGCATTTCTGGTTAAACTTGCCACCAAGGCCTATTGGCCGGACAACCGCGAGCTTGACCTACAGACAGCGCAAACAGAATTCGAGTGGTGTATTCAACGACTGTTAGAGCGTAGTCAGAAAACACTACGTGATCAATTGGATCCGGCTTCGGGTCTGGGGTTGTTAGGCATTGGCAGACGCTAACAAAAAAACCAGCCATCGTAGCGCGCGGGTTGGACGGTTCTATTACGACGGCGCTATTCAGGTTGAATCAGATCTGATTCTGGACAAACAAGCGAGCCACCATCTGATCACAGTACTTCGGAGCAAATCTGGCGACCATGTGATGCTGTTCAATGGCGATGGTTACGACTACCCCGCTACGATAGTGAATGCCGCTGAACGCGGCTCTGCCAAACACGTGGTACTGCGTGTTCATAAACAACAAAGTGGTATTCCCGAATCACCCTTGCGAGTCACTTTGGTGCAGTGCGTATCCAGAGCCGAAAGAATGGACATCAGCTTGCGTCAGGCGGTTGAACTGGGCGTTAACTGCATTCAACCGGTTTACAGTCGTCACTCGCAAAAACCTGGTGACGAAAAGCGTTCATTAAAAAAATCACTGCACTGGCAAAGCATTGTCATCAGTGCTTGCGAACAAAGTGGTAGAGCTGCTGTTCCCATTTTGAATGACTCACTCAGTTACCCACAATGGGTGCAAAATTTACAGCCCCACGACGACAAAAACATCACTTTCGTACTTGATCCACTCGCCAAACAATCTCTCTCACAAGCGGCGCGAGAATGGCATACCAATACCGAGCAATGCGAAGTTACCTTGATCATTGGCCCTGAGAGCGGTCTCGACCCACAAGAAATCAATGAAGCTATCGCAAATGGAGCGCAACCTGTGACTCTAGGGCCGCGTATTTTACGTACTGAAACAGCAGGGCCAGCTTGCATCGTACTGTTGCAGTCTTTGCTGGGAGACCTATAAACCATAACCAACAAATGCCAATGACAACTGCCAGAGACATTCAAGACGAACAGTTAGTCAGCTTCATGGCGCGGCATCCCAAGCTAATGGTACTCACCGGTGCAGGCTGCAGCACTTCTAGTGGCCTAGGAGACTATCGCGACAAATCGGGCCAATGGAAACGCAAGCAACCGATCACTGGGCAACTGTTCATCAGCAGCGAAGCGTCACGCAAACGCTACTGGGCTAGAAGCTCAGTAGGTTGGCCATCGTTCAGTAGCGCACAACCAGGCTTGGCACACACGGCCCTCAAACAACTTCAACAACAAGGACGCATTCCACTACTGGTAACGCAGAACGTGGATCGACTTCACCAAAAAGCTGGCCACACCGATGTGGTTGATCTGCACGGTGTTCTGGCAACTGTTAGCTGTATTGATTGCAAACACACGCTCGATAGAGACGACTTTCAAACGCAATTACTAGAGCACAATGCGTGGCTTAATGAGCTCACTGCCGCACATGCACCTGATGGAGACGCAGACCTTGAACTGGACTCTCTAAGCAGCATGCACGTGCCAGAATGCAGCCAATGTAATGGCATTCTCAAGCCCGATGTTGTTTTCTTTGGAGAAACAGTACCAAAAACAATAGTCGCCCATGCCATGCAAGGCGTCGCAGACACAGACGCGCTATTGGTTGTCGGCTCTTCGCTAATGGTCTATTCGGGTTTTCGTTTTTGTCGCCATGCACATCAATTGGGTAAGCCTATTGTCATCATCAATGACGGATTAACAAGAGCTGATGACTTAGCCACACTGAAAATCGATGGTGACTGTGGGCTACGACTTACGCGCCTAGTCGATGGCTGACCAATAGCGAACACATCGTGTCTACGCTATCCGAGCGCCCAGTTCACCATAAACCTTTATGCCCGAGACGGTTCGGTCGCTAAACGAACTGACTAAGGTTGCTGCCTGGCGCACTCAAAGGGGTAGTCTCGCGCAGCCAAGTTAGCATCAACCCACAAGCGTCGGCCCATTATTGAACGAAGGTTGAAATTGGGCATGCCTAGCGTGCCATCAAAATCTTCCACAATGACCTGAATCACGGTGCCATGGAGTGTGGATGAGCTGGCCGTAGGCACAAATGAAAAATCAGGTGCTACGAAAATCTCATTGAGAATAACCTCATCTTCAGGTGTGAACGCTTCTACTGCGTTATCTCGAATTAACACAAGAGGCGGCTCATCCACCACCCCCAAGCACGCCTGCATATGTATCCATTGATCTTCAATCACCAGCGCAGGTGCTTGAAGTCGCTGCTCTAGCCGCGTGTAAGAAACGCGTAGACCACTGTCTGCCAGCGTCTGTGTGAATACAACTTCTGGTACCGCTGAAAGCACACTGGCATCTTCACTCAGCAGGATCAGCACCGTTGGAGTTTGCTCACTGCTAACCATATCGTCAATGGGTGCTGTGGCCTGTCCACCTACTGCTCCAGAATCGGATCCGGAACCAGAACATGCAGCCAGAAAATTTAGGCACAACAGCGCCACTGCCACCGCTTTGCCAGCAGGTCGTTGGAAGGGATTAATTTCTAAACACCTGAATGGCTTCGTAGACACAGAAAACGGTAGCATCGGGAATTGGAATTGGAGTTGGCGTGTATGTATAGCTCGGACTGTAAGTGGTTTCATGATTGATCCAAAGCTGATGATTTGTTACGCAAACGTTGCGCCAAAGCTCGGTTTACAGCTCTGGAGGCTGCAACCAACCCAAAGGTGCCAGTAACGTAGGCCACGGAGCCATAGCCTTGGTCGCAGTCAAGTCGCGCGCCGGCAACACCTGGTTTTGTGTGGCTGACCTCACCGCCACTATCTGGGTAGAGGGGTTGCTCGGACGAATACACGCACTCAATGCCGAAACGACGCTTAGGGTTACTTGTAAATCCATAGTCTGAGCGCAGTCGCGAACGCACTTTAGCCGCTAATGCATCGTTCCAGGTGCGAGAGAGATCGGCAACGCCCACCTGCAGCGGATCCACACGCCCACCTGCACCACCGGTGGTAATAATCCGTATTTTGTTGCGCTTACAATGAGCAATGGCTGCCACCTTGAAGCGGATATTATCTATCGCGTCAATGACTACATCAAAATCGCGTTCAAGATAATGAGCCAGATTTTTCTCCGCCAGAAAATCATCCTCAGCCACGATGTCGGCGGTGGGGTTGATCAACAACAGCCGCTCACGCATGATTTCAACCTTCGACTTGTTAACGGTCGTGTGCAGTGCATGCAACTGACGATTGATATTGCTGGTAGACACATCGTCATGATCTATCATTGTGATATGTCCGACACCTGTACGCGCAAGGGCCTCAACAGCCCACGAGCCAACCCCACCAATACCTACCACACAGATTCTGAGTTGCGGGAGTTCATCGAAACCCTGCCGGCCATAAACACGGGCCAGAGAGCCAAAGGCCTCATCGCGCGAGTCTGTCTGCTTGGGGTGAGTGTGTTCACTCGCCAAGGTCTTTGCGGACTCTGTATCTTTGGACGCCCCGTCTGATGAGCTCACGGGCCCAGCAACAGGAACAGATTCGGCAGACGGCGCAGGCTGATGATCAGGCATTGGAGGATGAGTTGACTTGGAACGTGTACATAGTAAAGTGTAACGACCTCACGCTGTACACTGGCATCACCACAAATGTGCCAAGACGTGTTGCAGAGCACAACGGCATTGACCAAAACGGGAAACGTGGCAAAGGCGCGGCCTACACCAGTGCACGTCGACCAGTGGAGCTGGTCTACCAAGAGCGTGCAGCCACCCGCTCAGCAGCAGCGAAGCGCGAATGGGCGATAAAACGCCTTTCAAGAAACGCAAAGTTACGGCTTACGCAATAAGGTGCATCCGCGAGCAGGTGCTGATGCCCACCACCTGTACTCCTAGCCATACCGTCAACTTAGGAGTACACTTATGGCTTATATGTGTTGATGGTAAACCACCGGCGAAACGGCATATGTCGGTGTCGGATTTGCCCCACACAGCCTGCCTAGCGGCCTTTGCCGCGGGTACAAGACGCTGAAAAGTCTGCATTTTTCCAACGCTCACACTATCGTTGTGCAATGGGCTGCGTAGTTTTCAGCATCGACAGAATTGAAATATTGAGGCTTTTACGTGAAAAAGATGTTTGTTGGTGGACTTCCTCTGGAGTCAACAGAAGAATCAGTTACCGAAATGTTCACCGAGTACGGTACGGTGCGCTCAATTAAGCTTGCCGCAGACGTATTTACTGGCAAGTGCAAAGGCTTCGGCTTTGTCGAAATGGAAGGCCATGAAGCTCGCGCTGCAATCGCTGCACTTAATGGCAAGATAATCGGCGACAAATCACTGAAAGTCCAGTTCGAGGAGCCTAGAAAAGGTGGCAAGAGAGGCGGTCGCCGCCGCTAGATCAAAGACCAGCTCGCGGGATTGATAATCTCATCCCCAGCGAGAGTTGCCACGACCCATGCCAGCTGACAAGATCGCAGACCCATCAGCACCAGAATCAAACAACAGCGCTTGCCCTGACAGCGATGCTGTAACAAGCGCCATATCACATGATTCTGGCGAGGTTTTTTCGCGTCTAACCAGTCGATCCATTCGCAGTTTCGTTATCCGTAACGGCCGCACAACGCCGGCTCAAACCGATGCGATGGATCGTCTACTACCCAAGTTCGGGCTTAGCTACTCAGATCAACCCATAGATCTGCAGGCGCAATTTGGCCGCACTGCAGCAACCGTGCTCGAAATCGGGTTTGGCAATGGGGATGTCTTCACACACATTGCGCAGCAGCAACCAGAGCGCAATGTCATTGGTGTTGAAGTGCACACAGCAGGTGTGGGGCATGCTCTATTAGCCATTGAGCAAAAACAACTGACACACACCCGCGTCATTCAACACGACGCACTGGAAGTGCTGCACAACATGTTGCCAGCCGAGTCCATCGAAAAAGTGTTGCTGCTGTTCCCCGACCCATGGCATAAAAAAAGACATCACAAACGACGCATAGTACAAAAAGATTTCCTCGACGGAGTCTGTCGCGTTCTCAAACCAACCGGGGTTCTGCATTGCGCCACCGATTGGGCAGAATACGGCGAGTGGATGATCGAACACCTCGAAGGTGATTCCCGTTTTGAGAATACCGTAGGCCCAAGCATGGCCTCAGAGCGACCTGAATGGCGCCCGCTGACACGTTTCGAGGCGCGCGGACATCGATTAGGCCATAGCGTGCTCGACCTTATCTACAGGAAAGTATAATCTAGTCTCTTACGCCTACGCCTTCTAACCCAGACCAAAGAACTATGTGAATGGAATCCATGACGTTGAGTTTCGAAATGATGCTCGTCATGTTCATTCTGGCAGGCACTGTCGCTCTTTTTGCTTTTGAAATTGTCAGAGTAGACGTCGCTGCTATTGGCGTTATGGTGGTGCTAGGGCTGACGACGTTAATCCCTGGCATTGAACCTGTTATTGATCCCGACGAGCTGTTCTCGGGCTTCGCGAGCAACGCAGTCATCTCGGTCATTGCCGTTATGATCATCGGCGCTGGTCTCGACAAAACAGGCATCATGAATCGAGTAGCAGCTCTGATTCTCAACAAAGGCGGGAAAACCGAAAAACGCATCATTCCTCTGGTGTCTGGAACGGTCGCCATTATTTCAAGCTTTATGCAGAACATCGGCGCAGCCGCTTTGTTTCTTCCCGTTATCTCCCGTATAAGCTCACGCACGGGCCTACCCATATCGCGACTGCTAATGCCGATGGGATTTTGCGCGATTCTGGGTGGCACAGTCACCATGATTGGCTCTAGTCCGCTTATTCTGCTCAACGACTTGCTGGCATCGTCCAACAAAGTCTTGCCAGAAGATCAGCAGATGGAAAGCTTTGGCCTGTTTGCGGTCACGCCTATTGGACTAGCACTGGTAACCGTGGGCGTTCTGTACTTTATGTTGGCAGGCAGATTTGTACTGCCTGAAAAAAACGATGCCGATACCAGCCGCCCTGCAAGAGCTTCAGATTATTTCGAGAAACTCTACGGAATAAAAGGTGAGCTGATGGAAGTACGCATCACCGACGAATGTCCCCAGGTAGGCATAAGCATCCATTCTACCGAAGAGAATTATCCAGATACCCCGTTAATTCTTGCTTTGTACAGTGGTGATGTAGTTAAAGTGCCACCCGACCGAGAAGAGATAATCTGGGTAAACACACGACTGGGCTTGATGGGGGATCGAGCTGACATCGAAAAATTCTGTGAGACGAACCACTGGGAACTACTCGGAGAACCCGACCGCTTTGCAGATGTACTTAATGCACAACATGGCGGCATTGCAGAGCTGGTGGTGCCACCCGGCTCTAGCCTCATTGGTAGAGAAATTGGCGAGATAAAACCTCGACGTAGTTTCGGTACCAATATTCTGCAAATATTTCGCAACGAAGAAATCATTAAACGTGATTTCAGAAACCAGAAACTACATGCTGGAGATACTCTGGTAGTCCATGCAAGTTGGAAAGATCTGAAAAGCCTATCGCGAAATAAAGATTTTGTTGTCGCCACTGATGTGCGCTACGAGGATTTACGTGAGCACAAAATCAAACCTGCCGTGTTGTTCTTCGCGCTGGCACTCGCGCTATTTCTCATCACTGATAACCTGTCTGTTTCATTGCTAACAGGTGCGATGGGCATGGTGCTCTCAGGTGTGCTGAGCATGGATGAAGCCTACGATGCAGTGAGCTGGCAAACCGTGTTCCTGTTAGCCAGCCTCATTCCTTTGGGCGTAGCCGTTGATCAATCTGGGACCGCATTCTGGATGGCCCATCAAATTATCGCATTGGTTGGAGACGTGCCCGATGTAGTGTTGCAAATAGTCGTTGCACTGCTCTCAACCTTTTTCACACTGGTGATGTCCAACATTGGAGCCACAGTCTTGTTAGTGCCTCTGGCGGTCAACATTGCAGTCACTGTAGGTGCAGATCCTGCAACCTATGCCTTGATTGTGGCAATTTCCACCTCTAATTCGTTTCTAATACCGACCCATCAGGTTAATGCACTATTGATGGGGCCAGGTGGTTATCAAGTGGCAGATTTCATGCGCGCTGGTGGCTTTATGACGGTCTTGTTTCTAGTGGTGAGTTTGGCGATGATCAATCTTGTGATGTAGATTGACCTGAACGGCAATGCGTTAAAAAGCCACTTAGTTTATAAAAAACTAAAACGAACCTATTGACGATCGTGCGAAGATTTTTATTCCACGCATTGGCATAAATGGATTCTCATCTTCGAGGGAATGACAGCCTTATTGGGCCCTTATGTCCTTGTTGAGCCGCTTAGCCTTTACGCTCTTAGCCTTACGCTCTTAGCCTTACGCTCTTAGCCTTACGCTCTTAGCCTTACGCTCTTAGCTCTTAGCTCTTAGCTCTTAGCTCTTAGCTCTTAGCTCTTAGCTCTTAGCTCTTAGCTCTTAGCTCTTAGCTCTTAGCTCTTAGCTCTTAG
>JALZUD010000078.1 GCA_023301725.1 Granulosicoccus sp. | reverse complement strand
TCATTTTGCTAGCGGCATCCAACTGCAAAGCGGTGATGTCGTTGTGATTGAAACCGCTTATGGCGGCTCAAGACTCAAAGCGAAGCGATTTGATTTTTCATAAAACTAGTTGCGTTAGCCTTATAGAGAATAGCCGAATTTGCTACTTTTTATCGCAACTGACCAGCAACTCAAAGAACGCGAAATATGGAATTTTGGAAATCCAGGCGACCGACTTCAACCGTGGGCAGACACGTTGCCAGGAATGAATCGGTTAAAAAAAGACTATGTTTTAGCTAGTGTATCGAATGGCAACGTAGCACTAATGGTCAACATGGCTAAGCACAGCGCAGTCCCGTGGGATATGATTTTGGAGTCTGAAACAGCGCAAGGGTACAAACCTCAGGATAAGGTCTACCTTCACAGTGCGCAGATGCTTGGGTTAGAGCCTGCGCAGTGCATGATGGTGGCAGCACATAATGATGACTTGTATGCAGCGCGGGCATTAGGATTTAAAACGGCTTATATCAATCGACCTTATGAATACGGTGAGGGTCAGGTTAGTGATCTTCACGCAGAAGAAGCGTTGGATATCGTCGGAGAGTATATGACCGATGTCGCTGATGAGCTAATCTGTTAGACGACGTTGAACATCTGCCAACATAGTAAATTGACTATGTTGGGTGCTCTCTCCAAAGTTGCTGAACAATCGATCAACGTTGTGTCAAAGACTGGGGGCACCAACGTTACTCTGGTTGAGCGGCATGCCGACTTCTGTGCATCCTTAAATCAAGCAATCTGCTCCTGACTTGATCAGTCCGATATGCCTTATCTTATTAGCGGCAATACCAATGCTCCGTCTATGATGATTGCACAACGAGCTGCCACAATGATTTTAAAAAAATAAGGTAACTACTCAGCCTCTTCAGATGTAAACAGTCTTGTGCAATTTCTCGCGCATGAGGACTCTTCTCCCGTACGAAAATTTACGCCTGAAACTGCAGATGTTGATTCGGTTATAGATGTCTATGCCGTGTTTCAACAGCAAGACCTGTCAATGGATGAATTACCTGATTTCCTATGGCCAGCCAAAGGAAAATACGGGTTAAGAGATTACGAGAAAATATTCCATGCTGAAGACGGAAATGATGTATTTGAGCAGCGAAGCATAGATCGCTCAAGCGGATGCATGGTAGTAGTACGACCTGACCAACACGTAGCAACTGTATTACCTCTCACCGCACAGAACAAGCTAGTTGAGTTTTTCGATGAATTTATGGTCGATCAAATATGAGGGTGCTGTGTGGTTATACAGCCTGCTGATTGCTACCGCCTCCTGAACAATTTTAAAGGGGGCGACAACTAGCCTCACACAGTGGGGCGTTGAATCAGAGTCGGTGTTCACAATCACCGGAATACGCAATGGGTTAGGAAATACATTTCAAACTAAGCAGAGGCGCGCCTAGGCAAGAATCATTGATTGCCAAAAATCAGACTCTAGTAGTAGTCTGAAACACAATGCAGACTGCATTTTACTGCCTTTCTACTTAGTGCTCTAAGAGTAGGATTTCATATCTTGTGATCATTTCAGTATTCGGATACCGTCCCTAAGGAGGTAATTTGCATACGTCTTTGGATCGAATGTGTGTACCACTCGCTCAAATAACAGCCCGAGGCAGTGGTACGAGATATTTACATCGTTGGGCATTCGATTGCTGCTCGCAAAAGTGTTCAACGAACACCTGTGCGAATACCTCTTCTTAATTATAGCTTGTAACGTAATAGAGGAAAGAACCTGTAATGATTATCAAGAAACACTTCAGAGCACTGCTCCCATTGGCAGTCGCAGTTTCACTAGCTTCGTGCGGTGGCTCGTCTAGCGATTCAGGCGTAGAAGCAGACGCTCAGGGTGACGATGTCGCAGATCCTTCACCTAATCCGGATCCAGATCCCACACCAGATCCCACACCAGATCCCACACCAGATCCCACACCAGATCCCACACCAGATCCCACACCAGATCCCACGCCTGACCCCATCTCAAATGACCCTACCGAATCAGCTCTCGAGGAGGCAAGCCGCATAGATGTTCCGCTCTACACGCAGCTAATCGAAAACGTGCGGGCTGTTGAAGATGCAGGTGAATTCACTGGCGAAAACTATTTGGCGGCAATACCTGCGATTGCAGAGGCTAGCCGAGCTCAAGTTGCATTCAGTCACATTGATTTCCTATCGGAACTTGAGCGCCAAATTATCAATGATGAATCACCACTAAGCTTTCTTAACATCAACGAAGGTAGCTTCAACCGCGTTAACCTTTGTCCTGATGGCGGGCGCCTTCTTTCCATCAAAGACGACCAGTCCTCAACAACTGACATTACAGGCACATTCAGATTTGAAGAATGTAATATTGACGAGATATTTCTTGATGGAAATTACTCTTCAAGGCTTATTCGCGCCACAGAAACACAAGTCATAGCCGATGTAGATTTTGGAACAGGTTTTCGAATTATCGGTGTTGATGGAGCGTCAACAACCTTTTCCGGAAGTGTTCGAAACGACATCGAAATTACAAGCGACAGCACAGGTGTTGATGTGTTCACTAGCACAACCTTCTTGACGGTTAGATCAAATATTGCCATTCCAAACGGTGACGTACTCTTGCTTGAAAGTTTTGTCACCAGCACAGAGCAAGCTTCAGCTGATGATCTATTGCCCACTGACGTAATACCTGCCGATAGCTACACGGTTGAACTCAGAAACGTGAGAGCCTCTATTGACGACGACACTCAAGTGGTTTTGTCGGCGACAACCTCTACAGATCTTGCAGAGGCACCAGAGGGCAGCACCTTTGAACAAGGTGAGATTGACTTTACAATATCGTCCAGAACCAACCGATTAACGGTTCAAGCAGCCAATGGTGACCCAACAAATTTTGATGCATTTATATTGGAAACAGATAATTCTGTAGTTTCGTTTGTCGTGCCATGGGATAGCGGTGCATTCGAATTTGGGCCTGAAGGTAAACGTATACCACTCAGTCTAATAACAGAATAGGTTCGACAAGCCCGATGGATATGTCATCCATCGGGCAATAGCAGTTACCTGATAATCCACGCGCTTACTCTGAACTTCGAATCTTATTGGAGCCACAAAAACATCATCGATGCGTGAGTACTAGGCTGGGTTAGTGGCTTTTGCAGTCAATTTAGTTGTTTTAGGGGCTATGCGTTCAGCCCAAACGTACCTTATACTTTCAAGCACTTGGAAATATAAGGAGATGTACGATGATGCACCGCACCACAATCACAACTGTTGCGTCAGCCGTTGCGCTGACGCTTACCGGTTTGTCTATGGCTCACGCCAATACATTGCGTTGGGCCAGCGCGGGTGATTCTCTCACCCTTGATCCGCATGCCCAGAACGAAGGTCCAACTCACACACTCGCTCATCAGATGTACGAGCCGCTGCTGCAACGAGACATGGCAGGTGACATTATCCCAGCGCTGGCTACATCGTGGGCTGTTACTGATGATCCAAACGTATGGCGCTTTACACTCCGAGAAGGCGTGAAGTTTCATGATGGCGCAGAGTTCAACGCTGATGACGTTGTTTTCTCTATTAATCGCACGCGCACACCCACGTCTGCGATGAAAGAGCTTCTGACATCCGTGGTTGATGTCCAGAAGGTTGATGACTTCACCGTCGATTTGATAACAGATGGCCCTAACCCACTATTGCCTGTCAATCTGACCAACCTGTTTATGATGGACGAGGGCTGGGCCACCGCCAACGCTGTCGAAGTGCCGCAAGATTTTGATAACGGTGGTGATAACTATGCTGTTCGCAACGTCAATGGAACGGGTGCGTACAAGCTTAGCTCTCGTGTTATTGATGAGAAAACCATTCTCGTTGCCAACACTGAGTATTGGGGCAAGGATGAGTTCCCAAATGAAATTACTGAAATTGTCTACACACCTATTCAGTCTGCAGGAACACGTGTGGCTGCATTATTGTCGGGTGAGGTTGATTTCATCCAGGATGTGCCCGTTCAGGATCTGGCACGAGTTGATGGCACAGATAGCCTGAGAGTAAATAGCGCGCCGCAAAATCGTACAATCTTTTTTGGTCTGAACGTAGGTGATGACGATCTTGTCAACGACGATGTTGAAGGCAAGAATCCATTTGGTGATGTACGCGTTCGTCAGGCCATGAACATGGCAATTAACCGCGCTGCGATTAAGCGAGTAGTGATGCGTGATCAGTCTCAGCCAACAGGCATCATCATGCCTCCGTTTGTTACTGGTTGGACTGAAGCGCTTGATGCCTTGCCTGAAGGCGATATTGATGCAGCCAAAGCGTTGATGGCTGATGCTGGCTATGCTGATGGTTTTACCGTTACTCTGAACTGCCCTAATGATCGTTATGTCAATGACGAAGCGATATGCCAAGCAGCTGTGGGCATGTTTGCGCAGATTGGAATCAACATTAATCTGGACGCAAAACCCAAAGCTCAGCATTTTCCTTTGATCGCCAACAAAGAGACTGACTTCTACATGCTAGGTTGGGGTGTTCCAACTTTTGATTCAGAGTACATTTTCAACTTTCTGGTTCACACCACAACGGACACTCGCGGTTCATGGAACGGAACTCGTTTTTCAAATGCCGAAGTAGACGAGATGATCGTATCGCTAGGTTCTGAAGTTGACCTGGAAAAGCGTGCGAATACTGTGGCGTCGATTTGGGATGTCATACAAAGTGAAGTGATCTATCTTCCTATTCATCATCAGGTTTTGAATTGGGGATTGGCTGAGAATCTAGAATTTCCTGTACAGCCGGAAGACCAGCCTCACTTTAAATTTCTGACTTACGCGAAGTGATGCCTCACGCAGCATGAGCTTGTTAGGTTTATTGTTGTTTGCCAAGAGTTCGCACAGCCGACTTGCTGTTGCTGTGCGAGCTCTTAGGGTGCATCCATGAGCACATTGTTGTTCATGGAAAACGAGCCTGCAATGCGGGCTCGATCTTCATTAAAAAAGAGCGAATAGCCAGTGCTTGCCTATATAATTCGCCGTGTTTTTCAGGGTGCATTCGTCTTACTTGTCGTTGGATTCATCGCATTTTTCATGTTTCGCTTCATGGGCGATCCTCTTGAGTCAATCCTTGGTCAAGAGGCTACGACACTTGATCGGATAGAGCTGCGTGAGCGCCTTGGACTAAATGATCCCATCTTGCTGCAGTACGGACGCTTTGTAGGAAATGCTGTTCAAGGTGAGTTCGGTATCTCTTACAGAAATGGTGTGCCGGTCGCGGAGCTCATCGCACAACGATTGCCCGCAACCCTCGAACTAGCCTTGGTGTCGGCTGTTCTTGCTCTGGTTTTGGGCATCTGCCTTGGGGTCTACACCGCTATACAACGAGAGGGCTGGCTAGCCAATAGCATTATGGGTCTATCGCTTATCGGTGTGTCGCTACCCACTTTTCTCATCGGAATTTTACTGATCTGGATATTTGCTGTTGAGCTTGGTTGGTTGCCTTCTTTTGGAAGAGGGGACACGGGGAGCCTTTTAGGTATTGAAACATCCCTTGCAACAGTATCCGGAATCAAATCCATCATATTGCCTGCCATCACGCTAGGCCTCTATCAAATGACGCTTATCATGCGCCTCGTGCGCGCTGAGATGTTAGAGGTACTTCGTGCGGATTACATTCGCTTTGCCAGAGCGCGTGGGTTGCCTGAACGCGCAATCAATTTTTCACACGCCTTAAAAAATACCTTGCTACCGGTTATCACCATTATCGGTTTACAACTGGGTCAGATCATTGCCTTTGCCATCATCACCGAAACAGTATTTCAGTGGCCGGGCGTTGGCTTGCTGTTTATCAACGCCGTTCAATTTGTTGATATTCCAGTCATGACAACTTACCTGCTACTAGTGGGGGCCATGTTTGTGGTGCTCAACCTATTCGTGGATCTCTTATACGCTGTTATTGATCCGCGCTTGCGTGTGGCAAAGAGATAGATGATGAACACTAGTCAAGTAAACGAGACTGCTGTGCCGCCACGTTGGTATCAGCGAGCCTGGCAATCTGATGTGTGTTGGTCGTTCAGGCATACGCCTGTTGCTATGGTATCTGCACTGGTTTTTCTTATTCTTGTTTTAATGGCTATTTTTGCGCCATTGATTGCTCCTTACACCCCATTTGATCCGTCTAGCTTGAATCTAATGGATGGGTTTTCGGCGCCAATGGAAGCTGCTATAGGTTCGGGCAATGTGTATTGGCTAGGTGCTGATGATCAGGGTAGAGATATTTTTTCCACGATTTTGTATGGCATGCGGTTGTCGTTGTTCATTGGGGTGTCTGCTGTGTTGCTTGCGGCATCGTTGGGTGTCACTTTGGGTTTGATTGCAGGCTATGCCGGTGGTTGGGTCGATACAGTCATTATGCGTATTGCAGACATCCAGCTCACATTTCCCTCTATTCTGGTTGCACTTTTAATTTTTGGTGTAGCTCGTGGGTTAACACCACCAGAGCTACGTGATCAGATGGCCGTCTGGGTACTCATATTTTCAATTGGCTTATCAGACTGGGTGCAATTTGCGCGCACCGTTCGAAGCTCCACAATGGTTGAATCCAACAAAGACTACGTGCAGGCAGCAAGGCTCATTGGTCGCCCTCGACATGTCATTCTACGTAAGCACTTGTTACCAAATGTGATGGGGCCAGTGCTTGTTATTGCCACCATATCGTTGGCACTAGCCATTATCGCGGAAGCGACGCTGTCATTTCTTGGCGTTGGTGCTCCCCCCACAAAGCCATCGTTGGGCACCTTAATCCGCACTGGCCAGGACTATCTGTTCTCGGGAGAATGGTGGATCATTCTATTTCCAGCTATGACGTTATTGTTGCTCGCTCTGTCGGTTAATTTGTTGGGCGATTGGTTGCGTGACGTTCTGAATCCTAAGCTGCGCTGAGTCAGATGACTAACGAGAATTCAATAGTGAACAAGCGCGAAGGCGAACTGCTCCTCAACGTAGACAACCTGCGTGTAGAGATCGATCAACGGCATGGAAAGTTGATACCTGTGGACGGCGTCAGCTTTCAGATTAATGCAGGAGAGATTGTTGGGGTTGTGGGTGAGTCTGGCGCTGGTAAATCGATAACTGGTGCGGCCATTATTGGACTTCTCGAACGTCCTGCTCGTATCGCGGGAGGTCAGGTGTCTTTACTGGGGCAACGTATAGACAATTTGCCACTGTCCGATTTGAAGAAAATCAGAGGCCGTCAGATCGGAACGATATTCCAAGATCCTCTGACAAGTCTTAATCCGTTGCAGCGTATCGGTGATCAATTGGCTGAGACAGCACTGACCCACTTACCCATCACTCGTTCTGAGGCGCGAAAGCGTGCGTTAGCAGCACTTGAGGATGTGGGGATTCCCGGCGCTGCCCAGCGTTTGGATGCCTATCCTCATGAATTCTCAGGCGGCATGCGCCAACGGGTGGTTATCGCTCTGGCACTCATTGCTGAACCATCACTTGTCATAGCAGATGAACCCACAACAGCGCTTGATGTGTCTGTTCAGGCGCAGATTCTCACCTTGTTAAAAGATTTATGTTCGAAACGTGGAATGGGCGTCATGCTAATTACTCACGATATGGGTGTGATTGCTGAGACGACAGACAAGGTAGCCGTGCTGTACGCTGGGCGTATTGCAGAAATTGGCCCTACCGCCAGTGTCATGCAAGCACCGATGCATCCTTACACTGAGGGCCTTATGGGAGCCACCCCCAGTGCCACGCGTAGGCAGGGTGAGCGCTTGCAGCAAATACCCGGTTCGATGCCAAATTTACGTAATGCAACTGTGGGATGTGCGTTTGCTGCACGCTGTCAGCATGTCATGCCAAGCTGTATTGATGCACGCCCACCGTTACTCGTTCGTGATGGACATGAAGTAGCTTGTTATTTACATGATGCTAACGTCACACCCGCTGGCTTGAGTGCTATACCAAGCTCCCTTAATGATGCAGGAGATAAGCGATGAACCAGCAGAGTGAGAGTGTGCTGGTTGAAGTGCAAGGGCTTGGCAAGCGATTCGATGTATCGAGTCCTTGGTTAAATCGAGTGCTATCCCGAGAACCCAAGCGCTACCTCAGCGCGGTGGAGTCAGTAGACTTCTCAATAAAAAAAGGAACCACTTTTGCGCTTGTTGGGGAATCGGGTTCTGGTAAATCCACGATTGCTAAAATGTTGGTAGGCCTTATGCCACCTACTAGCGGCCGTGTGGTCATCGATGGCGTAGACCTGATGAAGGCCGATACTGTAGAGCAAAACCAACTTCGTCGTCGCATACAAATGATTTTTCAAGACCCCTACGCGAGCTTGAACCCGCGCTGGCGTATTGAAGACATTATTGGTGAGCCTATACTTGCTTTCGAGCCTGAGATTGGTCGTACGGTAAGAGCTCGACGAGTGGCAGAGCTTTTAGAGCAAGTTGGATTGTCGGCTGCAGATGCTGCGCGCTACCCGCACGAATTCTCTGGTGGACAACGGCAACGTATTGGCATTGCGCGTGCGCTGGCATCCAAGCCTGAGCTAATTGTTTGTGATGAGCCAACGTCTGCTCTGGATGTTTCAGTGCAGGCGCAGGTACTAAATTTGATGCGTGATTTGCAAACGCAGCTTGAACTTACTTACTTGTTCATTACCCATGATCTCTCAGTTGTCCGATACATGGCAGACGAGATTGGCGTTTTGTATCTCGGTGGTTTAGTAGAGACAGCACCAGCGAAATCGTTGTTCGATACGCCTCAGCATCCCTACACGCGCATGCTGTTAGATGCGGCACCACGATTAGACGGATTCGGTCGTGAGCATCAACCGCCAACTGGAGAAATACCCGATCCTATTAATCGTCCTAAGGGTTGTTTCTACCATCCACGTTGTCCGTTTGTGGCGGCACGATGTAAAAATGATCAGCCTCAGCAGCGAAGTGTGGAGCAGGCTCGTGTGGCATGCCATGAAATAGAAAAGCTACCGGTTTACCGAGCAGGGCAGAGTAGTTAAGGACGCGTTCTGAATTGATCGTCAACGTAAATCTCGCAGCCGCTCCAACGTAAGGTTTGTCTTCGGCAACGGCATTGGTGTCAACAAGAAAGCTCAAGAGCCGAGGGTGGTCCCGATACTGCTTAAGCAACAGGCGGGTAGGCGATGACTGCAACGACATTAGCAACTACTCAGCGTTTCTTAAGGCCCGCGCTCTACAGCCTGCGCGTTGGAAGCACTTCAGACTGGAAATTGTATGTTGCAGCCTGTTAATATAACGTTCTGGTATTCCTCCAACCCTCTTATGACCATGCTCAAAAATTCATCTAGGACACTAAACATGGACTGTAATACTGATCATCTGCTAACCAAGACAAGCAAATTGCTTAGGTATTCTATGCTGACCAGTGCAATCCTACTGTTATCTGCTTGCGGCACAATAGATCAGGTTAAGGAACGATTTTCAGGTGATGATAAAAAATTGGAAACAACAGGCACACCGTCTGATGCGGCTCCAGAACCAGTCGCTCTTAACCCAAGACAACAGCTACTTGTCAGCATTCAGCAGTCACTCGATGAACTGGGCTATGCGCCGGGGAGAACCGACGGAATAATGGACTCTCAAAGCGAAGCTGCCATTCAGGATTTCCAGCTCGACAACGACATGAGAATCAATGGACGACCATCAGCAGATCTACTGGAAAACCTAGAGCGAGCCATTCGCCTTCGCTAAGCATTAGCTGATGCTCCAATTCTAATCCTGAATAGGCCAAAGACTAACGACAAACAAGTTGTAGAAAGACGTGGTAAATATAAAAAAAAGATGGCTGATTCTTCTTGTTATTCCTGCATTTCTCCTGGTGTGCGCTTATCTTTTTGTCCAATCTCATTTTGTTAGCAAGCAAGTTGCGTCCATCCTTAGCGATACCATTGGTAGCGAAATAGAATTTGGCACTGGGCTCCGCATCAAAGGCCTGTACCCCAAGCTCAAGGTCATGATTCCTAACGCTCGTCTGAAAGCGGATTCGGATGGCCCTGATGGCTTACAGAGAGCTCGCATGGAAAACATGCTTGTGTCGGTTTCACCCTCGCTACTGTTTAATGAAGCTAGTTCTGGTGAGATAGATGTTCAGCTTGAACGTGCATCGCTGATAACCCGTTCAACTGACTGGCTAACGAACAACACAACGCAGACATCACGTGAGGTGGATGTAGCACAATTTCGTGATGCTATTGCCATACTTGAGGACACGGTAGAAAGGCTTGCACAACTAAGCATAAGCGTATCAATCGAAAAACTTGACTATATTGAACGTGATTCAGTCCAGGGAAGCGTTCAGCACCACATTAAAAACGCCTTGTTTTTAGCGGAAGCAAACGCGTTGACTGCTAGCGCAGACATCGTCTGGAATAACCGCAATGAGCAAAAGATCACGCTCACTGTCACTGATTTGTTACTCAGCGATACAGGCAGCCTAAAATCCACAGAGGGCCAAGTCGCATTTGATATTTCACCGTCTGTTGATGAATTTTCAGCTGCTAGAGGTAGCTTTGAGTTTGCCATTAACCACTCGGGCTTTTCACTCGAAGAATTTGATTTCAACAATGATTGGTTATGGCTACGTGGCGTCACAACGGCCATCTGGGACGACACAGACATCCAACTCGAATCCGATGTAGAGCTTCGTAGTCTTGAACTGGGCACGTTGGGTCAGAAAGCCATAAATGCAAATCAACCCACGGCACAAACCAATAAACGAAGATTGTTCCCCTTCGATTTATTCACGGTTGCACTTCCTTTAAACATCAGCAGCGAAGCCGTAATTCACCTCGGCGCAATAAGGCTTGATGCCATGCCCGTGGCGAATGGCAGCTTGCAGCTATCACTCAGCGAAGGTGTTGTACAAATAGAGAGTAGTGATTTGACACTGCTGGGTGGCGAGTCCAATTTCTCGATGGAAATAAATAATACCTTAGCGCAACTGGTGGGCTTTCAGTTAAAGCTTGAAACTGATGACATTGAACTGAACAGGATTCGGGTGGGCAACGATGCGCAAACCGTGTTAAGTCGTGGCACGGCTGACACCATCATTGCGTTAAAAGGCGAGGGGCCCTCGCTGGGGCATATTGCTTCCTCTATTGACGGCTATGTGCTGGCAAGCATGGCGGATGCGCAAGTTAATCAACGATTTTCAACATTGATTGATCGCGGACTCGTCGGTTGGGCACTGGAGAGAGTTTCATCGTTAGGGAGATACGTTGGTCTTGACCCTAGCGAAACCACTGGGCTAAGCGCGCCTTTAACATTCGATTGTGCATCTCTGAGGGTTTACATTAACGATGGCCGAGCTGAAGTGAGCAACGGCGCGGTATTCGAGCTTCCGGATAATAGTCTGTTCAGTTCAGGGTACGTGGACCTGGCCAGTGAAGAGCTTGGGTTTGCGTTTAGAACTCGGAGCAAAAGCCTGTTCGACTGGAGCGCAATTTCTATTATCAAGTACGCAGAGCTTAGCGGCTCTTTGCAAGAGCCAAAAGCTTCATTAAATGCAACTGAACTAGCCAAACAAGGTGTTAAGTCAGCCTCATCCGCCGCGTGGGGGCCGCTGCCATCACTGGTTTACTCACTGGCAGAAGCCGGATTAAAGAATTCCTCAAATACTGAGTGCACACCCCATATCAAATAGATAAGCGCAAAGCCTGAGCTGTCTGACTCACGACAGCTCGGGCTCAGAATCTTTTGTCAAATTAAAGACTATGTGTCTTCAGATTGCGTGTCATCCGAGGCAAGGACTTCTGCTGGTATGACTTCGAACAGCGGATCTATGAAAACGCCTTTGTACTTGAGTTCAAAGTGTAGGTGTGCACCGCTTGATTTACCCGTGCTTCCAACTTGGCCAATGATGTCGCCGCGACTGACTTTAGAACCCACTTCCAAGCCATCTGCAAATGAATTCATGTGTGCATAAGCCGTTGTGAAATCGTTGTCGTGGTCAAGGCTAATGTATTTTCCGTAGCTGGTACTAACGTAAAGCCTCGATACAACGCCACTGGCCGCAGCATAAATTGGTGTACCTGTTGGAGCCGCGTAGTCTACGCCTTTGTGTCTCTTTGGAAGCCTGACGCCTTTTGGATTTATGCGATAGCCATACCCTGAGGAAAGCCGACCCTCACCAACAGGTTTTTGCATCATGGTGTGAGGCATTTGATTAGTTGGAAATTGTGCAGCAATTTTTTGTGCATTGTTGCTGGCTTTACTGCGTGGTGCGAATTTGGAGGTTACTTTTGTAACGCCACCTGATATGGCACCTCCAATATTTGAGAAGGTTTCACCAATTTGCGGGTTTTTATCTAAGGTTGCGCAGCTGCTTAATAATGCAGCTACAAGAACAATAGACGTAGTTCTTGTTAGTTTTAGGCTTGGATAATTCGCATATTTCGTAGTGGTCATAGTGTTACAGCTTGGGTTGATTGGAAAGTAAACAAGTGCCGGTCGCAAAGATAGAGCCTTTAAACGACAGTCCTGTATCGCAGGTGCAACGATACAGAGCTTTGACTGGTTTTTAAAGGTTATTGCATGCGGATTTCCTACTTATCGTCGTTGGGTTTGATTTTTTGCAGCAAATTTTTTTATTGATCAAACGAGCACTGACTAACATTGAATCAATAGTCAAGAATTTTGCGACGTAGCTCACATGGGCAAATGGATTGGAACGGGTATTCGCAAGATGTCTGATCGTTGCCGTGCATATTCTTGGCAAACGAATCACCGGTCTCGCCATACTGGGATATCGCCGTGGGTGACCAGCGTCTGCAATGGTGGTGCGCTTATTCTCGCCGTTGCCATCTCGCAGTTGACGCGAGGGCGTGAGGCCGAGGGTATCGTTCATATGATTAAGCAGGCCGACCCGGCTGCAGCCAGCGTGTCAAACAATAGATGGCCAAGTCATTGGTGGCCGTTTTACTAATGAAATACTTTGGTTGTGGGTATTCTTGTGCGGTGGGTCGAAGGAAACAAGCGGTTCATACGTCTTACACTTAATAATGCGACTGAAGACAATGTGCGCACACGACTCTGTGTGTTTCGCGCGCTGCCTTTATAGAGCAAGCAGAGTCGAGATTGATTAGGCGAATTTTGACTGACAAGTATCAATTTGTCGACGGAACTCATCGTTGTGCTCAATGTCCGAGTGCGTCGTACGTATACATAGTACACCCTGTACATCCTCGCTGAAGCGGGCTTTGGACGGATTTTTGGCGTGTAGTGTCAAGCAGACATCTGCCAAAAATCTGATGCGAACCGCGTTAAATTTAACAAACTCCTAGTGCTGCGCTATGACCATCGCCAGACATAGAAAAATATAAGGGATCCACCATGAAATTGACTACTGTTCGAACTGTTCAAATCACATCATATCTCCTGTTGGTGCTGGTCGTAACGCAGGCACTTTATACCGTCCTCTACATCAACGAGGCCAATGCTCCACTGAAACTAATATGGGGGCTTGAGGCTGTTCTGTTCACCATCCTTGCAGCGTTTGCCGGAGCAGCTATGATTCAGGCAAAAAACTATCATTTGGCATGGTCTGCCATTGCATTCGGTGCGGTACTCAACGTTGTTCAAGTTAGCATTGGTCTTACTATGTTTGGGCCCATGTTTGCAGCTGCAGGTCAACTGGAGGCACTTGGGCCTGTTGCAGGCTCAGTCGTTGCTTTGTCATTTATGATTTACAACTCAGCAAAGATATTACTAGGCCTTGCTGCACTCGTTTTTGGCATTGCAAAGATGTCCTCGGGTGCTAAAACATTGGGAGGCCTGGCAGCTCTGGCTGGCGTTGTGGCTATGTCCACCAATGCATTTTTGATCGTGTTTGGGCGCGACACCTTTCTACCCACAGCAGTTGGTGGAGGATCGGGACTCCTCGCGACCTTGCTTCTGGCACTATGTTTGATGAGCATTGCGCGCGAAGACTCATAAGAAAAATTAGAGGGACAGGCAGGCAATAAGTAACGTGATCAGGCTTTGCAATGTGAATTCCAAGGTCTGAACGTTTTTACTTCTACTGATGTCGTGCTTTGCGTCTCAACGCCGTTACAAGTGCAAAGGAATGTGTTGTACCCTGAAGGGCATAAATACCCTGAAGGGCACAAAAGTGCAGAGCCTGAAATGTGTTTTTGGTCGGGCCGCGTAGGTCGGGCCGCGTAGGTCGGGCCGCGTAGGTCGGGCCGCGTAGGT
>JALZUD010000077.1 GCA_023301725.1 Granulosicoccus sp. | reverse complement strand
GCCTGAAAAATGGATGCCATGGAATTATCCGGTGGGCAAGTAAGAATCGCTGATAGACCAATAATCGAAAAGTTTGCGCGTTGACGCCGAAAGCTCACGAACTATTGCCGACTCGGTTGATCTGCTTTGGTCAAGTCTAGTCGGACACTCGCTTTAGAGAATTTTCATAGTTAATTGGTGACATATGAAGTTCAGACATCGGTGCCAGTGATAGGGAGTTACTGGCTAAAAATAGCAACTGAAATAGAGTTCAGTTCCAATAATAAACTTTGTGATTAGTCAGGAATAATACCTGATGAGTTTTTACAGGTAATCTACACAATGATGCTGATGTGGGCGATTGATTGTATAAGCTGATTAATGATCTTTAAGTTTCAAACCGTATTTTTTAATAATCAGCTTGCTAGGTGTTTCGAGACTTGTCGACACAGTAGGCTGGTTTTTAACAGATACTCTAGATCAGTTTTGATCAACTAGAACGTGTATCCAAGCGATATCGAATAACGTATCTCATCTAAATCATCAGAGTCGAATAACGCTGCTTGAAATAAGTCAAAACCTACTAAAAAACCACTACGTTGATGACCACGAAAATGAAAATTCAAGAATGTTCCATAGCCCAAAGCGAGAAGTGTTGCGAAGCTGTTCACACCAACGGAAACTTTATTGTGTGGCAAAAAACCGTAGCCGATGGATATGCCCGGTGCGCCGACACTTAGGTATAGTTTATGGTTTTCTGACTGCAACGCACCCTGCCAACCAATCACGCCTCCGAATTGTAGTCCAAGGCCAACCGATGATTTAAATTCTGCCCAACTCGCAGCTGGTGAGCAAAGCGCTACCAATAATATCGCGAATTTAATCTTACTGATGAAGCTTTTCATTCTTTTGATAAGTAACTTTTTTTCATATCAGCATATCATGGGGATATTTCACAATGACAACCTGTGCTGATCACATTAATCCCATCATTGATGTGTCGCCTATGTTGTTTAACATTAGCAATCACGGAAGGTAAATGTCGCTCTGCGTATACTTTGCCGATATCGCTTAAACTCCCAAAAATATCCCTAGTAACATTCGGCATGCTCAGTTTGGCGCACGCGTACTCCACAATCACTTAGCATTCGATGTTGCCAATTCGCTATTCAATTCGGTGACCCTGAATTCTGGAACTTTGTGCATGATCTTAGGATACTGTCATTTCAATCGTATTTTAAGCATGGATCTGAAACCGCTATTACACTCACGCTGCCGCTTCAGTCGGTATGCTTCAACTGCAGCTACAGACCGACTGTTCAATCCCAAACTCTACCTTGCAACGCTAAGCCAATTTTAAGAGTAATCTAGCTACCATCGGATGCAATCGCGACTCTCGGGTTGTCTCCTGGCATAGAAGATTATGAACAAGAGTTAAACACCGCTATGAGCAACCATCACCCCGCTGTATTCCAGCCCCTCGACCTTGGCTTCACCACACTGTCTAACCGACTCCTGATGGGGTCTATGCACACTGGTCTAGAGGACAGGCGTCAGGACTACCCTAAGCTGGCTGCGTATTTTGCAGAGCGTGCAGCAGGCGGGGCTGGTCTGATGGTCACGGGTGGCATTGCGCCCAATATCCGCGGATGGTTGGGCCCGTTCTCAGGCATGCTCAGTGGCCGCTGGCAGGTGGGCAGGCACAAGTTGGTTACATCGGCTGTCCACCAGGAAGGTGGAAAGATCTGCATGCAGATATTGCACTCTGGCCGTTATGGATACCACCCGTTTGTGGTGTCATCGACCGACAAGAAATCACCCATATCGCGTTTCCAACCTAAACAGTTAAGCAGCGGAGGAGTGGAGGCACAGATAAAAGCTTTTGCACGTTGTGCGGCGCTTGCTCGAGATGCTGGCTACGATGGCGTCGAGATAATGGGTTCGGAAGGCTATCTGATCAATCAATTTTTGTCTGGCCGTGTGAATACGCGTGATGACAAATGGGGCGGTGATGTATCCAGAAGACTGCGTCTTGCTGAAGAGATCGTCACCCGTGTGCGCGAAGCTGTAGGTGCAGACTTTATCGTTATCTACCGTCTGTCGATGCTGGAGTTGGTGGAGCAGGGTAGTGACTGGGATGCCATTGTTGCGCAAGCGCGTGCCATTGAATCTGCCGGGGTCACGCTCATCACTACTGGCATAGGATGGCATGAGGCACGGATTCCTACCATTGCGGCTATGGTTCCTCGTGGTGCATTTAGTTCGGTGACGGGTAAGCTAAAGTCAGAAGTCTCTGTGCCGTTAGTGGCCACTAACCGAATTAATACAGTGGAAATAGCTGAAAAAATCATTGCTGAAGGCGATGCCGATATGGTGTCAATGGCAAGGCCCTTTCTGGCAGATCCAGAGTTTGCACGCAAAGCGATGCAAGGTAGAACGGATGAAATCAATACCTGCATTGCGTGTAACCAAGCATGTCTTGATCATGTGTTTCAAAAGAAGACAGCCAGTTGCTTGGTAAATCCACGTGCCTGTCACGAGACTGAATTATTAATTGCGCCTACAGAGCTTAAAAAATCTGTCTGTGTAGTGGGCGCCGGACCTGCAGGACTTGCAGCAGCCACCACAGCGGCTAAGCGCGGACATTCCGTAACATTGATTGATGGTGCCAGTGAGATCGGTGGCCAGTTCAATATGGCCAAACAGGTGCCCGGCAAGGAAGAATTTAACGAGACATTGCGATACTTTAAAAAGCAGATTGAATTGACCGGTGTGCAGTTACAGCTTAACCACAGAATAAACAGTGCAGACGAGCTTAAGGCGTTTGATGAGGTTGTCTTAGCAACAGGCGTTATACCTCGCACTCCACCTATTGAAGGTATCGAGCATTCGAAAGTGTTGTCATATGTTGACGTGCTGCGCGGAAAAGCCAACGTGGGTTCACGCGTTGCGGTTATTGGTGCGGGTGGCATTGGCTTTGATATCGCTGAGTACCTGTCACATGACGGGAATGACTCAAGTGTTAACCCCCTAACGTTCATGAAGGAGTGGGGTATTGATACCAGTTTTGAAAGTGTCGGTGGTGTTACTGATTTCAAACCGAAGCATCAGTCGATGCGAGAAGTAACATTGTTACAGCGTAAGCAAAGTAAAGTGGGTAAGAATCTGGGCAAATCCACTGGCTGGATTCATCGTCGTTCATTGACGCTGCGAGGCGTAACCATGCTCAAGGGCTGCGAGTACAAGCGGATTGATGATGACGGCTTACACATCACCATTGATGGTGAAGATCGTGTGCTTGATGTTGATCATGTGATTATTTGTGCAGGTCAGGATCCGCTGCGCGAATTGCACGCCCCGTTACAAGAGCTGGGTGTATCAGCGCATCTTATCGGTGGTGCTGATGTTGCCGCTGAACTGGATGCAAAGCGAGCTATTGATCAAGGGACTCGGTTGGCGGCTGTGCTGTAGGGAGTAATGCGGCGGGGAAAGTATTTTAGGCAACACGGTGTCACGCTTAACACTAATGAGAGGCGTGTTTTCCACGTACCCAGTGTGGACTCATGGTTGTCGAAGCGTGGTGTATTAAAATATACCGGCTTCTAATCCTGCGGCCATCGCCATGCCTAGTTCCTCACATTGATTGATAAACACCTCATCAAATTCGCCCTTGCAAATAAGTGGCTCTTGTACCAGTTTCCAGCGCAGGCCTGCAGTGATGCTTTCAAGAGCGCGACGTGTGCCTGTGCCATCAAGGCCTGCGCGAATATAGAAAGTGAAGGGTAGCCCTTGAGTGTTTTCCAGACATGAATTGTAACAACGATCAAATAGGTCTTTGGTTAACCCCGCCATATAACCAAGATTTTCGGTGGTACCAATAATTATTGCCTGAGCTGATGTGATGTCCTCTGAAGTGGCGTCCAGTGGCGAGATAGATCTGATATGTACCTGGGTTATCTCAGAATGGTTAGCCCCTCTGACTACGGCATCCAGCATCCTTGCGGTATTGGCCGATGGCGCGTGCGAGATAATCAGTAATGTTCTGGAATTGATCATGGCAAGGCGCCTCTCTATACAGGCAGGTGACTGATACTAAAAACGTGGGTTAGTTTGTTTGGATCTTACATGACCTGGTCGAAGCTTATGACTAAACCAACACGAATCATGACATTGTTCTGACCGCTGTTGTCAGCTCACAGTAGCTGTTCGAGAATACAAAAAACTCTACCTCAATCACCAATAATGTCTACCTGCCCGTGAATCAGTTAATCACCAGAAGTTAAGTATTTCAGATGTCACAAGTTTGTGTCGATAGATAAAATTCGAGGCGGCAACTTTCTCGATCTCCGCTATCGCCTGCATTTTTTGCAGTCCTTTAAGTCATCTAACGTGCCTCATATGAAAATTTCTGTATTGTCTAACCTTAGTCTGCGTAAGAAATTTATATTGCTCGTTGGTGTGCCAACTGTTGCCTTGCTAGCAATGGCAGGCTTTGAATCTGTATCTTTGAAAGCTGAAGCTAGTATCGCTTCACGCTTTAGCGCATTGGCTGAACTCAGTGAGCACACAAGCCAGGCCTTACATGAGCTTCAAAAGGAGCGAGGGGCTTCAGCAGGTTATCTGGGCAGTCGTGGTAGTAAGTTCGGATCTATCCTTTCGGATCAACGTAAAACTGCTGATAGCAAAATCAGCGTGCTTAGCGATCAGCTCTCAACGTTCGATACGGCACCTTTCGAGGCGCAATTCAAGGAGTTGCTGAGATCACTTGAAACAGGTCTGAATCAGCTGACTTCGATGCGTCGTTCTGTGGATCAGCTAAGTATTGATGTATCTGATCAAGTGGCATTTTATACACAAGTCAATGCCATGTTGTTGGGTGTATCTGATGTTCTAGGACGATACAGTCCCACTGGAGATATTGCTAACACAAGCACTGCATTCGCTAGCTTCATTCAAACTAAAGAGCGTGCTGGTCTTGAACGGGCAAGTTTAAGTACCGCATTTTCGAAGAAGAACTTCGCGGAGGGAGAGTATCGAGCATTTACTGATTTGGTGAATACACAATCAGTCTATTTGGAAGTTTTCAACGCCAGTGCAAATCCTCTGATGAGAGATGCTCTTGATGATGCCCAGCGCGATCAGTCTTTTGGCGCCGTAGAACGTATGCGTGCAATGGCTGCGCAGGCATCAATATCTGGGGACTTTACTGTTGATCCTGAGCAGTGGTTCAGCACCATTACCCAGAAAATAGGACGTTTAAAAGAGGTGGAGGACTTATTGCTATCGGTTGTTTTGCAAGCTGCAGATGATCAAGCAGCCCGTGTTGAACTCAAGTCGCGTAGTTTTCTTGCACTGGTGATGGGCTCATTGTTGATATCTTCGCTTCTTGGCTGGTTGATTTCGCGCCAGGTATTGTCTTCAATCCATCAGGCAAGAACCATTGCCTTGGCTATAAACGATGGCTATCTTGACACGCCTGTTGGCAGTATATCCAATGACGAGGTTGGCGAACTTGTTGCGGCATTAGGCAGTATGCAAGGTCAATTAAGTAGTATTGTAATCAACACTCAATCTGTGTCAGCAAATATAAAGACTGGCGCCCATAGTATCCATACATCGGCGTTTAGCTTGTCATCACGAACTATTGAGCAATCAGCCTCTTTGGAAAATACTGCTAGTAGTACTGAAGAAATCTCCTCTACGGTTCGGCACAATGCAGAACGTGCCAGCGAGGCACAGTCATTAGCACACACTGCCCATGGACATGCTGAGACGGGTGGAAATGTTGTCGATAGTGCAGTTGCGGCCATGAATGAAATTACCGAATCAAGCCGTGAAATTGCCGAGATCATATCCGTAATTGATGACATCGCTTTTCAGACCAACTTACTGGCATTGAATGCGGCTGTTGAAGCTGCCAGAGCTGGTGAGCAAGGGCGCGGGTTTGCCGTTGTTGCATCAGAGGTTAGAAGTCTGGCTGGAAGAAGTGCTGAGGCCGCTCGGGAAATCAAACAACTCATCACCCGCAGTGTGGAAAAAGTTGAGTCTGGCAGCCAGATGGTAGGACGATCTGGTGAGACGCTTAAGAAGATTGTCGCCTCAGTTTCTGAGGTACGTGCATTAGTGGATGCTATGGCCACTGCGGGGCAAGAACAGGCGATTGGTGTTGAAGGAATAAACAAATCCATGGTGGACATAGACGAAATAACTCAAAAGAATTCTGTGATGGTGGAGGACATGTCGACGGCAAGTGAAGCGATGAAGCAACAAACCGAATTGTTGACTGAGCAACTGTCTTTCTTTAAGAGTCGGTAATGTTTTGCGCAGATAATGACAACAACCACTTAAGGTTCTTCTGTGTCGTTCTCCAGATATATTGGTATTTGTACATCGGATGTAATAATTAACGTGTACACCTCGTTAGTTTGCAGGTCTACTTCAAAAGGCAAGAATGCATTGTTGTCCACGCTCAGTGTGTATGTGCCCGGATTGTTTAGCGCATAGTCACTGATTGAAATTGCATTGAATTGCTCATCGGTAAACATAAGCTGTGCGCCAATATTGTTATCAGCAGTTGGCTCCAACACAAACGTTAATGTAGTGTTTGGCTCATCATCATTATCAATCAAGCTTACAACTCGGATCTGGATAGTGCTATCTGCGGGAACAGCCGCACGTGTGTCAAATACAAACGCATCAAGCGCCTGATCACTTGAGTCTGAGCCCGTGGCAACAAGCACGGTAGTTAGGCTATCAGATGCTGTCGTCAGTGGATTAATGCTCAGTACGCCTTCTAGCGTATCGCTTGATTGTATGGATACCTGGTTGCCCGTATTATTCAAAAGCTGCGTTTTACTAGTATTGCCCGCTTGTGCTAATTCTGTATCTTCCAAAGCGTCAGATTGATCAGTACTCACTTGAATCAGCAGATCCATCGTACTCAGATTTACAAGCTTGACGCCGGGTAGGCTGCTGGAGGGATTTGGTAACCCAGCAGGGGTCGTATTGTTAAAGGTGATCTCCGGTGTTGTTTGCGTAGAGCTATTTTGATCACCTGCAGAGGCATCCTCATCGCCGTTGTCAGCAGGTGGATTTGGCTCGTCTGTTTCATCCCCAACAATTCCCACATTTTCATCAGATGAACTTTGCCCACCTAGATCAATAGGTCCGCTGCCATCGCCAGTGCCAAACAATCCACCATCGCAGCCGCTAGCAAGCAAAGCAAAACATAAAACAACCAGAGTGCTCCAGTATTTACAGCCACTGTTTGTCATTTCAAAAATTCCTTGCAGCTTATTCACCGTCCGATATCTCCTTATCACTCTGTGTGGCAGAACCATTGCCTGACCCTATTGTGGATTGTTCAGCCACATCCTCAATTAGATACACACCGAGCCCAACACGATGTTCGCCAGCATGTGTCTGTCCAGGGTTCTGGTCAGCATCAAACGGTGACAATTCACTGTCCAGCTCTCGTAACAACGCCATAGCTTTATCCGCGCTTAGCGTCTTAAAGTATTCCAGTCCCTTTGTGCTTACCCGGTCATAAGCCACACTCATTTGCAGACGCTTGTTATCGGTATGGGTAATGTTGTGATCAAGGGTGGTTAACAAGTCGCAGGCGCTCACCGAAAATAGTTCCAGTAGCGCTGTTTCACTCTCGTGAGGCACATAGCCTTTATGTAGTAGCTTGACGTTGCCGTCGCGCAGCTCAACGGTGCCCACACGCGCAAGCTCATCGAGCATGGCCCGTGCTGGCACATCTCCACCATAACGTTTCACCAGTTGATTGAAACTGTCGTCAGGGTTGCCGTAGCTCAATACGCGCGGACGTTTTCGCGAGTCGCAATAATCTGCATCCTGTAGCCATCCGGTGACCACTCTGATAGCACGGTTGTGCTTAGACATGCCGGTATCAACGGCACTGGGCAGCTCACGAATGCGCTTCACTTCCTTACGATTTATGCCGGTGACAATCGCAATGCGCGACACCGTGGGTGCCTTATCGTTAATGCCAAAGCTCGTGGATGCCTCGGTAACATACGCTTGCTTTGCCCAATTACTGAACTCGGCATGTGACACCCCATGTCGCAGCAACAGCCGCACCAATGGCTGCAACACACGGGTCACAGCTTTTTGCAGAGAATCATGCATGGTGAGGCAGCAGGAGAAGCACAGTGATAACTTATTTGGGATTTAATACCCATGCTATCAGAATTCGGCAGGCAAGCCCTGCTCTACCCCCTGAAACCGCAGTGACACTGTATTACATCTGAGACTTTATTCACGGTTCATTGGATAACCCGCGATATTGGTATTATTGCTGTTGTATGTGTCGCAAACCCGTGAGGACATTAAACGATTGAAATTCTTACACGCAGCTGATCTCCATCTTGATAGTCCCTTAAGAGGGCTTGAGCGCTATGAGGGTGCACCGGTCGATGAAATTCGGAGTGCTTCTCGTCGTGCCCTGGAAAATCTGCTTGATCTTGCCATTGAAGAGAAGGTGGATTTTGTCTTGATTGCCGGGGATGTGTACGACGGAGATTGGAAGGACTACAACACGGGGCTGTTTTTCGTCAATTGCATGCGCAAGCTGGAGGTAGCCGATATACCTGTGTACCTGCTCTCAGGAAATCACGATGCGGCAAGCGTCATTACTCGCAAGCTACGTTTGCCAGACAACGTTCATGAATTTTCCAACAAGAAACCTACCAGCTTTTCTATCGACGCATTGAATGTCGCTATCCATGGTCAAGGTTTTGCCACGCGTGCGGTCACTGAAAACATCTCTGAAGCCTACCCACAGGGTGATCCGCAATCGTTCAATATCGGTGTGCTTCACACCTGCCTGGATGGCAAACCCGGACACGATCCCTACGCTCCTTGCAGTGTCGAAGGCTTGAGAGCAAAAGATTATCAGTATTGGGCGTTGGGACATGTTCATACTCGGGAAGTAGTAAGTAATGATCCGTATATTGTTTTTCCTGGCAATATTCAGGGGCGCCATGTGCGTGAGACAGGTTCGAAGGGTTGTACTCTAGTGCACGTTGAAGGTGGCGTGATTCAACAGCTTGAACACCGTGCATTGGATGTGATGCGTTGGGTACGTCTAGCGCTGGATGTGTCATCGAGTTCAACGGCAGAAGAGGTGTATGAGCAATTGCGTGAAGCGCTGTTGGAAGCACAGGACAATGCTGATGACAGATCTTTAGCAGTCAGAGTTATTTTGACAGGTAGAACCGACGCTCATCAGTTGTTACTGGCTGAAAGAGAACAGTGGATACAAGAGTACCGTTCTCTAGCTACCGGATTGGGTGGTGCGGGAATCTGGATAGAAAAGGTTGCCATACGAACCACACCTAACGTATCGCTTGATGAACTCTACGCAAGCAATAGCGCTATAGGCGGGTTGCTCAACAGTATTGCGAACATTGATCTCGAGGACGCCGCCGTCATGGCAGACTTGAGCAACGAGTTAAAGCCACTGCAACTCAAGCTTCCACCCAAATTGGCTACCGGCGACGACCCCTACGACCCAACCAGTTTGGATGCTATTAAAGAGGCGCTAAGTGATGTCAGACAACTGCTGGCTGATCGCTTGATATCAACGCGTGCCGAACCTTGAAGCCATGAGAATCGAACAACTAAACTTAATGGCATACGGACCATTCACTGACAAAGTGTTGGAGTTTGATGCTGCTAATTTTCATGTGATCTATGGGCCCAATGAAGCCGGTAAGAGCTCGGCGCTTAGAGCGCTGACAGCTTTGTTGTACGGCGTAAGTAATACCACTAAGTCAACAACTGCTGATGACCAGTTGCACAAGAAAACTGATCTTCGTATTGGTGGGGTATTGCGATCCGCTGGTGGGGATCGGCTGGAAGTTGTGCGACGCAAGGGCACTAAAAAAACACTCATGGCGCCGGATGGTGGGACATTGGATGATCAGAGCCTCATGCCTTATATACAGGGTGTAAGCAAAGAGCTATTCACCACATTGTTTGGCATCGACCACAAGGCTCTGGTGCAAGGTGGCAAAGATATCGTGGAGCAAAAAGGCGATGTTGGCCAGGCGCTGTTCTCGGCGGCCTCTGGCAGTAGTGCTTTGCATCAGGTACTCGCCGAGCTTGATAAACAAGCTCAGGATTTATTCAAGCCAACTGGTAGAACATCAAAGATAAATGTTGAGCTGAGCACTCATGCGGCTATACAGAAGGAGTTAAACAGTTCCTCGTTGGCATCCAGTCACTGGGATACTCACACTAAGGAACTGGAACGCTCAAGCGCTGAGCTAGAACAAATAACTATCGATCTGAAAGAGTGTAATACGCAGCTCAACAGACTACAGAGAATACAGCGCGTTTTACCCTTCTTGGGTCTGCGTCGCGAATTAGTGATCAAGTTTGAAAAGTTGAACAATGTAGTGGTTTTGCCTGAAGACTTTGCTGAGCGCAGACGACAGGCCGAGAGTGAACTGCATAATTCAATCAGTACACTCGACCGACTGAACCCGCAGCTCAATGAACTGCAAGTAGAGTTGAGCAACTTGTCTGTTAAGGCGGAGCTACTCGAACAGGCTGAAAGCATCGAAGGCTTACATGCGCGCCTTGACAGTTATCGTAACGGTTTGCTTGAACAACCCGCTCTTGAGGCTGAAGAGCAGCAACTAACTCGTGATGCGCATGCGATTCTGCAACAAATCCGTCCAGACTTGGATTGGCAAGAGGTTGATACGTTGCGACCGATCTTATCTAGAAAAACAGGTATATCAAAGCTTGTGCAAGAGCACCCTCTGATTTCAAGCAATCTGCAACAAACACAATCTGATTTAGCCAGCAAAAAACAAAATCTTGCGGCTGCTCAAAGCGAGCTCGATAAGCTTGCCTCTGTGGGGTCAACGACTTTACTGCGACATCAGATAAGCGCCTCAAGAAAGCTTGGTGATTTGGACAGCACCATAGAAGGCATAAGAAGCGAGCGTAACAGTCTGCAAGTGCGATGTGATGCAGAACTCTCCAGGCTAAACTATTGGAGCGGTTCGCTAGATCAAGTGAGTACATTGCGTCTGCCGGAGGCTGAGGCAATAGAACAATTCAATGTGAAATTTGAAGAGCAAGCTGCGCAGTTCAAAAAAATTGAAAGCGATAAGACAACAAACGCAAACGCTTTACTAGAGATACAAAAAGGATTGGGCGAACTGGAAAGAGTTGGCCAAGTTGTTACAGAAAGCGACATGCTAAGTTCGCGCAAAGAGCGAGACGCTCTCTGGCAGCTTCTGCGTCGTCGATGGTTGCAAAACGAAGATGTAGACGCACAAAGTGCCGGGCTCATTGGCAAAAATTCTACGCTACACGATACGTTTGAACACCGGTTAGCGCAATCAGATGAGTTGGCTGACAGGCTTCGACGTGAAGCCGACAGAGTATTAATGCTGGCCAAGTTACAGAGCCAGCTTGAGGCGGAACAAAGCAGAGCCCAAACTCTAACAACAGATGAAACTGAACTGACTAAAAATAATGAGCTGTTAGAAAATGCTTGGCAATCGTTATGGTCAGCATGTCAACTGACACCGGGAACCCCCCGACAGATGCGCGCTTGGATGGTCACGTTTGAGTCATTGCGAACTACTGTGGAGAGAGTTCAAACACTCACCAGAGAGCTTGGTGAGTTCGAAGACAGAACTACTGTGCATATTGACTTACTATCTCAGCAGCTTAATGATTTAGGGTTATCACAATCAAAGCTTGTATCGCTTGAGTCGATGTTGTCTGTCAGTGAGGTAGCAGCAGAAAATCTTGAAGCGGCAGCCGAAGAGCGTAATGCACAAGTTACAAAGCTGGATCGGTTGAAAGCAGATATCGTTGAGTTGGAAGCCAAGCATTCTGCAGCAGCACGCTCCCTCGAAGAATGGAATGTTACTTGGGTTGCTCTGTTGCAAGAGTTCACACTGCCAGCTTCACTGTTAGCTATGGAGATGAATGAGCTGATTGATCAAATCAGAATACTGTTTGAGAAGCAGGCGGAAGCAAGTAAACGACAAACAAGCATAACGCGTGTCAATAAAAGCAATGAAGCGTTTCAAGAGCAGGTGACTCAAATAATAGAGTCATTAGCTCCCGAATACAATCACCTTTCGTCTGCAGAAGCTGTGGGTAAGCTTAAATCGCTGCTATCCGAAAACTCGCTAAAACAAGTGAAAAAACTTCAGTTAGAAAAAGACGTGGAAAGGGCTGAAAAAGATATCTCCGAATGTACTGTGCTTATTGATTCCATGCAAAAAGTATTAAGTTCTCTGTGTCGAGAAGCAAAGTGTGAAGATCCTGCGCAACTAATCGAGCTGGAAAAACGTTCTGCAGAGTATCAGGGGCTCAAGAGAGAGCTCTCTGCAAATGATTCGAATATATCAAATGTTAGTGACGGCTCGACAATTAAAGAGCTGCAAGATCAAGCTAACGATGTTGAAGCTGACGAATTGCCTTCCATCATTGCTCAGTTTCGAAACAGGGTTGCAGATGAGCTGGAGCCAAAACGTGCTGAGCTGATTGAAAAAGTAGGACGAGAAAAATCTGATATTGAGAAAATGAATGGAAGCGGTGATGCAGCTTTACTCGCCGAATCAGCCAGTGCTTCATTAGCCAGTATTCGTTCAAACGCAGAACAGTATGCCAAAGTTAAGTTGGCTGCAAAACTGTTGCGTGATCACATTGAACAATATCGGCAGGAGAATCAAGGTCCGCTAATAAGCAGAGCGAGTGACTATTTTGCAAAGCTGACATTGAATTCTTTTGAACAATTGATGATGGACTTCAATGACAGCGACATACCTGTACTTACTGGAGTACGTCAAACCGGTAAAGGCAAGGTCAAGGTTGAAGGGATGAGCTCAGGTACACTCGATCAACTGTATTTGGCTTTGCGACTGGCCTCAATAGAAGCCTACGCAGCAGGCGCCGAGCCTATGCCTTTTATAGTCGATGATGTGCTAATTGAATTCGATGACGAGCGCTCGATGGCGGCGCTACAGGCATTGGCAGATATGTCTGAGACCACACAAATCATCGTGTTCACGCATCATTCGCAAATACTCAACCAAGCCACACAAATTAAAGGCGTTCAAACACACATGCTGTAAGTGCTTATTCAGTGACTTTACGGCTACTGTTCGGCGGAAATTTACTTGTCTAATCGAATAAATCGTTGACGCCGAATACGCTAGCCCAGCTGTGAAGAATAAAACAGGTGGGCTAGCTGTAGAAATAGCTGGCTTATCTATGCATCACTAGGGTTAAGTCAACCAAAGACGCGCATACGGCCCCAATGTAATAGCACCCTCGTGAGCATCAACGTTCTTGCCTGTTAAATTGTCGTACACGTGAACAACCCCGGCTTCATACAGCGGCGTAAGATTGAGAGTTTGATGGGTTTCGGTAAAGTTGTAGACACACGCTAATGTACCCATAGGGTGACGGTTAGCTACAGCAAACAAGCGCGAATGTCCGGTGTCGATAACATCAGTATCGTATCGGGCGCAACACTGTGGTGTTTGTTGGCGAATTCTGACAATGTGTTTAAGGCCTTGGAAAAGCCTGTGTTCAATTGTGCCAGGCTCGTGCCGACGTTCAGCTTTTAGCCAGTCCATTTTCGGCCGATGAAGCCAGCGGTTATCGGATACGAATTCTGGTGTGTCAGAGTAAGCATAGTTGTTACACATCCCCAGTTCATCACCCATATAAATCAGTGGAAGCCCACCAAAGCCACAGATGAGCGCATGACCGAGTAGGATTCTCTCCACCGCCAAATCGATGAAGAGCTCGTTGTTGTCCTCGATGGCTTTTTCAAGTCCAGCCAAGCCTGCCAAGGTGCCGTTGATACGGCGATCGCCAGTGGCTTTGTTGTGTTGGAATACACCACCTCTGGCAAAACTGCCAGGGAATTCCCCCGCATAATAATCTGAGAGAAAGGAGCGATGAGCATGTCCGTTAATGCCTACGGCGTTTGCATCGTCATCAGCAATCGCCCACCCAATATCATCATGGCATCGGATGTACGTACCCCATGCAATGGAGTTTGGGGTTCGTGGGAACTCACCCAGTGAGTGCGTCATCAAGCGCGTATCTCTGCTTGCTAGCGCGCCCCAGAATTGCACCATCAAGGAATTGTGGTATGCAATATTAGAAACCTTTCCGTGATGCCTGCCCACTCCAAAATAACGAACCAGATCATCAGGGGCTACAATGGCTTCTGCTTTATGTGCCACCGCTGGTGTCGTGATTCGTGAACAGGTGCGAAGTGCTTGCATGAGGTCAAACACCTCTTCCTGATTTTGAGAGTCAGTGCCCATACGCTTCCACATAAAAGCGACCGCATCCAATCTGAATACCTCTACCCCAAGATTTGCCAGATAGAACATGATGTCAACGATTTCCAGAAACACCTCAGGATTTGACCAATTGAGGTCCCACTGATAATGATTGAAGGTGGTCCAAACCCACTTCCCAGAGTTTGCATCCAAAGTGAAATTGCCAGGTGCAAATTCAGGGAATACTTCCGGTAACGTTTGTTCGAAGGCATCGGGCAGGGTGCGATCATCAAACATGTAAAAATAGTTTTGATATTTTTTATCCCCAGACTGGGCAGCCTTCGCCCACGGATGCTCCTGTGCGCAATGATTTAACACTAGGTCTATACACACAGAAATACCTCGCGCACGAAACTCATTGCACAAGTGTTCCAAGTCGTCATTGGAGCCAAGTTGTGTATCTACATGACGGTAATCGGTAACTGCATAACCACCATCGTTCTCGCCATCCCTAGGCTGCATAACCTTCATTAGATGAACATAAGTGACACCCAGCTCCTCTAGGTAATCGATGTGCTCCTGAACCTGATCAAGCTTGCCGGCAAATTGCTCAACATAGAAAACATAGCCCAGCATGCTTTCGTGCTGGAACCACTCCGGATCCAGATTGCGCTCCACATCCAGTGTTTGTAGCTCATCGGGTCGACACACATAAGCTGTGGCCATGCGGTGCACAAGTTGTTGCATGAAGTCATCAAAATCACTTCGCGCACCGTAGACCGGGTGAAGGCCCTCGTACAGATTCTGGAACCAGCGAGTGAGTCGTAAGCGAAAAAGTTGTCGATCGCCACCTAGCTTTTTGCCAAGAATAGTATCCAGGCCAATACTTGCTTTTTCCAGACAAGCTGATGCCGCCGCACTCATTAAGTGAGAATTGCGCTTTCTAAAAGCAGTTATTCGAGCTCCGTCACCCGCAGCTTCAGGGTTTTTGATGGCTAGCAAAAAACGTTCTCCAAAAAATTCAGCGTGTCGGTAACCGACGTGACATCCGTTAATTTAACTGATCTTTGGTGAGAGCGCTTTACTGTTTTAGAGCCGAGTGCCTTCTTGGGCATCGAAAAAATGTAAATACGCTGGATCTGGCCGTAGCTGAATAATCTGGCCCGGCTCAAAGCTGTGACGTTCGCGAAAAATAGCGACCACATCTTGTCCATTAAAACGTAGAAACACCATAGTTTCAGCGCCAGTGGGTTCTACGACTTTGACAGTCATAGACAGACCCTTGTCGCAAAGTAGTAGATGCTCTGGGCGTATACCGAGGTTTATATTGCCTTGACCGGCGGGCCCTTCAAATTGTAGATCCTCAATGTTGACGACGCCATTCTCAAGGGTAGCTTGTAACAAATTCATTGAGGGGGCACCGATAAAAGTGGCGACAAATTCATTAATAGGGCGATCGTACAGCTCTAGAGGCGTACCGATTTGTTCAATATGACCACCTTGCATGACAACAATTCTATCCGCCAGTGTCATCGCTTCAATCTGATCGTGTGTGACGAAAACTGTGGTTGTTTTTAGCCGGTGATGAAGCTCTTTGATTTCGGTGCGCATCTGAATTCTCAGTTTTGCATCCAGATTTGACAGTGGCTCATCGAACAAGAAAACCTGTGGATCACGCACAATCGCTCGTCCCATGGCAACACGTTGCCGTTGACCACCTGATAGATAGCGAGGTTTGCGGTCAAGGTATTCGGTTAGGCTTAATATTTCGGCAGCTTCCCTTACGCGCTTGTCAATTTCTGCTTTACTTTTCCCGGCAACTTTCAGTGCGAATCCCATGTTGTCTGCCACTGATTTGTGTGGGTACAGAGCATAAGTTTGAAAGACCATAGCAATGTCGCGTTCAGCTGGAGGCAGGTTATTAACAACTCTATCGCTGATAGCAATGGTGCCAGAATTGATGGGCTCCAGGCCGGCAATCATACGTAATAGTGTTGATTTGCCGCAGCCAGAGGGGCCAACGAGTGCAACAAATTCAGATTCCTCAATATCCAGATTCAACCCATGGATAACTTCAATCTTCCCATAAGATTTGCGTAGTTCCCGAATCGTGACGTTCCCCATTGCTTAGTTCCTGACTCGGTGATTTGTAGAGAGTGATCCAAATGGCGTAATCGGCCGGCAGGTTTTTAGCACCAGTTTGCTTGTGCAAAATGCGCTGATACTCAACCTCGGTCAGTAAAAAATAGCATTGTTCGGAATGCCCGTCCAGTGCTGCGGTTTGTGCATGAGCCTCACTCAAGGTGAGCAGGCCTACATGCGTTGGGTTTCATTGGAGCTCGTGACCCGCGGTGTGATCTGGGGTATGCTGAAATTCGCTGATGGCCAGAACCAGCCTGACCTACCAAGTCACGCCTAGTTTTCAGCGGTATTTTCTGGCTAAAAAATAGAGGGTTGTTTCATCACACGCAGATGTGATTTTTCAATAAACGAAAAATTTCAGTACCAGGAGAAATATCATGAAAGTTGAGCTCTATCACCACATCTTAAAGGCTCAAAAGATGAATCGTCGGCAATTGCTCAAAGGAGTGAGTGCTGCCACCGCGGCCGCCTTGCTGCCACAAGCTGCATTTGCTGATGGGCACAGCAATTTGCGTGCTGAAATTCTAAGAATTCCGGGGGTTGGTGCAGGCTCACCCACAGACAGTGATTGGCAGAAAGTCGGTGAAATGTGCCTTGGCGCAACTAAAGAAAACGTAGCTGCTGGAGAGTTTGAAGGTGTAGAACTCACCTTTATGGGTCTGAATAATCAGAACCAGCACAACTTCCTGTTTCGCGCATTTCTGAAATCATGGGAAGCGTACACGGGTGCAAAAATAAATTGGATTGATCTGGCGCAAGCAGACTACAACGCACGCTTGCAGCAATCTATTGCCACTGGCACTGCAGACTTTGACATCATCGAAATGGGTGCGCCGTTTGAAGGTGATGTACTGGGTAAGGGCATGGCGTCTGAAATGCCTGACTGGGTCAGAGAGCAAATTGACATGGATGACTATGTTGATTACCTCAAAGCACCTGTTGGTACATGGGACGGTAAGACGTATCGCGTATCTATTGATGGAGACTGCCATTCCTTTGCTTACAGAACCGACTACTTTGGTGAAGGATCTGTAACAGGTAAAGAGGTGCCGACCACATGGCAAGAGATCAATCAAATCTCAAAAGAGTTGGTGGGTAAGGAAGATCCTCTTACAGGCTTACCGGCGCATGGGTATCTTGATCCACTGAAAGGTTGGGGTGGTTTTGGTTTCTATTTCCTCGAGAACCGTGCGGCGGCTTATGCGAAGCATCCCAATAGCCCAGCTTGGTTGTTCGAGCCTGAGACCATGAAGCCAATGGTGAATAATCCAGCTTGGGTTCAGGCCATTCAAGATGTTATGGATCTGATTGATGCTGGCGCATATCCAGCGGATCAGATAAATGCTGATCCTGGCACCACTGCATTTTCACAATTTCTTGCGGGTACGGGGTCAATGTTAAGTTGGTGGGGCGATGTAGGTTCTTCTGCACGCACCTCTGACACGTCGGTTGTGGGTGATGTGGTTGGCTTTGGCATTAACCCAGCATCTGATCGTGTCTACAACGCTCAGGCGGGAGCCTGGGAAGAGACCCGAAACGAGGCGCCAAACATGGCGTATATCGGTTGGGGTGTCTACGTTATGGCAACAGTAGAAGGTGATGAAAAGAAGAAAAAGGCGGCGTGGTCAGTGGCGGCGCATCTTGGTGGCAAAGATTTGTCATTGTGGGCATCAGCTTATCCGTCAGGTTTTCAGCCGTATCGTCAATCGCATTTTCAATTCGATGAGTGGGAGGAGGCTGGTTACGATCGAGCTTATGTAGAGGACTATCTTGGATCAAATGCAGACAGCTATAACCACCCGAATGCGGCTATCGAACCGCGTATTCCGGGTATTTTCCAGTACTACTCTGTTGCTGAAGATGAATTGGCAAAAGGTTATGCGGGTAACTATGAATCTGCTCAAGAGACAGCAGATGCCATAGCTGCAGCATGGGAAAAGATCACTGATCAAATTGGTCGCGATGATCAGATCGCTGTTTATAAAGCGTCATTGGGAGTCTAGAAAAGTAGTTGTGGTAGCAGGCGCGGCGTGAGCTGCGCCTGCGCTGTGTGCCGAAACCTTCTAAACAGGATTTGGCAAAAAACCCCAAGCATGCAACACCAGGTTAATCGATACGATGATGGTAGAGGGAGATCTTCTGCATACCGTAACAGCGGAACATATCTCCAACAGGCGAAAGCGTGTTGGAAAGCTTCTGGTCTGGGGTACTGCACTGTTCGGTTTATTGCTTGCTACATGGCAGTTTTCATTTGAGACAGGACGTGTTGCCAGTGGCTTTGATAGCTGGCGGCCTGTGCTTTATGCCTATATGCTGTGGGCAACAGCGTTGTGCGCAGCGCAGGTCATTGTTAACGGTGAAAAGGGCAAGCGTACTTTATTTGTATTGCCGGCAGCTCTGTTTGTTATTAGTCTGGTGGTATTCCCTCTACTATTTGCCCTCTATATTTCGTTTACCGACTGGAATCTTGCCGCGCCCAATGGACCACAACCCAATGGACTAGCGAACGTTCGGGAAATGTGGAATGACGATTTCTACTGGAACGCGCTCAAGAACATGGTGTATTACGTTCTGGCTGTGAGTGTTGAATACGTCATTGCATTTGGTTTGGCGCTGTTACTTAATGCTCAAATACGCGCGAGAAAATTCTTTCGTGTTGTGTTTTTATTACCACTGATGCTGAGCCCGGTAGCGGTGTCCTGGATGATTGGTAAGTCAATGTTGGAGGTGCGCTTTGGGCCTATCTCAAGGGTGATACGTGAACTTGGCTTTGAGCCCAGTTTTTATGGCTCACCTGAAATTGCACGATTCATGATCATGGCTATGGATGCGTGGACCTTCATACCTTTCATGATGATCATGCTGCTTGCTGGACTCCAAGCTTTGCCCAGTGAGGTCATTGAGGCTTCTAAAGTCGATGGTGCAACAGGCTGGCAAAGTTTCAAGGAAGTTATTTTCCCACTGATGTTGCCAGTATCAGTAACTGCGATAGTGATCAGAATTATTTTCAAGTTAAAGCTTGCGGATATCATCATTACCGTCACATCCGGTGGGCCGGGAGGTGCTACTGATAGTGTGACCAGTTTTATTTTTCGTGAATATCGAGATCGCTCAAACGTTGGCTACGGCACCTTGCTAGCTATCGTTTATCTGGTGCTCATTATTTTGTTTATTACAGCGCTTCTAAAAATAGTTAGCCGTTGGATGGAGCGTCCGGCATGAGTGCGATTTTCAAAGAATTTGATGGTGAAAAGCAAGTGCGCAGAAAATGGTGGATGAGTCAGGCTGCCATCTACACGGCTTTGTTTTTGTGGGCGGTAATTTGTCTGTTTCCCATCTATTGGACGCTAACTACATCATTTAAATTGGCTCCAGATGTTATGCGAGGCAATATGATTCCGTGGTGGGATTTCACACCAAGCTGGAAGGGCTGGGATTCTCTGGGTTTTTCACCTCGATTATTTGGAGAGGTATCTACGGTGCGCGAAGAGTTCCTCAAGCGATTCTGGAACTCAACGATCATTTCTGTCACCGCCTCTTTTTTAGCTGTGGTTTTAGGCTCTTTGGCTGCCTATGGTCTGTCGCGCTTTAGTTACCGTTTTGGCTTTATGAAAAATTCTGATATTTCATTTTTTTTCCTCAGCCAAATGATTCTACCTCCGGTGGTACTAGCGCTACCCTTCCTTGTACTTTATAAATCCCTTGCGCTACTCGACACCCGTATAGGGTTAATCCTTTTGTACACACTTATGGTGCTGCCCATTGTCATCTGGATTATGCGCGATCAATTTCAGGGTATACCTATCGAACTCGAAGAAGCAGCGCTGGTTGATGGACTGGGTATTTGGGGTTCTTTCTTTCAAATTGTACTACCCATTGCATTACCGGGAATGGTGGCAGCGTTTATCCTGTCTCTCATTTTATGTTGGAACGAGTACTTTTTTGCTTCCCTGCTCACTGCAACCCATGCGACAACATTGCCTGTCATGGTGGCCTCCCAGACAGGATCTCAAGGGATTAACTGGTGGACCATGGCAGCGTTGTCTTCAGCGGCTATATTGCCGCTAGTTATAGTGGCTATATTTTTAGAAAAATATATTATTAAGGGTATGGCGGCAGGGGCCGTGAAGTAGTCGTTGGTGTAAAAAATTTTCGCTTGATGTAAAGATGGTGAAGCTAAGCAGAAAACGTATAAGAACCTAAGTTGGGTTTTTAGCTTTGCTCGCTCAGCTCTTGTGCAATGTCTTTGGTTTGTTCGTAAAGCCGTCGAAACAGTGCATGATGTTGATCATATATAGAGTGATTAGACGCCTTTACGTCCTCCACTGCTGGATTCCAAGTCGCCATGTCGCCACGTTCCACGAGCCCTATAGCAAGCGCTGCAAGAAACGCATTCCCATAGCTGGCGCCGATAGTCTGTTTGTTAATGACCTGATCCAGGCCGGTAATATCTGAAGTTGCTTGCAGCCAGATTTTATTTTTAGTACCACCACCTACTGCCAGCAAACGAGATGGTGTCTGGCCAATGTCTGCGAACGTATCGGTAACGTGGCGAGTGCCGTGTGCAATGCCTTCGATTAGGGCGCGATACATGTCCCCGCGCGTATGTGTCAGGTTTAAACCATAGAACGCACCCTTAGCATGTACATCGTGAATGGGCGTTCGCTCGCCCGAGAAATACGGCAACATCAACACACCGTTTGCGCCGGGTGGTGCTTCGGCTGCCTCGATGGCAAGCTCTGCAAATGCTGTCTCTGTATTCAGCTCTCGTGCAAATTGATCACGAAACCAATGGGTCAGAGTGCCGGAAGTTGATAGGCCAGCCATGGAGGCGTGTTCGCCTTCGAATAGCCAAGGTGCATACCAGAGGCGTGGGTCTGCCACTCGCCCGAGGGTGCGCAAGATGATGAAAATGGTTGATCCGTACATCATCATCATGTCACCGGGATGCTCAATACCTACAGACAGAGCCTCGGCTGCTGCATCGATTGTCCCAGTGGTTACAGGGGTGCCTACACAGAGCCCAGTCGCAGCTGCCGCAGCGGCTGTCACGTTGCCAGCGATTTCGTTTGACCACATCAAGCGTGGCAATTTATCAAGTGGAATAATGTCACCCGCTAAATCGTCTATCCAATCCTGCTTGGCCACATCGTAAAGGGGGGCGAAGCTGGCGGCGGTGTGGTGATCAATAACAATCTCCCCAGTGAGCCGTTGCACTAGAAAGCTGGTAGATGTCAGAACATGTGAGGTTTTTGCAAAAATCTCAGGGCGATGTCGTTGTAGCCACAGAATTTTTGGCCCAACCGATTGTGAGGTTAATGCGTTTCCACAACGCTCCACAATAGTGGATTCGCCAATACGGTCGGTGAGTTCACGCACCTCAATTTCGGCACGACCATCTACGCCGTACAGAACACCATTCATCAGGGGCTTGCCCTGTACGTCCACGGGCAACATACAGGGACCAATGGCACTGCAGGCTACCGCCTTGATGTGCTGGGCATCGATGGCACTGTCTTTTAGTAGTGTCTGGCAGACATAGACAAAATCGCCCCACCAATCTTCTTCAGCTCTATGCTCTGCCCAACCGGGCTCAGGCACGACCATTTTATGACCACGGGAAGCCTGTGCTACTTCACTGCCAGAGCTATCAACCAGAACACCCTTGGTCTCATAGGTACCGATATCAATACCCAGTGTGTAGTTCATCAGCTGCAATCACCTTTGATCAAAAAACAGCAGTCAATCGTTGACTGCGCAGGGTATACCTTCCCTCATATCCCGCTAAGGTTCAATCAGAATTTGCTGTAGGCCAAAGTAGGCAGCACGCGTTTTGTCGTGCTGCCCACCATTCGCATGCCATGAGTTGTGCCAGTGCTTAAAACTTCAGCGACAAATCACGATGATGCGAGCTACATTCGGCCACTGATAAGGCTTGCTCTCGAGACAGTCTGTCCTGCTGTCGGATACCGATAGAATCTTTCATGATACTTTCATAGTCACTCAGATCATCAAACAGCGCCACTTTGGCATCGGTGCGCCAAGACATTTGATTCTCGTACTCTTCGGCAGCGTCATCCATTGCCTTAAGCGCATCCTCAAGCTCCGGAGTTTTCTTGCGCATGGCTGTTCGTGCTTTGCGAACAGCTGAACGGATGTCATCAGCACCTTCAATCTCACCAAATTGATCGGCTAACACTTCAAGAGCATCAACCATCTCAACAGAGTCTTGTGTTTCAAGCTGACCTCGTAAATCAGCAATCGCACCTGACAATTCTTGTAAAGCTTCAGTTCCAGTGAGTGTATCTACCGCCACTTTTGAAGCTTCATATCCAGTGTCTGCTGCACGGCGGTATTCGTTGCGTGCAGTTTGTTCGGTTGCTAATAGATCAGTGTGTCGTTTATTTTCAGCTTCCCACTCGGCAGGGATTGTGTCTTCCAGCGCACTGATCTCTAAGTTGAGTAAATCTCGTCTTTCGTTAAGTGTTGCTCGTCTCTCTTCGGCATCCTCACCGCGAGCACGATCCAGCAGTGTATCCACACCGGCTACACGCGAAGCCATTTTCTGGATTTCTCGTTGTATACGCCTCACTTCAGTATGCACTGGACGATAACGCTCTCGATTTTCAAGCACTGCATTTTCGGCCTCTTTAACCGCAGTAAGCTTGGCAATAGCCTCTTCGGCTGAGGCGAAGCTTTCGGTAAGATCATCTGCCAGATCGCTAGGCAATAAAGACAGATCTAGGCCTTGCGCATTGCTTAACGTAGTATCAAATTGCACGTGGTTGTCGTTAAATTTTGCGTAGGTGTATTCTTCAATACAATACTGCAAGCGTGGGTTACGCGGTGGTGGTGCTGTTTCTGATAGTAACGACATTCTGGCTGGCAGGTAGTTAACCAGCGGTGGGAAGTATCCAACAATCCCCAAAGCGATAAGTTGCAGAGAGATAAAGGCGATAACACCTTTATACATATTGACGGTTTTGACAATAGCCGGTGCAACCCCACGTAGATAGAACAGCGCAAAACCAAAGGGTGGCGTGAGGAAGGAGGTTTGAATATTTAGACCAATCATAACGCCCAACCAAACAGCAGTAATGTTGGCACCTGGATCAGCAAGTAGGATGGGCGCAACAATAGGCACCACTACCACGGCGATCTCGATGAAGTCGAGGAAAAAGCCGAGTAAAAATATGACGCCCATAACAATGACGAACTTAAGCCAGAAGCCACCAGGCAAACTATTGAGAAAGTCGCGTACCAGTTCTTCGCCACCAAAGGCGCGAAACGCAGCGGTGAGCATGGCAGCACCCAGAAGAATCACGAAAACCAATGTTGTCGCTTTGGCAGTTTCGATCATAACTTCGTGCAGTGTGTTGTTGATGCGATTGACTCGATAACCGCTGTACAACAGTGAGACGACAAATAATCCAACAACGCCAAGTGCAAAGTAGATGGCCTTGAGATCCTCGGCGCTTTCTATTCTCTGAATGTTCGTGTCGTTAAGTGACAGCGACACCGTAATGCCGATGAGGGCGACGACGGCAATAATGGCAGGCCAGTACTTTCGCGGACCTTCTTTGAGTCTGTAACTGCCCATGATGAGAGCACCGGCAGCACCGATGGCTCCTGCCTGGTTAACTGTGGCTATTCCGCCAATGATTGAACCCAAAACCAAGAAGATTAGGCCCAATGGCGGAATCAGCGTGCCTGCTACCTTGAGCAGAAATCGACCGTCGTAGGCGCCCTCGAAACGAACGGGGGGAGCCTTCTTTGGTCGCAGCATGGCATAGACCAGTATGTAGGTCATATATAAACCAACCAGCACCAAGCCAGGAACCAACGCGCCAAGAAACATCTCACCGGCACTGGTTGATGTGACAGCGAATTCCGATGGCATTGAAATCTCACCCGTTGCCGCCTTGTGGAGCGCTTTGCGGGCTGTGGCTGCCTGATCAGTAGCACTGGCGAGCTGATCGGCCAGAATGATCAAAACAATTGACGGTGGAATAATCTGGCCGAGTGTTCCTGAGGCTGCGATGGTGCCAGTGGCTAATGATTGAGAATAGCCATTGCGTAACATCACGGGCAGGGAGATTAATCCCATGGCAACAACTGTCGCACCAACGATGCCGGTGGTTGCGGCTAGCAGCGCACCAACAAACACAACTGATATGCCTAGACCACCAGGTACAGGTCCGAACAACTGAGACATGGTGATTAGAAGATCTTCAGCAATTTTTGAGCGTTGCAGCATGATGCCCATGAAGATGAACAATGGGATAGCAATGAGCGTGTCGCGCTCAACCTCCCAATAAATTCCGCGCAAATTGGTAATGCCCGCGCTGAGCCATTGGCTGGGGCCGCCGGAGTGGAAGTAGGCGTCGGGGCTGCCACCAAAGAAGTAACCACTGGCAGCTGCCAATGAGATGGTGAAAATAGCGGCACCAGGCAAGGCGAAAGCGACGGGGTAACCCGAGCCTAGAGCCACGGCCAGAGTGATCAGCAAAATGGCGAGAAAAAGAAGTTCCATGAGTAATGTAGTCCGGTTGTCAGCTGATCAGGAAGTGGCAAAATCTTCAGATGGTGGCTCTCGCCCACCTGGATCATCACGGGTATCTGCACGAGACTCAAACATCTGGCTGACAAACTGAATAAGCATCGTGATGGCAAACACGCCAAGATAGGCTGCCATGAGGTACTTGGTGTACATGCCAAAACCCGATTGCGATACTTCGAAGCTGGCTAGTGGGCCGTAAATGATCGAAGCCTTGCCTTTTAGGCCAATAATGAGAATGGTCCAGCACAAGGCCATGCCAAACACAACTGCACCAATACTGTTGACACGTCCTTTGGTGCGGCGAGCAAGGCCTGCGTAAAACACATCAACACGCACATGGCCTTCGTGCAGAAGCGTGTAGGCGCTGGCGAACAGAAATAAAGCCGCGTACCAGAAACGCACCAGATCGCCCATAAACGCCTGTTCGTAGGAAAAGATGAAGCGCGTGATAACAATAGCCAATTCTGCAGCAACAATAAGCAGGGCTAGCCAATGAAATCCTAAAGTACGCGTAAACACGGCCAGTAAGAAGCCTGCTGCGATAAGGGGATAGTGCACATAGAGTCCGCGAAAGTTTGAACGCCCTAAGGCCTTCACCGTGTCTTCTGTGAAGAAATTACCCAGCAAGTCTTGGACTCGCATAAAAGAGATGCTCATATCGGCCAGGCCGACGAACAGCACAGCCCAGAAGAAACCACGAATCAGGAAGGCGTTAAAGCCGTTTATGGCTTCCGCATCGGCGCGAAGCGTGCGCTCTTGGTGGCTGTATACCAGCCAAACGGCAAATGCGATTCCGCCGACATAGATGCCTAGTTGCAGCAGTGCTCCCAGGGAGAAATCACCGCTGAAAAGATTGCCTGCACTGGGTAATTCAAGTCCGACAGTGAGATAGGTGTTCAGCAGAAAAGTGAACAAGGTGGCCAGCATTGCCCAGCCAAAGAGGCGGGTTTTCAGGGCAGGTGGCATGGATTGCTGATCCGATTGCATAGGCGGTGATCGTGGTCTGGAGCAATAATTGCCACACGCAAAAAAAAAGCGACATCAGCAGGCCATTTAGACCGATCAAAACGGTATGCAAAGTCATACTCGTGCGCATAAAGGCGTCACTGTCGAATTTGCGCGTGTGGAGTGATTAGAAGTGCAAAAAAATAGTCGGGATATCATGAACAGACCGTGCTTCATGAGAACAATTCAGTATTGATAGGAGCTGCATCTTGCGATTGCAGCTCCTCAGAGCATAAAACGATCAGTAACTACAGATCGAGTACGCGGTTACGCTGATTGGTATAACCCACACCAGCACTCATCATCCATGTGCCGAGATCGTTACGGGCTTTGGCAAAGCTGTCATGTACTTTCGCAGCGAGTGGGCTGTGATCACGTGTCTCTTCGAACACCTCTTCAGTAGCCTCTTGGAAGCTGTCGTAAGTCTCGTCAGTGAAGCTGCGCAGTTCAACGCCGTTCTCGTTGATCATGCGTTGCAGGTATTCACCATTACGCGCAGTTGCTTCGTCGTACTGGTTGGCATGCTCTTCGTAACAGCAAGCCGTGATTACCGCTTGATCAGCTTTTGAAAGACCTTCCCACCACTCTTTGTTCATACCAAAAGCCAATGCACTGCCTGGCTCGTGCATGCCGGCTGTGTAGTAGTACTTGGCAGCTTCATAAAACTTCATGAAGTAGTCGTTGTATGGACCAACCCACTCTGTTGCGTCGATAGCACCAGAAACCAGGTTCTCGTAGATTTGACCACCAGGTAGTGATACAGGAGATGCACCCAGCTTAGCCATGACGTCACCGCCAAGTCCCGGAATTCGCATTTTCAGACCTTTCAGGTCGTCAGCACTTTCGATTTCTTTGTTGAACCAACCGCCCATCTGGCAACCAGTTGAACCACAAGGCAAGGCCTTGATGCCGAATTCACCACTGACTTCGTCCCAGAGAGCTTGTCCGTCCATGAATTTGATCCATGCAGACCACTCAGTAGTGGTGAGACCCATTGGTACGGCTGTGAAATAAGCCAGAGCAGGGTGCTTGCCTTTCCAGTAGTAATCTGCACCGATGTAGGCCTGTGCGTTGCCTGAAGCCACTTCGTCGAACGAGTCGAAAGCACCAACACGCTCGCCAGCTGCGAAGTATTCTGTCTCTATGCGCCCTTCTGAGAGCTCCTGAATGCGTGCAACCAGACGCTGAGCACTAGTACCCAGACCAGGGAAGTCACGTGGCCACGTTGACACTACCGTGAGTTTTGTTTTGGATTGTGCGATCGCTGGCGCTGAGGTAATTAAGCCAGAACCTGCAACGGCCGTGAGTCCTGCGGCGCTTCCAGCTAGGAATTTACGTCTCGACATGGTGCTATTTCCTCCGGGAAATGTGATGGTTGGGAGTTCTCAGATCGAAATTTGAGAAAACTCTGTAGCCAATTACAACACAGGCACAGCACTGTGTACATGGAGGAATAACAAAAGTTAGGCAGTTTTTCGCAATTTTTCTATATTTGCTAGGCGATTGGCGAGCCGACGATCGACTTGTTGAGTGCCAGTTTCATCAAAACGTGCTTCAGCACGCCGGTCGCTGAGGTTCTGCTTCATCGCGCGCCGATCTACCGTATCGCGGTACGTGAAACGTCTGTGCGAGATAAGTGAGGATTCAGGGGTCAATTCGTTATTATTTGAACTATCTGCGGCTTTACTTGTCTCGTCCGTGGCCATATCAGTCATTGTGATCTCGAAGGTGAATGGCGGGCGCAGGTTGGGTAACCAAGCGCACGAAAATCGCTTTCGTCGTGGAGCTGTAAACTCCCTCAAGTAGCCGCAGTTGTAGTAATCGGGAAAGATTCGTCGGCGTTTGCCGGTCTACCTGTCCGTTTTAATACACACAAACCTTTCCTCGTTTCGCAATTCAGCGTGAATTGTGGCGAAGAATCGACTCATTGAGCATTCGACGTTAGTGTTAGCGGCAGAAGGTGTGGTCATTTACACCCAGGTTTATGCCTGATCAAATAACTCTGTGAACCAGGCGTTATATTTGCCGATGCGGGCTGGTTTGCCTAAGAGTGTCGGAAATGCTGAGGGGGTAGGAAAGTATGCCGTCATGCTTTATGCGGCTGCGCTCGGGGGAGAGCTCAGAGCTCTACACACAACCCCGAACTTATTCTGCTGTTGTTTGAGGTTGTGTGTGAAACTGATTTGTTAGAGATCCATCATGAGCTGTGAATCATTAACAATCCTGTCAAGGTCCACGCCTTCATAAAAGTCAAAGATGGCGTCAACGACAAATTGTGGGTCATCAGTTAGCTGAAAGAGATTCATGTCGTCGGCGCTAATGGTGCCTTCATCCACCAGCGTTGTTTCGAACCACTCCAGCAAGCCTTTCCAGAAAGTGGTGCCAAATAGAATGATTGGTACCTTGTTTGACTTGCCAGTCTGAACAAGCGTCAAGACCTCTGCCATCTCATCGAGGGTGCCGAAGCCGCCAGGCATAACAACGTACGCGGAGGCGTATTTGACAAACATGACTTTTCGGGCAAAAAAGTATTTGAAGTTCAGGCTGATGTCTTGGAAAGGATTACCGGATTGTTCATGAGGCAGCTTGATATTCAGACCAACGCTTGCTGACTTGCCGGCAAAAGCGCCTTTATTAGAGGCCTCCATCACACCAGGGCCGCCGCCACTCACGACCGCAAAACCTGAATCTGATAACAGTCTGCTGATTTCCTCGCTGGCTTTGTAATACGGGTTATCAGGTTTGAACCTCGCAGACCCGAAAATGCTGACTGATGGGCTCAGATCAGCAAGTTCTTGAAAGCCGTCGACGAATTCAGCCATGATCTGGAAAATCTTCCAGGAATCGCGTGTCAACGCTTTGTCGCGAGCGTCGCGTCGCATCTGATTATTGGTGGGGAGCTGTCGCATCGTGCGTTCCTGTGGTCGTCGATTATTGAGTGTAGGTAACTGTTCGCAGAATGCGGGCCATTGGTTGATGAGTTTTAAGAGATTTTCAATTATTAGACGAATACAGACCCCGTGTACGGTTTGTCTGCAGAGCCAAGCCCGTTACACTAGCAACAATCCACAAAGCAAAACCGAGTATTCATGCCATCTGTCACTGAGGCTGCGACACCGCCTGCCGAGCGCCCGTTCATACTCGTAGACGGTTCCGCTTATCTCTATCGCGCTTTTCATGCGATGCCACCGCTGTCCAATTCCAAAGGCCAGCCCACAGGTGCCATCAAAGGGGTGGTCAATATGCTCCGACGTCTGGTTGCCGACTATCAGCCAGAATATATGGTGGTGGTATTTGACGCCCCCGGCAGAACATTTCGTGATGATATTTTTGCCGACTACAAGGCTACCCGCGCCAGCATGCCAGATGACATGCGCACGCAAATCAAGCCCTTGTATGAGTTGGTTGAGACTATGGGATTCCCGATGCTCATCGTGCCCGATGTAGAGGCAGATGATGTCATTGGTACTTTGGCAGTACAGGCCACAGCCAAGGGTTTGAAAACCATTATCTCCACCGGTGATAAGGATATGGCGCAGCTGGTCAATGAGAGCGTGACGCTGGTGAATACCATGACTAACACCGTCATGGATGTTGCAGGCGTGAACGAGAAATTTGGCGTGCCCCCAGAACAGATTATTGATTATCTGGCGCTGGTCGGGGACACCTCGGATAACATTCCGGGCGTGCCTAGTTGTGGCCCGAAAACGGCAGTCAAGTGGTTAGCGGAGCACGGCTCACTAACAAAAGTTATCGAAAACGCTGACAGTGTCAAAGGCAAGATCGGCGAGAAGCTGCGTGAAGCCATTGCCCACTTGCCCATGTCATACGACTTGGCCACTATTCGTTTGCAGGTTGAGCTCGACAAGTCCATAGATGATCTGACATTGGCCGAACCTAATGTAGAGAAGCTGGCCTCGTTGTACGACGAACTTGAATTCAAATCATGGAGCGAAGAGTTGGCCGATGGTATGTCGCCACTGCAATCTCGAGCTGCACAAGGTGGTGCTGCTGCCGTGTCGAGTACGCCTGCTGCATCGTCAGATGCTAGCGAGTATGTGACCATCACCACTATGGAGATTCTTGATCAGTGGATTGAGAAGTTAGAGGCTGCGCCACTGTTTGCGTTTGATACAGAAACCACCAGCCTTAACTATATGCAGGCCCAGGTGGTTGGTGTGTCTTTCGCCGTTGCCAAGGGTGAGGCTGCGTATGTGCCGTTGAGTCATGACTACGAAGGCGCACCTGAGCAGTTGTCTCGTGAAGCGGTCTTGGAGAAACTACGTCCACTACTGGAGGGCGAACAACGCAACTTGGTTGGGCAACACATTAAATACGACATTAACGTGTTAGCCAATCATGGTATTCATTTGCGTAACGTGGCGCACGACACCATGCTGGAATCGTACGTGCTTGATAGCACAGCAACCCGGCACGATATGGAGTCGCTAGCGAAGAAATACTTGGGAGTTCAAGTTATAAAGTTTGAAGAGGTAGCCGGTAAAGGTAAGGCACAAAAAACCTTTAACGAAGTTGAAGTGGATGTTGCCAGCCACTATGCCGCAGAAGATGCCGATATTACGCTGCAGTTGCATGAGGTGTTATGGCCTAAATTGCAAGACATACCATCGTTAGAAAAACTCTACAGCGAAATAGAAATACCTGCATTACATGTCTTATCGACCATTGAGCGCACAGGTGTGCGTATTGATGCCGACATGCTGGGTAAGCAAGGGTTGATTCTATCGAAAACAATTGCTGAAGTTAAGGCGGCGGCATTTGCTGATGCGGGCAAAGAATTTAATTTGGGCTCGCCCAAGCAGATTGGTGAAATTTTCTTTGAGGAAAAGCAGTTTCCTATAATTCGTAAAACACCCAAAGGCCAACCTTCAACGGCTGAAGATGTGCTTGAGCAATTGGCCATTGATTACCCATTGCCGAAAATGATTTTGCAACATCGCAGCTTAACCAAGCTGATGTCCACGTACATTGAAAAACTGCCGTTACAAATAGACCCAGATTCACATCGGGTGCACACCTCTTACAATCAAGCGATAGCCTCTACGGGGAGGCTCTCAAGTACTGATCCTAATTTACAAAATATTCCTGTACGCACAGAAGAAGGTAGACGTATACGTGAGGCATTTATTGCTGAAGATGGATACAGATTGTTAGCGGCGGATTACTCGCAAATAGAACTGCGCATAATGGCGCACTTGTCTGCGGATGAAGGCTTGTTGTATGCGTTCGATAACGGCCTTGATGTGCACAAGGCAACCGCTGCTGAAGTATTCGGTGTGCCTTTAGAGGCAGTGGAGTCTGATCAGCGGCGCTCAGCGAAAGCTATAAACTTTGGTTTGATTTACGGTATGTCCGCGTTTGGGCTTGCCAAGCAATTGGACATTGGTCGTGGAGAAGCTCAGTCGTATATTAATCTTTACTTTGAACGCTACCCAGGCGTTAAACAATACATGGACGACACCCGTGCTCTTGCTAAAGAACAAGGTTATGTAGAAACAGTGCTCGGCAGGCGTTTGTATTTACCTGACATTAACGCGCGTAATGCACAAATGCGCAACTACGCCGAACGCACAGCTATTAATGCACCTATGCAAGGTACAGCCGCAGACATCATTAAACACGCCATGATTAACGTAAACGCCTGGCTTGTTAAAGAGGAAATTGATGCTCGGATAATTATGCAAGTACACGATGAACTTGTGCTTGAAGTTAAGGCGGGTGAGCTTGATAGCGTGGGTGAGCAAGTTAAATTACTGATGGCGGATTCAGCGAAACTTAAAGTGCCGTTGGAAGTTGATGTGGGTGCGGGGAATAGTTGGGAGGAGGCGCATTGATTTGGTGTAAGTGCCAACAGTGCTTGTGTCTGCTTGAACCTGCTATAAAATAGTCACTGCGCAGTAGACTTGACGTGCGCTAACTGAGTATCTTGGGATTGTTGCATTAACTGTGAAGCATAAAAGCTCGATAAAACAAACATCTATAGAGCGAACAGCCGATTGAGGAGTTGTATTTCAGCGGCGGCGTTCAAGGTGAATTCGCGCAGATGGCCTTGCTTGATTGAGCGAAATGCTTCAACGCCATGAAGAGTGGCTTTGGCGGTTCGAAGAGATCGAAATCCCTTACCCGGATCAGTAATGCGTTTGAGCGAGGCATGATCTGACTCAATACGGTTGTTGTACCATTTGCTGTCGATGTGTTTGATAGGTTGGTTGGTGTAGGCGTGAACGTCCATGGCTTTTACTATAGCGGGGTAAGTAGGGGCTTTGTCAGTAACGATAGTCATAGGAGAGTATAGGCCAGAGTTTGCACAGGCCTGTCTGAAAAAGGCTTTGGCCGCTTTGGCGTCCCTTTTGGCTGTTAGTCGAAAATCAACAAACTGTCCTTTCTCATCAACGATACGCCACAGATAACGCCAGCGTCCGGATACACGGATGTAGGTTTCATCTACATGCCATTGCATGGTTCTGGGGGAGTGAAGTGTACGGATTTTATGGGCGATCTCAGGACCGAATTTGACCACCTAGCGATTGATAGTGGAACGACTGACGTGGATATTGCGCTCCGCGAGCATATCTTAGACATCGCGGTAGGATAAGGGGTAGCGGCAATACCATCGGACAGCCAGAAGAATAATGCGTGCTGGAAAGCGATGACGTTTAAAGGAATTGTTCATGGGTTTAAAACCTCGGTAGGCATGTGATATCGCAACCCTAAGCCCGCTTAGCAGTTAATGCAACAATCCCAGAATTGATGAGGGACGCTTACTGGAACAAGCTAAAGAGGTGATAGGGACTGTTCGCCTTTGAATTTGACGAATCTCCCAGACAGAATTTTTAGTGCAAAAAGCAGTGCAATTTCAGGGTTAAATATAGGTTCACACCATCCCACGTTAACCAGCCTGCAATAAGTATATTTAAAGGATCAAGAATTGGTAGTGGAGAGTCAGCCGACCTGACGCAATAGTGTCAGCGAAAGATATTTCTGCCGGAGAGTCATACCAGTCAAAACGTTCGCTGTAACTTCCGCTCGAAGGAATCTTAATAGTCTTGTACACATAGCCTTCGATGCCAATACGCATCTCAACGGAGGTTGATATCGAACCTTGTGTGCTCAGTTTTAATCCTATAACGTTCTTTCCTTGCTTACCGGCGCTTATTTCAATCGGTGTAGATAAGAATTCATTAAAAACAATTTTGGATTCGTCTCTACAACCACTGATACCAATCAAAATCAGCAATAACAGCGCCCTTAGATACATAGCAGTCAATTAATTAACCCTGGCATCGTTCATGTTGGGAAATGTTTAAGTGTCAACGTGTGTCTCAGTTTCCTGAATGACAATTTGAGAGGTTGTCTGAATTCCTGTAGATAAAATTGATGCACCAGAAAGCACTATTTGAAATCCTCACCCTCCTTCTGTGCCTTCAAGTTTACACAATATGGACAATGGAAAAGTGTCAGATAACAGTTGATCGAAGTTGTAGTCTCGTGAACCACCTGCTGGAGTGTCGCCAATTGTATTGCAACAATATTGGACCTGCCAGCACTCAGACTGCATTCGCTGAAAGGCCGTATGAAAGATCATCGTGCAGTTAGCGTTAGTGGCAACTGGCGACGTACCGGTCGGTACCAAATGGGGGATTACACTGAATGATCACCATTAGTTTTATTCAACGAAACAACCGTTCCCCCGCCAATACCGCAAACTCCTGCGGTGGCAAAGACGAGCCAATCCAGAAATACCGCATCCCCAAACGACCTATCGAATAACTCGCCCACCCACCCATTTCCCAACGACTCTCATAGGTGTTGGTACTTGCGATAACACGCCACTCGCCCAGTGAATCTCGTGTGTTTTCCGGCAGATAAATGGTTGCGCCGTTCGAACGAAATACCTGCCTATACAAAGTGCCTGACCAGTCACCAATGGCCGTGTTGCCGCTGAGTAGCTCTTCAATTTCAACAGAGCTGAGTAGGGTTAGTCGTGAGGCATCTACCGGCTCACCATCCTGCGCGGCAACAAAAGGCGTACATAGAAAAATGAAAGCACTAATCGTTAACAACAAAACACGGCGATGATTCATCAGGCTACCTATTCAGTTCACAAGGTTGTCTTAGGCTTAGCATCTCGAGAAAACAAATACACGACAAGTGCGGTACCCAGCACAACCGCGTAAACAGCAAACAACAACTGATAGCTCTCCGGCGAGCTCGGGTCGTCTTGTCTCTCAATAATCTGCCCACTGGCAAACTGCATAATACCTGCGCCAAAAATAGAACAAAAATTGAGCAAGGTGACACCACGTCCTATCAAATGAGTAGGAAGAAAAGCACGGCCATGTGCCATCAATACCCCGTAGCTGGTGCCGGTGATTCCAATCACTACAAACAGGATGGTTGTCATGTTAATACTGCTGACGGGATTAGCGATCAGTATGAGTAGCATCGTTAGCACAATAGCGTTGCCGGTAAAAATCACCCACTTGCGTGTATTCGCCAAGCGATCCATTGGTCCATATGCCAAGCTACCCACAATCATGGCAATAGCCATAAACAATGTCACCTGACCTATTATCAAGCCAGAGGCGTTGTACATGTCGTTCAAATACGGGCCTGCCCACAAACCGCGTATGCCGGCAACTGGTGCGTAGCACAACAGCGTCATAATCATAATGGGCCACAGTACAGGCAGTTTGAGCAAAGACAAATAGCCTTCCAATCCACTTTTATCCTGCTTTTCGATAACTGGATCTTGCACCAACCAGTAGATGGCCAGCGCAACTAACAAAGAGAACGCACCCAGTGCAAACATCACTTCGCGCCAACCATACATATCGACAGCCTTGGCAAGCGGGCTTGCGCCAATGACGTTGCCGGTGTTGCCAAAAGCGACCAGCGAAGACGTCATCACTGCAAAGGTGCTGGGTTTAAAGCGTTGAGCAAAAATAAACAATGAGGCCATTAACACAGGCGAGCAGCCGATACCAATCAGGCACATCGCTATGACAATCGCCATAGGAGACTGGGCTGTGGCGAACACAATAGCGCCGCTGGTGGCACCAATGCCAAAGATATAGGCCGCCGTGCGTTTTGGTCCGTATTTGTCCAAGCCCACGCCAACCACGAATTGCATGAGCCCAAAGCAGATGAACCACAGTCCGGAGGCGAGTGACAGATCAGCCTTTCCCGCTCCCAGTTCTGTCCCCAACTGTGGGGTAAGAACCGCCAGAAACGAGCGATAAAATTGCGACAGCACATAGGCCACAGCAAGTGCGAATAGGCCTTTCATAGAGCAACACGTCGGTTAAAACCGACCGTTTTACGCACAGTTGATGAAAACATCGATTAATGGATCTCAAAAAGTAGTCTATTGATGAATGAAATTCATGGTTGTGTTGCGTAATGGTTGCCAGCCCACTCAACTAGCAGTATGCTCTAGAGCGGCAGTCGATTATCTACTGCCTGTCATGAGAAAACCATACGGAGATAGAATAATGCAGAAATCCCTGCACATTGATCCGGGCAAGTGCACCGGTTGCCTGCAATGCGAGTCAGCATGTTCTTTAGTCAACGAGGGTATGGTTAATCCCTCGAAATCGCGAATCAAGGTCTTTACATTTCATGATGAAGGCCGTTTTGTACCTTACACCTGCACCCAATGCGACGAAGCTTGGTGTATGCAAGCCTGTCCAGTTGATGCAATTGTTCTAAACCCGACCAATGGTTCTAAAGACGTCCTGGACGATATCTGTGTTGGCTGTAAGGTCTGCACCATAGCCTGCCCATTCGGCACCATCAACTACAACACCTCTACTGGCAAGGTGGTCAAGTGCGATTTATGCGGTGGCGATCCAGAATGCGTTTCTGCCTGCCCAACGCAAGCCATTACTTATGTGGATGCCAATGCAACGGGTTTAGACAAAATGCGTGCATGGGCCTCTAAAACTGATAACGCTGGGGCGTAAGGGAGCAGACACTATGAGCTGGACTAAAAAATTACTGCGCGTAAACCTCACTAACGGAACAGTCACAGAAGAACCACTTAACATGCAGTGGGCTCATGACTACCTTGGTCAGCGAGGGTTGGCCACGCGCTATCTGGTTGATGAAATTGACCCGGCCTGCGATGCATTGGGCCCTGACAACAAGATGATCATGACAACCGGCCCACTAACCGGCACGATTGCGTCCACTGGTGGCCGTTATTCGGTGGTTTGCAAAAGCCCTTTAACGGGTACGGTTGCTTGCTCAAACTCAGGTGGTTTTTTTGGAGCAGAGCTCAAGTTTGCCGGCTGGGACATGATCATTTTTGAAGGCAAGGCGGCTTCTCCCATGTATCTGAACATCGAAGATGATGTGGCCCAGCTCATGCCTGCAGACGATCTGTGGGGCAAGTCGGTGTGGGAGGCAGATAAAATGCTGCGCCAGAAGCACCAGGACCCGCAAGTGAAAATCGCTTGTGTGGGACGTTCTGCAGAGCAGGGCTGTTTGTATTCGGCCATTGTCAATGATCTACATCGCGCTGCCGGACGTTCAGGCGTAGGCACGGTCATGGCTTCCAAGAATCTCAAAGCGGTTATCGTAAGAGGCACACTAGGGCTTGGCGGTATCAGTGATCCGAAACGCTTTTTGCAAGTCACTAAAGACGCCAAGAAAGTACTTGCCGAGAACGCAGTTACTGGCCAAGGGCTACCTGCCTACGGTACTCAGGTGCTCATGAACGTGATCAACGAAGTGGGCGCTTTGCCAACACGCAACATGCGCGAGACTCAATTCGAAGGTGCCGCAGATGTTGGCGGCGAGGCTATGCATGAGCCGCGCAAAAGCGACGGCAAGCCAAACTTGACCACCAACGGTGCATGCTATTCCTGCACCATAGCCTGTGGCCGAATCTCAACGATCGACAGAACACACTTCTCGGTCAAGGATAAACCTGAATACTGGGTGAACTCTGGTGGTCTCGAATACGAGGCAGCATGGGCTCTGGGGCCAGATACAGGTGTCGATGATATCGATGCACTCACTTACGTTAATTTCCTGTGCAACGAAGACGGCATGGACCCTATCTCATTCGGGTGTACGGTTGCTGCAGCGATGGAGTTGTTCGAAGAGGGTGTGATCACCACCGAACACACCGATGGTGTCGAACTGAAGTTCGGATCTGCCGAGGCTCTTTGCTGGGCTGCTGAGATCACGGCAAAAGGCGAAGGCTTTGGTGTTGATCTAGGTTTAGGTTCAAAGCGACTTTGCGAAAAGTACGGGCGTCCAGAATTGTCCATGACCGTCAAAGGTCAGGAATTCCCTGCTTACGATCCACGCGGCATTCAAGGTATGGGCTTGGCGTACGCCACAGCTAACCGGGGTGCTTGCCACCTACGCGGCTATACTGTTGCCTCTGAAATTCTGGGTATTCCGGAAAAAACTGACCCACTGGAGTCAGCTGGCAAGGCAGGTCTTGTTAAAGCCTTCCAGGATGCGACAGCTGCGGTCGATTCGGCTGGTCTCTGTGTATTCACCACGTTCGCTTGGACAATGGACGATATCGCCCCACAGGTGGATGCTGCCTGTGAAGGTGACTGGTCTACCGACCGTATGATGGAAGTGGGTGAGCGTATCTGGAATCTTGAAAAAGATTTCAACCAGAAGGCAGGTATTACAGGTGCTGACGATACTCTACCTTCTCGATTACTCAAGGACGGCGCTAATGTGGGTCCTGCAAAGGGTCGCGTTTGCGAACTGGATAAAATGCTGCCAGAGTATTACCAGTTGCGCGGTTATTCGGTTGATGGTTCCATGACGGACGAAACCCGGCAGAAGTGGTCTTTGCCAAGTTGAGTTCACCCAGAAGTTTGCGCGCAACCAAGCTAAGGTGCGCTGCGCAAGCTTTTGGTCAGATTAAATTAACGCAGTGGATAGCAAACTGATGTTTGTACCATTGCGTTAGAGAAGCCAAGGGCGCAGCTAGTCTGCGCCCTTGGTCGTTTAGAAAGTTAACGCAAGGTCGTTGAGGGATTAAAGAATGCATTACGTGATCATTGGTGCGGGGCCTGCGGGTGTCAATGCGGCAGAACATCTGCGCAAATTTGATCCTAACGGGCAGATCACAATGCTTGTGGCTGAAGATGTACCGCCTTATTCACGCATGGCATTGCCCTATTTTCTAGTAGGTAATATCGAGGCCGAAGGCACCTACTTGCGTAAAAATGCCAACCACTTTGAGTCATTAAACATCACGCTTAAGAGCGGCCGTGCGAGCAGCGTTGATACATCCTCCAAACGCATTACTTTGCTGGGTGGAGACACCATCGATTACGACAAGTTGCTGGTAGCCTCGGGTGCTACTGCCACTCGCCCACCTATCCCGGGCATAGATTCTGAGAATGTTTATAACTGTTGGTCTCTTGCCGACTCTCACAAAATTGTTGAGTCAACAAAGCCTGGCTCCAAGGTTATTTTGATGGGCGCAGGATTCATCGGTTGCATCATTCTAGAGGCGCTTGCCGCACGGGGTGTTGATCTGACTGTTGTCGAAATGGAAAATCGCATGGTGTCGCGAATGACCAACGAGGTGATGGGCACCATGATAAAGGACTGGTGTGTGGCCAAAGGCATCAAGGTACTTACCTCAACCACCGTATCGAGTATTGAGGCCAGTACGGCTGATAGTGCTCTCTCAGTGAACACTAAGGATGGCCAAGTCTTACCTGCCGACGTCGTCATTTGTGCAACGGGTGTGAGATCTAACACGGCATTTCTAGAGGGCAGTGGTATCGATGTTGACATGGGTATCGTGGTTGATGATTTTATGCAATCCTCAGCGCCTGACGTATTTGCCGCGGGTGATGTTGCGCAAGGTCGTGATCTGTCCACCGGTGATTACTATGTCCAAGCTATACAGCCCACCGCCGTGGAGCACGGCAAGCTGGCTGCCAGCAATATGGTGTTTGGCAATCGCACGCCTCACCCTGGTAACTTAAACATGAACGTATTGGATACCGTTGGACTCATATCAACATCGTTTGGTATGTGGATGGGTGTTGACGGAGGGGATACCGCCGAGATGTCAGATATTGAAAACTTCAAATACCTGAATCTGCAATTCAAAGGTGACGTGTTGGTCGGTGCCAGTAGTCTGGGAATGACGCAACACGTGGGTGTCATGCGTGGACTAATACAAACTGGAGCTCATCTAGGTGAGTGGAAAGACAAGCTAATGCACGAGCCTAATCGGATTTCTGAAGCCTACCTTGCCAGTGCTCAATCCCAACATGTTGCCATGGGAGCCGCCTGATAAACTGATGACAAGAACGACTTAGCCGGTAATTTAAGTAATCAACATGAAAATCACCTTTAAGCTTTACGCAACACTGCAACATCTACTGCCCACCGGTGCGGTAAGGAATGCCATACAGATAGAGGTTGCGGATGATGCGTCGCTAAACGACATTGTTGATCAGTTCAGGGTGCCACGAGAGCTTGCGCACCTGGTGCTTGTCAATGGCGTGTTTCATGGCGAGGCTGAACGCGATCAGAGGCAATTGCTAAAGGAGAATGATGTGCTGGCTATCTGGCCGCCGGTGGCGGGTGGATAAGGAAAAACTGATGACCTGTTCACATCCAAATCACAATCAGGTTGAGCAAATAGCTCAACGAGCATGCTGTGTGGCTACACTAACACTATGAGTATTCCAGTTATTGAGTACAGTCGGGAAATGGGTCTGACCCACGACGACTTCTGGCGCCTGCTGCCTCGAGCCATGGGCGAGCATGTGTACGAAACAAAAGACGACAATGTGCACGCCAAGCTGTACAACGGAACCTTGCATATTCATCTGGGCCCCACTCAAGAGCGCCGCATAGCCTCGGTATGTCTACCTTATTCTGTCGTCAGTTTTCGATTTGAAGAGGTAGAGCTGGAGCAGCAGCTGGCATTTAAAGCTTACTTTGATTTGCGCTTTCAACGAGGGGGTGGCTGATGAGCGATCCAGTTCAGGTTACTGATCTACTACATCGCCCTCTTCGAGATTTACGGATATCGGTTACCGATCGATGTAACTTTCGCTGTGTGTACTGCATGCCTAAGGAGGTCTTTGACAAAGACTATAAGTTTTTGCCGCGTGCGCAACTACTCACCTTTGAAGAGATCGAGCAGGTTGTTCGAGCAGCAGCGCAATTGGGTGTGAGTAAAATTCGCATTACCGGTGGAGAGCCTTTGGTGCGACGTGATCTGGAAGCATTGATCAGTCAAATCAGGCAGGTGCCAGGCATTACTGATATCAGTATGACAACCAACGCCTCACTGCTAACTGCAGAGCGGGCTCGCTCTCTAAGAGAGGCAGGGCTACAAAGAATCACCGTGAGTCTCGATGCTATCGATGATGAGACTTTCAAGCGCGTAAATGATGTGGACGTAAGCGTGCAGGATGTTCTAGACGGTATCGACAATGCGGCAAAGGCGGGTTTCGTTGATACCAAAGTCAACATGGTCGTCAAGAAGGGTTTGAACGATCACAGCGTTTTGCCCATGGCCCGATATTTTCACAAGTCTGGCAACATTCTTCGGTTTATCGAATTCATGGATGTTGGTAACAGTAATGCCTGGGATCTGTCTCACGTGGTTACCAGCGCCCAGATTGCTGAACAAATCAATGCTGAGTTACCGATGGACCCAGTTGAAGCTAATTACCGCGGCGAAGTCGCTAAACGATGGCGCTTCCGCGATGGTGGTGGTGAGATGGGCATTATTTCTTCAGTTTCGGCCCCCTTCTGTGGAGATTGCTCGCGGGCGCGACTCAGCGCTACGGGGAGTATCTATACTTGCCTGTTCGCAAGCTCTGGGCATGACCTGCGTCCAGCGTTACGAGAGTCGCAAGGCCAGGAACGTGTTGTAGAAGAACTGTCAAAGTTATGGTCTTTGCGCACGGACCAGTATTCCGAAACGCGCACCCAGGTGGCTGTACTGCGTCCAAAAGTGGAAATGTCTTTTATCGGTGGGTAGGAGATTGCACGGTAGGCACTGAGTCACGCTGGCTCGATTGTTATCGTTGCGTGGGGTATCCTACTCAAGCTATTGTGGCTTTCATCGAGTAAAGAATGTAATGCAGCGCAGTTATAAACCATGAGTGTATTGGTGTTTGATTCGGGCATTGGTGGCTTGTCCGTGATGCGTGAAGCACGGCTACTAATGCACGAGCAGCAGTTTGTCTATGTTGGAGACGATGCAGGTTTCCCTTATGGAGATTGGGAGGAGCAAGCGCTAACGCAACGCATGGTTGGATTGTTTGCCACATTAATCGAGCGCTTCGATCCTAAAATCGCCATCGTTGCCTGCAATACGGCATCTACCTTAATAATGCCTGCCTTGCGCGCGCGATTTGCCATTCCGTTTGTCGGTATTGTTCCTGCCATTAAACCTGCTGCTGAACGCACGGCGTCAGGACTGGTGAGTGTGCTGGCAACGCCTGGCACGGTAAGTCGACCCTACATACAGAATTTGATACGTGAATTTGGCAGTCAATGTGAGGTTAACCTTGTGGGTGCCACACAGCTAGCTCGTATGGCAGAGGTACACATGCAGCTGCAGCCCATAGACATGCAGCTTCTTGGCGATGAAATACGCGCTTGCTTTGTTCAGGATGGACATCGTAAAACAGATATCGTGACTCTAGGATGTACACATTATCCATTTCTGGTCAATGAGATGCGCAAGGTGGCACCTTGGCCAGTTGATTGGTTAGATCCTGCGCCAGCCGTAGCACAGCAGGCCTATCGCGTGCTTATGCGTGAACTGGGCAACCCGCCAGTGGCAGATTCACTGTTTGATGGCGCTCAGAATAAGGATCTGGCAATAATGACATCAGGTGCACCCACGCAGGCAACAGGTCGCTTGCTTCGCAGTTTGGGTATGCAGATACACAGCATGACGTTTCCTAATCTGCTTACCGCTGACGTCGTATAGCCTTATATGAGCAAACAACTCCCCACATTTTCGGAAAGCGAACTGTCCCGTATTATTGAGATGGCGTGGGAGGATCGCACGCCGTTTGACGCTATCAGCGCAAGTTTTGGAGTCAGCGAGCAGCAGGTTATCAAGCTGATGCGCACGCATATGAAACCTGGCTCGTTCCGGCTGTGGCGAAAGCGAGTAAACAACCGCAGCACCAAGCATGTGGCAAAGCGGCCTGAGGGCGTGCTGCGCGCGTATTGTCCCACTCAATACAAGCAGCGCTAAAGGGTCAAAGGCCATGTCCGCCTGACTAGATCAGATAATATGGTGTTTCTGGAATAACTAACGACACTTGCGCTCATGCTTGAACCTGCCGCCATTCAGCACTTGGTTGTACATTGCTCGGACACACCCGATGACGAGCCTATCGGTGCGCGTGAAATTCATCAAATGCACTTGGGCTTTGGCTGGCAGGGTACCGGTTATCATCGCGTGATTACACGTAGCGGTACTGTTGAAATGGGCCGCCCTGATTATTGGCAGGGAGCTCATGTATACGGACATAACGAGATCAGTCTTGGCGTATGTCTCATAGGACGTCATGCGTTCACCGATGCACAGTTTGATGCCCTGGAAATAATATTAAGGCAATGGCAAGAGCAACACCCGCAAGCATCCATCTGCGGGCACCGTGATTTTAGTTACACGGACAAAACGTGTCCTAACTTCGACGTAGCCAGTTGGTGTGTATCGCGTGGCCTTGAGGCACGTCTTCCACCGCCTGCCTAAGATGGCTATGCGAGAGTAGGTTTTTGCGCCTGCCAATGCTCGACAAGCAGTCACCAAGAGTCAACCCAACGGAGGCGACTTCACTGGATACGTGCCAGTGTTTTCGATGCCTGCGTGCTAGTCTGGCTGCCATCTTTCTATAATTAGACGGCGCGTTATGACAGGGCCTTTCCAAGGTTATGCAGAAGGCTATTACGGCCAGCTGTTGAGTTGGCCGGAACGAGTGCAGATACTGGACACCCTACAGCGGCTAAACCTCAATACGTACTACTACGCGCCTAAGGAAGATCCTTGGCATCGCTTGGAATGGCGTACGGCTTACGCGCCCCAGTGGCGTGATAGTTTCCGTGACTTTTGCGAACAGGCAGCACGCAGAGGTATTTGCGTGGTTGCAGGTGTTGCTCCTGGGCTGAACTTTGATTTTTCGCATCTGCCTGAGGGCCGTGATTTCCAGCTTCTAAAGGAAAAATGCGAAATGTTGCTGATTGAGGGTGCCGATTATATTTCGCTGCTTATGGATGATATTGATGCAGATTTTGAGCAGCGTAGTGGGCTATTTACCTCTGAAGGTGCAGCACATGCGGCATTAGCAAATACCTTGGCCCAATCGTTAACGCGGTCGCTGGCGCAATCAGTAGCACAATCAGTGGCTAAGACTTCGACCCGTTCGCCATCTCTGCCGTCCATTGATTTATCGGCGCAGGTATCAAGTTTGGCAACTGTGAATGAGGTCGATAATGAGGTCGATAGTGATTGCAGTTCAGATTTGCGCCTTTGGGTAACTCCGCGAATTTATGCCGATGAGCTCATTGAGGAGGCCCCCGAGTATTTGCATGACTTTGCGGCAACTCTGGATAAACAACATATCGTGCTTTACTGCGGATCAGATGTTGTTGCTCGCCAGATTGACTCTCATTCGACCAACAACTTACGAGTGGATGTTGTAGACGGGATAGCTCATGACGTTGTCATCTGGGACAACCTTTATGCAAACGATTATTGTCCTCGTCGGCTATTTGTTGGCCCCTGGCGATTAAGGTGCGATGTACAAAATATTGTTTTGAATCCAACCGGTATGGTAAACACAGATTGTCTTTTGCTTGAGCTGATGGCTCAGGAGCTCCACGCCAATAATGCTTTAACGACGGGAGGCAGTGAGGATGGAAAGATCGTCAACGATGTGTGGCAACAAACACTGCTTGAACATGATGTGCCTGAACCGTTTTTCACTATAGCGCCGTACTTTCTCTACCCGGTATTCAACCAGAGCCCCGATGATACTGAGCAAAACGCGTTAGTGGACAATGACGCCGTCCGAGCGGCCATAGAGCACTGCTTATGGCGTTGGAAAACACCTTTGTCTCGTGAATGGTATTTGTTTTTGTTTGGTTTAAAGCACGACCTGTTAACGCAGGCTGGCGAACACCCCGAGCTACGAATCAGTAAAACACAACCACGTCCCTTGTCAGATACGTTAATGAAGTTGCAACGCTAGCGCTCATAGTCAGCATTACTAGCAACTGTCGTAAGCAAGCCTTATAAGCAAACCTTATAAGCGACCCTTGTAAGCGACCCTTGTCGGTGACCCTCATTGGTGACTATGGGAAGAGCCGTTTTATGGATCTTAATTTTCCTGCCCGTGTCTCTACATCTGTAAGAGGTTCCTGTGTGCAGCTGAGCGAATGGGCAGTGGCATGTAATACGGTATCTTTGTCCACGAGAATGCCGACGTGTCCGGGCCAGTAAACAAGATCACCACTTTGTCGATCTTGGCGCTCTATCGTATGCTCAAGGAAGCTCTCTTGATCACCGCTATCTCGGGGCAATTTGATGCCTTTAGCAACTGCTAGCGCTTGAACAAGCCCGGAACAATCAATGCCACCGGGTGAGCAGCCTCCCCACAAATACGGCGTGCCAAGAAAGTGCGTTTGTGCGAGTTGTAGAGCGCTCTGTTGTAGGATTTGCTTAGCGGTAAGCACGTGTGTTGCCCAGACGTAACCGCCTGTGCGCAGTTTCAGAAACGTCTCGTTTGGTGGCGACTCGGCATGCACTCTGGCCAAAAATGGTAAGCGACAAAGCACTGGGCTTTTTATCGATGGCTCTGTGAATACCAAGGTGCTACGTTGTACAACCCAATGTGAAGATTGCCATTGGCTCAATGCTGTTGATTGGAGATCTGCCCGGCGCATGTAGCCTGTGTAGTCGTCTCGTTCGGCTTGTACATGTATCCAGTCAGAGCTTGTTATTGGTGTTGCCTTTGGTTTTGTTAGTGGTGTTGTCGCAGAATTTTCACCTGTAACTGCCTCTGTAACCGTAACTGTAACGGTATTGTCGATTGTTGAAGTGTTGGGTGAATTACCTGCTTCATCAACACAAACTACCGTTTCACCAAACAGATATTCACTGGTGCATTCGGCGCTGATTGAACATCGCGCGTACATGCTAGCCAATGGCTTGTTAATGCTAAATCGGTGTGTTGATAGAGTGGTCATTGTTCGAGCAAATAATAAATAATAAGTGCCTTGTGTGTACCAAGGATAAAGGAGAGTGGTGCGCTGTTATGACAAAATAAACCTAGCTAGAAAAATAAAAAGGCTTATGGAATGACACGTTCGTTCTCACTCAATATGCAGAACGCCGTGACCTCATGCGTGGATGCTAACTCCATCTAGGCAATGCTCAACCAGAGTGATGTAACAATCCAGTAAAAAATGTGGTACGAAAGCTGCACTGTTACAACATAACCTGAACAATGGACCGTTCCCATGTTTCAAGCAGTTCCCAGTAAAGTACTTCTTTTAGCTTGCGTGCTAGTGGCAGGATGTGAGGCGAGAGATGATGATGATGAGACACAGATCGACAATCCGTCTGAATTTAGCGCGGTTAACGAGCCCGCTGTCATTGAATGGAGAGATGACTGGAGTGCGGATGCCAACTATGCCGAAAACGACCTTGTAAATTTTAACGATCAAGTATACATCGCGGTCGAAACTCCGCAAACGTCTGCTGACCCCTCGTTGTCTGCTGACTGGCAGCTACTAGGCAGTGGTGGTCCTCCGGGCGAGCCTGGAGCCCCCGGTTCGCCTGGAGTACCGGGTGTTGACGGTACAGATGGCGTGGCAGGTATTGATGGTGCAGTCGGTCCCGCTGGCCCACAAGGAGAAAGAGGAGCTTCGTGGCAAGGCGATTGGGTGTCTGGGAG
>JALZUD010000076.1 GCA_023301725.1 Granulosicoccus sp. | reverse complement strand
GAGCATCTGGCATACATTCGCAATGCCAGCGAAATTCTTCTGGGTGAACACGCCGCTGGATCTATTGCCAATTACATGATGGGTCCGAATTGTGTGTTGCCAACGTCGGGTGCTGCACGTACACAATCTCCACTGGGCGTACATGACTTTATGAAAACCTGTTCAGTGGGGCATATGACAGCCAATGGCTATAAGGAAATGGCACCGCACACGCATCGCTTTGCCAGTTATGAAGGCTTTGACGGACACGCTAATGCTGTCTCCGAGCTGCGTGATGAAGCTATGCGCAGTAATGACTATTAAAAAATGACGACATTACTAGACAGTGTAGACACTGATCACGAAGGCTATTTAATGAGTCGTTCTTCGTGGTCAAGAGAGCTAGCTATCGAGCTGGCTACCAGCGACGACATTACTCTCTCGGATGCTCACTGGGAAGTTATAGAATTTTTGCAGGAGTACTACGACAACTATGAGATTGCGCCTGCGATTCGCATATTGACCAAACAGATCGGCAAACGGTTTGGTCAAGAAAAGGGTAACAGCAAGTATTTATACGAGCTCTTCCCCAAAGGCCCTGCTAAGCAAGCGTGCCGCTACGCTGGATTACCCAAACCTACAGGCTGTGTTTGATTTAGCCTTAGCGTTATCTTATTCTCTGGCACTGGTGTGGCTTGTGGTTGGCTGCGCATATCGTGTGGGTGTCTGGCTAAAATCACGTAATCGTTTACCCATACCGCTGGCTCCAGCGCCACGTACGCGTTCAGGTGTCGTGATGCGCTTGTGCCTTGAACTGTTCATTTTTCGATCCTTGGCACGCGCAGATAAAACAACCTGGTTAGCCAGCTTGTTATTTCACTATGGATTATTGTGGCTGGCGATAGTTCATTTGCGATTTGTGTTTACGTCCCTGCCCACGGTTTTGATACCGTTTATTCAATACAGTGGTTGGGCCACACTGTGCGTCATTGTTGGTTTGTCGGTTTTGTTGCTGCGTCGTTTGCTGGTCGATAGAGTGCGTTATGTCTCGGCCCCTAGCGACTACTTACACCTTATGCTACTGATATCGATTGCTGTTTCTGGCGGGCTTCTTAAGCGCGTGTGGCCAGTGAATTTGTTCGAGGTGGGTGAGTTTTTGCGAGGCGTATTCGGGGTCTCCTGGGCGCCATTGCCCGATCATGCCGGATTAGTGGTTCACTTATTGTTAGTGCTTGTTTTGTTGTTGATATTTCCAATAAGCAAACTCCTGCATGGCGTTGGGATCGTTGTTAGCCCCACGTTTAATCAACGTGATCGAGGCTGAGTTATGAAAGAGCCTTTTGAACCTGTCGCCCAAGTGGTCGGGCGCTACCGTGTTATCCCTATTATTCAAGAACAGGCCATGGCCCATGCTAGTACTGCCAAAGCCACTCCAGAGATACAAAATGAAGTGGGTTTGCCGGGCGCTTTAGTGGCTGATTGGCACGACAAGGCTATTAGTCGTTTGGGGACGCTGTTAAAAGAGCGGCGCGGCTTACAGGTATTTATGGATAGTTGCACCAAGTGTGGTGCTTGTACCGACAAATGTCATTACTTTTTGGGCACTGGTGATCCTTTAAACATGCCAGTGGCAAGGCAGGATTTGCTCCGCTCGGTTTATCGTCGTCACTTTACCTTTGCGGGTAAGTGGTTTCCAAAATTGGTAGGCGCGCGTGAGCTAGACAAACCTATGCTCGAGGACTGGTATCGCTATTTTCACCAGTGTTCTGAGTGCCGGCGTTGTACCGTGTTTTGCCCTAAAGGCATAGACACTAGCGAGGTGACTATGGCTGGCAGAGATATTCTGGCAACTATTGGTGTTGGACAACAGTACTCGCAGGAAATCATTGCCAAAGTTAATCGTGTGGGCAATAACCTGGGTATGAAAAAACCAGCATTAGCCGATGTGCTAGAGAATCTGGCCGAAGATATCAGTGACGATACCGGGCTTGTAGTCAATATACCGCTGGATGATGCCAGCGCAGATATGCTTATTGTTACGCCATCAGCTGATTTTTTTGCAGAGCCTCATGTTGATGGATTAATTGGCATGATTAAGGTTCTTCATGTTGCAGGCATTCGCTACACCTTTAGCTCTCAAGCATCTGAGGCCGCCAACTTTGCTTTGTTTACCGGTCAGCACGAGCAGATGCAAGGCATAGCACAGCGTATTAGCACAGCCGCACGTGATCTGGGTGTTAGTCGTATCGTGATGGGGGAGTGCGGGCATGCCTGGCGAGTTGCCTATAGTTTTATGGATACACTGGTAGATGGCTTTGACTACCTTGATCCTGAACACCCTCGGCCTGAACACATTTGTGAGTTGACTTACGAGCTATTGCAGGCTGAGCTTATTCAGCTCGATCCTATGCGCAATGCAGGCAAAGTAGTCACATTTCATGATTCATGCAATGTGGCACGTGGTTCTGGAATGGGTGGTATTAAACGTGGGCAGTTCATTGTGCCGCGCGCGTTGCTGAAAGCAAGTGTTCCAGAGTTGATTGAAATGAGCAGCGATACAACGATGCAGAAAACATTTTGCTGCGGTGGCGGTGGGGGCTTGCTAACCGATGATTTGATAGAGCTTCGAATCAAGGGGGCTTTGCCGCGTGCGCAAGCGTTGCAAGCTGTTGTTGACTCGCACAGAGTCACGCATCTTGTCGCCATTTGCGCCATCTGCAAGACACAATTGTCACAAGTTTTACCTCACCACAATTTGGGTGATGTTCAAGTAAGCAGCTTGCATGAGCTGGTAGGTAATGCATTAATTTTATGAAACCACCCATAGCTAAACGCGTACCGTTTGAGCGTGAACTACACGATTCAAGCTGGACTGATCATTATCATTGGTTGCGAGCGAGCAACTGGCGAGAGTGCATTGATGAGCCCAGCTTGTTGCCCGAGGATATTAGCCAGTATCTGCATGCCGAAAATGATTGGTTTGAGCACTGCATGGCTGATACGAAGGCCTTACAGAAAGAACTGTTGGAACAGATGCGCAGCCGCATACAAGATGTTGAGCAATCACTTCCAGATGCTATAGATCAATGGTGTTATCTCGATCGCTACCAAGAGGGGGCTGAACACCCGCAATATGTTCGCTATGCAAAACATTTGGTGCCTAGTGATACAGAGATGCAAGTGCTAATCGACTTCAACAAGGAAGCTCTTGCGCATGCCTATTTTGACCCCGGTGATGCCGAGTACAGTCCAACGCATACGCACCTTGTGTGGTCAATGGATAACAGTGGGGCGGAGCGCTATTCGGCGTATGTTCGCAACTTGGCGACAGGTCTTGATGAAGACATTATCGAGGATGTTGACGATATCACTTGGGGGTCCTCTGAGTACCTGTTCTATACCAAACTGGATGAGGATCATCGGTCGAGCCGCATTTATCGTCACCGCCTAGGCACCTCTGCACAAGACGATGTGTTGATATTCCATGAAGCTGATAATCGCTTCTCGTGCTCTGTATGGGTTAGCTTGTCAGCAAAGTATGTGTTCATTAGCGTTGATACTGATGATCAGAGTGAATGCTGGTACATACCCTGCGACGAGCTCACTGCTGCGCCACGCTGTATCGAGCCCAGAGCGTCTGATCTTGAATACAGTGTGGAACACGTAGGTGATGTTTTTTACCTATTGACCAATGCCGATGGCGCTGAGAATTTCAAGCTCATGTCAGTGTCTTGTCAATCACCCGAGCGTGCAAATTGGCAAGATTGGCTTGTACCCCCTGAAGGCGTCATGGTGCTGGATGTATACGCCTACCAAGATTGGCTCATGTGGCTGGAACGTGAGAACGGATTGCCTCGCATCTGCTACTGCCGTCTCTCAGATGAAACGGTTGAAATACATACTGTAAAGTTCAATGAACAAGCTTATGCGTTGAGCCTTGAGCCCTTGTTGGAATTTGATAGCTCAGTGTTTCGATTCAGCTATCAGTCGCCATCTACTCCCGAACAAACCTTTAGTCTCGACATGCACAATGGTGAGCGTATCTTGTTAAAAGAGGATGTGATTCCCTGCGGGCATAACCCGGAACAGTATCTCGTGCAACGCTTATCGGCACAGACATCAGATAATCAGAGCGTACCCGTCACTGTGTTGTTTCATGTTGATACGATTATTGATGGTACTGCGCCCTGTTTTCTAACAGCTTATGGGGCGTACGGCTCATCAATACCTGCCTGTTTTTCAAGCTCGATATTGTCATTGGTGGACAGAGGTTTTGTCTACGCTATTGCCCATGTTCGAGGGGGGCAAGAGAAAGGACGTGCATGGTACGACGGAGCGCGTGGCAACGCTAAGCAAAATACGTTTGATGATGTTGTTGCTGTAGCTCATCGCTTAATAGGTGATCAGTTCACCGGTACCGGTAAGATCGTGTTGTCTGGCGGTTCTGCTGGTGGGCTGATGGCGGGGGCTGTAATTAACCAGTGTGAACACTTATGGGCAGGGGTGATTGCTGATGTGCCTTTTGTTGATGTCGTCAATACGCTCATTGATGACTCGCTACCATTAACACCTGGTGAATGGTCGCAGTGGGGAAATCCTTTAAATAGTGTTGAAGAATTTGACGTAATTCGACAGTATTCACCGTACGATAATGTGCAGTCGCGCCCCTATCCACCCATGTACGTGACTGCGGGTGTCTCTGATCCCAGGGTCACGTACTGGGAGCCTGCCAAGTGGGTCGCACAGCATCGCCATGTTCGAGATGACAACAATTTACTGATGTTAAAGACTCACATGAGTACTGGTCATTTCGGGGAGTCTGGGCGCTATGCATCTCTTGGTGATGAGGCTATTGCACAGGCTTTTGCGTTGAAAGTGACGCAACATAACTAGTTTGCTGTGAGCTTCAACTGCACAACTTATTACTTCACAGGCCCTTAGCCAATTGACCAGCGAGTCTTGCGTTGTTGATAATCAACGCCTGATTGGTCACTAGGCTAGCGCCACCGCTTATTTCTACGATGCGGCCTAGTAACCAAGGTGTCACTGACTTACCGCTGATACCTTTTTGCTGGGCCTCAGCGACGGCTTGCTCAATGAAGCCGTTCATCTTATCTCTGGGGATCTCGTCAAGCTCTGGCACCGGATTTCCTATCAGCACGCCACCTTCAATATTCATATCTTCTCTGGCTTGCATGAAACGTACTATCTCATCAACTGAGTCAACACGTAGTGGAGCAGTAAGACCGCTATCCCGAGACCAGAATGCTGGAAAATTTGATTGTCCGAACGCCAATACGGGAACACCTAAGGTCTCTAATACCTCTAGTGTTTTAGGGATATCGAGAATAGCTTTGGCACCAGCACTGACCACGCACACGGGGGTTTTGGCTAGCTCGTGCAAATCGGCTGAGATATCAAAACTCTCTGCAGCGCCTTGGTGTACGCCACCAATACCGCCAGTAGCGAATACTTTGATGCCGGCAAGATGCGCAAGAATCATGGTGGCTGCTACAGTAGTTGATCCGTCTACCCCTTTTGAAACGGCCATGGCAAGATCGGCGCGCGACAACTTCATTGCATTGTCAGAACGTGCAAGTTGCTCAAGCTTTTCGTCATCAAGTCCTATTGTCGGAACGCCACTGAGTACGGCGATAGTGGCGGGCACGCAACCGGCCTCACGTACTGCTTGCTCCACCGCCATGGCTGTATCGCGATTAGCAGGGTAGGGCATGCCGTGTGTGATGATCGTGCTCTCCAGAGCAACTACGCCTTGGCCACTCGCTAAAGCGGTTTTAACTTCTGTGCTGATACTGAAATTTTTATGGTTCATGACGATTTTTTATTCGGATTTGTTCGGTTTTTTTCGGGCTTGTTCAAGATCGTTCAGGGCAATAGTATGTACAAGGATTGATGCTTGCGAACCTATCGCTAGACTTTCAGCGGTGGGCGCCTGCCAGTTAACACATCAGCGGCAAGTGGTAGCCCCGCCCTTTCTATTGCTTCTATTTGATCTAGCCCTGTGGTTATAGCTGCCAGTGTGGCGCCTGCCAGGGTGTCGCCCGCGCCGTTGACATTGTGAGTGATGCTGACATCGGGTACCTGCATTGTGGTGTTAACTCCCTGGCGTCGACTTAGCAATCCGTGGCCGGCATCGGTAATGATCAAATCGGAGAATCCAAGCTCAGTTAAATAGGTAGCCAACTGCTCAAGTGAAATGTCTGTGTCAGCTTGATGTGGGTAACCGGCTGCGGCGCTTGCAAGAGCCATGGCCTCACGTCTATTGCAAAACAATAAATTCACGTGCTCAGCGACCGATAACAACCTTGTTGCTTTGTATGGCGATACAGCCAAAGCTGCAACGAATGCATGGTAATCGCTCGCCTGTTTAGTCAATTCATCTATACAGTTAGCGCTTAAATTGGCATCTATTAATAAAGCGCTGATAGTGGATCGATCTAACTTTTCTAGTACATGGCTAGCTTGAAGTTGCTCGGCAACACTGACATCGGCTAATCCAAGTAACAGGTTACCGCGACTATCCATAATGGCGCTATAGCGTCCGGTACTGAATCCTTCCACATAGTGTGCATCCACTGCTATGTCCAACGATCCCATGGTGTTCAGAAGGGCAGCAGCATCGCTGTCATCTCCCAACGCCGTGTGCAGTGTCACTGATGCCGCGCCCGAACTCTGATCAGAATCAGCACGATGCCCTTTGCTCTGCCCTTTGCTTTGATATACAGAGCAGGCTGCACGAGCAGCGTTTGCCGCCACGCCTCCAGCGAATCGCCTCCACGCTACCGGATTCGATGCGCCACTGATTAAATCACCTTCAATCATTGTCGTCTCGTCCAGCAACAGGCCACCTACGACATGTAGCTCTATATGTTCAGTAGTTTTGTCAGTCACGCGGCACGATTTTGTGATCAAAGACCCAATAGTTTACGTCAATGAACACTTTGATCGATCGCCTATCTTGAAAGCGGCATAGCCTGACGCTTTCAAGACAGCTTATCAGCCACTCGAATGAGTATCATCACGCACAAGAGTCCCCCGGATGAGAACAGTCACCATGAGCGTAGATCCACGTATTGCTATCTCTCGCCGATTGCGTAAAACCCCGTTTACCTCACGTGTGTTTGAGCAAGGAGTTACGGCGTTCACTGTCTATAACCATATGCTGTTAGCCACAGAGTTCGAGTCTCTCGAAGCGGACTACTGGCATCTGTGTTCTGCAGTTCAGGTATGGGATGTCAGCGTCGAGAGGCAGGTTAGCCTGAAGGGGCCAGATGCCGACAAACTGGTGCAACTGATGACACCGCGCAATATCGAAGGAATAGCGGCTGATCGTTGTGTGTATTTGCCCTTGGCCGATGAAAAAGGATTGCTCATTAATGATCCTGTCGGCATGCGCGTTGAAGATGATCATTGGTGGCTCTCCATCGCAGATTCAGATGTGAAACTGTGGGCCAGTGGATTAGCTGCGGGCGCAGGACTTGATGTGCGTGTCACTGAAGCTGATGTGTGGCCCTTAGCGGTACAAGGTCCGAAGGCTGAGCAACTAATGCAGCGTGTGTTTGGTGATCAGGTGGCAGGCATCCGATTTTTTCGGCACAGGCGTATGGCTTATGGCAATGCAACATTTATTGTGTCGCGCTCAGGTTGGAGCAAACAAGGTGGCTTTGAAATCTATGTGGATAACGTGGCCGAAGGGCAGGCTTTGTACGATGAGCTGTTTGAAAAAGGACAAGACTTGGATGTGAGAGCGGGTTGCCCCAATCTTATCGAACGCATGGAGAGCACCTTACTTTCATTCGGTAACGATATGGATTCCAGGCATTCTGTTCTTGAGTCAGGTTTAGGTGCGTTTGTTGATCTGGATGCAAACATCAACAGTCTTTCCATCAAAGCACTTCGAGCTGAACGCGATGCTGGCCCTAAGCGACGTCTGGTGGGTCTTGTATTGTCAGCACACGGGGGTGAACGACGTTTGGCAGAGCAACCGTTTGCAGTGCATTTGGGCATGGATACAAAGTCAGGCCTGCCACCTGAGGATATCCTGCAACAGGACCTCGTACAACATTGCCTGGGCTCGCAATCTTTCTCGCCTCGCTATGGTGTTCAGTTGGCCACCGCCATGCTTGATGAGCCATTGGCTAGTGCTAAAGTCTGCCACGTTACGTTAGCCGATGGCACAGTATCTCAGGCCACTATTTGTGCCTTGCCATTTGCTCCTGATGTCTTAACGGCTTTTACCTCTGATGAAATCGTGGCGGCCGTTTGTTGACGTGAACTGACGCACTTTGCCGCTCAACAATTTGCTGACTCTTACATGGCTATTGCCAGTACCAGTGCGGCATTGCTAGTACACTAGGGCACCTGACCACAGCACGCTTGCCATCATGTTTTCAAAAATTGCAGTTATCGGTTCTGGCACGATGGGCTCAGGCATTGCCGGGCACATAGCAAATGCCGGACATGAAGTACTTCTTCTTGATCTTCCAACAGACGATGGTGCTAATGCTAATACCAGCGCCAGTGCTATTAGTGAGCGTGCCAAACAAAAACTGATTGATGCTGAGCCGCCGGCACTCATGCACCGCAGTGCTGCTGATCTCATCACGGTGGGCAATACGCGTGACGACTTCCACAAGCTAGCCGAGGTTGACTGGGTCGTTGAAGCGATTGTCGAGCGCCTGGATATAAAACGCGAGCTTTATCATCGGCTTGAAAAAACGGTGTCTAACGATTGTGTGGTGACATCAAACACGTCAACTATTCCCATCAGTTTACTGGTTGAAACTTTGCCTGTTGAGTTTCAACAACGCTTTGCGATAACACATTACTTTAATCCTGTTCGTTATATGCGACTGTTGGAACTGGTTCGTGGTGAACAGACTGACGATGCCATCATGCAGAAACTGGCTGACTTCAATGACCGTGAATTGGGTAAGGGTGTTGTGCAGTGCAAGGACACACCAGGTTTTCTGGGTAATCGAGTTGGCGTATTCGCGTTACAGGTAGGTATTGACGAAGCGCTCTCGCTAAATCTTCCGATTGAGATTGCTGATGCTCTAATGGGCAGACCCATGGGCATCCCTAAAACAGGTGTTTTTGGCCTCTACGATCTCATTGGTATTGATCTCATGGCAGACGTAGTCCGCTCTCTTCGCAGCATTTTGCCCGACAATGATGCTTTTCATGCGGTGGGTGCTGAGAGTGAGATCATCAATGGCATGATCGCCGCTGGCCTGACTGGCAACAAAGGCAGTGGTGGTTTTTATCGGCGTGCTGAGGATGGAGCAAAGCTTGCCAGAAATATGTCAGATGACAGCTATCGCCCAGTTGCGACTCAATTGCCAGCGCGTGCACTTGATGCAGCACAAGCGATAGTTGATCAAAAAGAACCCTTAGTTGACCTGGTGCTCGGTGATGATGTGCAAGCAAAATTTTGTCAGCATGTATTGGCGCGAGTGCTTGGCTACGCGGCCAGTTTGTTGGGCACTGTCACTGATTCCCCTCAGGATATCGATGATGCCATGAAGCTGGGGTTTAACTGGATTCGTGGTCCATTTGAAATGATTGATGCGTTGGGCGCGAGTCGGGTGCGTGCACTGATGAACAACCTCGATATGCCAATACCCGCGGTACTGGAAAGCGATCTTGCTTTCTATCAGGTAGCAGCTGACAAGCCGGTGCTGTTGGTACGCCATGCATCAGCTGAGACGGCCCCCGTATTGTTGCCTGAAGGTGTGGTCAGATTTCACTTGCAACGCAGGACGCTGTCACCTATTGCTACCAATCGTGCGGCCAGCCTGTATCGCATTGGTGATGATTATCGTTTAATCGAGTTTCATTCTAAAGCGAATGCGCTGACTGATGAATCCATGCAGATCGTTATGCAGGCTGCCACTGATCATGGCAAGGGTATTCTGGTGCATAACGACGCGCAGCATTACTCGGCAGGTGTTGATCTCAATGCATTCCTCGCCTTAATTGATAGTGGCGACTGGTCTGGTATTGATGCCTTTTTAAACCGTTTCCAGTTGGCTGTAGCTGCACTCAAGTATGCTCCGGTGCCAGTGGTAGGCGCGCCCTCTGGATTGTCTTTAGGTGGTGGCCTCGAAGTGCTATTGCATTGTGATCAGTTGGTCATGCACGCGAATACAGTGGCAGGATTGGTTGAGAGTGGGGTTGGTTTGTTGCCCTCAGGTGGCGGTGTTAAAGAAACTTACTTGCGCTGGTATGCGAAGACGGGCGACTGGAACAAAGCCGCTTGGAATGCTTGGATGAATCTTGGCTATGGAGCTACTGCCAGCTCTCCACAAGGCGCAGGCAAGCTGCAGTTTTTCAAGCCAGAACACGACCAGTGGGTCATGAATCGAGATCGTCTGTATACACAATCAATACTGGCACTGGATGCGTTGTGCGCAGACTATCAAGCGCCAGAGCGGCCAGTTTTTGAATTAGCCTCGGGTGATATTCTGCAGCGAATGGCTCAGTTCATGGACGAGGGTATCGAGCGCGGTGACTTCTTTGCCCATGATAAGACGGTCGCCATGGGTATCGGGTCTGTGATTTGTAGTGCAGATGGGCAACCTGAGCGGGTAGCAGACGCAGATATGTATCAACGTGAGCGTGATGCGTTTGTCGCCTTGGCAAAAACGCCGGAAACACGCGAACGCATACATGCCCTATTGCACGGTGGTGGAGCTATCCGAAACTAGTTGATTTCACTCTGCAACGGTGGTTTCTTCACTGGGTGTTTCTGCACTGGCTGCGCCTATATCTGGAGTTTCTACACTTGGTGCCTCGGAACTAGGCGCCCCTTCAGATGATTGTGTGGCATCTTCACCTGCTGCAGTGTCGTCTGGAGTTGATTCTTCAGTGGGTGTGAGCTGCATACTCTGCGCTTCTGATTTGACAATGGGTTCGAGCACGCCATTAATTGATGCAAACGAATGCGCATTGGAATTCAGTGCGGTGGCAACAGCATCGACAGCAGGTGATTTTCGTAGCTTGACGTTTCCACCGATAACATATCGGCGTGGGGCAGTATCGTCAGTGTAGAGCACACCGGGTCGCGTTAGCCATGCGAGCATGCCGTCCTCGCCATCGCCAATTTGTGTTCTGCTCAATAGTGGTGCGCGTGTTTCCGTGTCCAGAGCATCACCTCTGGCCAGAAGTGTCAGTCGTCTGCCTTCTTCAGTATCACAGTGAATAAACATGCGTGAACCACTGGCGTCTACATCTGCATCGATCACGGTTTTACCGTGTTGTACAAAAGCATCGATAGTGAGGAGGCACGACGCATCAGAGTAAAATGTGGCTTCAAGCGGCGCATCTGCTACCCCGACCACATCTGAAGCTATAGCGACTAAGGGCATTCCCAAAAGAACAAGCCATGCCGAAACCACGAAAGGGCGGCCCGCCTTGTGCGTTTGTAGGTTTCGTTGCAAAGGGCGACTAGGAGTGACTAAAGACATCATTGAGGGTGGACAATGTTTACCAAACTATAGAATTGGAATCGAGCTTACCAGTCAGTATGATCCCACATCGGCCTGAAGTGTACTGAGAGGGAGTCGATTATAATGAATTTTTGCACGATTTCTGAACTCTGCCATGTGATGAACTCGCTGCCGACAGAGCTAGATAGGGGGTTTCTGAACTAGTTCAATGGTATCTGATTGGTGTTTTTACTCAACTGGTATACGCTAGAGGCCGCTTCGTAGCGCGCTTTTATGCTCTCGACCAGCACGCTCAGCTCTTGCCGGGCTGTCTCATCGGCAACGGTTTTCAGCTGTTCGACAATGTTAAAGCTGTCCCAGAATTCATTGCGCTTATTGTACTGCCCTGGTTTTAGTGCAAATACTTCGTCAAGAATTTTTAGATCGTGTGGAATGTTAAACGCATCGCGTGAATCCTCATGACTAAAGAAATGGCAGAAATTGTCAAAACCACTCCATGTGATTGCTGATAGGCACATGCTGCACGGTTCATGGGTGCTCAGAAAAATCAGTTCGCTCACGGGTGCACGTTCTGCTGTGGGTATTTCGTAAAATAGTTTAAGCAAATGCATCTCGCCATGATGAAGAGGGCTTTGCATCTCGTTGTTGGTAGCAGCCAGATACAGCGAATGATCGCTTTTTCGGAGGAGGGCCGCGCCGAATATTTTATTACCCTCCTGTACGGCGCGCTCCGTTAATGGCAGTATGTCGTTAGCCAGTACTTCCAACAGGCGGCGCAGTAGAGCGGCGTCTGGTTGTTGATTTTCAGTCATGAATTCAGGTACTCGGTTTTCTTAGGCAACGCTATGATTTTCAAATGAACTTATCGGACATCATTAGTAGCGGACGCATTGTCGATATTATGGTGCTGTTTGTTGTTATTGAAGTGATTGCGTTGACTATTTATTGGCGACGCACTGGTAAGGGAATCGCCCTGATACCACTGCTAGCTAATATCGGTGCGGGTGGCAGTCTGATGCTAGCCCTTGGAGCGACACTAAAAGGTTTTGTTCCCGAAATTATTGCACTTTGCCTGATTTCTTCACTGATATTTCATGTAACCGATCTTGTGATTCGTTGGAAGAGATGAGGTTTACCCTAGTGTTTAGATAACTTGTGTTTAGATAACTTGCGCTTTTTGACGGTATAGCGCTCTTCGCCTTTGCCTGTAGATTTTATATTGATGGTAGAGCAACAAACTGATGCCAAGCGTGCACGGCGTTGCCCAAAGGATGGGGTTAAAGGCAAGGTGTGGCATCAGATTCACGGCACCAAATGCAAAGAACGCGGTGTATACAGATATGCCCGCTCCCACCAGTCCTCTCGTGTGTTGAATTAACCATTCGTTAAGTGGGGGGTTCTTCTGGAAAATAAAACGGGTGTTTAGTACCGAAGAGAGCAAACCGATGATCGATATGCCTATCATTAACGGTTGATTGATCAGGTAGCCTTGCCAAGCGCAATTGGCAGCCGTGATAAAGGTAGCTGCTTGCAGGGCAAGGTTGAGTGTGTGGCGGTTAGACGCATGGTTGTGGCGATTGTGAATGCACCACATCCCATAGCGGCTGAGCATGATAGTTAGCGTTGCCAAATAAAGCATCATCCAACCAAACATGCCTCGCACCATGGCCGCATCGTTGGAAAAAGGATGAGTCTCCAGTGGATAGCGCAAAGTGACAAGACTAATACCTATGGCTAGAATGCCAGTCACGAGCAGCGCATGGGCAAAAATTCGACCCCAGCGCTTATGTGCTTGTCCGCCTTTTTTCCCCACCACAGGTACCCACATTGATATGAGTCCGATGGTTCCGGAGACGATATGCAAGACAACGAGTGCGTTGAAGAGAAACATACAAAGCGTCAATCCAGATTGGCAGTGAAACCTTCGTTCTTTATACAGTTAGCGTAAACGCCTTGCAAGTGCTTCCCAATCACTGGGATTAGCTCTGGGGTTTAGCGTATCCGTCAGCGCATAGGCTTTCTGCTGCCAGTTGACCAGACAAGCTGGCCATCGGAACACCGGCTCCAGGATGAACACTGCCTCCACATAGATATAAGCCTTGAATGGCGCTGCGTGATCCGGGGCGCTTGAATGAGCCCATCCAGCCGTGGGTTGGCCGTCCGTAAAGAGCACCATCGCTAGCGGGAAACAGCCGTCCAAACTGACTGGGGCCTGTAACAATACTCTGACCTTGCTCATCGTCAATCTTCAGGCCCTGAGAGGTGAGCGTGCTTTGCATTCGCTCAATAGCCTGCGCTCGCTCGGCATCACTTAACGCCCGTGCTGGCGCATTCACCAAGGAAAAGAGGCGTTCATGCTGGCCATCGGCAATCGCCGTGTCTGCACTGCCGCTGCGATCCTGAGCGCACACATACACTGTTGGGTTTTCAGTTAACCCACTGCGCTCGAAAATAGCCTCGAATTCGTCGGTGTAATCGTTGCCAAAAAAAATCGTGTGATGAGCCAGGGGATATCCACGTGTTTTAGCATACTGGCAGTGAGTTACCGCTGAAAGAGACGCCTCTGTTCGGGAAGTACACGCCTGCCTGGCTGGCTCCCCTAGCAGGCCCGTGGCTAGCGCCTGGGTATCACCATTGAAAATAACGGCTTTGGTTGGCAGAGATTCTCCATTCTCAAGCTGCACTGAAGTGATCTGCTCGTTGTCTATGTCCAATCCAGCAACACCCGTTCCGTAGCGGATCTCACCACCTAGCAGTTCGAGGGTGTTGGCCAAGGTACGCGCTAGTGTGTGCATGCCGCCTTGCACCATCCAGACACCAGCTTTTTCGACATGTGCTATCAGCATAAGCGTAGCGGGTGCCTTAAACGGGGAGCTTCCACAATAGGTTGCATAACGTGCAAAGAGCTGACGTAATCGAGGATCGTTGAAATCTTTTGATAGCGAATTCCATAGAGTGACAAAGGGTTGGGTCTTTGCCATATCTATGATGCCGCTGAGCCCACCTTGCAGACTTAGCGCGATCGGGTTGGGGCGTTGTGCCCGCATGAAGCTGTGATCGAGCGTTTTAAACACTTCCCTTGTTTTCTGAGCGAAACGAAGATAGTTGTCTGCCTCGCTACTGCCTGCAAACTCGCTGATAGCTTGCATGGACTGATCGAGCTCGGTAAATAAATCGAGTGAGTCGCTGTCTTGCCAGCTATGGCGGGCTAATAAATCGGCTTTATCCAGGCGTAGATGCTCGGAAAATTCCAGACCAGCACTGGCGAAAAGGTTTTCAAAGACCCAGCGCATGGTGAATACAGTGGGGCCAGCATCTATCCCTTGGCCTGCAACAAACAGCTGTCGCATCTTGCCACCGGGATGAGCATGTCGTTCTAGTACAACCACTGGTATTTTCTTTGCAGCCAGCGCAATTGCTGCAGTCAGTCCCCCGATACCTGCACCAATGACAACCACAGCTTGTGTTTTTTGTGTATTCACACTCATGTTGTTTTTCGGTGTTTCAATTGCATCTGTATTTCAACTGCTGGCCGTGTGGTTAGTCGCGCTACAGGGCGGACGACTTCTGCATTCTTAGTATGAAACGTATAGCGCTGTGCCAGTCTACCAATGATGAGAACGGCTTCAGTGGTCGCAAATGAGGCACCAATACAAACACGTGGCCCAATACCAAAAGACATGTGCGTGCCTTTGTCAGCTTTAACGGCGGGGTTTGTCTGTTCTGATGAGTCTAGAAATCGATCTGGATCAAAGCAATCAGCGTTGTTCCAGAGAAGGGCGTTTCGGTGTGCGGTCCACGGGGAAATCATGATCATGGCGCCGCGCTTTAGTTTTTTGTCGGCAATGCGAGTTGCTTGTTGTGCTACGCGTGGCAAAAAAGTTATGGGTGGATATAAACGTAATACCTCACGAAAAACATGGCGAACATAGGGTAATTGGCGCATGTGTTCCATTTGCAGGTCTTGTCCTTGCGTCACGTGATTGATATCGTCAGCGATACGTTGTGCCACATGAGGCTGTTGGGACAAAATGAAAAACACCCAAGTGAGCACACTGGCGGTGGTTTCATGCCCAGCCAGGAAGAACACGCCTATCTGATCGATCAACTCTTCACGCGTAAATGCTTCACCTGATTGCTCATCCTTAGCAGTAATAACAGCGGATACGATATCGTCTGGCTGTTTGGCAAGATCACCTGTTGAACTTAGTGCCTCGATACGTGGATCGAGCATAGTGCCGATGTGGTGACGGATACGCTGGCAGGCGGTGACGACCTCGGCAGGTTGCTCAATACGTGCCCAAGGCTTACCAAAAATGAGTTGCTTCAAATCCACGCTAGCCACGCTGCGTTCGAACAACAGAAAATCGTTGAACACATCCCCTGCTATATCTGAGCTTAAGGGTTGCGAAAAAATGGTTCGGCAAATGATGTCAGCGGTTAAGTGACTCATGGCCTTGTCGAGTGAAAAGGTCTGTTGTGTGCTCACGTGCTGGTCGAGCGTCGATTGATAATCATCAACCGCCACTACCATGGATGTGAAAGCTGTGTTGATGCGCAGCTGTGAAAAAGCGGGATCAATCATTTGCCGTTGTCGCCGCCATTGCTCTGAGCTAGACACGAACAAGGAGTTACCGACAAGCCCTTCCAGTGCACCTACCATCAGATCGTTTTTAGGAAAGATACCCTGTTTGTCGTGGAGTACCTCACGACACAAATCAGTATCGTTGATCAGTAGTATGGAGCGCCGAGAATACCCAAGCCAGGTCAGTGGCTTGCGGTACGCTTCTGCGGGTACAAGGCTCAACAGGTCACCGTCGCCTTGGCGTATCACTCTAAGAAGCGACCGCAAAGGCGAGGAGGGTACGGGTGCAGGTGGACGGTAAAGTGGTGCTTGGGACATGATTAAGATACGCAACGTTGGGTTCAGTATACACTTGGCCCCACGCAAAGAAATCCTGACCGCAATCATTGGCTAATTCGTTCGGCAAAACAGTGCTACTGACCCTTGGTCGTCTGCCAGTCAGTTTGCATTTGGCTCGCGCGCTGCACGCTCAAGGCTTTCGTGTAATAGTTGCCGAGCCCTTTAGATTCCATCTGTGCCGATTATCGAAAGCGGTTGATAAAAGCATACAAGTGGTAGCGCCCACCATAGATTTAGAGGCGTACCTGAGCTCCTTGCAGAGAATCATCACTGAGGAAGACGTATCGCTGGTCATTCCTGTATCAGAAGAGGTGATGTATGTTGCAGCTTTGAAGAATCAGTTACCGGCAGGCGTGCGGATGCTCTGTATGGATCAGCAAACACTCGTGCAGTTGCACGATAAGTACGAATTCTTCCAGTTGGCTCAGCGCCATGGTGTGCCGGTTCCACAGACCTTCAAGGCAGACTCTGTGTTATCGGGTACAGCGAATTTAATGGCTGACATAGTGGTCAAGCCAAGATTGTCCTGCTCTGGAATGGGTGTGTGTTACCTCAGCTCTGCCAAGAGGCTAACACCCATACAAAAAAACGATAAGTACATCGTGCAGCAAAGAATGACGGGTGCTGCGTGTTGTAGTTTTTCCATTGCGGCGAATGGTGTGGTTATGCATACCGTATGCTACCGCAGCTTGGAGATGTCGGGTTCAGTGTCTGTAAGTTTTGAGTACTTGCCAGTGCCTGTGCGCATTGCTGAGTCTGTAAACGCCATTGTGAAAGCCACAGCCTATAGCGGTATGATCTCGTTTGATTTTATGGCCGATGAAAAGGGGGAGTGGCGTGCTATAGAATGCAATCCAAGAGCAACCAGTGGTCTGCATTTCTTAACGTTTGATGTTGTGTATGAAGCGCTGATTAAGGCTAATTCAATAGCTGTTGAAACAGCGCCATTGGCTGATAGGCTGCAGGAATTCTGGTCGTGCCTCACCTCTGTTGAAGCGCAGTTATTTAAAGGCAAGCTATATCGTTCCGGCTGGCGACGTTTGTTCACTACAAAAGATATCAATTGGAGCTGGTCAGATAGCAAGCCGTTTTTGTTGATGAGCTTTATTTTAGCGCCCCTATTTATCAAAGCTATTGTAATGCGTACACCAATGACTGAATTGCTGATGAAAGATGTGGGCTGGCATGATGTCTGATGAGGCGCCAATATGTTCAACCGATATCACCATAAGTATTGAAGAGCAAGCGCACGAACAGTTGGTGGGTTTGGTGGAGTCCGTCACGTTTGGTGCCGAAGGTCTGCATTATAGACGTCTAGACGTTGCACAGCAGTTAACACGCTTTAACCAACCCGTATTTTTCCATGCCTTATTGGATGAGCAGTTAATTGGCGCTTATGTTATCGATAAACGTGATCTACGGCTATTCGATAAAAATATCACTGGTTATTATCGAGGTGTGCTTGCCGTACACGAGGAATATCAGCGACGCGGCATTGGTAAATCACTTACCACTACAGCCATGCAATGGATGGCCAGGCAATCTTCTGAGTCAGCCGCAATGTCGTACGGATGTATTGATAATGACAATGCCCGCTCATTGCAATTGTTGAGGGCTATGGGTGCGGTTGAAGTCGCTGGCTTGTCAATATACATGACGTACAAACAGTGGCCCAAAATGCTAGAGAGTGTGCAGCGGCTTGATAACCTGAGCCCCACACAATGGCATGCTTTACAGACAACGACTACCAACGATTACCAACTACAAGATATCACTCTATCCAAACTCCCGGCCTACATACTCAAAGATGCTCAAGGGGTCGTAATCTGTGCTCGCGCTGCTGTCACGCGTTTTAGTATTCGCCACATGGGGGCAATAGCACGCTGGTGCACTCGATTATTTGTAACACCATTCGCCGTTGCCCGTAGACGATTTAATCCTGAACAATTCAGCTACGTGTCGTTTTCAGATGTGAGTATTCGCACAGGATCTGAAAAACTGTGGCCTCAATTTGTGAGTTCGATTATGTGTGAGTATCAATGCCACTTTGCGGCTGTGTACGTCGACCCACAAAGTCATTTGTTTGCACAGCTACAAAATTCAGGCATGTTGAGTCGCTGGATTCATTCATCAAAAGCCGATATATCAATACTGATGCATACCGTTACTGGTAGCGAAGAGTTAGATCGCTTAGTGAACAGCGCCGCCGCTGTTAATGTGTGGCCAGTTGACTCCTGAACATTCTTTCAACTTGCCAAACCTGCTTTAATAAAATCAATGAGCGCCTGAGGCTGGTCATTGGAATACGCTATGGCGTGTTCGAACCCCCACACAGGGCTAGGCCAATTTATATCGCCTTCCTCTCTAGCGATTACATGACAATGTAAGTCTGGCACCACGTTGCCCAGCATCGCAATATTGACGCTCTTGCATTGCGTGTGTTGCTTTACTAATTCACTAACACGCGTCACATCACCCATAAATCCTGTGCGTAGCTTCTCTGGCAAGTCATGTAATTCAGCGCTAGCCGCGTCCTCAGTGTTTAAACGCTCAGGTTCATTGGGCAGTAGTATAAACCAGGGCCAACGTTTATCGTTCATCAGGCGCACATTTGAAAAAGCGGTTGTGCAAACCGGGAAGGTGTCAGCTTCTATGCGTGGGTTCATCATTCAGGATCGAATTAAGACCAATTTATCAAAATGGTGGAAAGCGGCTCTGGAAAATTTTGGTAAAGCGTACCTGTCGGAATAGGTATGCCAAATTGGATCTCAGCCACAACAGTAATTTGACTACCTTTGCCAATGCCATTAAGTTCTAAGGCTCTGCGAAAAGAGGCTATCCATTTGCCTTCCACTATTTCTTGCAGCATGCCCGCAGTCCAAATTGTTCAGCTCGTAGTTTACTGAACAGTTTGGTAAAATCAAGGTATTCTTGAAATTGCTCATTTTTTCAAAGATTAACTATGCTGGATACTGCCAGTGGCGTTATTTGTAGTGTTTTTGTATTGACAGCGGTCGCTTAGCTGAGCGTCTAAGTATCAGCTTTTGCAGTGGCGGGTGCCAAGCTAGTGCTAATTTTGCTGGTGCTTAAAAATCGTGTCGTTACGTGTGTAAGTCTGAAAGTGCAATGTCGAGTGGTATAGTGCAACCTACTTTTTTAAGGCAGTGTGGATATGGTCACTTCTATTATTCTTCTGACAGTTAATAGACATAAAGTCAATGAAGTTGCTGAAAAGCTGACTAACGTACCGGGTGTAACGGAAGTCTATTCAGTCAGTGGTAACTATGACTTAGTAGTAATGATAAGGGTAGCGACCAATGACGCCCTTGCAGATTTGGTGACCAATCAGCTTGTGGATATCGAAGGAATAGAGACAACCGAATCGATGTTAGCGTTTAAAGCTTTCTCAAAGCACGATTTAGAAAATATGTTTTCTGTTTAGTTGTCCCATGCATCGGTGTCGGAATATCACCTAAGCAAAGCCCAATCAAGCAACCTAGTGCTCAGCACTCGCTTGAGAAAACCCGCAACATGAGTTGGGGTAGTGATGTAATAACGTGGTTTGGGTTTTGCATTTTCCAGTGCGTGTATCAACTTCTCGGTTACTGCTGAACAGTCCAGTTCGAATCGATCTTTTTTCGTGGCAGGTGTATACAGCCGAGGAATGAGTTGTTCTTCATATTGCTCGCGTGCAGCTGATTTTTTCCAGTCAATCCAGCGCTCAAAGTGAGGTATGGAATTTTCGCGTATTTTTGTACCTATAGGGCCCGGTTCAATCAACACAATTTTGATGTTGGTGTCATGCAGTTCCAAGCGTAGTGTGTCGGTTAGTCCTTCCATCGCAAACTTGGTGGAATTGTAGGCACCGCGAAAAGGTTGTGCGGCAAACCCAAGCACAGATGAGTTATTGATAATTCTGCCGTGGTCATGTTGTCGCATTTTGGGTAACACTGCATTGATCAGCTCGAATTGACCAAACAAGTTGGTCTCGAATATAGATCGCAGGGCATCGCGTGGTAAGTCTTCTACACGTCCCGGAATGGCGAACGCTCCATTGTTGAAAAGCGCATCCAGTTTTCCATCCGTTAGCTCATGCACTTTCGCAACGGCATCCTCGATAGATTCGCTACTGTCGTAGTCCAGTACAAAAGACTCTAGGCCTTGTTCGCTTAATGCATCGCAGTCGTTTTGATAGCGGCACGTGGCAAAAACACGCCAACCCCGTTGGTGCAGGGTGTGAGCGGCATGTTCACCAATTCCTGATGAACAGCCAGTGATCAATATGGAGTGCTTTGACATGAAATATTACTTGTGGGTTCTAGCCAACACTATAGGCTAATAATCGCCCTATTGAGTTGCTTGCAATGTGAGCTAAGCACCCTCAGCCAGTATTAAGGATTCTGCTTTCTTCAATTCCTCATGCAGGCGCTTCTCATTGGCAGCTTTTGGTTTGGATAAACCTGCCAATAAACTATAGGCAACTGGTGTTAAGAACAAAGTAAAGACTGTGGCCAGCCCCAAGCCACCTACGATGACCCAGCCCAGTGCAATACGTGCTTCTGCGCCGGCTCCAGAGGCAAGCACTAAAGGTATTCCACTTAGAACTGTAGACAACATGGTCATGGAAATAGGACGCAAGCGACGAGTTGCAGCTTCCATCGAGGCCTCTTTTACGGACATGCCCTCGTCGCGTAGTTGGTTGGCAAATTCGACCATTAAAATCCCGTTTTTAGCCATGATACCCACTAAAAGCACAAGTCCAATCTGGCTGTAAACATTCAATGAAGTACCTGTCAGGTGCAGAGCAAAGACGGCACTAGCCAAACCAAACGGTACGGTAAAGATGAGGATTAGGCTGCTTACAAAACTTTCGAATTGTGCGGCTAAGACCAGAAACACAATGACAATGGCGAAGCCAAACGTCAGCAGCAGGCCGCTAGAGGTTTCATTAAGCGTCGCAGCTTCTGCCAAAGGTAATAGGCGCATATTGGATTGCAGGATGGGTGTCGCAAGTGATTCCAGTTCATTCATCGCGTCACGTAGAGCAAATTCAGGTGTGAGTCCTGCACTTATCGTCACAGAACGTGAACGCCCCTCGCGTGGTAGGGAGGCAGCTATCGCGTTTTCTTCCACAGTGGCGATGGTGCTCATCGGTACGATACGCCCGTCAGAGGCTTGCAAAAACAGGTTCGCAAGATCTGTAGGATCGTTAATTGGCTGAGTGGTTGATACCAGTTTTACAGCCACCGCGCGATCTTCTATGAAGACATCGCCTATGTCACGCCCATCGAGTACCGATTGCATCGCCGAGTCCAACCCATCAATAGGAATACCCAAGTCTGCAGCACGTTCTCTATCAATGGTGATTGATAGTTGTGCCCGGTTGGTTTCATAGTTTAGGCTCACTCTGCCAAACCTTGAGTCTGCTTCCAGTTTTTCAATCAGTTTATCGGCAGTAGCGGCAAGATCCCCATAGTTTTCGCCTGTGATCGCCACTGATAAACCAGAGCCAGCACCACGAATGCCCAGACTATTGGGTTGGATGGCAAAAGCGCGCACAGCAGGAATTTTCGCCAGCCCTCGATTGAGTTCAGCAACAATTTCTGCTTGGCTACGCTCTCGTTCATCCCACGGTTTTAGCGTGAGCACCATAAAACCACTGTTTGTTCCGCCTCGACCTGAAATAGAGAAGATGTTTGCGGCCTCTCCGTTGTCTTGAAATTTCTCGAGTATTTCTTCTATCTTGCGTAGTTGTGAAGAGGTATATTCCACACTGACACCTTGAGGCGCTGAAACTCTTAACAGCGCGACTGAACGATCTTCGCGTGGTACTAACTCTTCTGGGATTTTATCCAGCGTGAACCACGCCAGCGCGCCCACGCTAGAGGCTGCCAAGACAACCAACAGTGGCACGGCCAAACACAACGCTAGAATGCGTTTATAGATGCCGGCCAAGTAATACCCAACAGCATGCACAGCACGCACTGGCGCGACAGGTCTGTGGTTTTTAGGGTTGTTTGTTAGTAATTTTGAGGCAAGCATGGGGCACAGCGACAACGCCACGATGGAGGAAATAGTGACAGCTATCGCCAGCACATAGCCAAACTCAAGAAACAGACCACCGGCTTGGCCAGGTAGAAACGATAAGGGGACAAATACAGCGGCAAGTACAGCGGTGGTAGTTATTACCGCGAAAAACACTTGGCGTGTACCAATGACGGCCGCCGCTTTCGCACCCATGCCCTTGTTGCGTTGATTGACAATGTTCTCCAGCACCACAATGGCATCGTCCACCACCATGCCGGTTGCGAGCACCAGAGCCAGCAAAGTGAGGATGTTAATTGAGAACCCAGCCAACCAGATGCCAGCAATCGTGCCGATAAGCGCGACAGGCAAGGTCAGTGCTGGAATCAATGTGGCGCGCCAGTTCAATAAAAAGATGAAAATAATGGCTACCACAATGCTGATAGCCAGAAGCAATGAGGTTAATACTTCTTTTATAGAGCTATTGATAAACACTGCATCGTCACTGGTTACTCGTATGTCCATGCCTTCAGGTAGTAGCTCTCTGACCCGGTCTGCCGCAGCACTGACGTCGGTTGATATTTCCAATGTGTTGGCACCAGCTTGTTTGACGATGCCCAGGCCAACACCTGTCTTGCCGTTAGCGCGCAAAGCGCTGGAGCCTACGTCTGCACCCAACGTTACTGTGGCTACATCACCAATGCGCGTTCTGCCACTAATAATAAGGTCTTCAAATTCTTCAGGTGTATCCACTGAGGCAATAGCGCGAACCGATAGATTTTGAGTGTCACTGGATAACGAACCCGCAGGGGCATCAAAGGCTGCATCGGAAAGGGCTGAAGCGATATCAGCAATGCTTAAGCCGCGACTGGCAAGCTTTGATTGGTCTACATCAACACTAAACACTTGTTCACGGTCGCCGTAAACTTGAACATCAGCGACCCCATTGAGTGTTGTGAAGTTGTCAACAACAAGCTCTTCCACAACGAGAGTCATTTCCTCAGCACTCATGTTGGCTGATGTAACAGCCAGTCGCATAACGGGCTGTGCATCACTGTCAGCCTTGACGATTTGAGGATCATCAACATCGTCTGGCAATTCTCTTGACACACGAGCAATGGCGTCTCGCATGTCACTGGCAGCGACATCAAGGTCGGTTGAGTCTCGAAAATCAGCAGTGACTCGGCTACTTCCAAATGAGGAAGAAGACGAGATGTTCTTAACACCCGAAACACGTCCAGCCGCAGCTTCGATAATGGCTGTGACCTCGCGATCTACCGTCTCGGGAGATGCCCCTGTATAAGAGGTCGTTACCGTCACTACCGGGCTTTCTACTGCTGGCAGTTCTCGAATTTCCACGCCATTTACGGCGGCTACTCCAGCGACTATGATCAGTAGGCTGAGTACTACAGCGAGCACCGGGCGCCTGACAAACAACGCCGTCATATCGTTGATGTTTATTTTTGCATTGGACGTGCTCATGAGCCACCACCTTCGGAGGCTTTTACGGTGGGTTTTGTAAGCTCTGCAGTACCTGTCTTTGCGGTGTCCGCTTTTGCTTGATTGGCTTGAGCTGCTGCGTTACCTCGATTGCCTTGGGGCGCGCCATCCACTCTCACCTTTGAACCTTCGCGTAATGTGAGTAAGCCTTCGATAATAACTTGATCATCTGCCTTTAACTCCGCGTCAACTAACACCGATTCTGGATTTCTCTGAATAATGATTGCAGGAACGCGTGTGGCGATATCGTCTTGCATTTTCCAGACATAAGAGCCTGTTGAGTCCCATTGAACAGCGAGTGGGTTTACCGCCGGGTAAGTCTCTCCTGGAAATGTCAATTCGAGTTCAAACGACATGCCCGGACGAAAGATATCGCCGATGTTTTCAATGACGGCCTTCACCTCTAAGGTACGGCTGTTTGGCTCTATACGACTGCCAACTCCTATGATTGTGCCGTTTATCGGTGAGCCTGGTGTGGAGAGAGCAACAGCTTTGATGACTTGCCCAATACGTATTTTGTTGGCAAATCGCTCGGGAATCCAGAACTCTACGATGAGCTTTGAGCGATCATCGACGGTAAGAAGCTGGGATTGAGCAGATATATAATTGCCGCGATTATGTTCGACAAATCCGACAATACCAGCCATGGGGGTCGATATAGTGCGGCGTGCCAATGTCAGCTCTGCATCACGCAGCGCAAGTTGGGCATCGCTGCTCTCTGCCAGAGCCCTGTTGTATTCGACCTCTGTGACCGTTTGTGATCGAAACAGTCGCTGGAGACGTGCAGCGTCAGCGTTCGCCTCATCGGCGGTTCGGGCAGCGCGATCACGTGCAATCTGTTGCTCCTCATTATCTAGTCGCGCCAATATCGTGTCAGCTTCTACCTGTTGGCCCGCAGAGACAAGAATCTCAGTAAGAATGCCACCGGTCAAGGGAACAACACTTATCGAGGCCAAAGCCTCGCCGTTACCGACCGCCTTGAGTCTGTTGTCGACTAATCGTTCAACAACTGGGCTGGCCACAACCAAAGGAGCTTGCCGGCCGCCGCGTCCACCACCGCCGCCTTTGCCGGAAGTTGCAGCTCCCTGCCCAGATCCAGCACCTCCCGCAGCAGATGGATCAGAGGCATAGAAAACAAACCAAGCCCCTATAACCACGGCCATGAGAATCAATGCGCCAACCACGCTACGGGTGGGGTTATTCATAATAATGCTCTTCTAAATTGTGTCAGACAGTTAACGATGGACATGTTAATGATACGAACAGGGTAAGAAAATGGGAACATCGTTAGACTAACGACAAAATGTGCAAAAAAGATGCTTCGTTTTGCGAGTATATTTTAAGCTCACGCTGGTTGGCACTGTGAATTGCACGGATTGGGGAGATACAAAATCAAAATATCATCATTAATAGTGGCTGCGTCGATATTGCCTTTCACTGCGGCAGCGCAGGCGCAAGCGATTCCCGATTCGCAAGCCCAGAGTCCATGGTTCTCGGCTGGGCAGCAACAAGTCACCGCAAGAGCCAGTGTGGACGCCAATCAGCCAGCCACAGCCAAAAACGTCATTCTGTTTGTTGGCGACGGCATGGGGATATCCACTGTGACAGCGGCGCGCATTCTTGGAGGGCAGCGTGCGGGTGGATTGGGAGAGGAATCTTCATTGAGTTTTGAACAGTTCCCACATACAGCCTTAGTGAAAACGTACAACGTGAATGCGCAAATTCCCGATTCGGCGGGCACCATGACTGCCATGATGTCGGGTGTTAAAACCAACGCCGGTGTGGTTGGAATCAACGCATCAGCAACGGTGGGTAACTGCTTACAACAAGCTGGCAACGAGTTGGTATCAGCGCTTGATCTGGCTGAAATTCGAGGCCTGGCAACGGGTGTTGTCAGTACGGCCCGTGTTACACATGCGACACCTGCAGCAACCTATGCCAAATCGGTCAACCGAGGCTGGGAAGATATCTCCGATCAGTCTGAACAGGTTATTAGCCAGGGGTGCGAAGACATAGCCTCTCAGCTTGTCAACTTTGAAGCCAATCTGGAGCAACGCTTTCCCAATGCTGATGTTGACGGTATTGATGTTGTGTTTGGCGGCGGCAGACGACATTTTCTTCCCAATGATGGTACAAGCGGTGATCTCACAGCGGCATTTGGCCAAAGTGGTGGTGATCGCACCGACGGACAAAATTTGATAGCTCAATGGCAGAGTCAATACACCGATGGGCGCTATGTTTTTAACGAATCCGGACTCGACGCTCTAGACGTTTCACAAGCAGGCAACGTGTTTGGGATGTTTAATAGCTCGCATCTTCAATACGAGTCAGATAGGTCGGTTAACTCAGGCATCGAGCCTTCACTCTCCAAGATGGTGACCAAGGCGATTGAGTTATTGAGCCGTGACCCGGATGGTTTTCTTCTAGTGGTGGAGGCCGGTCGAATTGATCAAGCTCATCACGCTGGAAATGCCTCTGGTGCATTGAACGAAACACTGGAAATGTCATTGGCTATATCCCGCGCCATAGACCTGACCAATAGTGATGACACCTTAATTCTGGTAACAGCTGACCATAGTCACGTAATGACTCTAGCCGGTACCCCGCGTCGCGGTAACCCTATTCTGGGAAAAGTTGTAGGCTCCGGAGGAAGTAGTCCATCGAATGCCGACGATGGCCTGCCTTACACCACAATAGGGTATGCCAACGGACCAGGCTTCAGAGACTACGGCGACGATAATCTGAATCCGGATAGAACTTACCAAGATGCCCCTTTAGGAGGGCGACAAGATCTGTCGGCTGTTAATACTGAATCCCCGGGCTTTCATCAGGAAACCCTGATTCCATTGGCCGCAGAAACTCACGGTGGTGAAGATGTCAGCTTGCATGCATTTGGAGCTGGTGCCTACCGGGTGCGAGGCACCATTGAGCAGAATGTGATTTTTCACGTTATGGACAAGGCACTGGGATTAACGCAATGAGTGAATTGAACAACATGTTTAGCGCTAGTGCATGGCTGCAAACTGCCACCTCCTCAAAGGCTCGTGTAACTGGGTTAACACTGCTTACTCTTTTGATCGCCGCTGCTTGCTCTGACACCAGCGTAAACGGTAGTTCAGGTTCGGCAGGCAATAGTGAAGTGCCCACGGGCGAGAGTCCTCCTGTGGGGCCTGACGAGACGCCACCAGTGCCGCCGACTGCGCCGTCTTCTACATTAGAAGGGTCAGCTACGTTTGATAACACAGTCAATAACGATGAGTTCAGAACTGCTGAGCAGCAAGTCGTTGCCACTGCCCCTGCAAACGAGACGCAAGGGGCTGCGCGCAATATCATCCTATTTATAGGCGATGGTATGGGCATTAGCACCATTACTTCTGCGCGTATTCTCGATGGTCAGTTCAAAGGAATGACAGGTGAAGAAAATGTCTTGGCTTGGGGCGCGATGCCTTATGCCGGCTTGACCAAAACCTATAACGTTGATGCACAGACTGCTGACTCAGCAGGCACCATGTCGGCGATCGTAACCGGTGTTAAAACTGATGCGGGTGTCTTTGGTGTCGATGAGGATGTAGTGCGTGGCGATTGCTCCTCGCAATCAGGTAACGAGTTGGTCACCGCTCTGGAGCTGGCTGAAATTGCCGGCATGTCGACTGGAATGATAAGTACCGCGCGCATTACACATGCCACACCTGCTGCCACGTATTCAAAGTCAGTGGAGCGAGGTTGGGAGAATGATGCTGTTATGCCAGCGGACGCCTTAGCGCAAGGTTGTCAAGATATCGCAACACAGCTCATCAACTTCGAAGCTAATCTGGAGGCCAGATACGCGGGTCTCGATATTGATGGGATAGAGTTGGTCATGGGTGGCGGACGGCGCAACTTCCTGCCAGCCGATGCGGCCTTCAACACAACCGACACCGATGGTGGAACAGAGGGTGCACGTGCCGATGGAATTGATCTAACGGCGCAGTGGCAAGCTTTGTATCCACAAGGCGATTACATTATCGATCAGGCAGGTTTCGATGCGCTTGATGTTAACAATACACCTCAGGTGTTGGGTCTGTTTGAAGGCTCGCACATGGAGTATGAAGCTAACCGTGGTAACGATCTGGGTGGTGAACCTAGCTTGGCTGAGATGACGGCTAAAGCGATTGACATGCTCGACAACAATGATCGTGGCTATCTACTGGTTATCGAGTCAGGCAGAATTGATCACGGACACCACGCGGGCAGTGCCTATGGTGCGCTCACTGACACCATCGAGATGTCGCAAGCTGTGCAAGTCGCTATGGATGCAACCAGCACTGATAACACATTGATTATGGTCACAGCTGATCACAGTCACGTGTTTACAGTGGGTGGTATCGCCAAACGCGGTAACCCTATATTGGGTTTGTCTGTGCCCATTGGTTCAGATCAACCAGTTTTGGCTGCGGATGGTCTCCCTTACACCACCTTGGCTTATGGCAATGGTTTGGGATTTAGAAATTTCGGCGAAAATACTAATTTCGACAGGTCGTACACAGTGCCTGCTGATAACAATCGGCAAGATCTCACCTCTGTTGAAACCACATCTTCAGGCTTTCACCAAGAGGCTCTGGTGCCGCTGGGAGCTGAGAGTCATGGAGCTGAAGATGTTGGAGTCTATGCGCAAGGGCCAGGCGCATCGCTGGTTGCTGGAACCTCCGAACAAAATGTGTTGTTTCATGTCATGGACTACGCTGCTGATCTGGTAAGTCGTGCTAACGTAATATTGAATAACTAGTGGTTGATAAGCCAAGCTGATATGTATAGAAAGAACACACCGTCGTTGCGTTCCTCATTTTTTTACAGCGGATTAGCGGCGGTTGTTTTGTCTGCTTTGCTGTTGGTGTCGCAGCCTGCCACTGCGCAGGCATCAACGCTTGAAGTTACTCTGGGTGAACTGGATGAGGCCATAGATCAGATCGATGGCAACCCTGATGCCATAGAGCGTCTAGTGTTACGGCGTGTTGAGGAAGCCTTAATCGACGCAGGCTTGCAGTTTGATCAAGGGCAGCTGTTATTTACAGATACCAGTGAAAACCTAATTGACGATGACAGTTGCAACAGTACTGAAATTCGCACCTTAACAAGCAGTGTCGCACTGGACTCTGACACAAGGCTCAGATTGTCCCTAGATTCGATCAACGAACCCATTGAGCTAGGGTTGGATATTGCGGCAACGCTCAATGCACAGGGGCGAGCAAGACAGACGTTTGGCTTTCGTTTGTTCGGCAATTGCCAGAAATTAGGCGAAGATAATTTCTCGTTCAGTGTTACGGGTCAAGTTCAGTTCTCATTGAATTTACGTATTGAACTCAACCCTGTGCTAGATCGAAGTCTTGAACGCCTGGTTATGCGCCCGGTCATTACACTAGAAGGTTCATTGCAGTCGCAAAATATCAGGGCTGATGTGGATGATTCATTGCTGCGCAGCCTTCTGGAAGATCTGATTGAAGACGAGGTTGATGATGCCTTGCGTGAGAGTCGGGTCAGTGAGGCACTGCGCAATCTTGAAGCTGATTTACGAGAGGACTTAACGTCACGTCTAGAGGACGGAGTGTTAGTGGTGGAACTGCCTGAGCCCACAGACGAACAGATTTCTCGCTTGTACGATTTGTTATCCGCGCAAGGTGATTTTTCTCTATCGCTCGGTTTGTTACGTGAAAGACGTCTTGAGCTTATTGCTGCTTTGGTCACAGGTGATGATGAAGCCCTGCAATCATTGTTCAGCACAGCGGCACAGTGCGAAGCTGCAGGTTTTTTACAAACGTCTCTTTCAGTAACACCTGTTTACCAGCTGGCAACAGGCTCTTGTGAAGTACTCGTCGATGCGCAAGTTCCTGAAGCGCTTTCTAGCAGCACACAGCTATATACCGATAATAAATGTCAAATAGCGTTTGATTCTACTTCCACGTCAGAGGTGGATTTTTGTAATTATGTACTCGACATCGAATCATTGGGTAATGCTGCAGCCAGAACTGACACGCTGGACAAATGGACGCTATCACCCGGTACACGTTTTGATATCGGTGCATTGCCATTGGCAGGAAAGCAGCAGCCCTTCACCCAGCGTGTTGCTTATCGACAAGTAAGCACACCGCAAGGCGAATGCTCGCTAGAGATGCGTATTCATGCACTCAATCCAGAATCTAACAATACCGGTACAACATTGTTGAAACCGCTGATTGCGTTTCATGGCGGTAGTTGGCAACGACGTTCCTCTGGTGCATTGGGCATTGAATCGTTTGCTACGCAGTTTGCAAATGCCGGGTATGTGGTGTTTGCACCGTTCTATCGCCTCATTGGTACCACTGAGGGTTCTATTGAATGCAACGATGCCAGCTTGGACGATGTACTGGAAGATGCCAGTGCGGCTCTTGATTGGGTTCAAGCGAATGCGATGCGCTTTGGCGCAAGCGGGAAGCCTGTAGTATTCGGCCAATCTGCTGGTGGGCATATATCGGCAGTTCTCGCTGTTGAACGTGCAGAGGACATAGCCAGCGCAGTGCTGTTCTATGCGCCAACAGACTTTACTGATTTTGCCAATGCGCTGCTCAGTGGCGAGGTTGATAGCGGAACGGGGCAACGAATTCTCGAGACAGTTGTAGGGCAGAGCCTAGAGACGCTTGATCTGAATTCAGCGATTATTCTTCGCAATACACTAACCACTCGGCTTACGGATGCGGGTATCGATACTCCACCATTCTTCTTGCTGCAAGGGTTGCAAGATACCGTGTTGCCGTTTGAACAATCGGTGCGTTTTTGTGATGCCTTATCGGGCAATCCTGATAGTGGTCCTGCCTCATTAGCGGTTGCGCAAGATCGCAATGCTGGCTCACAAAGACCTTTAAAACGTGTGGTCGGCTGCGGCGATGATGGAAGCGAGTTGCACTTGATTACGGAAGGTGAGCACGCTCTCGACCTGTGTATCGCTGATGAACTGTGCCTTGCTGGTTCACCGACAAGCGCTCAACGAACAAGTGAATCAGTGCAACGGATGCTTGATTGGTTGGGGGAGATTGACGAGAAAATCGCGTTGCAATTAGCTGAAGACGCTCTCGGTGATTCTGGCGACGACGCAGACAACGCCGCCGCTGACGAGCTGACAAACAGTGATGAATCTGGCGTTGTCAGCGTATCGGCTAGCGGCGCCTTGACTTACTGGTCCAGTATGCTGATGCTGTTAATGTGGCTATGCCGGTGGAGCAACATCGCTTCAGTTAGGCAGTACAGAAAGCGATAGAGTCTCTGGAGCAAGGCATACCTTATCGCTGCATACCTGTAGCCGTATAGACACATCAGCATGACCCAAAGAGTTACGATTTTCAGGTAGTTCGGCACTTAAACTGACATTGTGCTCGTACAGCGCCAGAGCTTCAGATTGAAATGCCAGCTGTCGCACCGTCGCTTCTGGAAAATTGGGGGCAGGTAAATTCTCACCGCTAGTATCGGTTAGTGCTGTGCCTATCAAATAGTCCTGCAGAGGCTCGGATGAGTTGACGTGCCAGCCTTCGTCAAGTTCGATAGTCACCTGAACGCGCTCATTGTCGTCCGCATACGCAGATACCTTTGCTTTTCCGCGGCCAGCATATTGCGTGGTCGAGCGATTTTCTTCTAAGAAGATACCAAGCCCACTGAGCATGGACGACAAACCACCACGGCGCTCACTGATTAATCCTGAAAATGCTGCCACTAATGAGGTTGCGGAGTCTTGAAATTCTGCTTCGCCAGTGCGCTCGAACAAACGTGCATAAGCCGATAATGCAACTCCATTACCTGATGGAGTTGATGCATCGTATGTATCACGTGGCCTGACGAGCATGGGTGCACCTTGGACATCATCAGCGCCCAGAAAGTAGCCGCCATCAATAGCTGCAAATCGTTCATCCATCTCTTTCATGAGCAGCACGGCACGATCTAGCCATAGCTCGTCGCCCACAGCGTCGTATAGTTCGATATAGCCGTCTGCAAGCCAGACATAGTCAGTTTGACGAGCAGGCAGTGTAGTTTCGCCGTTGTAACGAGAGCGCAGTAGTCCGTCTGACTCAGACCAGGCGGTGGCCCATAGAGTCTCCGCTGAATTAAGAGCAGCACTCAAGTACCTAGGCTCGTCAAAGGTACGACCTGCTTGAGCAAAGGCTGCGATCATCATGCCGTTCCAACCTGTTAATGCCTTGTTATCCAGAGACGGTGCCTCTCGTTTATTTCTTGCCGCTAACAGCTTGCTGGCAAACCCGGCTTTGGTGGATAGTACTTCTTCTACTGACATGTCTAAGCGGATAGCTAACAATGATGGCTCCATGGGCTGAACTAATATTGACTCGCCCTCAAAGTTTCCAAAATCATGCACGCCCCAAAGAATTTTTGCGATTTGTGCATCCTCTTTACCCAGTGCCTCTTCTAGCTGTTCTTGCGTCCATACAAAAAAGGCTCCTTCACGCCCTTCGGAATCAGCATCAGTTGCGGAATAGAAGAGTCCGTTTGAACTGGTCATTTCGCGCATGACGTAGTCGAGCACACTTCTGGCAGTCTCTTCATGAACTTGATTGCCGGTAAGCTGTTTGGCTAGTGTGTAAGCACGCGCCATACCCGCCTGGTTATAGAGCATTTTTTCGAAATGAGGGACCAACCAGATGTCATCAACAGAATAGCGATGGAAGCCCCCACCAATCTGATCGTGGATACCACCTGCAGCCATTCGTTGTAGTGTGAAATCAACGGCATCTAGTGCCTGTTTGTCGCTGTGGTCTCGCGCTTGCTCTAGCAAGTACAACAAGCTTGATTCTTGTGGGAACTTTGGTGCCGCTCCAAAACCGCCCTTGACGCTGTCATAGGTTGCCATTAATTGCTGCGTCGCTGCGCGTAAATCCTCAGCGCCAACCGTGTTGCTTTGTGCGGCTAATTGCTGCGACGCTTGCAAGGCGTCAGCGAGTTTGTCTGCTTCAGATTTCAGGGCATCGTAGTTGTTAACCCATGCATCGTTCACTTGGTTCAATAGTGATGAAAACTGTGTGGGTGGAAAATAGGTGCCACCGAAAAAAGGACGGGCTTCAGCGTCGAGAAACGATGACATTGGCCAGCCCCCTCGGCCGGTCATCATTTGTACCGCTGTCATATACAAAGCATCAACATCAGGTAGTTGCTCGCGATCCACTTTAATGTTTACGAAGTGTTCGTTCATATACTGTGCAATTTCGAGATTCTCGAAACTTTCACGCTCCATGACGTGGCACCAATGACAGGTTGAGTAGCCGATAGACAGAAAAACAGGTTTGTTGTCTGCCAGTGCTTTCTCGAATGCTTCCTCACCCCATGCATACCAATTCACAGGGTTGTGCGCGTGCTGCTTTAAATACGGGGAAGCTTCGATCATCAGGCGGTTGATATATTCTGGATCGCCATTGTCGAGCAAATGATGTGTGCGTGGAACGTAGTCAGCTCCTTGCCCCTGCCAGGCATCTACGAGCGTTTGTTGAAGCGTAGTGTCACCATCGGGCGCTATGACTTGTTCGTCTGCTATTGCTTGCAGTGACAGTAGCGGTAACAAACAACACAGTATGCGCATAGTCTGTTTCATTAACGGGCGTTTGCTTTTGAATAAGAGATTCATGATTCATCAATGCGTTGACAGCAAGGTTGCCATCGTTAGAAAGGTTGGTGTTCAGGAGTCGTGGTCTTGTGTATGCATTTTCTGAAGTACCAACTAGCGACGTGCGTACGTGGTCCGAGTATCTGCGTTACCGACTGGCAAAGGCGTAAAACAAGCCATCCTCATTGAAGAGCTCAACATCAACTCCGGCAACCGACTGACTCTGTAAGCCTATGCTCTTTAGATCTTGCTCTAGCAGAGCAACAAACAGGCTGGATAATTTGCCATCGTGAATATTGCGAAGTTTAATATGGGCCGCCAGGTGTCCAGCAAGCGAACAGTAACGGGAGCCCGCCACTGTGAAATTGGCTCGCAAGTGTTCAGGCACTTTTAATAAGAACGGAAGTTGCTGCATAACATGGCTCAATTCAACAATGCTAGAACTTTCGTGTTCGGATTTAAGGTGTGTTATGTGATTCATGGCTACTTCACGAACGGTGCGTGACGTGCGTTCGTTAAGAGAGCCTTGTTCATGAAAACTGAAGCCTACGAATGCGAACACTAAACAAGCCACGCTTGCAGCCGACAGGTAAAGTGCCCATGATTGTTTGATTGACGCTACTAATCGCTCAAAAGAGGAGCTTTGCGCTGTGTTCGCTGAGCCTACTGTTGCCCGCAGCAATGCTTCAACTGCGATTGGGTCAGGGGCTGCTTGCGCATGAAATTTACGCAGACGTTGTTCAACATCCATCACAAGTTATCTCGCCAACATGATCAACGACTCACCAAAGACAAAAGCTGTTTGGTTTTGCTGGTCTGGGTATCGCCCAGTAGCTTGGCAAGCTTCTGGCGCGCGCGGTGTAAACGGCTCAACACTGAGCCACGTGGGTGTCCGGTTAATGCTGTGATCTCGGCAGCTGTGTATCCTTCAACTACCGCCAAAAAAAGGGTTTCACGCTCTAGGTCGGGCAAAGTGCGTAGGGCAGCATCTAGCCCCGGGTCGTGGTCATACTGGTTGTTCGCTTCCAGCTGAGACACGCTCTCCTCAAAGACCTCTTGAGGGAAACGTGTCTCGTGACGTCGTCGATCATAAAACAAGTTGCGAACCGTCCGGTACAACAATGGACGGGTTACGTTCTTGTCGTAACGTTCGAATACTCGCAACCATGATTCTTGTACGAGATCCCAGGCAACCGCCTCGTTAGAACAGAGGCCATACGCATAACGATAGGCATCTGTTAGGAGTACGTCTAGCGGTTGGGTCACCTGAGTAGCACCTGCTGATTTAAGAGGCTTTTCGTTCTACTTCTATGAGCTGGTTCATGACATTAATGATTCCATCATTGCCACCGGCTAAGGATGCGCTAGTGATGTATTTACCGTTAATAAGTATGCTTGGCACACCAGAAACTCTAGAATCACGGGCCAGTTTTTCTGAACGCTGCAGAGAATTTTGAACGCTGAAATTTTGCATGGCCTTCATATAGTCTTCAGCGCTTACGCCAATATCGAGATCTTCGATGAAGCTTCCGGCTGCTTTGGGTGAGCGCAGACGATTACCGTTCTGATGAATTTCGTTGAACGTTTGATCGAACATTTTTTCTGTAATACCAAGAGCCTCTGCTGCATAGAAAATACGTGAATGCGTTTCCCATGCAGGATTCAATGCCGGTGCCTCGCGGATGAAATCCACATCTTCAGGCTTGGTCTTTTTCCAAGCATTAATGGTGGGTTCGAATGCGTTGCAATGTGGGCAGCCGAACCAGAAAAACTCGAGAATCTCGATGCGTTCCGGATTTCTTGTTAGTACAGGAGTTTCCAGCAGCTGGTACCCGAGAGCTTGCGCTCGTCCGATAGTAGGCAAGCCTCCCAGAATTGCGGTCGATGCTAATGCGCCGGCGCCTGCGATGAAGTTTCGTCTGTTATTTGATGTGGGACTGGCGGCAAGACTTTTATCTTTGATGCTCATAAATGGGCTCTTTAGTAAGGTTCGCGTGTTGTTGTCAGTTGATTTTTTGCCAAGCGTGTCTCTTGTCAAAAAACCGATCCAAAACTACTTTATATGAATATAACGAATGGGTACTGCGTTTGAATGCATCGATATGAACAATTTGTGCGTTGTGACGTTATACGGCTATTTATTCTTACGGAAAGTCGGCATTTGAAGGATCCAGCGCACATTACGGTCGCGTGAATTGTTCACGGCGTAACAGTTATACACATTCTCTGCCAATTCTCTGTAATCTCATTGCTCTACAATCCTTAGTCTTAATGTGTAGTTTTTGCAATCAAATGCACCGGCGATTCGTTGTATTTTAAAGTCTAACCTTCGGTTTATAACAAGCTATGGCACGTAAAAAGCGCAAGAGTTCACCTACCTCTCCATCGGGCAAAGCGGGTGCATCAGCTAAACCACTCTCGTTTTCCAGACGCCAATGGATCATTGGCGCGCTAGGCGGCGTGGGAGCTATTGGTGGGGCGTCAGTCCTGCACGCTTGGGACACGCGCACAAAAGAAGAACACGATCTTACGGTGATTGGTCAAGGAAAACCCGTCGTTGTGCAGGTTCATGATCGCTCGTGCCCTACTTGCCGCCGTTTGAAGAGCACCATGAGTGTGGTGATGAGTGATCGAACTGACGTCATTTACCGCATCGCGGACTTGGCAAGTGCTAAAGGTGGCGAAATGGGGCGAAAGTACAACGCACCCAAAGTCACTCTGCTGTTTTTTGATGCGTCAGGAGAGCATCAGTACACGCACACAGGATTGCAAACTGCTGAGCAACTTACCGACCTTATCGATAATGTCGTTGGCCAGATGGAAAACGTGGCCTCTTAAATAGTAGAGTTCGGTTTTTCATCTTAGCGAACATTGGTTCGTCATCCCCACGAAAGTGGGGATCCATCGCTCCAATAACCGGGTCCCCGCTTTTGCGGGAGTGGTGTTCCTAGCGCCTCGGGCTCTAATTTCTGAAATTTGCGTGTCTGTCGATCAGGGAGAAAACGATCCTTCTAATTCGGGGTTAGTCCGCGTTGCCTCTCAGAATTCCTTCTCAGTATTTCAAGCACGCTCAGCAGCAGGATGGAAACCGCGACCATAATGGTTGCCACCGCTAGTATGGTGGGAGATATTTGCTCTCTCAGCCCGGTAAACATTTGCCATGGAATGGTTTTTTGTCCGGCAGAACCGAGAAACAAGACCACTACCACCTCATCGAAGGAGGTGATAAAAGCAAATAGGGCTCCCGAGACAACACCAGGTATGATCAGCGGCATTTGCACTTTGAAAAAAGTGGTTAATGGGTCTGCTCCCATACTGGCTGCAGCTCGCGTTAAAGACTGATCAAAGCCCACCATGGTGGCAGTGACTGTGATGATGACAAACGGCGTTCCAAGAGCTGCGTGCGCCAGTACAACACCCCAGTAAGTACCTTGTAAGCCAATACGTGAATAAAAGAAGTACATGCCAGCTGCGGAGATAATCAGCGGTACGATCATGGGGGATATCAGGATAGCCATAATCACGCGCTTGAAAGGCACATGGCTTTGCGATAAACCAATGGCTGCGAGCGTGCCCAAGGTTGTGGCGAGGAGGGCGGCTACAGGTGCAATCTTGAAAGAATTTGCAAACGCCTGCTGCCAATCTCCGCTACCAAAGAAGTCCTGATAATGCTTTAAGGAATAGCCCTCTGGACTAAGTGACAACATTTCTGGGGTGAACGTAAAGAAATCTTGTGCGTTGAACGATAGCGGAATGATTGTCAGGATCGGGGCTACCAGAAAGAAAAGTATGGAACCACAGATGACGTAACGAAACGTATAGAACCAGACACGTTGGCCGACGGATGCGTAAGGAGGCAAGCTGCTCATGAGTTCTTATCCCAGGTTGACCTTGTCGATACCCACAATTCGATCGTAGGTCCAGTAGAGAGCGAGCACCAACACCAAGAGAATCGAGCCTAATGCTGCGGCTAATCCCCAATTCAATGACGAACTAATGTGATAAGCGATGCGGTTGGATATGAATACGCCTTTAGTACCACCGACAAGTTCCGGGGTGATGTAATAACCAATGGAAAGAATGAAGACCAGAATAGAGCCTGCACCAATGCCGGGGATGGTGTTTGGGAAATAAATTTTCCAGAACGCTAGTGAGTCGCTAGCTCCCATTGATTTAGCTGCTCGCATATAGGTGGGTGAAATGGTTTTCATGACTGAAAATAAAGGCAAAATCATGAACGGTAATAAGATGTGCGTCATAGCGATAATGGTACCCGTCATGTTATTGATCATAACTAGACGTCCTGCATTGTCTATCAAGCCAATCCAGACTAGCAGGTCGTTGATGACTCCTTGCTGTTGTAACAGGACTTTCCATGCGCTGGTTCTGACTAAGAGCGATGTCCAAAAAGGTAACAACACGAGTATGAGGACGAGATTCGAGGCTCTAACTGGCAGGTTAGCCAGAAGGAAGGCAACAGGGTATCCCAGTAAAATGCAGCTCACTGTAATGACCAGACTCATAAAAAGTGTGCGTACAAACAAGGTGGCATATATGCGCTCGTTGTCTGGTTTTCTTTCGACTCCTGACTCAGTTTTCTGGGCATCAATTGACGCGAGAAAGTAGCTATCAATGTAACGCGGCGACAAGCGTTTAATGGCTTGCCAGGTGTCTAGGTCTGTCCAGCCATCATCAATTTCTGCAAATTGGTTGGTAAAGTTTTCTTCAGGAAGCTTTTGAAGCTGTGCGTTGACACCAGCAAATAGACCAGATGCATCCGCTTCAAGGGTCTCCCACGTTGACGCGTCAAGAGATTTGAGATCCTGCAACATCGACGCATAGGTAAAGCCGTGTGGCAGAAGTGTCGTTGCATCTACTTCTTCACCTTCTTCGCTGGCGACCCAGAGTGTCCAGTTCTGCAACGATTGCTTTGTTGCAGGAAAATTAGTGTCGAATGCAGGTATTTCTTGCAGTGAGATCCAAGCCGCAGGGGAGTCCCAATCTGCGTTGATTTGTACCAACGCATCTTGTGCTGCTGTGTTTTCGAAATTTTTAAGACGCCTGCCGGTCTTGCGAAACAGGCTTGATATACCTGGTTGGTCGTAGTTCAGGCGACTACCCAATCGCGTATGTCGCTTGATTTCTTGTGCCAGCATTAAATCGTCGGCAAGGGCTGTAAATACAGCTTCGTTAGGTATTTCCCCCGCGGTGGAATCCCAACGGGATAGAACTTTTACTGTGCCGGGTAGCGTGTCTTCCACAATCGAGTTTTCGACTGACCGGAATAGCATATCGCCAATCGGCATAACGAAACTGAGGACGATGAACGCCAGAAGCGGAAGAATCAGCAAGAATGCACGCAATTTTTCGCGTCGAAGGGCTTTTGCCAGGCTTTTTTTCAGCGGTCGGCCATCGGTCGTTAACGGCTTAGCTGTGCTGGGGTCGGTAGTGGCTTGAACGCTCGCTGACAATTCAGGCTCCGTGGAGGTAGGTGTAAAATGGTAGACACAAAACTGCGAGTAAAAAACACAACTCGGAGGGTAAACGGGCCAGCACTAAGGCTGGCCCGGATACTAATAAGCTATAAAAGCTGGTTATTACTGTGAAAGCCAAGCTTGAAACTTGCCATCGAGATCGTCGCGATTGTCAGCCCACCACTCGTAGTTGTACAAGAAGGTGTTTTCCGCGTTTTTAGGATCAGTTGGCATATGTGGCGCCATGTCGATACCCAGTTCAGCATGCTTACCTACCAAAGGCGCAGATGAAAGACGGGCAGGGCCATAAGAGATGTACTTGGCCTGATCTGCCAGACGCTGAGTGTCTGTGGCAAATTTCATGTAGTGCAGTGCACGAGCCTTACGCTCGTCACTCAAGCCAGCAGGAATGATCCAGCCGTCAAGATCAAACACTTGGGCGTCCCACAACATGGCTACAGGTTGATCTTGCTCTTCAATTACCGCAAATAGGCGGCCGTTGTAAGTAGAGCCGATAACAGCTTCTGCATCTGCAAGTAGCTGAGGAGTTTCAGCACCCGCTGACCACCAGATGACGTCATCTTTAATCGTAGCAAGTTTGTCGAGTGCCTGTTGTACGCCTTCATCGCTTGAAAGCACATCGTAAACATCGTCTTTTGCAACGCCGTCACAGATAAGCGCCCATTCCATGTTGTTGATAGGACGTTTTTCCAGCGCACGCTTACCAGGGAATCCCTCCGTGTCGAATACAGCGCAGACATCTGTAGGCGTGTTGCCAGCCCAAGCTTCTACATCTGTTCGGTAGCCGAATGTTGTGGAGTATACGATTTGCGGTATGAAGCAATCAGAGACCAGAAGGTCGCCAAAGTCTTCAGAGGCTGGAGTGCCGTCTGGCGCAGCAGCGAGTTGCTCATCATGGTTGATTTCCATAGCTAAGCCTTCGTCACACAGACGAATGGCATCAGAGGCCACAACATCAACAACATCCCAAGTGATGTTGCCGGCTTCGTCCATAGCGCGCAGCTTAGCGACAGCCTCGGCTGATGACTCATCATTGATGACCGAAACACCGGTAAGTTCTGTGTACGGCTTGTGATAAGCCTCGTTTTGAGAATTTGAATAAGCACCACCCCAAGAGACAATTGTCAGCTCGTCGGCGCAGTCTTCACAGGCAGGTAGCTCGTCAGCAGCAGTGGCAACATTTGCGATAGCTGTGAGAGCAAAAAGGCCAGTTAATCCGGCAGTAAACTTCATGATAAATCTCCTTAGTTTTATATTTTTAATGTAGAAATGTCGATTGCATGGTGAATAAGCCGTTGGCCTGCAACCCGTGGTTTTAAAGTAAGCCAAAGCGTCGATGCTTACAATAGGATTCGTGTAACTTTTTGAAAACGAATAAATTTTGTTAATACCTGGACACTTTTTGGCAGATTAAGAGACAGGGTCTAGGGCTTTGGCATCTATTGCACTCCAACCCAGTTGATAGCTCTGACCCTCTACTGGAGATGAGTGCCTTCCACCATTTGGCAGCTTCACAATGAATTCGTTATTGCCTGCCACAGACATAACAATGCGTAAGTGATCGCCGAGGTACAACACCTCGATGACCTTACCATTAACGATATTCTCTCGTGGCTCTTGGGGTTCAAGCTCAACACGTTCTGGTCGCAGCGAAATGGTGGCACGCGAGCCAATCTCGCCAATATTGACGGCTTCTGCAGTCACCTTTGTGCCATCGTCTAGCGTCATTCCACACAAGCCGTTGTCTGTGCCGGTAACAACGCCTGAGAGCTTGTTGTTTTCACCAATAAATTGTGCAACAAATGAATTTTGCGGACTCTCGTAGAGGGCATCAGGTGAGGACAATTGCTGAATAACACCATCCTGGAATACGGCCACTCGATCGCTCATGGTGAGCGCCTCGGTTTGGTCGTGGGTGACGTAAACAACGCTGACGCCAAGGCTTTCATGAATGTGCTTGATCTCGTACTGCATTTGTTCTCGTAGCTGCTTGTCCAGTGCGCCCAACGGTTCGTCCATTAGTACGAGGTCAGGGTCGAATACCAGTGCGCGAGCTACGGCCACACGTTGCTGTTGTCCACCGGAGAGTTGGGCTGGACGCCTATTGCCAAAGTCTCCAAGCTCCACCATGTCCAGAGCGCGTCTGACTTTTGCTTCACGTTCGCTTTTGCCTATCTTACGAATGGTCAGAGGAAATGCAAGATTCTCGAAGACGCTCATGTGGGGAAACAAAGCGTAGTTCTGGAACACCATGCCAATTCCACGTTTGCGGGGCGGCACATTATTGATCGGTTTATTGTTTAGAAAAATTTCGCCGTTTGTGGCGGGCTCAAAGCCTGCCAGCATCATCAGACAAGTCGTCTTGCCAGAGCCAGAGGGGCCAAGCATAGTGACGAATTCTCCGGGAGCGATGTCAAGGTTTAGATCCTTAACAACGAGAACTTCGCCATCGTAGCTTTTTTGCACATGCTCGAATCTAACAGCCGCGCCACGAACATCTGATGACGTCTGAACAGATGAACTCATCTATTAACCTATTGCAATCTATTGTTTTCTGGCTCAGAACACGCCCCATGCGAGTACTCGACAAAGAAGCAGATTTTCTAAGCGCAGATAAAATGACGCGTGGCCTCATTCAATAGACGTCGCATACGATTTGTTCGCATGTCCTTGAACAAGTTGGCTCACGGGCCGCTTGCGACACCATACCTGTATCGAGATGCTTTTTACAGCCCCTACAGTGCAGATTTGGATCACAATTAGATGAAAAGGTAGCTAGAACCTATCGCTGGTGGGGATTTTTACAAGAAGTTTTTGTAAAAATAAGTTCGTCGAAGACGAAAGAGAGGCCTTGTGGGACTGGTTCACTTCGGGTGTTATTGTCGATATGGGCGTTAATGTTGGCAGTACAGTGCTGACAATTGCCCGCAGGCCTGTAGCCTGCGAGACTCGATATTGTTGGGCTTGCCGCGTGTTGTTTTAGTAGTCGATGAAATCGTCATCCTCCCCATAGTCAAAATCCTGCCAATCTTGTGGCAAATGATTGAGGCTTGATCTGCCGCCTGACTTCGATTTTCTGCCACCACGCAGGCGATTTTTAGTTTCAGGAGTTCCTGAAGAAGCCCTTTGTCGAAGCAAATAGGAACCTATATCGTCTTCAAAGTCCATATCGACGTCGAGCATGTCGTCGTCCGATTCGTCATCAAAATCATCAAATTCGTTGAGCTGCGCGCTATATGCTTGTCCCATGGCTATTCTCTCCGTTTAGTGCGGGTGCACAATGCGGATAACGGCCCGAGAGTCCCCCGCGTCAATAGCGGTAGCCACCTCCAAGGTAGGCGATGTCTTTGATTTGTGATGCAGTCCAGATTGCCAGTGAGACAAACAGACCCTACATGATGAAATTAATGACCAACATGCTCACTATTAAGTAGAGGATGGTCATAACGCCTCCCACGCGCATGAAATCAGCCACGCTGTAACCGCCAGGGCCCATGATCAATGCGTTGACCTGATTGGTGGGTATCAGAAACGTATTGGAGGTGGAAATGGCCACTGTCAGTGCAAACATCGCAGGGTCGGCCCCGATGGTGACGGCAATGTTCACGGCCAGTGGTACTAGCAACACCGTAGCACCGACATTGGACATGACTAATGTGAAAAATGTAGCAAGGCCTGCGATAACTGTTTGCATGACCCAAATAGGCACATCGCCTATGAGTTCAAGAAGGTGCTGAGATATCCAAAGCGCCGTGCCCGAGTGGTCCACTGCAATACCCAATGGAATCAAGCACGCAAGCAAGAAAACCGTTTGCAAACTGACCGCATCATAGGCCTCGTCTATGTTGAGTACGCCTGACAACACCATGCCTAAGGCGCCAGCAAGTAGTGAGATTGAGAGCGTTTCGGTGAGCAGAAACAGGATCAAAGACAGGGCGAAAAAAAACAATGCAGGCTTGAGTTTGTGCGTGCGTATATCCTCGTACTTCACATCGGTGGCTACTACGAAGTCACGGTTTGATTTCAGCTTGTGCAGATCCTTCCAGCTAGAGTGGACCACCAAAGTGTCACCAGCTTGCAGCGTGGTGTCACGAAAACCACGACTAATAATCTGGTTTGAGCGGTAAATTTGCAAAATATTTGCGCCAAAATTCCGGCGTGGCTTGATATCGCCGATGGCCTTACCTACAAGACTTGAAGCGGGTGGAATAACGACCTCACCAATGCCGCTGTACTGCTGGTTGAGAACCTTGGCAAATCTGTCAGGCTCGCCTTTCAGAACCCAGTGGTACTCGTTGCAGAACGCCTCTACCTGTTCTCTGTCGCCCAGCAAACCCAGCCGTGTGGTCACCCAGATTGTTTCCTCACGATCTGGCGGTACCTTGACAACATCACCACTGTAGAGCGCCAGCATGAACGGGGTCTTGTCGTAAGTTTCCTCCACTTGATGGATGCTCATGCCCACCATGGGGCTATCGACAGTCACTTGCGCCTCAAGCAATTCACCGCTGATGCCGTAGAGGCTTTTGAAATAGTCGTCGGTTCGAGAGGTTCTTCCACTATCCGTATCAATGGCTGGCAAGACGAAGCGTCCAGCGATGTAAAAATATAACAAGCCGGTAACGCTCAATGCCAGGCCGATGGGTAGGACTGAAAACAGGCTGAATTCCTGCATTTGCAACGATTCTGGCAATTGCCGATTAGACGACAACAGCAAATCGTTAAGTAGTATGAGGGGACTCGAGCCAATCATGGTAGCCGTGCCACCCAAGATGATGCAGAAACCTACTGGCATCAGCAAACGAGAGATAGGAATGCCTGTGCGGGCTGACACTCGGCTCACAACGGGCAGAAATAAAGCGGCTACGCCGATGTTTTGCATAAAAGCTGATGCCAGAGCGGCGATACCACTCATCAGCGGGCTAATACGAGACTCTGTTTTACCACCAAGATTGAGTATGAGCTGAGCAAGTTTGCTCATAAGGCCAGTTTTATCCAGGCCACGACCGATGATCATGACCGCAATAATCGATATGACGGCGTTACTGGAAAATCCGGCAAACAGCTCGTTTAAAGACAGTATTGGGTCGATAAGGGGCATTTGAGAGAGCAGGCCCAGTGACACCAAAATAATCAGGGCGGCTACATCGACACGCACAATTGAGAATGCGAACATCCAGACTGTCACGGCTAGTAAAAACAGCACGATGGCCATCTCAACTGTAAGCACAACCGTCTCAGTCATTAGATCTCTTAACTACAAGCTTGGGTTAGGTGGGCAATTATCGGTGGAAACCGTTTAGAGCAGCAAAAGCTGTGCCACGTGCAATAGAATAACTAAAAAAACGACGCGGTAAAAAAATCAATTGGCTGTGAAGGCTCCCAGGCAAATTAACCGTGAAAGTATTTTATGACCAACTATATTCTAGCCTGATAACGGTGCTAGCCCAGAGTCATTGTTGCAATTTAATGTAACAACTAAACCGGTTTCAGGTTGATCAAAGGCCTAGTCATTATTCGTCATAATTTGCCGGGTTTTTGTACATCACTTCAAGGCTCAGTCATCGTTTAATAACTGCACCTCTTAAAAACTACTCTATTTCAACTGTCACTATGAAAATTCAGCTTGCCAGCACTCTGCCATTTACTCCAGTTCAACTTGACAGCCGACACGTCGAGCCGCGCCGTTCTGTGGCGCAGTTGCAAACGCACTCAAATGGCATCGATTTTGTCCAACCGGTGTACGAGTTCAAACATTCTGATGACGAGGTAGTGTCGTATCTGGTCGACCCTACTGAAAAAGTACAGATCGAAAGTCAGCATTCTCTATCTATCACTGCTGCCAATGATAGCTGTGCAAAGGTGGAATCTGAAATGATCTGGATTGAGCACAACGATTCAATGACGTACAAGCCTTACGCTTTTCTGGTGATGTCCGCTATCACTCAGTTAGTGAGTAAATGGGATGGCGTGGTCTATCGCACACCGAGTGGGGAAAGATTGCGCGAATCAGCTTTTCAAGCAACTTTGCAAGTTGTTGACGCCTGTGTTTGCCCGCAGGGTCGACTATGGGTAATGGTCAATCTGACCAGCGAAAACGCATCGGGTGCCGTGTTGCAAAACCGTACTGCCGTTCGTCAGCTGGGTTGGGTGCCCGTAGCCGCTTAACTTCAACCGGCTCGGGAGCGTTATGTAGGTCAAAATCAGGCCGTTGCGTTAAGCAGCGTCCCCGGCGTTGAGCGCATGTCGAGTGTGATAAACGATAAACCACTCATCCATTCGTCAGAATTGATAGATGAGCAGTGTCGAACGCGACAAATTGCATTGAACAACGTGGTTTCGATCATGACAATTTGACCCAGTGCGAGTTGGGTGTCGCTAAGCATCGCGCAACCCTCGGGTGAAAAGTCGGTAATGGTTGCGTTTTTGTCGACACTCTGCGGCCAGCTGAGCCACAGTTGCGCAGTTGATTTAAAAGCTTGCCGGTGCAACCGCCGAAGCTCTTCATCGTCTGACAGGGTAACGTGTGTTATCGGGGTGCTTGCCCCATTACACTTTTTACAGCGGCGTGAATTCTCATAAGCTGGAACGGAGTACAGCCCGGAGCTATCAGCGGTATCGCTCGTCAGGCAGAAAGAACATTGTGTTGCAGCTGGAAAAAAGTTGCTTGGCACAGGATGATCTTTGGGCGAATCGGGTTCGCTTTGTTCAGCTGCCGGGGAGCCACCGGGTTCTCCCCAGTCTTTGGAGCCGCCATTCTTGCCGGTCTGCTCTTTGTTATCTTGCGGCTGAGCTGCTGACTGACTTTCCCGCATTTCTTTGCGTAGAGCGTCGTATTGCGCACGCGTGTCAGGGTTGCACAGGGTTTTGGAGGCATCGTTAAGCAACTGTGCAAACTCAACGTCGCCACCCTTGTCAGGATGATGCTTCAACTTTTGCATCATTGCCCGGTAACTGGCCTTGATGACAGGCCCCGGCGCGTCAGGCTGCACGTGCAGCAATTTGTAATAATCAAGAGAGATATCCACCACAAGTACAACGGCCGTGCAGACGTAGTCACAAGCATGAATCCTCCGAATTCTGAAGGGAGACTCATTATAATCACGCCAAACGCTCCAAATAAACCCAAGTGTCGAATGTTACGGTTAGCTGATACTTGCTTTGTAACTAAAATGTGTTGATGAAAAAAGTCAGCCAAACGAATCGCTTTGCTTGATTTCAAGGGTGCAACTTTTTTGCATCCGACGCCCTCAGACATCCGTAAGTTATTAATAACCGCGAAAAGGAGAAGTCTTTTGAATAGCCACTATCGTTCACGCTCAACTCAATCCACGATGCCAATAAGGCCAACAGCCAAGACCATAGAGCTTCGACCAGAAGGATTGTCACGCAGGAAATGGCTGGCGGCATCGGTGGCTATCCCAGCAGCGGCGGCTCTGGCGACCCGTATGCAAGACGCTCGTGCTGATGGGCATGCAGCGCAGCCCAATGCCATCAAAAACACATTTATGCTTGGCGAATTTGAGGTTTCAACGCTACTCGCAGGTACCCGAACTGTAGAGAACCCGCAGTCTATCTTTGGCATGAACATAAGCGCTGACGAGTTCGCTGCGGTCAGTGAATCGAACTTTATTCCCACCACAGCGGCGCAGTTTTTCTTCACGCCAACCGTTGTGAGGGCAGGTGAGGACGTCGTCTTGTTCGATACTGGTTTGAATGCTGCGGGAATTACTGCGCCCTTGGCAAGCGCGGGTGTCACCCCAGAAGATGTCACCGTGGTTGTGATAACGCATATGCATGGAGACCACATTGGCGGTTTAACTGGAGACGACGGTACGCCCACTTTCCCCAATGCCCGTTATGTGACAGGTCAGGTCGAATACGACGCATGGGCAAAACAAGACAACGATAATTTTAAGGCCAAGGTGCAGCCGTTGGCCGAAAAAATGAGTTTTATTGGAGATGGCGATAGTGTTGTGGCAGGCATCACTGGTTTGGCAGCGTTTGGGCATACCCCCGGCCACATGGCCTACAGACTGGAGTCTGGTGGTAAGCAGTTAGTGCTAATTGCCGATGCTGCAAATCATTATGTCTGGTCGTTGGGCTACCCCGAGTGGGAGGTGAAATTCGATATGGACAAGGCAAAGGCTGCGGCGACCAGGAAACAGATGTTCGACATGTTAACGGCCGACAAAATTCCTTTTGTGGGATACCACATGCCATTTCCTGGTTTGGGCTATTCGGAAGCACGGGGCGAAGGCGGTTATCGCTTTGTACCCGTGAGCTATCAGATGATGCTGTGAAGATGTCGTAACTGATGTTGGGTCGTGCGCGGCTGCTTGGAGCGCGCGACCCTGTTGATTGAATGAACGATCGGCTACCATTGTGATAACTCTCAGTTACAGCCGGACGCCACAACGTGAAGATGATGAGTAGCTCACCTGCCTTTCTTCAGCCTGTTTCGCTCGAAACATTTTTCTCAACTTACTGGGAAAAACAACCGTTGCATATTGAACGAAACAGCGCCTCTTTTAATGAGCTGTTAAGCACCTCAGACATCGAAAACCTGCTCTCAACGCAACCCCTTTATTTCCCCGGTGTGCAGCTCACTCAGTCTGGACAATCAATAGACGTCGCATCCTATGCTGATGCACAGAATCAGATATTGCCCTTACGGTTGCTAGATCTCCACAATGATGGAGCTACCATTGTGATTTCACAGGCTCAAAAACTTCTTGGCCCTCTAAGCGACCTATGCAGAGAGTGCTTAAAGCACCTACAGATGCGTTGTCAGGCAAACGTCTATCTTTCAGCGCCTGCTAATCAGGGATTTAACGCGCACTACGATACGCACGATGTTTTTATTCTTCAGGTGAGCGGTTCAAAGACCTTTAACTTCTATCCCTCACCCCTAGAGTTGCCATGTCCGGGTGAGATTTTTGATGCAACAAGGCTGTCACCGTCTCCAGTTGATGAATCCATTTCGCTGAGTCCGGGAGACACTCTGTATATTCCCCGCGGCGTTGTGCATGATGCAATTGCTGATCAAGATTCACCTTCGCTGCACATAACTCTCGGTGTTTACCCCATTATTGTGGCTGATGTATTGCAGGAAATTGTGCAACGTTCAACGCTTGAAAATCGATGTTTTCGGGAATCGTTTGCGCAGTCTGCAGCAAGTTCAACGGGCTTGGATACAGTGGCGGTTTTAGTGGAGCAGCTAGGTCAGTCTCTAAGAGATCTTGCATTTGCTCAGAGCATCTATTCACAACTACTTGATGAGCTAGCGTTGGATGCGCAACAAGACTGCAGGGGGCTTTTACAAGCACAGTCGTCATTGGCAAAGCCTCTTGAACATATCGAAAAATTGACCATTCGGCAGAATTTATTATTGAATGTCGAGCATTCTGAAAATGGCATTAAGGTTCGTACATTCGGACAGGTGTTTGAATTTGAGGAGCCGGTAGCTGGGCTTGTAGCACTTCTTTGTGAAAGAGGCAGTTTGGATGCAGGGGAGCTGGATGCTCTGGAAGTTGATCAACGGGAAGCCTTGGTGTCGCGGCTAGTTCGCGAGAATTTGATCGAGGTACCACGTTAGCGTTGGCACAGCCTGAAATTCTGCGAAACGCCCAATGTGGCGCATCGTGCTGCAAGCGTCTGGACGTGGGTTATCGTGTAACGATGGGGTTATCTCAGCTCTTTGAACGACGTTAGGCACGAATAATCCTGCTTGACCAGCAGCTGAACAATTGATAGCTTCAACCGTCACAACACGGCAAAGAGTTGAACCTGCACATGAAAAAATCAGAATCAGATTGCGTCGTTATTCACGATAGAGCACAGCGAAGAAGTTTCATGAGGCGTGGAGCTACTTTCGTTGCCGCAGTGGGTGCAGCTAAACTGGCCACCGGCCGGCAGGCACTTGCGTCTGAGTGTGATCGCGGCGGGTCAGGGGAGAAAAAACCTGAACATGCTGGAAATGGTTCAGATAGCGACACTGGAACCGGAGCTGATCCTACAGGCTGTGGGCGTAGTTACAACGAAAAGCCCAAAATTTCGCGTGCAGATCCGTTGCAGTCCCCAGACAAGCCTAAATCTGTGAAGGTTGGGAAGGTTATTGTTTAATTCGTAGGGTGCTCTGCCGCTCTGCGATGCAGTTGGGCGTACAACTGACATGGGTTTTTTCGCTGCTTGCGACCAGAGCAATGCGGCTCAGATCAAATCGTGTAAAAACGCAGCACTAATGCCAGTTGCTGTACTAGTTGCAGTCAATTGCGAACCTCATTTGAGGTTCGCAATTGTCTCTTTGCATAAGGTTAAGTTCAAGTTGCCCTCTGAAAATGCAAGGCTAATTCAAGCCTGAAATTCTGGCGATTCAACTAAAAGCCTGAAGCCCAGTGATACCTCTACCAAGAATCAGTGCATGCACATCGTGTGTGCCTTCATAGGTGTTAACCGCTTCCAGATTCATCACATGGCGAATAACACCATACTCATCACTCACCCCATTTCCGCCGTGCATGTCACGTGCGTCTCTGGCAATGGCAATGGCTTTGCCACAGTTGTTGCGCTTCATGAGGCTAATGAGTTCGGCTGAAGCGGTGTGATCATCAAACATGCGGCCAAGTTGTAGCGCGCCTTGTAGTCCAAGGCCTATTTCTGTTTGCATATCGGCCAACTTGCGCTGAATGAGCTGGGTTTGTGCCAGCGGCTTGCCGAACTGCTTACGATCCATTGTATAGCTGCGTGCAGCATGGAAGCATGCTTCAGCAGCGCCCATAGCACCCCAGGCGATACCGAATCGTGCACGGTTTAGACAACCGAAGGGGCCGGCTAGTCCGCTAGCATTGGGTAACAGGTTTTCTTCTGGCACAAACACCTCGTCCATCTGGATCATGCCAGTCACCGATGCACGTAACGAGAACTTACCTTCAATTTTGGGTGCATTTAGTCCTTTCATACCCTTTTCAAGGATAAAGCCTTTAATTTTTCCATCGTGCGCATCTGACTTTGCCCAGACGACAAAGACATCGGCAATGGGGGAGTTGGTTATCCAGTTTTTCGCACCGGAAACACTAAAACCACCGTCCACCACTTTGGCGCGCGTGAGCATGGAGGCAGGGTCAGATCCGGCATCTGGTTCTGTGAGGCCAAAGCAACCGACCAACTCGCCTGAGGCAAGCTTGGGCAGAAATTTTGTTCGCTGCTCGTCAGTGCCGTAGGCGTGAATTGGGTGCATGACCAAAGAACTTTGCACTGACATGGCGGAGCGATAGCCACTGTCTACGCGTTCAACTTCACGGGCAACCAGCCCGTAGGAAACATAATTTGCACCCACACCACCGAACTCTTCACCAATGGTGACACCCAGTAGGCCTAGATCGCCCATCTCAGTCATGATGTCGCGGTCGAAGGTCTCGTTTCGGTTGGCCATCAATACCCGCGACGCCAGTTTGTCCTGACAGTAGGCACGGGCACTGTCGCGTATCATCCTTTCGTCTTCGCTAAGCTGGCTTTCCAGCAAGAACGGATCGTCCCAGATCGACTCTGCAGGCTTGGCACGGGCCAGTTCAGGACCGGTTAGTTCGGCAACAGCTTTATTCATTAGAGCACTCCGAGTGATACGTTGAATGGTTTTGCATGATTATCCACCATTTTTAAAGTACAAGTTCAAATGCCGATAAGTAGGTAACGGCGATGCCACTACCAAGCTGATACGTGTAAAAATCGGCAGGATGAACAAAAGTCAGCAAATGCCAAACCAAGGCGAAATCACCGTGTTGGTGCACGGTATCTGGATGCAGGGTTTCATGATGGCAGTCATGGCTAAGCGGCTGAAAGCGCTGGGTTTTCCGACCGTCACTTTCAGTTACGACTTTTTGACCAATACGCCTGCGGAAAACGCTCAGGATTTGTATCGCCGAATTGGTGAATTAGGGGCCAAACGTGTGAATCTGGTGGGGCACAGCTTGGGAGGCATCATTATCCTCAATTTGCTGAGCCAGTATCCGACGCTGGAAATTGGCAAAATCGTGCTGCTAGGGTCCCCAGTGAAAGGCAGCCACATAGCAAGACGGGTGCATCAGAATAGAGTGCTACGTCCTCTTTTAGGTCGCAGTGCAGGCACTGGTGGGCTGCTAAGAGGTGCGCCAGATTACGAGAGCAAAACGCCTTTGGGAATCATTACAGGCTCTGGTCGAATGGGCATTTTGGCGTTGTTGTACTCGGCAGGCACGGATAGCGATGGGGTTGTGCGGGGCAGTGAGTCTTTTTTGGACAACGCTACTGATCGTATTTGTCTGCCTTATTCGCATTCGTCAATGATTTTTTCCAAAAAATGCGCTGAACACGTGGCAAATTTTCTGAAGCGAAGTCGTTTTGGCAGCTGAGTGTGTTTGCTGGCCCTTGGCAACTTGCCTTTGTGTGTCAAGCCTGTTTGAAGGGGAGCTGATCGGTGCGAAGGCGAAACCTGTCGACGCGATATTAACACCAGACCTCCAGTGGACTGGCGAACTGCAGTTGAATAGGCGACAATAGCCGCAATTAATAATTTCAGCTAAAAGAGGCAACCAATGGCCGGTCATAGTAAGTGGGCCAATATCCAGCATCGTAAAGGTAAGCAGGATAAAAAACGCGGTAAGCTTTTCACCAAACTTATTCGCGAAATAAATATCGCGGCAAGATTAGGTGGTTCAGATCTGGGTGCGAATCCACGTTTGCGTCTCGCGGTGGATAAAGCCCTTGGTGGCAACATGACCAAGGACACCATCGAGCGAGCTATCAAGAAAGGCGCTGGCGAGCAGGATGATGTGGCCTACGAGGAAAACCGTTACGAAGGCTATGGTGTGAATGGCGTTGCCATCATGGTCGACACCATGACCGACAACCGAAACCGCACCGTATCAGAAGTGAAGCATGCATTTTCTAAATTCGGTGGCAACATGGGCGCACAGGGTTCGGTGTCCTATCTGTTTGAAAAGCAGGGCATCATCAACTACCCGGTAGGCACCGATGAAGACAAGGTCATGGAAGCGGCGTTGGAAGCAGGTGCCGAAGACATCGTGGCCAGTGACGATGGTTCACTGGAAGTGCTGACCACCGAAGAGGTGTTTATTGATGTCAAGGAAGCATTGGCTGAGGTAGGCCTCACTTCAGAGCATTCTGAAGTCACCATGCGTGCAGGCGTCGATGTTGAGCTAGATGTTGAGCAGGGCCAGAAACTACTGAAGCTGATTGATGCGCTAGAAGATCTTGATGATGTTCAAGAGGTTTACACCAACGCGCAAATCCCCGGCGAATCCTATGAGGATTGAACGACTAATTAGCTACTGTTGTGCCAGCGTCTAAGTAAGCGCTTGATGAGTGCTCATCGATCCAAACCACTAGTTCGTGTTCTAGGCATTGATCCGGGCTCGGTTATCACCGGCTACGGTATTATTGAATCTGACGGTGCGCGAAGTTTTCACCTTGCGCATGGTCATATACGGGTTAAGGGTGATAATTTCCCCGAAAAGCTTGGGCATATTTTTGCGGCCTTGGGTGACATCATTGAGCAGTGGCAACCTCAAGAGGTCGCTATTGAACAAGTGTTCCTAAGCAACAACCCCATGTCAGCCTTGAAGTTGGGACAGGCGAGGGGAGCTGCCATCACAGCCGCTGTATCGCGTCAGTTGGCCGTATCTGAATACGCCGCTCGATTGATCAAAAAGGTGGTTACCGGTTCGGGTGCAGCTGATAAAAAGCAGGTTCAGACTATGGTGCGTGCTTTGTTACACATTGAGTCTGAGTTACAGGCAGATGCTGCGGACGGGCTAGCCATTGCTGTATGTCATGCGCACTCACGTCATGTACCCACTGGCACAGGTATTCCCGCGCGTAAACGAAGTCGAGGAAGAGGTTTGAGATTGTGATAGGACGCCTGACTGGCAAGTTGGTAGAGAAAAATCCACCTTCACTTGTGCTAGATGTGCAGGGTGTAGGGTATGAGGTGGATGCACCTATGTCCACGCACTATGCCTTACCTGCATTGAACGAAAGTGTTGCCTTGTTCACCCATCTGGTGGTGCGCGAAGATGCGCAATTGCTCTACGGGTTTGCCACTCGCACAGAACGCGTTTTGTTTAGAGCCTTGCTTAAGGTGAATGGCGTGGGTGCCAAGGTTGCCTTATCCATTTTGTCCGGTATGAACTCTGACGAATTTCTGGCCTGTGTTACCAACAAAGATGTGGCAGCTTTAACTCGGGTGCCAGGTATTGGTAAAAAGACTGCAGAAAGACTCTTAGTGGAGCTGCAAGATAAGGTGGGCACGCTGGACATTGGAGGCCTATCGACGGGTTCTCTGCCCAAAACCAATGATGAGTCTGCACGTAGTCAGGCAGAAGATGCCTTGGCGGCATTGGGTTACAAGCCGGCAGAAGCTACCAAGTTATTGGATAAACATGCCAAAGCTGATGACACTGTGGAGCAGATGATTCGTGCTGCGCTGCGTGGTGCTGCTCGTTAGGTTGAACTCACGCATGAGGCGGTGGTAGTGGCGGGTATGGGTGTTGGCGTGATAGCCAACACCGCATAGACGCAACACTTAGGGATAACTACGCAAGTCGTTCTATCGCCAAGGCAATGCCTTGTCCACCACCGATGCACATAGTGATAATTCCGTAACGACCACCGGTTCGTTCAAGCTCGTACATGGCTTTTATAACTAGGATAGAGCCCGTCGCACCCACTGGATGTCCGAGCGCAATTGCACCGCCATTAGGATTCACTTTATCGGTGTTTAATCCCAGTGCGTTATTGACTGCACACGCTTGTGATGCAAACGCTTCATTAGACTCGATAACATCGAACTGCTCATGCGACATCTTCAGGTTTTCTAGTAGCTTGGTGACTGCGGGCACAGGACCAATACCCATGATGTCGGGACGCACACCTGCGTGGGCGTAGCCAAGCAGCTTGGCGCGAGGTTTGAGCCCGTGCTTATCCACTGCAGTTTGAGTTGCCAGCACCATGGCGGCTGCACCATCGTTTATGCCTGATGCATTGCCAGCCGTGACGCTACCGTCTTTTTTAAAGGCCGCGCGAAGTCCTGCCAGGCTTTGCGCTGTGGTGTCAGGTTTGGGGTGTTCGTCGGTATCAAAGCTGATGGTTTCTCGCCGTTGTTTGACATCTACAGGCAGTATCTGGCTTTGAAAATGACCTGCCTTTATGGCAGCGCTTGCGCGACGTTGGCTCTCCGCGGCAAACGCATCTTGTTGCTCACGATCAATCTGGTTTTCGGTCGCCACATTTTCAGCCGTTATGCCCATATGCCCCGCACCAAAAGGATCTGACAATGCGCCTATCATCATGTCCTGCATGTTGAGGTTGCCCATTTTCTGACCAAAACGCATGCCCGGTGTCATGTGGGGAGAACGCGACATGACCTCACTGCCACCTGCAACGGCCACATCAGTGTCACCTAGCATGAGATGTTGTGCCGCTGAAACAACAGCCTGAGCTCCTGAGCCACATAAGCGATTGACGTTCAGTGCAGGAGTCTCTTGAGGAATGCCTGCTTCAATGGCTGCAACTCGCGATAAATACATATCGCGTGGTTCGGTATTGATAACATGGCCAAACACAACATGGCCTACAGCATCTGGCGAGAGTTTGCTACGTGAAATAGCCTCTTTAGTGACCAAGGTGGCCAGCTCGATAGGTGAGTGACCAGACAGAGAACCGCCAAAAGCACCAATCGGTGTTCTTGCTCCGTCAATAATGAAAATATCGTGACTCATGCTTTAACTCTCCAGAACGGTGTTTGTCGATAGTCAGATTTTAATTCTGTGTACCAGCCAATGCCTGAAGCGTCCACCTGTGATGCTTTAGCTTAGCCTTGGAATTTAATATACTGTACCCCACAAATCGTATGAAATTGGAATTCTATGAACTTCAGAGCCTGTAAGCCAATACTTGGCATCGTCTCAATTAGACGGACCATACCAAGTAGATTGAATTGCACATCAATAGCAGGTGTCTATTTAGCGCTGGGTATGTTGCTGTTCATTGCAAGTGCTTTTGCGGATACAGGAAAAACCATTCTGGTACTTGATGCATCCGGCTCTATGTGGACGGAGATCGATGACGGACATAAAATCAGCGTCGCTCAAGATGTCATCAACGATCTGCTTGAATCACTGCCTGAGAATCAGGAACTCGGACTGATTGCTTATGGACACAGAGTCAAAGGTGATTGCAGTGATATTGAATTAATGGTGGCACCAAGCAGTGGCACCAAAGGTGCGATTGCTGACGCGGTGAATTCTTTAGATCCTAAAGGTCGAACGCCCTTATCGGCAGCGGTTACATTAGCGGCTGAAGAACTCCGAGTTGAAGAGAATCCAGCAACGGTAATTTTAGTATCTGATGGTCGCGAAACGTGCGATCTGGATCCATGCGCCGTTGGTACAGAGTTAGAAAATCGAGGCATTGACTTCACCACCCATGTTATCGGTTTTGATATTGGTGAGAAAAAAGACCTAGATCAACTAAGGTGTTTGGCTGAGAACACAGGCGGTCAGTTTCTAACGGCGAGCAATGCATCTGAACTAACAAAAGCACTTGTTGAAGTGGTTGAAGTAGTTGAAGTAGTTGAAGCGATTGAGGCGGTTGAGGCGGTTGAGGCGGTTGAAGCGGTTGAAGCGGCCCCAGCAGAAATTGAGAAAGAACAACTGATTGCCACAATCGATGCACCTGACGAAAGCACCGTTGGCAAGAGCATCGATATCGGCTGGACTGGCCCAAATGAAGAACACGATGAAATAGTTGTCGCTGAAATTGGTGAGCCGCAGATCATCAATCGAACACACACTAAAAATGGGAATCCGGTAACGCTACAGATGCCACCAAAGATCGGAAGATATGAGTTGCGTTATAAACAGCATCTTGGGAACCGAGTATTGGCAACTCGCCCAATTACCATTAACCCTCCAGAGGTGTCACTGGAGGCTATTGATGAAGCTATGGTTGGTGAATCAGTCACCGTTGCATGGGTAGGGCCGAACGAAGCTTACGACCGTGTTGTCGTAGCTGTCACGGGTGAACCGAAAGCGATTAATAAGACCCGTGTAAATAGTGGCAACCCGCTGAGTATTGAAATGCCAACTAAGCCGGGGAAATACGAGCTTCGGTATGTGTTGAGTCAAGACTCTACCGTCATAGCAACACGCCCCATTACCGTTACTCCAACCAACGCTGCGCTAACAGCCGTTGATCAGGCTGGTACTGGCGAGTCGGTCACCGTCGAATGGCTTGGTCCTGATCAAACCAATGACTTCATCGCCGTTGCAACCGTTGGGGCGGAAAACAATATCAACCAAACGCGCACGAAAAAGGGCAATCCATTGCAGATACAAATGCCAACTGCGCCGGGTGAATACGAGTTGCGATATGTGCTTTCTCAAGACTCTACCGTCATAGCAACACGCCCCATTACAGTGGTAGCGGCAGAGGTGTCACTAGACGCTATTGACCAAGCAGCTGCTGGAGTGTCTGTCGCGGTTCAGTGGGAGGGTCCTGACGAGAGTGGTGACCTCATCACAGTTGCGGTGGTAGGTAGTCCTAATCACATTAACGAAACTCGTACAAATAAAGGTAGTCCGCTTCAACTGCAAATGCCAACAGAGCCTGGCGAATATGAGATTCGATATGTTCTGAATCAAGGCATAACCACCATTGCCACACGCCCTATTACAGTTACTGAAGCCAATGTGTCACTGGAAGCTACAGATGAGGCGGGTGTTGGTGAATCGGTTGTTGTTCGATGGGTAGGCCCTGATGAGAAACGCGACCTTATTGTTGTTGCACAAGTTGGGCGTAAAAAACACATTAATCAAACACGCACCGATATGGGCAATCCGCTGAAGATTCAAATGCCGACTGTCGCTGGCGAATATGAACTGCGTTATGTGCTCGATCAAGGTACAACCACTATCGCTACGCGCCCAATAATGGTAACGGAATCCAATGTATCACTAGAAGCTGTCGATATAGCCAGCGTGGGTGAATCAGTTACGGTTGACTGGGATGGACCGGATGAGGACAACGATCTTATAACGGTCGCACCAGTCGGCGGACAGAAGCACATCAATGAAATCCGCACGAATAAAGGCAACCCTCTGAAGATTCAGATGCCAACCAGTCCTGGCGACTATGAGATACGCTACGTATTGAATCAAGGTAGAACTGTAATCGCTACACGCCCTATTACGGTTGTCGCCGCAGAGGTAAATCTCACAGCCACTGATGAAGCACATGTGGGCGAATTGGTACTAGTTGAATGGAACGGACTAGGTGAAAGCAACGACTTCATTGCCATTGCTAGAGTGGGTGAAGAGAAGAACATTACTCAGATATTTACAAAGAACGGCAACTCACTGAAAATTCAAATGCCAAGCAGCCCCGGTGAATACGAGATTCGTTATGTACTAAGTCAAGGAACAACAGTTCTTGCAACTCACCTTATTTCGGTGACTGCGGCTGAGGTATTTCTTGATGCTCCAGATCAAGCGAGTGTGGGCGAACCGATCTTAATTGAATGGGATGGCCCTGATGAAAAAAATGACACGATTGCGATAGCTGAAGTGGGTAAAGAAAAGAGTATCAATGCAACGCGCACCGACAAAGGATCGCCGTTAGAACTTCAAATGCCTGCAAAAGAGGGCGAATATGAAATACGCTATGTATTGCGTCAAGGTAATACTGTCTTAGCAACTCGTCTTATTACCGTGGATGAAGGTGATGTTTTTCTAGATGCACCTGATGAAGCTAAGCCGTCCGAAACAATAGAAATCAGTTGGACTGGCCCAGATGCGAAGAGAGATAGTATCGTTTTGGCAAAACCTGGTGACACGAAACGGATTAGTTCGGTTCGCACCAGCCGTGGCAATCCAGCATCGTTGACTATGCCAGCTGAGCCGGGTGAGTATGAACTTCGGTATTTGTTGCGCGAATACAAAACCGTGTTGTTCACACGGACCATCGTGATTGAGGAATGAGTTGCCTTACTGCCTTTCCCAAAGGGCGAACCGCTTGTTCTGAACGGTTGGGTCAGTTCGTGAAATTCGTCATTAGAGAACACTTGCCCTTCATCGCTGACAGCAGATAAGAGCTTATCCACCATTGTGGCTGACTTGTCTGGCACCTCAAGAATCTGATTAAGACTGGCGCGCATTGCCAAACAATCATCACTCTCGAGTGATGATTGTTTGCACTGCTGCTATTGCTTACCTTTACCGATGCTTCATCTTCATACAAATCGCTGGTTATAACGATAGGAGCAGGGTGGCCCTTGGCTTTGATTTCCCTGGCTAATTCATCGAGAGTTTCCTGATGACGCGCAGCAAGCACAGTTTTCACGCCTTCAGCTGCGAGTGCCTTGGCAATTCCACGACCGATGCCTGCGCTGGCTTCAGTTATGAGAGCGCTCTTTCCATTGAGTTGAAAATCTACAATTGATACTAGAGGTCTAAGTATAAAAATGTATACATCATTCAATCGATTGGCAAGACCGGTTTTGCGTCTTTGCTAGACTACTGTGATTGTTGGGAGGCAAACAGGAGAAAATATTGAAACTTAAGATCGCCCTGCTCGATGATTATCATAGTCGAGCCCATCAATTCGCTAATTGGTCATCTGCAAATTTTGCCGAATTCCATTTTTTCGACAATCATCATGAAACCGAAGCAGCACTCGTCGCTGATCTTCAGGGTTTCGATGCCATTGGAATAATGCGAGAACGCACAGCATTTACCAAAGCAGTCATTGATCAATTACCAACGTTGAAATTGATCGTTACCAGTGGCAAGAAAAACGCCGCCATTGATGTAAACGCAGCAGCGGAAAACGGCGTGATCGTGTGTGGGACAGAGTCACCCGGACACGCAACTGCCGAATTAGCGTTCCTGATGGTCATGGCGATGTCGCGACAACTGGTGCCTCTATCCAATGCTCTGCAACAGGGCGGCAATTGGCAGCCCATGATGGGCAGAGACTTGCGAGATCAAACACTGGGAATTCTCGGTTTAGGTCGTCTTGGCGGTCAATTGGCAGGTTTTGCTAAGGCCATGGGCATGCGAGTAGTTGCCTGGAGTGAGAATTTAAGCGATGAACGCTGTTCAGAGCTAGGCGTCACGAAAGTAGACCGTGAAGCCTTGTTCACTGAGTCCGATACCGTATCTATTCATTTGCGTCACTCCACTCGAACCCACAATTTTATTGGCAAGAGCGATCTTGAACGCTTGGGTCCAGGTGGGTATCTTGTTAACACATCGCGAGCTGAAATTATCGATCAGCATGCTCTACGCGACGCGCTTAACATGAACGTGATCGCAGGGCTTGCCACCGATGTGTTTGATGTTGAGCCCGCTGCACAAACCCATTGGTTGGTGAGTCATCCAAAGGTGTTGGCAACGCCACACATCGGCTATTGCACCAATGAGACATTCGAGGTCTTTTATGGGCAAATGCTGGATGCATTTCAGGCGTTTTATAACGGTAAACCTATTCGGGTAATAGAGCCAAGTTGAGCACTAACGCTTTAACTGTGCCTTATGACAGCAATACTCCTTCTTCTATGCCAAACAACTTGGGTAAGCTAAGCATTGGGTAAGGCGCTTCCAACCAAAACAGATAGTAATATAGCGTAGCTGTTGATGTACCGGCAAAACACAATAAAAATCCGTACATCGTGGCCTGGTGAGCCCAGCGGCACCAAGAAGTAAAAAATCTTCCGATTCATAGTTGCAACCCTGTCCCTGTCCACCACTGAGTTGACGCATGGTGGCAGGAAACACTGAGGGCATGAACAAAGTATTTGATTAACTATCTTTACGCACTACAACAAAATAGTCACAATAGAAGGCCAGATTAGCAACACTGACAATGCCAGTAGCTGAATGCCAATAAAGGGCAGGAAGCCTCTAAAAATATCTGTTAGCGAAATATGTGGCGGTGCTACAGATTTTAAGTAAAAAGCAGCTGGCCCGAAAGGCGGTGACAGAAAACTCACTTGCATGTTCATGCAGAACAGAACGCCGAACCAGACGGCTACGTGCCGAGGCTCAAGTTGCCCGATGAATCCAATTTCTTCTATGGGTAGACGCTGCACAATTGGTAAGAACACAGGAATAATCAGTAGCACGATGCCTACCCAGTCCATGAATGCACCCATGAACAGCAGGATTAGCATCATGACAAGGATCACGGCCATAGTCGGCATTTCAGCCCCAACAATTAAATCAGCGATATAGGTAGGGCCACCCGCCAAAGTGTATGCACCCGCAAGCGCGGCTGCGCCTATTGTCACCCAGATGATAGTGCCAGTGGAGCGAAGTGTTCGCATCAAACTGACCCAAACCAGTTCCACTGAGGCTTCACCGCGAAACAAGGCAATTAAAAAGACTGCCAAAGCGCCCATACCGGCCGCTTCTGTAATACCAGTGATACCACCATAAATGGAGCCCAATACGATACCAATGACCGTGAATGGTGGTACTAGTCCTTTGCCGTGTAGCCAGCCAAGTTTGGTGATTCTCCAGCCACAAACCACGAACATCAGTAGTAGGCAAACGCCTAGGATGCCTAATAGCATGGGCGTATGGTGCACCATACCTAAGGCGGGTTCTTCAAAACTATCGCCGCTTGAGACATTGCGGCCTGTGACAGTCAGAAACGCCAGCCTTGCCAGTAGCAATGCCGTGAATCCGGTAACGACAATCGCTAAGAAGGCACAAAATGCCCTTAATTTTTCACCAGTGGGTAAATCATCATCACGAGGTTCAGGCAACGGTGCTTGCGAGGGGTCGAGCTGTGTGCGGATGATGATGTAGATAATGATAAAACTGGCCAACATGAAGCCTGGCAAAAATGCACCGGTAAATAGCGACTTTATGGACGTCTCGGTGATAAGTCCAAAAATAATTAATACAATGGAAGGAGGGATCATGGTGCCCAGAGAGCCTGAAGCGCAGATAGTGCCTATGGCAAGGTTCTGGTTGTAACCCAGTCGAAGCATTTGTGGCAATGCGATAAGGCCTAACAACACCACCTCGCCACCAATAATGCCTGACATGGCAGCCATCAACACGGCCATGAGTGAGGTGACTACCGCGATGCCACCGCGCATGCGGCTCATCCAGAAATTCAGGCTGTCGTACATCTGCTTGGCCACACCTGATCTTTCCAGTAGTGACGCCATAAAAATAAATAGCGGTACCGACAGCAGTACGTATTCTGTCATTAGGTCGTAGACCTTCTGGGTCAGGATGTACAACGGCCCAGTGCCTGGGCGGCTACTTAGCAGGCCTTCGCCAAAGCTCATCGGGTCTGTAAAAAGCGTAGGCTCGAACTTCAGGATCATGACCACAGCTGCAAGTGTTGCAGAGGCAAAGCCTAGTGGCATACCGATGGCAAGAAGGAAAAGTAGTCCGAGTATTACAATGATTGAAAGAGTGCCGACGTCCATCAGTTGACTCCCGCACTCTTTTTCAGAGCTTTTAGCTCTTCTTCATCAACAAGGCCTTTTTCCATTATGTCTGCGGGGTCCCGTTTCCAGTCGGCGATAAGATTGAGTAAAGCTTGCACACTGATAAGCGTGAAAGCGATAAGGATCAGAGGTTGAATGGTCGCCGGAATAGGCGGGTCGAACGCCGTACCAAAGGTTTGCCATTTATAGAATTTGTTAATGAAGATTTGTTTGTAACTACCGAATATCAGACAGACCGTAAAAAACCATAGAAGCGCAACCCAGATGGTATCGCAGAGATGTTGTATAGACCGGGGAAGCACATCGTAAATAATGAAGATGCGGATGTGGCTGCGCTGCTGCATGGCATAAATACCCGACAACATGAAAACAAAGCTACCGATCCAAAGAGTGAGCTCATTGGCCCACAAAGTGGGGCGCTCTAAGGCATAGCGCAGAAAGACCTCGTAGAGCATCACTGATGTCATTGATATGACCAGTATCATGACAATGCGCCCGATAAACATGGCAATTTTGTCAACTCGGCTGTGCTGAGGGAATTCCATTTGAGCAGGTACTACCGTCTTGACTCCAGCATAAAAAACCAGCGGGAGCAGAACGAGCACTGCATAATCAATAGCATCAGCCAAACCGCCAAACAGACCTGGTAGGTTTGGTGTTACATCTTTACGTTTATGCAGTTCCGCGGTTTGCATAACGACGCGAGATTCCAAGTCGTGTATGCCAAAGTCAACGATATAGGCTGGCGTATGCCAAATAGCCCATCCTGCCAGCAGTACAAAGACGAATGGCATAAGCCATTCAATAAACCTGCCGGATATCTCTTTAGTCATTTTTCTCGCCACGTGCCATTCGAATTGTCAATCAAGCACACGCTTTGTTCATTTTTTAAGAAAATCAAAGCGAAGTTAAGTCCACGCAAGCGTTGGGCGTATGCCTCATCGCTTGCGTGAACAGCTCAGAGAACTAACTACTTAACAGCACCAATGTCTTTCAGGAAATCAAGATGAGCTGCCAGCAGCTCTTTTGATTCTGGCGTTGTTGCATACTCAACCCAAGTGGCTGCTACTGCCTCACGATATTTTTGCATCTCCTCTTCTGGCCATGTGTAGAGCGTGACGCCCTTTCCACGCAGCTCAGCTGCAGCTTTTTGCATTTCGATATCTTGCTTGGTTGTGGTCTTTAACGCTAATGCCTGCATGGCAACGGTCAGGATGCGCTGATGCGCTTCTGGCATGTCGTCCCACATATCTTTTCGGCACGCTAAATGATCAGCAGGCATTGAGTGGAAACCCGGGTAGTTGGTGTGCTCGCCAATGTCGTAGAGTCCTAAGCCCACATTGTTAGCGATAGTGGACGCGTCAGCACCGTCAATAATGCCGGTTTCCAGTGCGGTAAAGATTTCGTTGAAATCCATAACAATAGGTGATGCACCAAGTCGGTCGAAGATGTTGGTGATAACGCCTGGAGGGGCACGAAATTTCCAGCCGTCCAGATCATCCACACCACGAATCGGTTTGGTTGAAACCAGTGACTCAGGACCTGGAATCCACCAGCCAACAAATTCCATGTCGTTAGCGTTGTAAAGCGTGTTCAGTGCTTCGTAGCCATTGCCGTGCAAGAGCCAGGAGTACTGCTGGTACGGGTCAGAATAGCCACCATTGAGATCACCAGCGAACTGGAAGGCTGGGTTTTTGCCGACCTGATAAGCACCACCTGTCATATCGCAATCGAGTACGCCCGTGACTGCAGCATCGAATGTTTCAGTGGCTTTTACAACCGAGCCTCCATAGAACATTTCAATTTCGATGCCACCGGCAGACATCATTGTGACATCGTCAACGAACTCAGCCGCCAGGCTTCCTGACAAGGTCTCAACTGAGAAGTGAGTGGAGATGCGCAGCTTTGTGGTGTCTTGCGCAATGGCTGTGCCGCTAGAAATGGCTAATGCCACAGCGCTTGCGAGCGCTAGTTTGGCAAAGGGTGTTTTGCAGTTGTACATGGTGATCCTCGCTTAAATGGTTTTGTTTTTTCGAGCTTATGTAACAAAGCTCGATTGGTATTTGCGGTATCGATCCGAAGTACAGGCTCTAGTACGACTGGTTTGAGAATACCCCCTCTAACACTTGGCGAACTGTTTGCTGAACCGAACACACCCGTCCGATTTAAACACAGTGTTCATACTGTTGCCAATTGGGAATCAAACTTAATTTTTCTAGATAGCAAACTTCTGGCAGGCAGAATCAAAAAAAATGACCGTCTGTGGGGCTGGAATCTACCAACCGCGTATGGCTGTTACCAGTTTCAGCAGGCCCAAGGCAAGCTTGCTTTTCACAAACTCAACATCTACCGTTGTTTTGGTGTGTTTTGCATAGGTCTTTTTATAGTCGTAGTTGCCTTTGAGTAAGTCGATGGTATTTGCGCCATCGATAATTGCCTGATCAATGGTGAGCATCATGAGCACATGCCCAATAGATAGGTGCTGAAATTCTGGATCGAAGCCTGTCTGAAGGAAGCTAAGCTTGCCACCGCACAGGTAGGCGTACTCAACACCTACAATCTGGCCGTCTAGGGCAAGGGTTAGTAGTTTTAACTCGTTTTGCTTGTGCGCACTCCTCATGGCGTCAAGGTGAAAGCTCCGATAACGATCTGTTCTAAACGCGTCGGATCCGCCTTTTGTTGCGAATCGCTTTTGATGCAAGCTGATTAAAGCTGCGTACGCTTCATCAATTTCATCAGCCGTGCTGCAGAAATTGAAACTGACATCGCCCGCACGGGTTAACTTCGCTCGCCGCCGCTTTCGCTGTTTTCTGGCGTTACGGCTCAATTTTTTTTCAAATTCGCTAATCGTCTCCGGAAGACTATCGACAAGACGGTGTTGCGATTTTTGCAAGGGTGCGTTCCAGCGTGCCACTTTTGCACTTTCAAGCAGTGACTTGAAAAGTGGTGACGCCATATCAATATCGCTAAGGCGAATGCGAGTAAATGGGCTCTCTGTGAATAGGTGCTGGCAAAACGCCTTTGTAGCCGCCGCCTCGTAGTCCGGGTGGCAGAGCACGATAAGATCGTCGGGCGATGTATCCCCACCACTGCCAATAAATTGCACAGTATTGGCTTTGATGACTTTTAGCCGGCGCGTCATGGATTGATAGAGTGGTGCAATGCCAATGATGCGCTCTTGTGTGCGCGCAACTAAAATGTAGAGTGAACTGGATTGGCCGTAGTGTTGCCACCAGATCCTATTCCAGTACCATCTGTTGAACAGCCCCGCATTAGCATTCAGATCATGTAAATGTGTCCAGTCTTCTGCGAGAGCATCAAATTCAATCTCAGTGGTGATAACTTGTACGCTGATATCTGACTGAGGACAGGGTTCGATGCCGTTGGTGATCGATTGGTTTGTACAGCCTTTGGGCTTGTTTTTTTCCGCGTTACTCATCTGCCTGATGATATCCCTAAAGGCGCGCGGTGTATCAGGCCTGCAGCGTGCGTTGTTGTTTGGCAGTGCTCTGTTTTTATGGGTCTGTAGCGCTCCGCTGACATCCAACACCTTGGTAAAAGTGATGGAGTCGCCACGGTACGCGTTACCCAGTGTGTGCGAAAGCAACGCTGATCTTGATCTTCCAGCTGCTCATTCAACAATCGTGGTTCTGGGAGCCGATCTTGATGCCTACGTAAAAAGTGACAATCCTTACCGCGTGTTATCGCGTGACTCATTGATTCGCACACTGCATGCCGCAAGCCTTGACTCGGGAAGCAGTCAGTTGTACTTGATGGGGGGAGGTCAGACATCTCGAAAACTCGCCGAATTCATGGCTCCGATTCTCATCGACCAAGGTGTGTCTAGTGACAGAATAGTGCTTGACACGCTTAGCCTATCCACCCAGACCAATGCCGAGCAGTTGTTTGAATTGCGTTCTTCAATGATTTCTGACCCCATCACTTTAGTCACGTCGTCCTTGCATATGAATAGAGCGGTTGATATTTTCAGTGAAAGGGGATTTACTGTTTGCCCCAGTGCCTCAGCAACCTTGTACTCGGTGTCAGCGGGTTGGGTGGGTTTATTGCCGTACATCGCTGGCCTGAACAAGACGACCTTGGCGTTTAGAGAGTTACTAGCAACGCTGAAGTATCACTTGCTTAGCTAGCTTATCCGTAATGCTAGCTTTTCTCTGATCAACAGGTTGTGACACAGGCCCACACTATTAACCAGTGGCTTTAAGATTTTCGCTGTTTTGTGATTCGTCGTGCTCCGATTGTGCCGCGTTTGCTTGCCGAGAAAACGAGGCAGCAACAGCTTGGTCCAGTTTTTTTAATCCGTTGGGGCTTTGTGGATCGACTTGAAGGTCAGTGATATAGCTCGCTGAGCGATCACGACGCGGAAAGGGGCGTATCTTGTTGGCTGCACGATAAGTGAAACGTTTGAAAGCTGCCACAGCACCATTTTCTTCCATGCTTCGCGATTTAATACCTAGATTGCGAAGTACAAAACGATTGGCCAGCTGCACGTACTGACGTTTATAAATGGTGGGTGTGTAGTAGCTGGTTGCCAGCGATACATTCATATCCTGATTGACAATACGATGAGGGCCATTGTGTGGCCATGATGCTACGTCGCCTGGCGACAGCAAAAATTCTTGGGCTTGCTTGTCGAAATTGGGGTCGAAGGGTAAATTTTCGTCAATCTCGCCAGCGTAGATGTCCTCTAGCAGCTCCTGAGGCACCAAATCTGTGTCCATGGCGGGGTAGATCCATACTTTTTTCTGTCCGCGAAGATGCCAGAGCATGTTGGGTTCGGCATCGACGTGGTAGTAGACCTGAGCGCCAGGAGAGCTAATGAGAAGGGTGCTGTAATTAGCTTTTGGGCTTTGCAGATGGGTGCAATGTTCGTCCAGGTGCTCGTACATGTCCTTAACGATTTGCGCGTAATCCTCATTGAATTCTTCAATATGGGTGATGTTCAGCCACAGCCTGCCGAGGCTTACCGCTTGCCAGAGTTCTTCGCCTGTTGTTTCTGGTGCAATGTCCACACAACCCCATTCGCTGGCGTTGCAGGGGTCGTCGCCCATCGTGAATGCCTGTAACCACTTTCGTGGATAAGTATCCAAAAGACTAACCAGTTCAGGTTTGTCGAACAATGTGCGCTCGTGATACCGGTGCTTGCTAACCATAGGCACGGTGCCGAAAGCATCGTATTCTTCTTGCGTCCACGCAATTGGGGATGATGTGTTCATAGGCCACCCGATGGCAAGAGTGCGAAAAATTGGGATTTAGCAGCCAAGTATGAACCCTCTTATCGTCATATAGTGTTAATTCTGGGCAAATGCCTGAAATTTGAATTTGTCTCAGGAACAAGTTTTTTGGTACTGTAACCCGACCCCCAGATTGGTTTTCTACAACAGCGTTAAGATGAAGCTCAAATTACTACTCTACAAAGCGCTTAACAAGGTGTGCCGTGTCGATGTGACGCAGGTCCTCTCCTTGCCGGTATCGGCCTGGCGGATGACAAAATGTAGCTCCGTCTCAACTTGTCGTTGGTTGGATGAAAACGAATTGCAAGGTCTGCTTGGCGATCCGGAATTCAAGGTTAAAGCTTCGTTCCTTGAGGACTTTCGAACTGACGGATTCCTCGGTGTGGTCGCTCAGATAGATGAACAGCCTGTAGGGCTGCTGTTCCTTGTGCCCAAAGAGGTGGCCGCCAGGCACAACAGCGGTGGAACGGCGTTTACCGGTATTGCAGTCGATTTACCAGAAGGTGTGTACTTTCTTTTCAAAGCTATTGTGAAGTCGTCTCAGCGCGGGCAGCGTATCAATGCGGCTATGCTCCAGTTTGCGGTGAACAATTCGGCTGAAAAATCGCTTAAAACCATTGTGACCACCACGGATTGGACTAACGAATCATTCTTGAAAAGCGTTGAGACGATAGGCTTCAAACGCTGTGCGATGGCTTCAGAATTCGTCATAGGAGGCAAGAGGCTCTACAAACTCCCAAGTCCATTTGATCCAGTCAGTGGGCAAGCGGTATCACCTGTCGAAACTCCCAATAGCGTTAAATTTTTCGTTGAGCCTGAGCCTGAGCCAGAAGCGGTGACATAGCGGTGTGTCTACTCTCGAGCTAGCTCTTGTGACAGATCAGGATTGGCTTTGACTTTAGTCCACTGGCCTATCGGCATACTATAATAACCACACTCTTTGCACGGAAATTATTGTTCCACTAGTGTGCAGGCCGGCGAGTGCGTGTTGGCGAATGCATTTTTTGTGAATAAGGGTGCTTCGGATACACTTGTCTTAAAGGATCTGCAAAATAATGAAAGCCCTAGTCATACACGGTGTTCACGACTTACGTCTTGAAGAACAAGAGCTGGCTTCGCCCGCAGCGGGTGAAGTGCAGGTAAGCATTGAAACAGGTGGTGTTTGTGGTTCAGATTTGCATTACTACCACCACGGTGGAATTGGTGCAATTCGATTGAAAGAACCCATGATCCTGGGGCATGAAGTGGCGGGCCGTGTTGTGGCTTTGGGAAAAGGCGTCACAGGGCTGCGTGAAGGCGATCTGGTCGCTGTGTCACCATCGCGCCCGTGTGGCAGCTGTCGCTACTGTGCGCAAGGTATGCGTAACCAGTGTTTGAATATGCGTTTTTACGGTTCAGCGATGCCCATGCCGCACATTCAAGGCGCGTTCAGGCAAACCTTGAATGCCTCCGCTGATCAGTGCGTTAACGCTGCAGGGCTGAGCTCGGCGGAAGCTGCCATGGCAGAACCTATGGCGGTTGTGTTGCACGCTGCGCGCAAGGCGGGTGAGATGCTGGGCAAGCGTGTGTTGATTACCGGCTGTGGCCCAATCGGTGTATTGAGCATTATTGCGGCCAGACGCGCAGGTGCGGTTGAGATTGTTGTCACTGATTTATCTGACAATGCCTTGAGCTTTGCCAAGAGCGCCGGTGCCGATCGCACGATCAACTCGCTTAAAAACCCTGACGCACTTGAGCCTTACCAGGCGGACAAAGGCTACTTCGATGTCTTGTTTGAATGCTCAGGTGCCGTGTCTGCACTTACCTCGGCTATTCATGTAATGAGTCCCGGTGGCGTCATCATGCAATTGGGTCTTAGTGGCGACATGTCGCTGCCGATGATGGCTATTACCGCTAAAGAGTTACAGCTGCGCGGCTCATTTCGCTTTCATGAAGAATTTGCTTTGGCCGTTAAATTGATGCAGGGCGGTCTCATAGATCTTAAATCACTGGTTACTCACACCTTGCCGCTTGAGCGCGCAGAAGAGGCATTCAAGATTGCCACTGATCGAGATCAGGCAATGAAGGCACAGATCGATTTTACGGCTGCGTAGCCAACGGTGGCTTTGCCCGCTTACTTATAATAAACACGCCGGTCAAAGTCATCATCCCGCCTACCATGATTTGTAGGGTGAGTTCATCGTTAAACAGCCATATTCCGAACATCACGGCAAACACGGTAGACAACGTTACAAACGGCATGACCTGATTGATAGGATGCTTTTGCAGTAACCAGTACATCACACCATGGCCAAAGATGGTTGCGCCTACGCCAGAATACAAAGGTGACCAGTAGTCAGTTAATGCAACGGAGGTAAGATTTGCTAGGCCTGTTTGTTCAATGCTCAGTGACAGCATAGCGATAACAGGTGTCGCTATCAGTGCTATCCATGCTTGCATATTAAAAACCCCCACGCCCTTCACCTGTCGCATCAGTATCGTCGCTATTGACATGGCAAGGGCCGCAATTGCTGTCAGCGAAAGCGCTAGCAGATCGTCGGGGCCAACAGCTTCGAAACCAATAATGACTACGCCAAGAAAGCAAAGTGCTATGGCTAAGGATCTGACCAGTTTGATTCGTTCGCCTAAAAAGAGTACCGCCAGCAGAGTCGATAAAGGAACCACCAGCTGCGAAACAATGGCAACCATGGAGAGCACGTTGCCCTTATGAATTGCATAGAACATGATGGGGTAATGGCCTGCGCCGAGAGCTAAGCCGATTGCCAATACGCGGCCCATTTGTCCAGGTGACCAGCGCAGGAAAGGCAGCAGTAGCACAATGACGAAGCCAAATCGTATGGCACTGAACAGTAGTGGTGGAAAGACTTCCGTGCCGATTTTGCCCGCTACGAAGTTGAATCCAAAGCACAAGTTGATGACTACCAGTAAAAGAATATGGCTATTGGGCATTAGTAAGGGCTGAGGTGTGACGGGCAGGGCACAAAACTGATTTTGCTTGCGAGCTTTGATTGTACTCGCGTGTTGTCAGGCTCGGCATTATTTTTAAAGATCACCGATATGACAAAAAGACATTGACCTAACAGACTTGCGATGCGTAGTATTGTTTGTGTGCAAACAACATTTTTGGTGTGGCGCATGCCAACAGCACCGAATTCAACGAGGTGCCGCGGTGTACGCCCAGCCTGATGATCTTGATGATGCGTTGCGATTGCTTCAAGACAGCAATTCGATTCAGCCGAAAACTGCAGAGATGGCGGTTCCATGGACTATTCTTGCCGGCGGCACTGATGTTTACCCCTCCTCGTACGAAAAATCGATGCCGCGCCGCATTCTTGATCTTCACCTTCTTCATGAACTTAAACATATAGGCCAAAATGCCTCACGTATCCGTATCGGTGCTGGAGTCACCTGGAGTGATCTGATTCAGGCTGAATTGCCGCCCGCATTCGATGCGCTGAAGCTTGCAGCGCGTGAGGTTGGGTCTGTACAAATTCAAAATCAGGGCACGCTTGTTGGCAATCTATGCAATGCATCGCCAGCGGCTGATGGCGTGCCGCCACTACTTGTTCTGAACGCAATGGTGGAGCTCACCTCAATCAGGGGTATTCGGACACTGCCATTGACAGAATTTATCCTCGGCAATCGCCTAACTGCTCGTCAGCAGGATGAATTGGTCACGGCAATTGTGATACCAAAGGAGTTTGCATCAGGTCATTCCTCGTTTGTAAAACTGGGTGCTCGAAAATATCTCATCATTTCGATATCCATGGTCGCTGCCCGCCTAGCTTGTGATGAGGAAGGGCTGATTACCGATGCGGCAGTGAGTGTCGGGTCGTGTTCTCTGGTGGCGCAGCGATTGACAGCGCTTGAGAGGCAGCTGATTTCGCAGCGCGTTGACGATAACTTGGCCGCCCTTGTATCGGTTGCCCACATCGATTCACTAGCACCTATTGATGATGTCAGGAGTACAGCTCACTACCGTAAACAAGCTTCAATAGAATTAATACAACGCACATTGACAAGCCTTGGGAAATCACTCTCTTGATAGATTTCACGGCGAATGGCGTTAATGTCAGTGTTGATGTAGACCCAACAGAATGCTTGTCTGAGGTGCTGCGCGGTCCATTGGGTTTAACAGGCACCAAAGTGGGATGCGGCACGGGAGATTGTGGCGCCTGTACCGTGCTGCTTGACGGTAAACCGGTATGCAGTTGCATAACGGCTATTGCACAAATACAGGGTCGTAACGTGCAGACGGTAGAAGGCTTGTCAGAACTTGGCATACTCAGCAAATTGCAAAAAAGCTTTCTCAACTTTGGGGCTGCGCAGTGTGGTGTTTGCACGCCCGGCATGCTCATTAGTGCACAAGCCTTGCTGTTGGAAATACCTCGACCCTCTCAGGTTGAAGTTGAAGACGCCTTAGGTGGTGTGCTGTGCCGGTGTACTGGATATCGCAAAATTATTCAGGCGGTGATGCAAGCGACCGATCTTGATGCACAGTTGGTGGACTTGGTGGATGGTAAAAACGTAGGTGCGTCCATAAAGCATCTTGATGGGATGCCAAAAGTTACAGGTGCGCTGCGTTTTGGTGCCGACACGGTTCCGGACAATGCGCTGGCACTCAGGGTTGTGCGTAGTGAACATCACAGCGCTCGTTTTACTATCGGTGATATAGACGCTTATGTCAGTGCTTTGCCAGGTGTGGAATGCGTATTGACGGTACGCGATATTAGTGGTCGCAACTGCTTCGGGGTTATTGAACCCTTTGCCGATCAACCTGTATTTGCCGATCAGCAGGTGCGCTTTAGAGGCGAGGCAATTGCCGCTGTTGTCGGTGATCCGCGTGTTGTTGCCACGCTTGATTTAGCTAATTTTCCTGTTGTTTGGGAGGAGCTTGATGTTGTGCTTGACCCACAAACGGCGCTGCATGCTGATGCTCCAGTTCTGCACGAATCTCGGGAAAACAACATTCTCATAAGAGGGCTGGTTGAGCGAGGGAATGTGTCGCAAAGCATGGCTCAGTGTGCGCATACAACAAAGGTGAGGTCGTCTACGCCGTTTATCGAACACGGATACATTGAGCCGGAAGCGGGCTACGCGCAACGCGTGGGTAACCGAATCGAAATATTCGGCTGTACGCAAGCCACGCAAATGGATCGGCAATCGCTTGCTGATATCATGGGACTCGGCGAGGATGATGTACGTGTTGTGCCTTCTGCGTGTGGTGGAGGTTTTGGTTCCAAGCTCGATATCTCTTTTCAGCCTTACATTGCGCTCGCGGCATGGCGCACCAGCAAGCCTGTTTTCGTCTGCTACATGCGCCCGGAGTCGATGCGATCGACCACCAAGCGTCATCCGTCGTCCATTACTTTGCAGGTGGGCTGTGATGAGCACGGGCTGGTTCAGTCCTTTGACTTTGAAGGTACCTTTAACACTGGGGCCTATGCTAGCTGGGGGCCAACGGTTGCCAACAGAGTGCCGGTGCATGCCTCTGGCCCATACTTCATTCCCAATTACAAAGCAGCTAGCTTAGCGGTACACACCAATGCGCCTTCAGCCGGTGCATTTCGCGGCTTTGGTGTTCCGCAATCAGCTATCGCGCAAGAGTGCGCATTCGATGAGTTGGCGGATCAACTAGGCATGGATAAGCTCGAATTTCGCTTGCGTAATGCGCTGGTCAATGGAGCGCCCACCGTTACCGGGCAGGTGTTTGACTCAGGTGTTGGCATCGTTGAGTGCTTGCAAGCCTTAAAGCCTGTCTGGCAAGCTGCATTGCGTAAAGTTAATGATCACAACGAGCAAGCAAACGATTCAGCTATAAGAAAAGGTGTTGGGCTTGCGGCCTGTTGGTACGGTTGCGGTAATACATCCCTGCCAAATCCATCAACTATCAGATTCGGTGTAAAGCCCAGTGGTCAAATTGTGTTGCACCAAGGTGCTATGGATATCGGCCAAGGCTCAAACACAGTGATTGCACAGATAGCCGCCGATGCGCTGGGTGTGTCAGCGCATGATTTATCGCTGGTCGATGGCGATACCGATCTGACTCCAGATTGCGGAAAAACGTCTGCATCTCGCCAGACCTTTATTACAGGCGCTGCAGCCAAACAGGCAGGCGAGGTGTTGCGCACGCAAATTTTGCGTCACGCCAATGTGGGCCCGGATGCGCAGATAGAATCGGGCAACAGTGCTATCACTGTGACAGGTGATGGGTCAACAGTATCGTTAGATTTAAGCGCCATGCCAGTAAACATACTCGGTTATGTATTTATGGCTGAGGAAACCTATGATCCGGTTACCGAAGCACTTGACGAAAAAGGTCAGGGCAAACCCTATGCGTTGTATGGCTATGGTGCGCAGTTGATTGAGCTCAGTGTTGATATTCGCTTAGGATTGATTAAGCTTGATCACATCACTACAGCACATGACGTTGGCAAAGCGATCAATCCCATGTTGGTAGAAGGCCAGATTGAGGGTGGAGTGGCGCAAGGTATTGGTATGACGCTAATGGAAGACTACCAACCTGGACGCACAGAAAACTTACACGACTATCTGATGCCAACCATCGGTGACATGCCAGATTTCACGCATATTATTATAGAAGTGGAAGATCCGGTTGGACCCTATGGTGCGAAAGGCTTGGGTGAACACGTGCTGATTCCTACAGCGCCAGCCATTATTAACGCTATTCGTCATGCTACGGGTGCTGTGGTTCGGGATCTACCTTGTACTCCCGACAAAGTGCTAGCTGCCATCAATAGTATGCAGGAGAACGTATGAGCGATGCCGTTAAACCACGACGCGAACAACGTGTAAAAATTCGTTGTGATGCGTGCCCAGTGATGTGTTACATCGCCGATGGGCGCTCTGGCGCCTGCGATCGATATGCAAACAAAGCGGGACAGCTGGTGCGCCTTGACCCGTTAACCATTTTGCAGCGCCGAGTTGAGGAAGGTGGGGAGCTTGTACCTTTTATCGACAGTAAAGGTGGCGATTGGGATGGCACGATCGTGCAAGCTGAAGACGCATTTGTTACCGCTATTGGTGCGGGTACCACCTATCCAGACTACAAGCCTGCCCCCTTTATTGTGGGCAGTGTTGTTGACGGTGTGGATATGGTGACAGTGGTTACCGAAGGCATCTTCAGCTATTGTGGCGCCAAGTTGAAAATTGATACTGACAGGCATTTGGGCGCAGAATGCAGCACAGTGCGCGCAGCAGGCGAGGCGGTAGGTCATGTGACCACGGGCGAGTATGGTTCGCAAATGTTGTCGTTGGGTGGGGTGCACCACTTAACGGGCGGTAGTAAAAAAGAAGGGCGTATCACCTGCGCAACCTTGTTGTCGCTATGCAATGGTGAAGCGGTTGAGCTATGCATTGATGAGGGCTCTACGGTTATCGTTCAAGCGGGAGCTGCGCCTGTCATTGATGGCGTGAAAGAGGAGCGTATGCGTGTGGGTTGTGGTTCGGCCACGGTGGGCATGTTTGCATCGCAGTGGCAAGGCCTTGTGGATGAGGTCGTGGTAGTTGATGATCACATCACGGGCGTCGTGTCAGAGCATCAAGCGGGCAAGGTGCTCGGTTGGCCCGAATCGGGTATTCGCATTAACGGTCGTAAATCCACGCCTGGCCGGTACTTTCAAGTAGCCGATCCTGGTACTGGCTGGGGTGGCACTGACCTGACAGACCCCTTGAGTATCGTGGGTGAATTTAAATCTGACATTGCCAAGCCAGGGCTATCAGTGCTCATGGTGTCAACAACGGGTGAACAATTCGCGTACTACGAACTCAATGATGAGCTTGTGCCAATGAAGTTACCTATGCCAGAACGACTTCAACCCAGCATCGAGTTAATTGAAGAGAATTGTGAGCCTGCATTGTGCAGTGTCGTCTTTATGGGGGGTGCTGGTGGTTCCCTGCGTGCAGGTGTAACCACTAACCCTGTGCAGTTGACTCGCTCAGTAAAACAATCGCTGACGCAGGTGACCTGCGGTGGCGCACCCACTTATACGTGGCCTGGAGGGGGCATCACAGTGATGAGCGATGTGACGCTTATGCCCAGTAATGCATTTGGCTATGTGCCCACCCCGGCACTGGTTGCACCTATCGAATTCACAATGCGTGAAAAAGACTATGAAGCAATGGGTGGTCACATGGGGCATATCATGCCGCTAAGCGATGCATTGGCTGGTGCCACTGGTAAGCAGAACGATCATATATTGACTGGACAACGCTCGGTTGTTGCGCATCCCGATGTTGACTGGCCGATGCCGGATACTTCTCATCAATAGCGGCGCACAGTATCGATGGCTGGAAGGTGGTCAGCGATTGCATCTTCAGCATGGCCCCATCGATCTCATCATTAGCGCGGAAGGTGAGCGGCGATCAGTTGCCCGCGCCTATCAGTATGCGCATGGAGCGTTTAAAACCGTGCTTGATGACCTGGTTGCCGAGTTGGTGTCTCTTAAACAAGTTCTGCCTTCGGCATCAACAGAGCCTTTGTGCTCGGTTGCCAAGCGTATGGTTTGTGCGGCCAGCCAATGTACGGATCTGGATACAGTCACTCCCATGATTGCGGTTGCAGGCTCGGTAGCAGATCATATCCTTGACGCTATGCTAAAAGCACCCGCTCTAGATCGGGTATACGTGAATAACGGAGGTGATATAGCCCTATGGATAGCTGCCGACCAAACCTTTACGGTAGGTATTTGCGACAACGTTGAAACAGGGACCATTGCCGCCAACCTGACTCTGGAAGCTAAACACTTGGTTCGTGGCATTGCCACGAGTGGGTGGCGTGGCAGGAGTCACTCATTGGGCATTGCTGATGCAGTGACGGTGCTTGCCAGTTGTGCGGCTGATGCTGATGCTGCGGCCACAGTCATTGCTAATGCAGTGGATGTCCCAGGTTCTCGTGGGGTACATCGAGTGCCCGCCGTAGAGCTTTCACCTGACTCCGATCTGGGTTCACGCCTGGTGACGGTAGCTGTGGATGCGCTAACCACGGCTGAGATTGAGTTAGCATTGCAACGTGGTCGCAGTAAAGCTTACGAGTTGCTGTCAAGGCAGGCGATATCAGCCGCTTATATTTCTCTAGCTGGCACCAACATCGTATGCGATCAAAAAACCAACAAACTATGTGCAGGAGCAATGCATGTCTGAAGTGATTGTCCGCAAGTCTGTCGTGACTATCGACGAAATTTTCCATGAGGGTGGCCCACCCGGCAAAGTGCCATTAAGACGCGGGGCGATATCGTCGGTTATCGTTAACCCGTACGCTGGTCGCTATGTGGAAAATATTATGGAATTTATTGATGATTTGCGACCGTTAGGTTTGCAAATGGCTAAAGACCTATTGCAAGCATTGGGTGGTGATCCTTCCGTGGTGGAAGGCTACGGTAAAGGGTCAATAGTGGGTGAGGCTGGTGAGCTTGAGCATGGTGCTTTGTGGCATGCCCCCGGTGGATACTCCATGCGTGATCAATTGCCCGCATCAAAAGCAATCGTGCCTTCAACCAAGAAAGTGGGTGGGCCGGGTACCTTGCTTGATGTCCCGGTAACACATTCAAACGCCTCTTATGTGCGTTCGCATTTTGATGCGATAGAGGTAGGATTGAATGATGCGCCACGAGCTAACGAGATGGTGGTGATACTGGTTATGACAACGGGTGCACGCATTCATAATCGAGCGGGTGGGCTTGCCGCTGCTGATATTAAAGGTGAGGATGGATTAAAATGAATACTGCAAAAATCAGAAAAATTGTAACCAGTGTTGACTGCACATATCTGGAAATGGGGCAGGCAATTAATCCGCCTACGCGTCGTGCGGTAAGTGTTGCCGTCATTGAAAACCCGTTTGCAGGCGAGTATCACGAGGATCTTGAAGCGCTGATGGTGATTGGCGAAGAGCTGGGTGGTTTGTTAGGTACCAAGTGTGTTGAAGCATTGGGCATAGAGCCTGCCCAAGCACAGAGCTATGGAAAATCTGCCATGGTGGGTGAGAACGGGGAGCTGGAGCATGCTGCAGCTATCTTGCACCCGCGTTTAGGTAAGCCCTTACGTGTAGCTGTTGAGAAAGGTGCTGCGTTGGTGGCATCAAGTAAAAAAATGGGCTCAATGGGGCAAGCGCTTGATGTGCCCTTAGGCCATAAGGATGCCGCGTATGTTCGTTCACACTTTGATGGTATGGAAGTGCGTATTAACGATGCACCTCGTGCCAATGAGATCATGGTGGCTGTAGCCGTCACTGACAGTGGCCGGCCCTTGCCGCGCGTGGGTGGGCTTGAGGCAAGCGATGCTGAAGGCAAAGACGGTCTGAAGTAAAAATAGTAGGGGCTGCTTTAAACGCACGGCTGTATTTAATGCAACCCCGACCTATGTATTAACTCTGAATCAAGCGCATCAATGCGGGTATGGTTGACTCACCGTGCCCATCGTCAACAGCCGCTTTGAGGCGCTTCTCAGCGGCAGCCGGTATGGTTGCATCAACGCCCACAGCCTCTGCCATTGAGTTAAAGTAACCCATATCCTTGTAGCCATTTTTTAAAGCGAATTCAAGCTTTGACTCATCACCTGAAATTGCCGCTTCCATCATCCAGCCAAAGAAATCACTGCGGTTAGGGCCAGCGGCCATGACATCATTAACGCGCCCAATGTCAACGCCACCAGCGCGAGCCACAGCCATGGCCTCGGCAGTCAAGCAAGCAACAGCCATTGAATAACCATTGTTAATTAGCTTGATGCGATGGCCAATGCCAAGCCCGCCGACGTGAAACAGATTCTCTGACATGGTTTCCAGTAAAGGCGTGGCTCGCTCGAAATCAGCTTCACTGCCGCCTGCCATCATATTCAACGTGCCTGCCTCTGCAGCAGCTGCGGAGCGCCCGAGTGGCACATCCATCATGGAGCAACCTTTTGCTTCAAGGGCTTTGCCTAGTGCAAGTGTAGATTCAGGCTTGGATGTTCCACAATCTATGAGTAGAAAAGGGTCGCCATCGACACTAAGCAATCCATGAACAATATTTTCAACAACATCTGAAGTTGTGACACACAGGATGACAACATCCACGTGGCCTCGCATGTCAGCTGCACTTTTGAACTCAGTGGCCCCGATCGCTACTAAGCGCTCAACAGGCTCACGGCGAGAATGGCCCATGATACTCAGCGGGTAACCTGCCTTTGCCACATTGGCCGCCATGCCCACACCCATAGCGCCTAGCCCTATAAAACCAACACGTTCTTTTTTGCTCATGTATAACTCTTTAACTTTAGTTAAGAAAATTTACCGCTAAGACACCACGATCGGCAACCGCGCAGCAGGGGGTGTATTTCGGCTTCGCGTAGAGGTCACTTTGCCATCGATAATGGTCATGCCAATTCCGGGTAAGTTGCCCTGTTGAATGCTCTCCAGCATATCCTTACCTGGCGAGTGCTGTGCCTGATCAAGAATAATAAAGTCGGCAGACATTCCCTCTTCAATAATGCCTGTGTCCAGTTCGCGCATACGTGCAGTATTGCCTGTGGCAAAGCAGAATGCAATTTCAGCTGGTACGTTGCCTAAGCTGGATAACATAGCAATCATGCGCAGAATTCCTAACGGCTGTACGCCTGAACCCGCTGGTGAGTCGGTGCCAAGAATGATTCGTTCTGATTCTTTAATTTCAAAGGCGGTGCGCATAGCCAGCAAGCCGGCGCGCTCATTGCCGTTGTGAACTATCTCGATGCCGCGTTTGCAGCCCTCGCAAAGACAAATAATCTGGTCATCAGGTAAAGCGGTATGGCCGCCGTTTATGTGTCCAATAATGTCAGCGTCCGCTTCTAGGACAATATCTTTGTCTATCAGGCCAGAACCTGGAATTGAGGGGCCGCCTGTATGAATAGTGGACTGCATACCGTACTTGCGCGCCCACTTGACCATTTGGGCTGCGGTCTCACCGGCCTTAACGGTACCCAAGCCAACCTCACCCAGAAGTTTTACACCTGCTTCAGACAACTCCTTGAAGTCGTGCTCTTCCATACCTTCTTCGAGTATTGGCGCTCCTGCATGCATCTTTACGCCTGAGGGCCGAAAATTTTCATACCAACGTTGTGATGCAATGGCCATGGCTTTCAAGCCAACGATATCTTTTGGTCTGCCTGGTAGGTGCACCTCACCGGCGGAGATCATGGTAGTGACGCCACCATGCAGGCAAGAGTCTATCCAGTGAATCTGCTGCTGACGAGGCGTGTAATCGCCAATGACCGGGTGAACATGGCTATCGATAAGCCCGGGTGCTAGCCACGTGTCAGCTGCATCGATAATCACATCTGCATTATCGGTGTCGAGATCTTTTTCGAATCCGATGTTTGTGATTGAACCATTGATAGCAATGACGCAATCACCATCGATCAGCGGGGCTTCAAGTTTGCCAGACAGGATGCGTCCTATATGACGGATTACCAGCTTTGCTGCAGTGTTTTCAGTCATTTTTGATGAGTCACATTAGTGGATGGGTGATGGAGAAAATAGATAATGAATAATCAATAGTGCTACAAATTACGAGATAAGTGCAAGAGGCTGTACACCACAGAAAAATTATTGCAAAGTTGAGTGATTTGTCTTAGTTGTGTATTTTCTTTAACAGCTGGAGAAGTCGCTCTGTTTCTCGCACGTTTAAACCCTCTAGCGTTTTTTGTGTGATGGTTTGAGCCAAAGGGATAGCGCTAGTCAGTTTGCTCAATCCAGCAGCTGTTAATGTAATCTTCAATCTGCGTTTGTCAGCTGGGTCCGCTTTTGACTGTACAAAGCGTTTTTTTACCAGACGATCTACTACTCCATTGGTTGTCGCTGCATCGATGCCAATATGACGTCCCAGTTCGTTTTGTGAGGCGCCTCCAAGCTCTTGCAGCTTTACCAGCAAAGAGAACTGGGTTGGTGTCAGATCAAGCATATGCCGTTGGAAAATGTCCAGATGGCGCTGGTTTGCTAAACGAAGTAGGTAGCCGATCTGCTCTGACAGTGCGTAATTGTCAAACACTTCAGGTGTCTCGCCTATTTTTTTTCCAACTTTATGCATAAGAATAATCTCCGTAATTCAGATACAAGCTTGACCTTTTGCGGTAATTCAGTATAAATAATCGTGCAACAGTTTGTTCGTGTACAAACAGTACCATTTATGAACAAATACTAATTGACAAACTCAAAAGAGGAGTACGGTCGGTATGCTCAGCGGTGACACGAATGCCTATGTTTTCAATGCTTGGTACGTAGCCGGCTGGTCGTCTGAATTTACCCAAGAGCTCACACCGCTTGTTATCCTCGAGCAGGCATTGGTTGCTTACCGCTGTGCTGATGGCTCTGTTGCTGTTCTGGAAGATCGCTGTCCGCACCGGCTGCTGCCATTGTCTAAAGGCCAGCGTGTTGATGACAACATCCGATGCGGCTATCACGGTATGACGTTTAACGAGCGTGGCCAATGTGTACGAATTCCTGGTCAGGACAATATTCCCTCAACTGCTTACGTACGGGCCTTTCCTATACATGAGAAGAACGATATCGTGTTTATTTGGATGGGTGATCCCAAAAAAGCGGACACCGCAACCATTTTTGATCTGCCGCAGTTTGCCAGTGAGCAGTGGCATGCGCATCAAGGTGATGCTCTACACCTTCAATCTCATTATCTGAATGTAGCTGAAAATCTGGTTGATCCAGCACATGTCAGCTTTGTACATCCCACCACTTTGGGTAATTCAGCCAGTGAAGATGTCCCCGTGCATGTTGATGTCGATAGCGATGTGCTGGTAGCTTGGCGCTGGATTCGTGATGCACCGCCCATTGGTTTTTTCCAGAAATTTGGTGGGTTTGAAGGAAATGTCGATCGTTGGCATTACTACTACTTGCACATGCCCTGTACCGCAGTGATAGATTTTGGTAGTGCGTCGGTAGATGCCGAGCTTGAAGAATCAGAGCGTGATAAAGGCGTTCGAATATTCGCGCTGCATTTTCTCACGCCGGTTAATGAGCATTACACGATTGATCGGTGGATGCATCTGCGAAATGCAGCGATTAATGACGAGCAGGCATCGGAGCAGATGGACGCCATGTTTCGTATCGCTTTTAACGAGGATAAAGAGATCCTTCAAGCCATTGATGAAGCCGAGAAAAAACCTCAAGTGCGCAAGCCCATTCGTTTGGCTATTGATAAGGGCCCAATGGTTTATCGGCGGCGAATAGCATCATTAATTGAAAGTGAAGCGGGTAGTGAAG
>JALZUD010000075.1 GCA_023301725.1 Granulosicoccus sp. | reverse complement strand
CACCAAATTCGTGTACACATGAACCATATTGGTCACGCCCTTGTGGGTGATCAGGTCTATGGGCGCAGGCTTGCAGTATTGCCACGAACAGTTGCAGATGTGCCCGAAGTTGCTGCTTTTAAGCGTCAAGCTCTGCATGCTCGGCGACTCACTCTAATGCATCCATCCACAGATGAGGAAGTGAGTTTTGAGGTTCCTATGCCACACGATATGCAGCATTTATGTACTGCTTTGAAGTTTGTGGCTCAGGATAAACTGGAAGCCGATTGGCAAGGATGATTAGTGATGATTCAAAAAATTGTGTAATCCCCGCGACGGCCTGTTTACCTGACAATATCGTAGCGTTTACAACCACACGCCTTGGCGGGGTTAGTGCCCCACCGTTTGATTCTATGAATTTGGGCTTGCATGTCGATGATGATAAAACGGCTGTGCTGGAAAACCGCAGCAGGCTTGCCATAAATTTATCTCTACCCGATAGCCCCCTATGGCTGAATCAAACGCACAGCACGAAGGTTGAAAGGGTGCTCGCAGGGGATATAGCAACACGTGATGCAGACGGCGCATTTACCTGCGAGCCGGGACAAGTGCTTGCCGTACTCACAGCGGATTGTTTACCTGTTGTTATCAGCTCAGCTAACGGACGTAAACTTGCGGTTTTACATGCGGGTTGGCGTGGCCTTGCCAATGGCATTGTGAGTAATGCCATGAGTTTGTTTGGCTCTGACAATGAACTGCAAGCTTGGTTAGGTCCTGCCATTGGTGCCACTCGATTTGAAGTGGGTGCGGATGTGCGAGATGCGTTTTCAAGCATTCATACAGATAACCACCAGCACTTTACCGGCACCGCTAATCCTGGCAAATACATGGCTGACCTCTATGCCTTGGCGCGTGCCGAATTAGCGCGTCATGGCTGTGTTCAGGTTAGTGGTGGTGACCATTGCACGTACAATCAGCCCGAGATGTTCCATTCGTATCGCCGCGATGGTGCGCGCACTGGGCGCATGGCAACAGTTGCATGGATTCGTGAAAGCTAAGCGCATCAACAGCGTTTAAACACTCATATGCGCTTGAATTGATTGGCGCTAGCACTATCTTTTGTCTATCAACACCTATTGGGTGAATCGCTTTACAGGAGATTCCCATGAGAATGGACAAATTAACCAGCAAATTTCAGCTGGCATTACAAGATGCGCAATCAATTGCATTAGGGCGCGATCATCAATTTATAGAACCTGCTCACCTGCTGATTGCCATGTTGGATCAGGATGGCAGCGGCGTGCGACCTTTACTGGCCCAAGCGGGTGTAAACGTAAACGGCTTGCGTACCGATCTCGACAAACTGGTTGACCGCATGGCTAGTGTGGAAGGTGGTGGAGGCCAATTGCATGTGTCCAATGAGCTTGGGCGGCTGCTAAATCTGACGGATAAGGCTGCACAAAAAAGAGATGATCAATACATCTCTTCTGAAATATTCGCACTGGCATCCTTGGAAGAGAAGAAAAATTCTGTTGCTGAAGTCATGCTTGCCAATGGCGCTAATCTTAAGGCCATTAAAAAGACCATTGACGATATACAGAGTGGCCCTGTCACTGACCAGAACGCAGAAGAGAACCGCAAGGCCCTCGAGCGCTACACCATCGATTTAACTGAGCGAGCTGAACAAGGCAAGATCGACCCTGTTATAGGTCGTGATGATGAGATACGACGCGCTATTCAGGTGTTGCAGCGACGAACAAAAAACAACCCAGTTATTATCGGTGAACCGGGCGTGGGTAAAACGGCCTTGGTAGAGGGTCTTGCACAGCGCATTGTTGATGGACAGGTTCCCGATGGCATCAAGAACAAGCGAGTTTTATCGCTGGATATGGGCGCGCTGATTGCAGGTGCAAAATTTCGGGGTGAATTCGAAGAGCGCTTGAAATCTGTACTGAGTGATCTGTCCAAGCAAGAAGGTCAGGTTATCTTGTTCATTGATGAAATTCACACCATGGTGGGTGCGGGAAAAGCTGAGGGATCTATGGATGCAGGCAATATGCTTAAACCTGCGCTGGCGCGTGGCGAGCTGCATTGTATTGGAGCGACCACGCTCGATGAGTATCGGCAGTACGTAGAAAAAGATGCTGCTCTTGAAAGACGCTTCCAGAAAATTATCGTTAATGAGCCAAGCGTTGAAGACACTATCGCAATTTTGCGTGGTCTGAAAGAGCGCTATGAGGTGCATCACGGCGTGGACATCACGGATCCTGCCATTGTTGCCGCAGCCACGTTATCGCATCGATATATCAGCGATCGTCAATTACCTGATAAAGCAATTGACCTGATAGACGAAGCTGCCTCGCACATACGCATGGAGATCGACTCCAAGCCCGAGGAGCTGGACAAGCTCGAACGGCGCATCATACAACTGAAAATTGAACGCGAAGCGCTTGTCAAAGAACCCGACGATGCCTCGGTTAAACGGCTGGCAGATCTTGAACTGACAGTAGAGGAGCTGGAAAAAGAATTTGCTGATCTGGAAGAGATCTGGAATTCGGAAAAAGCCTCAGTGCAGAACTCGGCCGGAATTAAAGAAGAGCTGGAACGGGTAAAGCTAGAGCTGGAAACTGCGCGCCGAGCGGGTGATCTAACGCGAATGTCGGAGTTGCAGTACGGTCAAATCCCAGCGCTGGAAAAATCATTGGCTAACGCTATTGAATCCAGCGATGATCAGGAAATGACATTGTTGCGAACCAACGTTACTGAAGATGAAATTGCTGAGGTAGTCGCAAAATGGACAGGCATTCCAGTTAGCAAGATGATGGAAGGCGAGAAAGAAAAACTATTGAGGATGGAAGCTGAGCTTGGCAAGCAAGTGGTGGGGCAGCTTGAGGCAGTTGGCGCGGTCTCAGATGCCATCCGTCGTTCCAGAGCCGGTCTGTCAGATCCCGATCGCCCGATTGGCTCATTCTTGTTTTTAGGGCCTACCGGTGTGGGTAAAACTGAATTGACTAAAGCGCTCGCCAAATTCATGTTTGATACTGATGAAGCCATGGTGCGTATCGATATGTCAGAGTTCATGGAGAAGCATTCGGTGGCAAGGCTGATCGGTGCGCCTCCCGGGTATGTGGGTTATGAAGAGGGCGGTTACCTGACAGAAGCGGTACGTCGCAAACCGTACTCTGTGATATTGCTTGATGAGGTAGAAAAAGCCCACTCTGATGTTTTCAATATCCTGCTACAGGTGCTCGATGATGGTCGCCTGACGGATGGCCATGGCCGTACAGTTGATTTTCGCAATACCGTTATTGTCATGACGTCCAATCTGGGCAGTCATGTCATTCAAGAGTTGGCAGGCAGTGATAACTACGAGGCCATGAAGAGCTCTGTGATGGACATCGTGGGGCAACATTTCCGTCCGGAATTTATTAACCGGGTAGATGAATCAGTCGTGTTCCAGCCATTATCTGCAGAGCATATTCGTATGATTGCTGGCATTCAGGTATCGCATTTACGCTTGCGCCTTGAGCAAAGGAATTTGCAGCTGGTGACCACTGACGCAGCTCTTGATCTTATCGGTGAGGCAGGCTTTGATCCGGTTTACGGGGCTCGCCCGCTGAAGCGTGAAATTCAGCAACGTATGGAAAATCCATTGGCCCAGAAAATACTATCTGGCGATTTTGTTGCGGGCGATACGATATATGTGAATGCGAGTGAGGAGGAGCTGATATTTTCCAGTGAAGCACCTGCTCTGGATTTGGCAAAGGTGCACTAGAGTTTTATCTGGAGCTATATAGCGGCCACACGTTGTGGCCAGACTCCGCTGCGGAGGTTTTTTTAATCCCCTCACGCAGTGGGCGTTTGCACCACTATCGCTGTTACGTTGTCTGTGCCGCCACGTAGCAGCGCTAGCTGAACCAACTTGTCCAAGGCTTGGCGAGGTGAGGGCAATGCTAAGTTGTTATCCACCTCATGTTGTCTCACATCTTTGAACAGTCCGTCGCTACAGATAAGAAAACGATCGCCTGGCAACACATCTACTTTACGCACCTGAATTTCAATTTCATCAGATACACCGATGGCGCGAGTAATGACGTTGGCTGAAGGATGATTTTCTGCTTCATCGGCGGTGAGTTCGCCCAGTCGGTGGAGCTCCTGTACCAAACTGTGATCATCGGTCAGTTGGCTGAATTCGCCATTTCTGTGTCGATAGATCCGGCTATCGCCGGCCCATAAAATGTAGCCTGTTTTCTCGTGCAGATACAGCGCTGCAACCGTGCTACCCATAACCTTACCTTCGGCCATCGTCCTACACAGAGTATTGGCTGTTTGCAGGCGCATCAGCAAATCCTGAACATTTCTCAGTGCAACGTCGCCAGCCACAAAGGTGTGTAGCTCATCAATAATTGACTGGCTGGCACGGTCTCCGCGGCTGTGGCCACCCATGCCATCGGCAACAACCCACAGGCCCTGCTCACGCGCATCAAGAAAAGAATCTTCGTTGACCTTACGTACGTGGCCTACATTAGTGGTGGCACACGAATGCCAGCGCATGGGCGCAGCCGTTGTGGGTGTGCTGGATTGTGAAGTGTTAGCAGAGGACATCATTCGAGCATCGTTGGTGGCTGAGGGCAGTATACCGCTACATAGGCTACGATTTGTCTGGAAGAAATACCGTGATCTGTGTCTAGTGGATAACACGAGTAGGAAACACGTAGAGAGCTTTTCTTTTAAGCGTGTCACCGGTTAGTGCGCTTTGGTACACTGGCGAGCTATTCGGCGTAGAGCATAGAGGTTCATGACGGTACGTACACGTTTTGCCCCAAGTCCCACGGGATACCTGCATATCGGAGGTGCCAGAACGGCCCTTTTCTGTTACCTGTTTGCGCGCAAACACGGTGGGCAGTTCATTCTGCGCATCGAAGACACGGATCAGGCGCGCTCCAGTCAGGAGTCTGTTCAGGCCATTCTTGATGGTATGGAATGGCTGGGGCTAGATTACGATGAAGGTCCGTTCTATCAGACTCAGCGATTCGATCGGTATCGTGAAGTAGTTCAACAACTGATGGACAGTGGGCAGGCCTACCACTGCTATTCCACGCCTGAAGAAATCGATGCCATGCGAGAGCTGGCCACCGCTAACAAAGAGAAGCCGCGCTACAACGGTTTTTGGCGCGACAACACGGACGCGCCACCTGAAGGTATAAAGCCTGTGGTGCGCTTCAAGAATCCTCTGTCTGGCAGCGTCACGATCGACGATGCGGTTAAAGGCGATATCGTGATCGATAACGCCGAGCTTGATGATCTAGTCATCATGCGCTCTGATGGCACACCAACGTACAACCTGACGGTGGTGGTGGATGATATGGATATGGAGATCAGCCACGTGATACGCGGCGATGATCACATCAACAACACGCCTCGGCAGATCAACATTCTTGAGGCCTTGGGCGCGAAGCGGCCTATCTATGCCCACTTACCTATGATCCTCGGTGAAGACGGCAAGCGTATGTCCAAACGACATGGGGCTGTGAGTGTCATGCAGTATCAGGCAGAAGGTTTTCTACCTGAAGCCCTGCTGAACTATCTTGTTCGCTTAGGCTGGTCGCATCAGGATCAAGAACTCTTTAGCAGTGACGAGATGCGTGATCTATTCACTCTCGAGGCGGTCAATCGTTCTGGTTCGGTATTCGATAACAAGAAACTGGAATGGGTTAATCAGCAATACTTCCAGAGCGCCAACGCTGAGCATCTAGGGACCTCACTTCAGCCGTACATGGATTCCTTGAACATCACCACTTCTGGAGGTTATCCGTTGGGTGAGGTTGCCCTTTTGTTAAACGATCGTGCAAAAACACTGGTCGACATGGCAGAGTCTGCGCGCTATTTTTATGAGGCACCACAAGCCTACGATGAGAAGGCTGCGAAAAAACAATTCAAAGCTGCCTCTGCAGATATCCTGCAAAATGCAGTGCAACGACTTGAATCGCTAGCCAACTGGGATGGGCCCACTATTCAAGCCGCGCTGGATGCCTGTGCAGAAGCGCTAGGTATCGGCTTTGGCAAGCTAGGCCAACCTTTAAGGCTCGCTATTACAGGTGGCACGCAATCGCCTTCCATGGCAGACACCATGGCATTAATTAAGAAGGATGATGTGCTGGCGCGATTGAATAAAGCGATAGCTGTTTGCCAAGCAGCACCTGCCTAGACACGCCTTAGGTCTCTTGGCTGAGTCATTGGCGTAATGGCTCAAACCGCCTAGCTGTTTGTCTTAATGACCACAGTTAGGCTTACTATTGCTGCCCAATCGCTTGGCTATTGATCAAGCGACAATTACTTACCTAATGAGCCCGGCGCGTCGGCGACCTTCATCTGTTTTGATAGAAAAATCGGTTCCCGAAAATTCAGCGGCATCGTGAGTGCACAGATAGGTAATCGCTTTGGCTGGCCATTCAGGTGGAATGTGCTCTGAAAAATCCATCTGACTAACCGCGTTTATGCCAGATTTTTTAATGGCTACTTGCATGTCGGTGGCGACGGTGCCAGGGCTCATGCCAATGCATCGTATGCCTGCCTCGTTGTATTCCTTATGTACGCATTTTGTTAGTGATAACACACCGGCTTTGGTGGCGCAGTAATGGCTCCAACCATCAAGGGCATTGCTTGCAGCACCAGAGCTAATATTAATGATGACGCCGCTCTGTTGTTTTTGCATGACTGGCAAAGCTGCGCGTAGTCCAAAGTACACGCCCTTCAAGTTGACATCCACAACACGCGCCCAACTTTGCGGGTCTGAATCGGCAAGCATAGCAATAGGATCGATGGTGCCTGCATTGTTGACTAGGACATCGAGTTGGCCAAAGTGCTCAAGGGTGGTGTCAACGACCTTTTGTACTTGCGCGTAGTCAGTTACATCGCAGGCTATGGCAATAGCGTTGCCACCATCTGCCTTTATTTGAGCGGCTATTGCCTCACAATCGCCACCAGAGCGAGCTGCCAGCACCACGTTCATACCGTTGGCCGCCATCTCCAGTGCTGTGGCTGCGCCGATACCCTTACTAGCGCCGGTAATGATGGCGCATTGTCCTTTGAGTTCTTGCATATCTTTTGGTCTCACTTACTTTAGAAGGTGACGAGAGTGCGCCTCGTTAAAATCTATCGATGGCCCAATAGGTACGATGCGGTGAGGATTAATGGTTTCGTGGCTCTCCAGATAATGTCTTTTGGCATGCTCGAAGTTGCAGGTTTGTGCAATGCCCGGCCACTGATACAAGTCACGGGTATAAGCCCATAGATTGTTGTAGTCACGTAATTGCTTCAAGTTGCATTTGAAGTGACCGTGATAAACAGGGTCAAAACGTAGTAGCGTAGGGAGCAAACGCCAATCAGCTTCCAGTGGTTCAGAGCCACATAAAAATCGCTGGTTTTCTAGCTTTTCTTCCAGCCAATCTAATGTGTCGAATAGTGGCTTTACAGATTCATCGTAAGCTGTTTGCGTGGTAGCAAATCCGCTTTTGTAAACCCCATTGTTCACTGTGTGATAAACGCGCTCATTGATGTCGTCAATTGCCGATTGTTGAGCTTGCGGGTAGTAGTCCCCGGGAGTGGCGCCCACCTCATCAAAAGCACTGTTGAGCATGCGAATAATCTCGGAAGATTCGTTCGACACAATGGTGTTTGTCTGCTTGTCCCAGATAACAGGCACAGTCACGCGGCCTGTGAAATTTTTATCTGCCAAGGTATAAATTTGATGCATCAGCTCTTTGCTATGTAGAGCATCTCCTACTATGCCGTCATCGTCTGAGGCGAACGTCCAGCCGTTTTCAGCCATATACCAATGCACGAACGAGACACTCATCATGGACTCCAATCCTTTGAGTGCACGGTAAATCAGAACACGATGCACCCAAGGGCAGGCGTAGCTTGCGTAAAGATGATATCTGCCAGATTCAGCTTTGAAGCCGGCATCGCCCGTTGGCCCGGCAGATCCGTCAGCGGTAATCCAGCTTCTAAAACCTGCCTCTGTTCTTTTGAAATGTCCGCCGGTGGAGTCGGTGTCGTGCCACTGATCCTGCCACTGTCCGTCAACCAATAAACCCATGAGTGGTCCTCTAGTATTGTGTGTATGAGTGCTACAGCTCGTGCGAAGTGTTTACCTTCTATGCAAACGTGAGCCGAAGCAATCCGAATGCTGCCAATCCTATCAGCAACGATAGGCAAAACGTTTTGTAAAAGCGTTCCAAGGAGGGACGAAATAACCAGGTACCCATGAGAACACCGATAGCGGCCATTGGAGCGAATGTGATGCCTCGTTTGAAGGCCAGCATATCAAGGGTGCCGGAGCTTAACAGCCAGAACGCACCGGTTAGCGTGCCAATAAGTAAGAACAACACCAGCGAGCCACGAATTTCGCGAGTAGGCATGTTTTGTAAGGAAAGAACATATAACGCCACAATCATACCGCCGATGCTGGCAAGGCCCGTGGCTATGCCCGCGCAGAGCCCAGCGATATACACCCCGCGTGTAGCACCAAGCGCGATGGGGTTCAATTTAAGCAGTTGTAAGGTGGCTAACGTTAAAATTAAGACCAGTGCAAGCGCACTCGATACTGCGGGCGCAAGTGCATGCGTTGCGGCCAAACCAATAGGCAAGCCAATGGCGCTACCTACGGCTAATCCAAGCGCAATGCGGCGATTGGCATCGCGCAGACCGCCACGCGCCATCAGCAGGCTCGCTGTGGCTTCAAGAACGTAACACACAGGAATGAGTGCAAGAGGCGGTATTAACAGCGCAAGGCTCGCCATAACCAGAGCTGATAGGCCAAAACCTGAAAATCCCCTGACCATACCAGCCAGTATCACCACGAAGGTTGCCAGCAGTAGTGTGCTGCCCGACAGTTGCAGTTGGTTCTGCAATGTGTCAAACATGGGTCTGGTCTCTGTTAGGCTATTTGAAATTTAGAACACTTAAGTTTAAGAGTAACAATATGCAAAGCAATTGGACGATTTATCTTTCTGGCGAAATACACACAGATTGGCGTGAGCGCATTATGGAAGCCTCAAAAAGTGCAGGCTTGCCGTTGCAGTTTACATCTGCTGTCACAAATCACGGGGCTAGCGACGCTGCTGGCGATATTCTGGGGCAGGCCACTGAAGGGTTCTGGCGCGATCACCAGTCATCTAAAGTCAATGGCATTCGCACGCGCACTCAAATTCAGCAGTGCGATGTAGCGGTCATACGTTTTGGCAGCCAGTACAAACAATGGAACGCTGCATTTGATGCAGGCTATTGCGCAGCCTTAGGAAAGCCCTACATCACATTGCACGACGATGACATTATCCATCCCTTGAAAGAAGTGGATGCCGCATCAATGGGTTGGGCGCAAACACCAGAACAGGTAGTAGAAATCTTGCGTTACGTTTCAGGAACCCCTGATGCTGCTGGATGCTCTGCGGCCAAGTAGTCATTGTTCTAACGTGTCTGTTTCACCTTCATTCAACCCGAGATAAACCATGAGTTCACTTGTCTGCCATCAATTCCCCTACGGCTCTGATAACTACGGCGTTCTGGTGCACGATGCAGACTCTGGACAAACTGCCTGTATAGATGCAGGAGATGCTAAAGCCACCTTGGCTGCGTTAAACGATAAGGGTTGGCAGTTGTCCCATCTTCTGATCACGCATCATCACGGTGATCACACAGCAGGTTTGATGGACATCAAGCAGGCAACTGGATGCACAGTGATAGGCCCGGTGGAGCGCTCAACGGCTATCAAGGGAATTGACCAGCACGTCGACGATAACGATACGTTTGAGTTTGCAGGCAGGCAGGTGAAGGCCATTCATACACCGGGCCATACCACCGACATGATCAACTTCTATTTTAGCGACGATAAGCTGGTGTTCACGGGTGACACCTTGTTCAGCATGGGCTGTGGTCGTTTGTTTGAAGGCGATGCGGCGATGATGCTAGCAAGCGTTGCCAAGCTCAATGCGTTACCTGGGGATACTCTCGTGTACTGCGCCCATGAGTACACAGCCACTAACGCTAAGTTTGCAACGGCTGTGGACCCCGATAATCAGGTGTTGGCTCAGCGAGCTACCGAAGTAGGGAAGCTACGAGAACAAGGCCAAGCCACAGTGCCAAGCCTATTGTCTCTAGAGCAGCAAACCAATCCCTTCCTGCGCACCACTGATGCTGGCATTCTCAAAGCGTTAGGAATGGAAGGGGCAGACGAAGTTGCCGTGTTTGCCGAGTTGCGCGAACGGCGCAATGGGTATTAGCTTGAACGCCTATTTCGGGAAATACAGGAAATAAATAGTCCAGCCGTAAACCGCTGCGAAGCCGGCAAGTAAAAGTACTAAAAAGGGTCGGGCTGTTTCAAGCTGCTGCGGAATCCGTTGTGGTGCCAACAGCAGCAGTAAGCCAACAGCACACAGCACCACACCTGAGCCAAAGGCCATCTGCCCCCAGAACTGCGTGAAGTGTCGAGTGCCGTGCCAGAGAGCGTTCCACAAGCCTGCGGCCAAGCATACTGAGCCTACAATTTGCAGTAAGACGCGTGGCGTTCGCGTGTTCAAAGCTCCGGCGGGTAGTCTATTGGCAAATACAACGCCCATAGCCATGCAGATGGTGACGACAAGGCCCATTGGTATATTCATAACAAAATACATCGAATTAATAGATTAGATGAAGCAATGTTATGTCAATTGGAAGGCGCTGCGTAGCCCAGCTCATCAAACATCAAGATATTTCCCCTTACGCCTTGACACCTGCACGTATGCGCCGTATTCTTCGCGCCTGATGTGGGGCTATAGCTCAGCTGGGAGAGCGCTTGCATGGCATGCAAGAGGTCCGCGGTTCGATCCCGCGTAGCTCCACCACATCTTTAAGTTGCGCCCCAGTGTTTTTGCCCTGAAGTAGAGCACGCCGGGAACCGCGTCCCATGCTCCCCACGGAAGGCCGGCCCTAGTTACTTTGGCCCAACTAACCACACGGCGGTTGCTCTTGTCACCACATCACCAGCTTGATCTGTGATTTCGGTGTCGATAGTCACTTCTTTGCGGGCGTCAGCATTGGGTATCGAGCATTTGCACTCAGCGCGCAGTTCTCCACGTGCCTTTTTTTCGTAGCTTACGTTTAAGCCTATTAAAATGGCATTAGCACTGGATGGCAGGCCTGAGATCATGGCTAGGCCGGTTGATAGCTCGGCGATATTGGCCAAGGCGATCGCATGGACCGAATTAAGATGATTGCGTACACGGCGTCTATCCGGTAGCACTACAATGGCATGACCGGGTTCCAGGTGTTCAACGCGCGCTTTAATAGAACCGGTGTACGGTATGGTCATTCCTAAAATGCGGCTAAACAACTGCTTGCCCATGGGCAGTCCCTGACACCTGCCCCAGATTCGCAGCAACTTTGCGCCAGTGGCTTCAGGGTGTGAACGATCTGCAGATAAATTGCGCAAACGTGTGACCTCTCAATGAGCTGTTGAAGCTGGTAAATCCCCTAGTATAAGGATAGTTGGATAACCAGACATTTCGATTATCGATAACGCACTTAACCGATAAATTTCCCATGAATAAAGTAGCCATTTTTGTTGATGTGCAAAACGTTTACTACACCGCGAGAAAAATCTTTGGCAAAAACTTTGATTACAACAAGTTCTGGGCTAAGGCCACCACCGATAGAGAGCTTATTACAGCTGTTGCCTACGCTATAGACAAAGGCGATCAGAAGCAACGCGAGTTTCAAAACATATTGAGAGCTATTGGGTTTGAAGTAAAACTCAAACCCTTCATACAACGTGCTGATGGATCAGCAAAAGGCGACTGGGATGTAGGCATTACCATCGATATTATGGAGATTGCCGGCAGTGCTGACATTATTGTTTTAGTGTCGGGCGATGGTGATTTTGATCTCCTCGCCAC
>JALZUD010000074.1 GCA_023301725.1 Granulosicoccus sp. | reverse complement strand
GTAGCGCTGGGTAGCGATGGTTAGCTAAGGTCGCCTTAACAAAGACGCAACAGTGGCAACGACAAAAAACATAGCAGAAACACAAACAATGGTTGGACCCGTTGGTGTATCCGTGTAATAGGACACTGCCAGCCCTAAAAAAATTGAACTGACACCCACACCCAAAGCAAGGATGGCCATGCGCTCAGGCGTATGACTTAGTGGACGCGCAGCTGCTGCAGGAATGATCAACATGGCGGTGATCAGAAGCACACCAACGACTTTTATAGCGATTGCCACCACCAATGCCAAAGACACGGTAAGCACTAGCTGTTCGCGACGCGGATTCAGACCACCAGCAGCTGCCAAGTCAGCACTAAGTGTCAGTAGAAGTAATTTTTGCCAACGCGCAACGATTAACAAAGTGGCCAACGCCGCACCAATCCACATGATGAGCAAATCCTGATCACTGACAGCGAGAATATCGCCAAAAAGATAAGCGTCAAGATCAATACGATTGTTATCAAATAGCGATACAGCAACAAGACCAATCGCTAGTGAGGAATGCGCCAGCACACCCAGCAAAGTATCTATTGCATGCCCTCGCCAACTTAAGCTTGAAACCAGATAGGCCATTGCCATCGCAACCACCATGGTGCCAACGAATACAGACTGAGCAAACGCCAGAGAAAGAGCCACTCCTAACATGGCAGCATGCGCTGTCGCATCACCGAAGTAGGCCATTCGACGCCACACAACAAAGCACCCCATGGGAGCGGCTGCGACGGCAACAGCCAGGCCCGCTAAAGCTGCGCGCACGACAAAATTATCAAGCAGAGAGATAAAAAGTGCGCTCACTTGTGTTCACGTCCTTGCTCTGGATCAGTGGATTCAGGCGTATGCGTATGGGCATGGGCATGGTCGTGGTCGTGGTCGTGGTCGTGGTCGTGGTCGTGATCGTGATCGTGATCGTGCTTATGATCGTGAACATGGCGATAAAGAGCCAGTGTTCCTTGTGTGCCTGTACCAAACAATGCACGGTATTCTGGTTTGGAAGACACCACATCAGGAGCACCTTCACAGCACACATGCCCGTTTAGGCAAATCACTCGATCAGAGGCACTCATTACAACATGCAATTCATGACTCACCATCAGAACAGCACAGCCAGTATCGTTGCGTAGGGCCTCGATTTGACGATAGAACTCTGCCGATCCTTGTTGATCCAGACCTTGGGTGGGCTCATCGAGTATCAACAAATTGGGACTGTTCAGTGCAGCTCGCGCTAACAGCACACGCTGCAATTGCCCGCCAGATAATTCCACTATCTGCTTTTCGAGAAGATGGGCTACGGATATCTGTTGGCAGATTTGTTGTACATGTTCATTTGAAACACGACGTGGTATCCCGAAAAAACGCCGCACTGTCATGGGTAATATTTGTGTAAGTTCTAGCTTTTGGGGCACGTACCCTATGCGCAATTCTGACGCACGCCGAAGCGTTCCAGAGCTTGCGTCTATTGACCCAATGAGCACTCTTAGCAAGGTGGACTTACCTGAGCCATTAGGTCCAACAATGGTGACTATTTCGCCCGAACGAATGCTAAAGTCTATGTTGTGCAAAACGCTTTTTTTTGCGTAACTGACACAAAGGTTGTTTGTGCTCAGAAGCGAATCATCTTTAATGTGTTGCATAGCTAAGCGCCTAGCCTAAACGCAGCATTCATTGACATTGAGGGCATTGTCCTTCCGCTTCCATTACTGTATTAGTGATATGAAAACCTGAGCGTCGAGCGCTTTGTGCAAGCTTTCCAGAATGACTGCTCACGGGTGTCTCTGCCACCGCACCACAAGCAACACAGATAAGAAACGCCGGCTCGTGAACAGCTCCGGGATGTGAGCACGCGACATAAGCATTAAGCTTTTCAATTCGATGTACAAAACCGTGCTCTACCAGAAACGCTAGTGCTCGATACGCAACCGGTGGTTTTGAACCCAGTCCTTCAGTGTCAAGCCTGTTGAGGACGTCATAGGCACCCATGGCACTATGATTCTCAAGCAATATACTTAAGGTTTTGCGGCGTGTTTGCGTGAAGCGAAGCTTGTGTTCACGGCAATAACTATCTGCCTGATTAAGCGCGTGCTTTACACAGTTACGATGGTTATGCCGTGTGAACCCCAAGATATCAATTTGATCTTTGTGACTCATTCAATGTCAGTTGCATTCGGTAAATTGGTATAATATAACACTTCTCAGAATTCTCACCAATAACCTTCATGCCATCACCGTGCTTCACATACCGCCCAACACAGCTCATTGGCGCAGCGGTGCTTTGCATCTGCCTGGCGTTTGCTGCTAAACAACCTGCAGTGGCTGCAACGCAGGAGCTTAACGTTGTTACAGACACCCTGGTTATTCACTCACTTGTTTCCATGGTCATGGGCGATATTGCCAGCCCCGTGTTTTTGATGCCAGGCAATGCCTCACCTCATGATTACACCCTTCGCCCATCAGAAGCCGCCGCGCTACAGTCAGCAGACTTACTGATTTGGACTAGCCAATATTTAACGCCTTGGTTGTCGCACAAAATGCAGACTTTAGCGCCTAGTACGCCACAACTAGAGCTTATGTCAGCACCGCAAACGCGTAAACTTGCCTTTCGACAAAATAGTTTATTTGCTGACTCACATGACCACGAGCATGACACTAGTGGGCCTGACAACGACGATACACACGATGCAGACAACGCTGAGCAAAAAGATGTTATCGACCCTCATGGCTGGCTAGATCCTGACAACGCCATTTACTGGGTTGAGTTAATAGCAGAACAGCTCGCTACACTGGATAGTCAGCATGCAGAACAATACCGCGCCAATGCAATAACGACGCAGGTGCAAATAAGCCAGTTACAACTCAAGGTTGCCAAACAATTGGAGCCAGTATTGAATAAACCCTTTGTCGTGTTTCATGATAGTTATCACTACTTTGAAGAAAGATTCAATATGTTCGCCACAGCCGCTATCGCTCTTAGTGATGCTCAGTTACCAAGCATCAGAGAGCTGAATTCACTGCGTAAAATACTCGACAGCTACGATAATGTTTGCGTATTTAGCGAGCCCCAATTCAGCGATAAACTGGTGCGCTCGCTAACCCGCGATCTGGATGTTAGCATCGCAGAACTGGACCCACTGGGTTCACGGCTCGCTGCAGGGCCAGATTTATACATTCGCACCATAGAGCAACTTAGCGACACACTCGCAACCTGCTTAGGCTCACTACCAAGCCAGTAACCAAAGAGCTATAGAAAGGTAACAGAGCAACATCTGGAAAAACAACACCATGGGCGACGTAGTACCTTTCAAGAAAAAAAGCGCACCAAAGCGCAGCACGCTATGTGCTAACAATCATCACAAGTGGAAAATTTCCAAGAACAGTCAATTTGATGTTGAAAAGGGAAAATTACTGACGATAGACATTTGCTCACGATGTGGAAAACAACGTCATCGCTACACATAATGCGTTAACAACAAGTTAGAGGGCGCGCATTTCTAAAAGAACCGAACGCACGCAGGTGAGCATTTTTAGACACGACAATGACAACTGGGACTTCGCGGGCAAGCGCCACTGCGCGGACAAATCATATGAGCAGGCTTTTGAAGGCCTCGGTTTAACCATTCGATATTGAGCAGCCTTGCCGTCTGCTGTAACTCTTTGCGAATAGAGGGTGGTATTTCAACTGACCCTCCGCTTTCATCACACGCTAGCTTTAGGCTATTCGCTATACCCGCAGCATCAGACCCTTGAGCTTCTAATGCTGGCATAACGTCGATTCCAGCGCACAACACATGACTGCTTCCCGACATATCGTTGACATGCATAGATTCACAACAGAATATTCTGGGCTCTGAGCCTACATCCATAACAGACACCTGAGAGACACTTTGATTGGCACTCTCGTTGATCATTCTGAATACCGACCAGTGCTGGCAAGGATCCTGAACTAGCCGCATGTTGCCCCAAGGTAATGGGATGCCATTGCCTCTGTAAACAGCTAACAATCTACCCGGAGGATAAGCATCGAAATAATGCCAATAAGGATATGAGGACACTACCGTCATACGGCGCATAACAACTGAAGCGGTGACCTCAAGCATATCGCCGATGGTGACCTCGTGTGCCTTTTGTTCTAGTAATCGACGAAAGGGTACTTTCGGGCATAACAAGGCTGCGGCAAAAAAACTACATTCAAAGTCTCGCCAAGCATGAATGATATCTTGAGAGTCAATGGCACTGGATGCGTCCCAATCGAGCGAATCGCGCTTGTCGAGATTCGCCACAGAGGCTGGGCCTGTGACCGCTACACTCTTTACTCCATCACCATCGTGCAACACTTTATGACCAATGTATAGAGCGAGGTCATATTTGAGTCGAGCGGGCTGTGTGCGCATCAACTCGTTAACATAAATAGTGGCCGGCGCTTCAAAGAACGAACGGACCACTGATTGCCCATTTTGTGACAGAGAGGATGCAACGCTGTTTGGCGGCTTTCTAAACCACTTGATATCCAACCCCAGCGTTCGGCAGATACCCATCAAAGCGTCTAGCGAAATAGGCATCTGCTTATGCCCAACGCTCTCAGCAGCCCGTTCAATCTCTGGAAAGTGGTTCTGGTTATTTTCCTGATGAGCACGAATAAGAAGGTGCGCAAACTGACGCCCCGAAACACCTGTTTGTGACAACATTTCAGGGATAGCATTTTCCAGAATATCCTTGGAAAACAAAAACCCGGGCTCTAATGACATGCCACTCATGCCACCTCTATTACCTTTAACAGGCACAATCGCTGCTTCGTCAGGAACGTTGTCGAGAAACCAGCTTAGATCTTTCTGAAATACCTGTGCAATATTGGACAACATTTTTGCACTTGGGTGACGCTTACCTCTTTCTATCATTGACAGATAGGACACCGAAGGCGCCGACGTCGCATCAATCTTTACGCACCTGGCTGACAGATCATCCATCGTCAGATTGTTACGTTTCCGCAAATTGCGAATTTTTGTTCCCAGGAAATGCGCATTCCTGATGGCTGATGCACTGGTCATAGCTAGTGTATTGAGACCTAGTGTGAAGTCGCTTTAAGCAAGCGAAGAAACTCTGAACGAAATGCTCGTCGATATAGCACCAGCATCACCCAGACAGTAGCCAGCATAAAACACCAAGGATTGATAAACCATGCAAACGCTGCTAACGCAAAAAAATAGGCATTGAGACCAATCGTATAATGCTTGGCAGCAAGCGCATGCAACAGCGATAGTTTTTTAGCATAGTGCTCTAGTGTGGCTTTGTCTTCAGTGTGCTTTGGTGCTGCTCCAATCATTACCAGAATATAGTTATACAGGCGGTGGCTCCAAGCAAACTTAAAGAATGCCATGACAAAGATGAACACAATAAGAAGCGTTTTTAGCTCCCACTGAACCACGCTGGTGGTTGTCACTAACGGCAAGTCTTTTAGAATATCAACAGCCCGATCAGAAGCCCCAAGGCCGGCTACAAGACCACCAATAAGCAGCACAGTGGTCGAGGCAAAAAATAGAACGCCTTGTTGCAATCCATTTTGAATAATGGCGTCGACGGGTGAATCGTTCCGAATGACAACATTCCTCATCCATTGCTCGCGCATACGCGCCATTGAGGCTGTAATCGTATATTTGCGCCAACGTGAAACATTAACAACATAGTAAAAACTTACCCACACACTGAAAAACAACAACAAAGCAACAGCATCAACAACAGAGAACCCAAACGGCATTTGCATAACTATTGATATCTACTTCGTGAGGTTACATTTCTAGATTACGTAGACCAGCAGGGTTACATGTAACGACGCATAATTGACGCAGCATGTTATCCGCCAGCGATCATACAAACAGACACTGTTGTACAGACCCGAAAATACCGATCGGCTGATACTGAATTGCGATCAGATATGCACACGGCGTAATCTAAAGTGATATACAGACCGAATAAAAAAAGCTTTTACCTGCGAATGGTCGCTCTTACAACACTATAGATAAACATTTATGTGCGCTAGCAGAGTAGACTATGGTTACGTTAGTAACAGGCTACGCGGAACTTGCACGACATTATATTGGCGTTTCAATTTACTATAGCTGGTCATTGTACCTAATTTGCGCCAATACTAGAGATTCTCCGACACAAGTAAACTTGCAGCACGGATGGCAAGAATACCTCAGATAAATAGAACCTCATGCTTGAACCGAGACAAACAGTATATCTGGTCGACGACGACGCTCTTGCTAGGCGAGTTATACCTAGAGAACTCACCGATCTTGGCCTTGAAGTAAAGGCTTTCGACTCCGCCCACTCATTTTTAAATTCTTATAGTGAAGGCTTCTCTGGCTGTCTGTTGCTTGATGTCTGTATGCCACACATGAGTGGCCTTGAACTCCAGGCAGAGCTTCGCAAACGAGGTGTCTCGCTACCCATCATCTTTATGTCTGGCAACGCCAAAGTGTCAGACTCTGTTCAGGCGCTTCGGTCCGGTGCATTGGACTTCGTAGAAAAGCCATTCGATCCGTCAAATCTTGAACAGACGATCAGTCAGGCATTTGAGCAGGATTTTCAAAACAAACAATCAGAAAGAAAAAAGACACGTCTTCAGGAACAGTTTGCAAAGCTCACTCTTCGGGAAAATGAAATTCTGACTATTTTACTAGACGATTCTCTAGACACATCCAGCAAGCAGATTGCTCGTAGGCTAAGCATCAGCCATCGGACTGTAGAGCAGCATCGAGCCAGAATCATGGAAAAAACAGAGACTCGATCATTAGCAGAGCTCGTCAGTGCCGCACGTTTTGCAGGACAGAGTAAATTAACTCTGCATTAATTGCTGTAGATGTCGCCTACGCGGCAGCCAACAGCGGCACTTGAGGTTTTAGTGCAACGCGTAACACAGTAATGCACCTGCTAAGCTATTGTTTTTTGCGGATTATGCACGTTTTTTGCAACTCCAGTTCAACGGATTCTCCCGTACTGTGCTGGCCAAGATCTAATGCAAACACATCCGAGCTTACAAGCTGACAACTGTCCTGACGCTGACGCGACGACGCCACCCTCCGCCAATGAGGTGACGTCTTCGAGTCAAAAATTGAACACGCGTGTCAAAGAACTAGAAAGTAACAACAAGCGAAGTAAACTCGAAGAGATCAGCGCCAAGCACAAGCTTGCTGAAGTGCAGGCATCCCACAACGCTCTCGAAATAAAGAACACTGAACTCAGAACGCTAACGAATGAACAGCAATCCAGAGATCGCAGATACCGCGAGTTATTCGATTTAGCACCTGTAGGCTACCTATCTCTAACCAATGAATGCGTTATTCGGGAGGCAAATCTTTCTGCGCGATGCTTTCTCAGATCTGTGGGAGCACAAATAGTCGGTAAATCGTTAGATGAATACATCTCTGACGACGATATGATGCGACTGCATCATCACTTGCTGACCAAAGTCAGCTCACACTTGTCAGGAAAGATAGAGCTCGATTTATGCTTGGCTGATGGAACGTCTCGCCCAGTAATGCTAATGATAAGCAACATACGTGGCAGACGATCACTTGAACAATTTTACCAAGTGATGATAATTGACATCAGCGAGTACATTGAAAGAGAACGGCGTTTGCGAAATGCGAAAGATTTTCTAGAGGAAATGGCGCTCCACGACTCCCTGACTCGTCTACCTAACAGGACACTGTTCCGTGATCGTCTACAACAACTGATAGATCATCGCCTGACAAATAATGGACACATCGCAGTTATATACATCGACCTTGATGGCTTCAAGCCTATCAATGACACCTTAGGCCATGCAGCGGGTGATCTTGTACTACAAGCGGTGTCCAACAAAGTGCGTCACATCCTCAAAGAGGGAGATACTATGGCTCGCCTTGGTGGTGACGAATTTGCCATCATTATGGACAATCCCGCTGATACTCAATGTGCCCTGCTATACGCTCAATCAATAGCCGATATTATTCGTGACCCGATTGATATAGATGAATCGGTTGTTAGTATCAGCAGCAGCATAGGCGTGAGTATGTTTCCAGAACATGCTCAAAATTTTGATGCCTTAGTTAAGGGCGCGGATGCTGCCATGTATCGAGCAAAGCAAGCAGGCAAAGATCGCGTTGTATTGTTTGCGAAAAAATCTTTTGATCATATACACAGACACTCTGTGCTTGAAACTAGCTTGCCACATGCAGTAAGCAAGGATCAGCTGATCTTACATTATCAACCTATCTATTGTGCACAGACCCGCAAGATCAGTTCTTTAGAGGCGCTGGTACGCTGGGAACATCCAACCTTGGGTACTGTTATGCCCGGAGAGTTCATATCCATTGCCGAAAAAACTGATCACATTGTTAATATCGGTGATTGGGTTATTGATAAAGCATGTGGGCAGGCAAGCATCTGGAAGCAGATGGGTTTCGACATACCTATCGCTATTAATGTATCCGGTCGTCAGTTGCTAAAGGAAGACTTTGCAGAAAAATTGCAATCTCGCTTGCAACAACACAATCTCACAGCGCAGTCTATTGAACTTGAAATCACAGAAACCGCTGTGCTGATCGATCACTCGCATATCGAACAGTCATTGCAGGCATTAAGTAAAGCGGGACATTTACTGACAATAGATGACTTTGGAACTGGCAGCTCTTCGCTCAGTCGCTTAGTAAACCTACCCATTTCACGCATTAAAATAGATCAGATGTTCACCAGAAACCTGGGCAGCAATGCGCAGATGGGATCGTTGATTACATCAATAGTGCATATGGCTCATCAGCTCAATTTGGAAGTTATTGCAGAGGGTGTAGAGCTGTGCGAACAAGTTGACTTCCTCCTTGCAAGTCAATGTAACGCCATGCAAGGCTTCTGGTTTAGCAAGGCAGAGGACGTTACACAAATCACACACAAGTTACAGTCTGGAGGCTAGACCCTAGGGTTAACATTCAATCAGATGGATCGAGCTCTAACGCCTTCACTTGGTCAAGCGTCGCGATAGTGCCATAGCGGAACATTAACAAAACGCCCTGAGCCAACCCACCCGCAGCTTTGTAAGGATGGATACCAATGTTCAACAGGTTTCCATCTTGACCTATATCTCTGCTAATCGATGAGCCAGTTGATAGCACTCGCTTCATATCTCTGGTGAGATCAGGATAATGTAGCGACTGTGCCAAATCTGAAAATGGCCTGCCTACATCGGTGGGTAAGATGTTCACCGTACTTGTGGCTACTTCAGTAAAACGTCGAATGTGAAGATCAGAATCAAGGAAGATGACACCTAACTTTGTACTATTCAGCAAATTATCCAGATCTTGATTAAGATCTGATAGCTCATGAATTTTCGTCTGATACTCAAAGTTAACGGTATACAGTTCCTCGTTTACTGATTGAAGCTCTTCGTTGGTGCTTTGCAGCTCCTCGTTTGCAGCTGATAGCTGCTCATTCACAGAATGTTGTTCGTCATCACGGCTTTCCAAGTCGTTTATAGCCGCTCGTAACGCATTCTTTGTTTCAATTAACTCATCCCTTAAACCGTCTACTTCTGCCCCAGTCTCTTTAGCCGCTTGACCAGGTACCAATTGTTCTTGTTGATTGATGGACAATATTACTAGAGCGTTCAACATCGAATTCTCTTGTAAGCTTGGGACGATTTCTATATCAATAAGCTTTTGCGGCTGACCCGATGGCACACAAGCAATACGTCGTTGAACCACTCGCGCGCGTTCCTTGAATGCGCGCGACAATGCAAAAGAGAGTGTTGAACGTAAGGCCTCAGGAACCATTTTTACGATATCTAGCGTAGGTTCTCCTTGACTCACCTGAAGTAGCCCTGAAGGGTCAGAAATTACAGTGAGCACCGATCGAGAATGATCCACCAGTATGTTTGTGTTGCCAGTGGACTGTGCCATAGCATCCAGAGACCACTCGACCAACTGATTGTCATTGGCTGCAGGTTTATGCTGTGACAATTCAGAGTGATCGGTAACTATCTTTGGCCCCTCACGTAAGCGCTGCGCACTCAAATGTAAGGGTAGTCGCAGATTTCTTAGCTTTTTAAATAGGTTCCATTCCCGATGAATTGGATAGAACTCGCTTTGCAAACTACCGAGAGTTTCTGACGGCCCAAGCAACAACATGCCATTCACGTTCAATGCAAAGTGCAACATTTTTATAGCCATTTGCTGCAGATCGGGCTGCATATAAATAAGCACATTACGGCATGTAACGAGATGCATACGAGTGAAAGGTGCATTTTTTATAAAATTATGCGGAGCAAAAATGACGTTCTCACGAATATCTCGTTCTATAGCAAACCCTTCGGGTTTCTTTGTAAAGAAACGTTCGGTACGCTCAGCACTCATGGACTCCATCGCGCGTTCAGTGTAAACGCCGGCGCTAGCGAAAGCCAAAGCTTTACGTTCGATGTCTGTGGCGTATATTTTGAAATTAATGTCTTTGGGTTGTTGCTCTATCAGCTCAACCAATAGAATTGCCAGCGTATAGACTTCCTGACCCGTTGCACACGCGGTAACCCAGACGCGATAGGTATCGCCTGACTTCAGATCTTTTTCTATTTGTCGTTCGATGGCGTGGCTGAGTTTTTCCCAGGCATCGGGATCTCGAAAAAAACTAGTGACCGTAATAAGTATGTCATCACGCAAGTTAGCTCGCTCGGGCTCATCTTCCTTCAAATACTGAATATATTTTTCAGTAGAAGATATGCCACATATCACTCTGCGCCGCTCTATTCTACGAAACAAGGTTTCGTCTTTATACTGTGAGAAATCGATTTCATCACTTTCTATAATATCCACCACCGTAGCGATGTAACGAACACGGTCATCTGGCTTCGGCATTAATACATTGAGCAGATAGTCACTACTTAAACTATTCAGAAATTCTGCTATGTCTACAGGTGCAAGAATTTGATGCACATTACCTGTGTCTATAGACGAATTAGGCATTCCATCAAATTCTGATGATTCCACACTTTGCGCCAGAACAACGCCTCCAGAATCGTTAACTACTTTACAACCCCTTGAGCCGTCGCTGCCAGTACCCGACAGAATAACTGCTATTGCTCTGTCACCATATTCTCGCGCTACTGATCGAAAACAGATATCTAATGGGAACTGAGGACCTCGACCTGATCGGCTTTGCTCCTGTAAGGTAATTGCGCCTTTCTCCACTCCCAAATTGAATCCGGGTGGGATAACGTAGATGCTACCGGCCTGTATGAGCTCTCCGTTTTTGGCCGTATGCACATTCAACTCTGTATCTCGTTGCAGAATCATGTCCATCACTGTTTCTGATTTTGGAGAAAAATGCTGCACGACAATAAACGCAGCATTTAGCTGAGGCTTGAGCATGCGAACTATAGACTGCAAGGGAGCCATACCTCCTGCCGACGCGCCAAGCACCACAATGTAGGGCGGTGGGCTATACACATCAGCCATATGCGCATCTGTATTTTTCGCAGAACTCGGACTCTTTATTCCGGAAAGCTGATCCAGCATATCTATTATTATGCGCCGAGATTCAACTTCGTCAAACACCTCGCTAGATGATGAACTCATTACATCTTCTATCAGGTCCTGTATTCGGATATCAGGCAAGTGGGAGTCTGAGACACTTAATAACTGAAAATTACTGAATCTTCTTGATTCAATACTTCCAAGTTGCAGCACATGAACAGAAGAGGTATGCAAATTAGTCTCTATGTCAGACAACAATTCGTTGACCACATTCTCAGGCCCTTCCATGTACTGAAACAGCACATTTTTATTGCAGCTAATGTAACCGGTTATTCCGGAGCTACGTAGCTTCTCGATCCCGGATTCGTAGTGTTCAGCTACGATGACATCGTTAGGAGTCTTGTTTGTAATAAACGTACAAGCTATGGCGATCATCAGTCTGTTCCTTTCGTCAAATTGTTGACAATGACTCTCAGCTTTATAGGATGTTTAAACGTTCTAACGCAAACTATTATGCCCTTCAATTAAGTATCGCTTTTTCAGCTACCAAAACCGTTCTTTCTGGTAATTTAACAAACACAGTGCTTCCCTGCTCTGCAGATGACTCTAGCCAGATCTCGCCGTTGTGTGTTCCTGCTATTTTCTTACATGTTGCCAATCCAATACCTATACCGCGTTTGTCACTATCGGAACGGAAATGATCAAACGGTTGAAACACCTTTTCCCAAAGATCACTCGGCACACCGACTCCATTATCTTGAAAACTCAGAACCCAGAAATGATCTTGCTTCTGCGCGCTTATACGAATGCGAGGCTTGGATTCACAATGCAAAATACTGTTTTCGATAAGGTGAGAAAATAAGATTTTTATTTGCTGCGGATTACAATCAACGATCGGTAAGTCCTGGTATTGAATATCAGCTCCAGTGTCAAAAATGACTTGCGCTAACTGGTCTAATGCGTCACACATAACATCACTCAGGTTAATACTGTCTAGCTTACGCTGCCTGGTGCTCACTCTACTATAGTGCAAAAGGTCTTCAATCATATGCTGCATACGATTAGCTGTAGTCTTGATTAAATTGATATCTTCCTGCGCCTCAGGATCCAAATTAGCTGCATGATCTTTTTGCAACCATCCCGCAAGCAAATCGATGTTGCGGAGCGGTGCACGTATATCATGAGACAACACAGAAGCGAATTCTTCTAAATCTTTATTTGATTGCATTAGGTCTTGAGTCATTTGAATCCGCTCTGACACATCTCGCAACGTTGCCAACATTGCAGGCTGCGCCTCCCACTCAATATCAACTACCCTCATCTCTGCAATCAAAGGTGCCCTGTTGACTTGTAGCACTTCAATCTCTACGGTAGTTTCGGACAAGTCGGAGTAATGAAACGGCTTGCCCAGTAAATCATCACGGCTTAACCCGAACATCACTTCAGCGGTTGGATTAACAAACTGAATAACAGCATCAGTATTTGTCACAACTATGCCATCTGGCGAGCTGTTAACCACGTTATTGAAACGCGAAACACTCGATAGTAATTCTTTTTCAATGCTCATACTTACGGTGCCGTTTTTCTTGAGCTTAGCTAAACATCGCTAAAGAGTTCTTCAAAACGTTCAGAATCGGGTGTGTGATGATATTGCGGGTTGCCTGTCAAAATACCGGTGATATTGCGGAATGGCTTCCCAACGTGCATTCCTTCATGATCGATTGAATATTCTCGAATATCTTTTTCGTGTAATGAGCCGCGCATTTTCAACACGGCTATACCCCGACTGATTTCGCCAAACAATTCAACGTAACGAAGCAGAATAATTGAATCTGTAATAGTCGATATATGCGCCTCGGTAACACTCGCACCACCGATGAGTGATGGAGTAACCGATGTAAACACACCAACAGTTTCAACCTGTTTGATGTAAGAGCTAAGCCCAATTACAAATTCACGAAAGCTTTTTGCCGTTGAGCCACGTTCTAGCGCTGAAAGACTATCAACAGCAATACGTGTAGGCTTAAATTGATCTATCGCTCGTTTAATCGAAATCAGATGCTCTTCAAGTCCTGTCGTTTCAGGGTAAGCGCACACCACTTTCAACCTTCCTTCGTCCTCCATTTTGGCAAAATCAAAACCCCACCCTTCAGCATTTCGAAACAGTTGGTCACGGCTTTCTTCGAAAGCAAAAAATAAGCTTCGCTCATTGTCGGCAGCCCCACTGATGAAGCTGGTTGCCATTAGCGTCTTGCCCGTACCTGTTGCACCAGAGATAAGCACTATTGAGTCCTGGAAGAAGCCGCCTCCACACATTTTGTCCAAAGCTTTGATGCCCGAATCTACTCGTATATTGGATGATCTATGATCAAGACGAACGGTAGACAGTGGTACTCCTACGATGCCTCCGTCTGCGATAATGCTGAATGGATGTTCGCCTTTCTGGTGCCCTGTGCCACGAAACTTCAGTATTTCCATGGTTCGCCTACGGCTTTCACTCTCAAGGACGTTTCGGAGGATGATGACATTGTCGGCCACAAATTCCTCAATACCATGACGAGCAATCTCACCGTATTCATCACTGCGTTCGGCGGTCAATAGTGCTGTTACGTTGAGTTTCTTTAATGCGATAGATATACGCAATAATTCGTTACGTACAACATGCCGATCGTCAAATTTGCTGAATATGGCACCAAGTGAATCGATGGATACTCGGGTAGCGTTGATCTTTTTAATAGCAAATTCAATTCTTGCCAATAGAGCTCCAAGGTCGTAATTGCCGCTTACGGTTGCAGAATCCTCAGTACGTGGGGAGGCGTCGACAAATTGCCACAAACCCTGCTCCTCCCACTGCGCAATCTGCCAGCCGAAGCTTGCCATGTTTTGGCGAATATCATTTGGGGTTTCTTCAAACGTAACAAATACACATCTTTCCTGCCTCATAGTGATACCGCAAGAAAGAAACTGAACAGCGAACACTGTCTTAGCGCTACCTGCTGTACCTGCCAGCAAAGTGGTTCTTCCTTTAGGAATTCCGCCATTTGAGATAGCATCGAAGCCAGAGATACCTGTGGCTAGCTTTTGAATCATGGCCGTACTAGGTGTAGTCATTCCTATGGTCTCAACAATTGATTATAGCGGTCAAATCGAGCCCACGAATCACCAAAGGTTGGTTCGAGAGGTCACCGATGATTCTTTTCTCCGGTGTAGGAGAAACTTTGATCAGGGTTGGCGTGGCAAGAATAAATTCGTCTTCCGCTGCCTGCGGATCATCTTGCACGTCTACTACAGTTAATTCATAGTCGCCAATGCCAAATTCAGACAGTGTTAACTCTAAATTGGCGATAGCGGAATCTGACCTCATAGAACGGCCAGAGACAAATAGCTTCATAACGAGTCTAGTCATTGATTTAGCTCTTGCTCTACTAACAACGCAGAATCCCCAAGCTGATCTTTGTAGTGGTAGCACAGGTGCCCAAGAAGGCCAGATAATAAATATCTAGCTTCTTGATGGCAAAGTTCGTTTTTTTGCTGAGGCAATTGTGCGAGTACAACTTTCACACTGGCGGTATGCAACTCGATAGCATCGTGTGGCGTGCCATTACCTCGTCCTAATGCGGAGGCGATCTGCTTGAGCAGCTCTGATACATTTACAGGCTTGACCTGATATTCGCGGCGACGCATCAAGTACAGCAGAAGCTCTTGGTACGTCAGTAGAGTTTTTTTGTAAGCTTGAGGGTAGGTGTTTTTATAGACTCCGCTGCTTACATCTTGTTTCGCAGATGTCTCATGCTCAAAAGACGTATCTGTCTTTAGTCGCTGAAGTTCGTCATTCCTGCGGTCTATTTGGCGTGTGCTGTGCAGCTCTGCCAACAGGTTGTATCTCTCAACTGCATATCGGAGGGTACGGGACAGCAGAAGCGGATCCATCTGATCTTTAAATAGATAATCTTGCGCACCATGTTGAACCGCGCTCAGCGCAGTCTGCTCGTCTTTGGTATTAGACATCACAACAATGGGCGTTGAAGCATTTTGAGCAATCGAATCGATGGTCTGTAAACCAGAGCTGTCAGGCAACGATAGATCTAACAGAACAACATCTATATGCTGTGCCTTCAGTTTGCTCAGCCCTTGTGCTAACGTAGGCTCCCAGATCAGATCTATGCCTTTTTGATCACGCAGAGCTCTTTCGAGCAATTTGAAATCAATTTGCTCGTCTTCGATCACAAGAACTACTATTGGCAAGTCCATTTATAAGCGCTGCAAGTGTTAGTACAACTGTGGCTTTACGCACGCGGACTACGACGACGTCATGTCAGTAGAGTGTACGCCAGTTCACACTTTTAAGTCTCTTAAGTAGACTACTTGCACGCACGCTAGAGGCGAGAATACATGGCGTGTATAGCTGACAAAACACCTAACAAACTGGCAGGGCTGTATACGCTGATTTGAAAACAACGGTAGAGTAACGGCAAACGGCACGTTACTAGTGAACAAATCGCCAGACATATAACACGATATCAATAGGTTATTAGAGGACCGCTACGTGTGGGCGATACTGTGTGACGCTGCAAAACGGCTTTGTGAGTGTTCCAATGCAAAAAGGCCGTCCTCGAGAGGACGGCCTTGATGGACGTTATTAAAACCCGGCAATGACCTACTTTCACATGGGGAAACCCCACACTATCATTGGCGCAATCTGGTTTCACTTCCGAGTTCGAGATGGGATCGGGTGG
>JALZUD010000073.1 GCA_023301725.1 Granulosicoccus sp. | reverse complement strand
TTGGACACCTGTTGACCATCAACATCAAAAGACAGTGCACCAGAATTACGCGCTGACGCAACTCGAACTCGCGCCTGGTACTCACCACTGTCTCTTACTGATATTGGATACTCCAGCCATTCACCCTGATTTGTCCAGCCGATGTTGAATCCACAACTGGCGTCGCTGCATCGTTCAATATCGACACCAGAATTGCGAAAAGCACCGCCACGGTTAGCAGAATCAGCATCAGAGTAATTCGAGAAATTCTCGGCCTGAATCAAACCTGGTACGTTAATTCCGCTTGGGGAGTTATCCGGGGTGGGTGCAGAAGGTGAGCCCGAAGGTCCTGCTGTGCCATAGACCTCGAATTCAGTAATGTCGGCCCAATTCGTACCGGCACTGTTAGAGAATATTTTTACCCGAACCTGGCGTGCGTCAATATCGTTGACGTTATAGTTTTCTATACCTGTTGTTGTACCGCTGCTTTCACCGGAGAACACTTTGGTCCAGCTACCACTCGTACCACGGCGGGCTCTAACTTCAAATACATACGAGCGCTGGTTCCCACGCCCCCAACTGACACCGATATTGTCTACGCGCTTAACCGATCCCAAATCAACGTATAAGTTGGCATCACCACCAGAAAATGTTGCGGCCCAGCGGGAAGAGAAGCTGGTATTACCGTCAATCGCGTTGGATGCAGGGTAGTTTCTGTGTGAATTACCAAAATCACCTGCATCATCTGTATCAAAGGTCTGTGCAGAAGCTGTATTAACTCCCGCAAACAGAGCCAATAGGCACAACGAATGTGCGATGTACACTCTAGTTTTCAATTTTTCTTCGCTTCCTTTTTGAATTCAAACTCCACACACCGCATCGGAATAGCATGGCGTGCGGTTCAGATCGACATTCCTGACGATTCGCTGCGCACTCTTACATAAAAGACAAAAAAATAGTTTGACAGCTATCACATTAGTGGTATGAATTTTTCATTTTTCACACTTCACATGAAAATCTTCGGTGAGATTACTCTTGTATTAATTTGAGATTATGATAATCGCAAAATGCGTGGTACGGGGCCACAGATCAAAGGATCTTTAAGTACTTTTCTGAAAAAACCCTGATTACCTTTCCGTGTTGATCAGAAAGCACAAACTGAATGCCGTACTTGTATTTGACGTTAGACAAAAGGCTCCCACAAGAAAGGTTCAGAGAGATACCTCTGAGATATAACGCACACAAATCGCAAAAACTAGCCAGTTACAAAGCCCTATCTTTCACAGGGCTAAAGGCACAGGTAACACTGCCGCCAAGTTGCCTAATGCACAAAGGAGGAGCAGGTTACATTCGGTGGCGTCAACAGAGGTAATCACTATTGAATAACTCAGGATTTACACTCGTTGAACTAATGGTGGTGCTGGCTATTACTGCAATACTGGCGACATTTGCCTTGCCTTCTTACTCACTAGTAGTCGGCCAACAAACAGTCAGACGGGCCCAGCAAGATCTAGAGCTACTCTCGGTGCAATTTGAAAACCGTTATCAGCGCGTTCTGGCACACCCAAGCGTAAACTACGAGAACACCGTCTCAATACAATCTGTAATAACGAAATGGAATCCTACTTCAAGTTCTGTTGACTTTAATTTTTCAACTAATAACGCCCTTGTAACCAGCTATACCTTAAACGCCACTGGACTTTCGGGAATAACAGAAGGTTGCATTATATCGTTATCTCACGACGGTTCCAAACAAATCAATAATTGTATTGATCTTGCACCCAGCGGGAAGTGGCTTTGATGAAGCTCTCTCGCGGATTCAGTTTAATTGAACTACTCGTAGTGCTTGCTATAACGGGAATTCTGTTGGGCAGTACTATTCCATTGGGCTCAAACTGGATAAAGAGCGCTAATCTGTCAACAACAGACGGAGAACTGTCACATGCCATTGGAATGGCTATTGCCACAGCCCTCAGAAACGAACAAGCAATAGACAGTGCAGAGCCTGCGGCCGCTTTATGCCTGTCAGATACCAATGGGCTATCGGTACTAAAAGCAAACACGAGTGGACTGCCCAACTGCAATGGTGGGACAGGAACAGAGATATGGTCCTCCTCAGTGCCCAGCAATACAGCCATTACAGCAAATGGACGCGATATAAGCTGCCTGTGCTTCAACCCGTATGGTCAACTTACGCAAAATAATTGCACGAGCTGCACTATGGAAACAGCACTTGATCTAAGCATTGGCAGTAAGAAAAGGGTTCTAAATGTACGCTGATACTGAGCGCGGGAGTGCGATAATTGAAGCTCTAGTTTCAATGATTCTAGTGGCTCTTTTGCTAAATGGAGCCGGTTATCTGTCGACAAGAGCCATAGCGTCTCACACGGATCAGCAACTACTCAATATGGCAATTGCTCAAATGCGCGCAAGCATACGCAGTGACGACATTTGTACGAATGCCCCTACTATTGAATTACCCAATAACATTGTATTAACAACAGTAGCTCAAGGATGTGATGAAACAACAGTGACTATTGACGGGAATCACATTGATAACGTTCCTACACCAACTGGACTATCCGTAGACTCAGAAATTCTAGGCGGTCAGGTTGTAGTTGGCGGAACGTGGCGGGAATAGCACATGCGCAAAATCTATAGTCAATTTTCAATTAAACGCAAACAGCAGGGCATGACATTAGTAGGTTTAATGCTCAGCCTCGTTATTACGCTGGTATCTGCCCTAGTCAGCCTTAACTTATACGTCTACAACGTGCGTGCGGTTGAATCGATTCGAACAGCCACCACGCACAACCTAAGCATCATGACATCGTTGATCTTCGTTCAAAAGAAAATACAGGCAGCTGGATTCGGAATTGCCGGTGCCAATGAAAATGATGTGATCACGCTATTCACTCCAGCAGTGGACTCAACACCTGCATCTCGAGCTATTTTATGGCGGTTTTTCGATAACGGCACTGTGAAATGTCATGGAATTCGTGAGATTGGAGTAACGCCGAACGGCCAATCTTATAGACAGCTAGAACAGGTTACTTCGGTTTCAGATTGTAATACAACTACGGCTCTAGTTAATCTTGCGTTTGATGGTCCCAGCGAAATTCTAGGCCGTTGGAAAATTAACAGCCTACTCAGTAGCCATCTCGCTACCCATGAAACCCTATTTAATTTTCAAGTAAGCAAGGCGACTTGCTCAATTTCTAGACTGACGACTTCTGGCGAACACTCTCTTGCCATCGTTTCAGTACCCAACACAGCAGGGCTCAATGGTCATGCAATACCATCAAACGTCATCAATATTTGCCTCGTCAATGTTCACCCAAGCTAAACCAGTAGATTCACAAAACCTAGCGCTGTCACCCACTTATCAAAGAGGTGCCGCTTCACTAGTATTTGTCTTTCTTGTTTCGATGGTGGTAATAGCAACTACCTCCGAGGCATTTAACACAGTAAAAAAGACGCAGGAAGTCGGAACAGCGATTAATGCAATGTCACATGCCGAATCCGCCACTTTGACAGCGGCAGAGGCGTTCCGCTTACACCTAATAAGCCTTGACTCTCAAAATATAAAAACCTTGAGTAGCACTATCACCATAGACATGGAGCCTATATACGGATCCATGACAGCGGAGAATATTGTTGTACTTGAAACCAGCCCTGACGTATTTCAGATAGATACCACCTTTGTGAACATGCATGCTGCAGCTCGTAGCTCTGCAAAATTGCAAGTTGTCTATCATGCTGAAATAGCAACACCTGCACCCCCAGGTTGGCCAACTTCAGCTACAGTAAATTTTAGCGGCGACTTGAACATTAACGGTGGCATTGAGTTGTTAAATGATGGAGAGGCCGTTGATCTCATTGTTGATGGCGATGTTGACATCGGCGGGGTCAGTGTGAATCCGATTAATGAGCTGCGTTCGTCAGGCAAGGTAACAATCGGCAGTCGTGTTTTTATCGATAGTATATTGGCTGATGACGACGTCGAACTCGCAAATACTCAATCTAACCTTGTTCGAACTATGGGTGATTTTCGAGCCACCGGTGACGCATCAATTACTACGGTTCAGGCAAACGGTGATATCGAAATCCAGGCAAGTGGTAGATTTGAAAACGTCAGCACGCTTCAGAATATCATCATAACATCAGGTGGAGGAGGCCAAGGATTCTTGCTTGCAGGAGAGGATATTGATGCAGTGAGTACCGGCTCAATTGATTCTGCAAATGCTGTAGGCGACATTGCGTTTGGCAACTGGTATAGAGTTAACAACGCTGTCAGCATGCAAGATATAACCTGCACAAGTCGCTACTGGACATTGACCGACAACCTGTCGGCGAACGGATCACTAATCAATTGTCCGGAAAGTAACGGCTCACTCAACGCATCATCCGGGGCATCAAACACCGTTGTTCCTCCAGCTGCAGTTACACCTGTTTCCTTGCATACCCCGTCGATAGATGTTTGGTCGCTCAGGGACGAAGTTAATTATTTCGTAGAATATGACACGAGCAATAGAAGAATTAAGGTCACTGTTAAATCAGTCAATGGTCTGGTAGATGACGCAGAATATACCTTGGCAACTTTTAGAGTCTCTGGCGCGCCTTATCTGGATTACTTGTGCTCCATTGAAAATTCTTCAGGTCAGTGCACCAGCCCGTCAACACCAACACTGCCCCTTTGCTTTGGACAATCGTTATACAACGACTGTATAAGATACAACACTGGAACAAACACTTTTACTGTCAACCCTAACCAAACAGCCCCTGGGGTTATGTTTTTTGACGGAAACATTAGTATGGGCAACGGTCATAGCATAACCACCATTCTAGCCAGCGGGAATATCACTACCAATGGTCAGTTTGAACATTGGGCAGCAAACCGCGGTGGTTACGAAAAAATTTGCCAGGCGGAAGCAAGTCATACAAATGGTGGTGTTCAAGCTCGATACAACGAAGCTTATTCAACGCACTTTCCAACCAACTTGTGTGATATCGATACTTCTAGCTATATACCAACGCGCACAGGCAATATCGGACTTGCAGCTGGTGGGGTGAATCCCGACCTGGATATTAACCCTGACCAGATGTATACCGGAGGAGATATCGATCTGGGAGCCAGCACCGACATAGTGGGTGCTGTGCTAGCGGGTAATATATTATCAACTACCGGGCAAGTCGTTATTCAGGGTGCAGTTTCAGCCGGAGCGTTTGGTGACGAGCGTTCAGGCAAACACTCATTAGGTAACAGCACAACAATAGACTTTAGTGATTTCGGAGACTTCAAACCGCTTGAATTGCCAGACATGGAACCACTCGCACCACCTGCCCCTGCCGTAACCACCGTCGGTGTTTTATGGAGTCGGCCGCTGTAAGAGCTGTAACTAGTCTTTTAGCTGCCAGAATTGCTGGTAGTGTTGCAGGAAGAAATTCACTCTTCTCAATCCGACAACTCAATTGGCTCCCGCTCTGGGTAGACATCCCAGAATATTCTTCGCAGCGATCCCACTGCTCCCGTTGTTACCGCTGTTACTGCTGTTACCGTTTGGGATCCTCTGCGCATTGCGAGTCATGCCTACTTTAGTATCGCGCAGAGGTGAAGTTCCTCTGCGCTGTTCTTTATCTAACTTAAGGTCTAGTTGCCCCGAACTTCAACTTCAGACAGCGATAGAGGTGCATTCAAATTTTGAGTAATTCGGACAAAGCGGCCTGTTACGCCACCTGCATTTAACGTGGTGCTCGGATTGGGAGCAGACGTTACATTTCTAGACCAAACAGCCGACCCGTTGGCCGAATTTGAAATTGACACAGTGAAATTGCCTAAGCGAGAAACGCAGCAATCATCTGTGCGATTAAAAATTCTGATGTCTTCAATGGTGGCATTTCTACCCAAATCAACAGACCACCAATCGCCAACCGCACCGGATGTATGAGTCACTGAACGATTGGTAAAGATTCCGTTTGTGTCACCATCCACAGCTCTGCTGGAGGAACCACTATGGGTGGTAGACGATTGACTGGTTTGTGCACCTCGAGCCAAATTAGTTACGTTAGAGCTAGGACCACCACTTCCTCTAATGTTGAGAGTGGGTGGTTGATCTGTTTGAAGACTACCGAAGCTATGGCTAGATGCGTTGGGAGTTGCTACATCGAACGCAATAGCGATCTCCGAACCCAGATTGTCGTTTACGTAGTCTGTGATATTCCAGTCATAGAAGCTTTCATCGTCTTGTATGTACGTGGTTGTAATGGGTGCACCAAGAGAAGGTGCATTACCATCAGTTATACCGCCTTCGCTCCAGTTGCTTGATGTTCTGTAGGCTGTCACTGGCCCTGTACTTGAACTTCTTGCATACAACCTTACTGATGCATGTTCCACCCTGGAGACGTTTGAAAGATCAAACCTTATAAAAGCGGTTCGGTTTTCTTCTGAACTGTTGCTTGACGAAGTTCTCAGGTTGCTCAAAGATCCAAAATTTCGTGTGGAGCCTTGTCTCGTGTGAGCATCTGCGGCAGCCACCAAACTTAGATTTGTGGTGGGTGTTTCGTATAATCGTGCGATGCCTAAACCGCCTTCGCCGTTACCAGAATATATCAGGTAGAGCTGGCCATCGTCATCTTCGAACACATCTGGATCTCTGAGCTGATTGACATTTACTGCATCACTCGTTTCAGAGTTTGCTAACGTTCGTTGACCACCTTCCCAGCCGGGGTTTGGCGTTAGTATGTCTATGGGTGGGTAAGAAGGATCCCAGTTTCTCCAGCTTGCTGCGCCCATATCAATGGTAGATAATCGAATGCGCTCTTGGAATTCGCCGCGTCGTGAGTAGAATACGTACAGGTCGTCGCCTTCAGTATGAACCCCAGTATGGCGCACACGTAATTCTGAGCGTGGCACCTGAATATCATCTCCAAATGTATTGTTCGAATTTCTGTCCCATAGAGCGTCAGTGAGGTCGTGTTGAGATGGTATTGCCCAAGGGGTGTTAGCGTTTAGAGCTCTGTTTAAATTTCCTCCATTACCAAAGGAGTAAAGGTCTCCATCGTAGGGAAAAACACGGAAATATGAATTGCCCAAATGCACAGGCTCAATGTTGCCGTTGAAATTCAAACCGTTCTGAGAAGTAGAAACCCAAGTTACCTGGCTGTTTTGCTTTTGACCATTGACAAAAAATGCAGAACCGCTATGAAAGTAAAGAACGATGCGCTGGTGTTCGTTGTCGACAATAACATCGGGAGAGGCAAGGTGATTCTCTTCAATCCTAGTATTATTGCGCAAAATAATGTCAGAGTTGTTGTTGTCTAAGACGCCTCTATTACCCGGCGACGTAAAATTGTTATACAGAGTGTAGGGGCCTTCGATATTGGCAGCCCAAGCCATGCGAATGTAGTCGCCAGTGTGGCTCCCAAAGTAAAGGTAGTACCTTGCACTTGCATTAGCTCGCTGAGATGTAGGTATCCAGCTTGGTATGCGGATAAGCGAAGGGCCATTGATGTTTTGACCGTCGCTACTGTTATTAAACATGGACGGTGTAATGATGGGATTGCCATTGTTCAGGCGAATCGCTTGGAATGGGCTTTCTTGTGCTGATACTAAATTTGTATTGAAAAGCAGCAGTGAAAGCGCAAAGAGCTGAAAAATTAATTTATGGAGTTTTAGCATGCGCCATGTCCTAGTGGTTTATTCAGTTTCGAGCTGAATTATTCGGACACTTACAGTTACACAAAAAATCTCCATACGAATAACAAAACTATAACAAAATCATGCTCACAAGCTGTTTAAAATCACTATGTGACGGTGAGCTCAAATAGCACATGAACGACACACTTGGCTTGTTCTGTGCCGTGCGCTGCACACTGACTCTGGAGGCGTGGTTTACTGATACTGAGGCGCGGCTCGAGGGGGTCATGACATATAATACAACTATAGTGCCACACCCCAAAACTGCAATAGCGATCCTATATCACCACGATAGCTCGATCAATTTTCAACTACTTTGTTTCTTGCAATGCAATGCTCTTATGTTCATAACACGGTCTTAAGTCATATGCCATCCGATTGTCACTTTCCTAAAACCCTTGTTGGTTAATCGTCAGATGAGACAATTTCGCCGGATTCGCCTTGATCAGACCAGAACGTTCGGCGTGTTCCATTGGTCAGCCCCACATCCAACTGCTCCGCTCCAAAGAGAACTTGCGGTTTATCTAGCGCCTCTTGGGTAATCAACACCAAGGCTTCTGGAGGAATACCACCACGCCTCAACTCTGTACTGCGATCCTCTAGAGTTAATTCATCTGAGTTGTTGTTGTCTGGATTAAACAAGTCCAGCACAGGGCCTCCTGTAACAACATCCAACACATACGCCCGTCCAGAACCAACTTCAGGCGAGCACAATGAGGATTGTTCAGAGGGCACAAAAGTACTAAAAAATACTATATCGCTAAACGTAACGCTGGTGCCTAGCACCTTCTCGCCGGCGTTGGACAAATCAAGATACCATCCGAATTCATTGCTTATCGGATTTGCAGAATTGGATGCATTAACTAAATCTGCCTCGATGATCGGAGTGGAGCTAGATCCACCAGCCGATTTTCCATAAAACTCTGGCGCTTCAAAAACAGCCTGCTGGCGTATCATATAAAACCGATCTTGTATGACTTCATCCAGTGGGTTTGCGCGTGCACCTGAACCGATACTCACCGTCAGAAAACGTTCCCCTTCTCTTTCTATCAAGGCAACGTCAGGTTCATTATAAAAGCGCCTGTGAGCGCTCGGTGCTGAATCACTTATGTCTGCTATTACACCACCTTGTATCAGCGAACCAACATTACTTTGATGGTTTTGAGTAACGTCAAAACGCCATACCTGACCACCAGAATCAGCTGCATAAATCTGATCAACAAACGAATCACGATTGATATCAATAGCTCGGATGCCGGCATTGAAACCGTACTCCATATTACTAAAAAATCGTGTTCCTGAACCTGATCCTAAACCAGACCATATAAGTTCACCGGTAGCGGCTTCGACGATGTACAAGCCGTTCCCCACTTGGTCTGTCGGATGCACACGATTGCTGGATCCTTCTTGCTCAAGATTGTCCTGTACCGTGTCATAACCACCACCAAAAATGAGCACGTCTTTTTCTGAACCATTGATAAACATTTTTACCGGCGTGAGTCGTGACCAAGATTGCCCTAAGTATTCAAATCCAGGTGTACCATTTTGACCACCTGCTATCGTCCATGCAAGCCTCGGCCTATCAGGATTTGTCACATCCAACGCATAGAAGTTATTACCACCTCGGCGCATTCCCGCAAAAAGAAAGGCCGTGTCGCCAGCATCAATAATTAAGTTATCGTTAGCGTCCTTGCGCCATACTGAAATGGGTCCATCAAGACCATAAGGACGGTCAACATTGGGCTCATCAGTAAAAAAAACATCATGGTTTTTTAGCAACTCACCCGGTACAAACGCGAATTGTTCTTCACCTGTGTTCGAATCGAGTGCGTGTAAATAACCCTCATTAGTACCAACAAAAAGCAATGAACGAACAGTGTCACTATTGTTGGGAATCGCATAATTAATGATAACTGGGCGCGAATGCATAGGGTCTCCCATCTGCCTTCTAGCATCAACAACACTACCATCGTTGTCTGAATCAAGTACGTCAACACCTCGGACCCATTTAAGAAGATTTTCCCGCAATTGGGCTTGTTCAGTTCCGTTGGAACCTTGACCACCTATATTCAATAATGCATCAGTTATGGCCGCGTTGCCTTCATGAAGCCTCTGTTCGGCAGCGGTTAAGTCAACCGGTGAAGGGATTGTTGCACCGGGGTCGCCTGTCCAGGTATAAACACGTCTATCGCCGATACCACTAATTCCTGTAAGAGCTTGCTGATTGGCAGCTCCACCTGCACCAACAACGCTACCATCGGCATCGTTATTGACTGAACCGTCATCATTTTTTCCTGGCCAGAAGCTACGTGAATTGTTAGCAAAAAGTCCCGTTTGCTCATCGATTGCGACGTTGCCATCACGATCACGAATCAACACATCTCCCGACCCATCGTCTGCGGTGCCGAGGTTGAATCGTTTAATGTTTCCGTCCCAATGAGGCGACAATTCAGGTTTGAACAGAGCGAAGTAGATGTCGCTGCGATTAGCCAGCCTGTTGAACTGATTAACAGTGGCGGCAGGTGCGATGAAACTAGCATCGTCCTCGGTAACAGTGGCTGAAATTTCACCAAATACGGCAAGCAATTCATCCGTCGTGTCCGCGGAATAGGCAGTACCACCACCGGCGGTGGCAACGTCTTGCAGAAATTCAGGGGTACCGTCCAAGTTAAACGCAATGGTGTGTGTGGTGATTTTTTGACTAGCATCAAAAACATCACTTTGGTCGTTCTCATTCAACCAACGAGCTAGATCAGTTGCACACGCTTCCGTACCCCCTTTCTCACACGTACTTTCTCCAATCAACGTTCGAATCTCTGACTCCGGGGCACTACCAGTTGGCGGGCCATCGGACAGCAATACAATGTGATTTGGCTGGCAACTACCTCCAATCGGGGAAATGTACGTGGCATCACCTATGATCAGTTCACTAGCACACGCAGGGGAATTCAAATCATTATCGGTGCAACCTTGATCACGAACAAGTGTGCCACCAACGTAAGAATCTGCATGTGATACCCGAAATCTTTCCCGGCTATCGTTCCCGCGCATCCTACCAAGATCAACGCTGTCACCACGCATGTATAACGCTGCCTCATAGAATGCGCCAACTGTAGGTGTTCCTCCCTCAGCAGGCAAACCTTCAACAATATGCTGTATCTCTTCTATTGATGATCGGAACGAGGGCTGCGTTGAAGCACAGTCAGCTACTTCTATAGCCGTGGATGTATCCTGAGTGATTATAAGTTTGGGCATACGATTTGTTGAAGCCCCACTTTCAAAGCCAAAAGCTTGACGTCTGTTCACCCTACTAAGAAAGTTAGGGTCTGTAGTCACATTGAAGGTCAGTGCATTACCCGCACACCAATCTGATCGAGCCACCACACTCTGCACGAGTTGTGAGACGTCATCAGTTTGATAAGTAGCACCCGCTACCCACGTTGACGCGGACCACGTTACTGTCTCGGAAGCGAAGTTACGCGAAGTTAAATTTTCAAATTCTTCGGCGAAAGGCTGAGCGTCTGCAACGTCTTCGATCTCAATGACGTAAGTTGCACTGTCACTTCTGCTTGTTCTTGAAACAAACTCTAATCGGGCGTCAACAATTGTGGCGCCTCGAGCAACATTAATATCTGCGAATCGCAAACCTATAGGGTTCGTTTGACCTTGAAATTGGCCAAACAGCAATGTATTACCATCGAACGCTACTATCCTATTATTGTTATTGCGCTGACGAACGTCTCCGGAACCCCCATCGACAGGATAGATTTCTTCGTCCGGCTCATCACAACCCTCGTCTGGACAAACTGCTTCTCGCAAATCAGTTATGGGATACAACACCGGGCCACCACCGTCAAGCCCGTTATATTGCATCAAGCCGATATTAATATCGACATCTGATTCCAAAATTTGCATCACCGCACTTTGCATCCGTGTAAGGCGCGGTATCGTGCCACCGTCTAGATCTCGCATGGAGAATGAAGTATCAAGCACCAATAGCACGTTAGGTCGCCTGTCCTCATCGTCAGGGGCCTGTCCAAAAAAAACATCAGTATCGTCTGCCGCAGCAAAGCCTGTACTCAGCGTCAAAACACACAGTAGCAACGAGTAAAAAAAGGCCTTGCATACACTTTGCCTTATCAAAGAAATTCTATTAAGAACCATGACGACTTCCTTTTGTATCTATGGCTAGTTTGCAGGTAACACGCATATCGAATAGAACCAGCACGAAAAGTAACGTAGGTGATCAAGAAACGTGCCGTACACATCGTATTCAGATCGATATAACGTAACTTGTGCATTGTGTCTCTAGCCTATTACGTGCACTCATCCTTGTATTAAACCCAAGTTTCAGGCGTTGTTCATTTATAGAATTTTCAGACGTGCAATTGTCGAGACAATAGTCATTAAATTTTGGTGTGGAAAAAAATTGTTCCCAACGCCTGATTAATTTTATCAATCAGCCCCAAATAACAATTTAATTGAACTAGTCCACAATTCCCGGATGGTAGATCACCTAGGTTTTTGTCAACTTCCATTGCACCATGCATACCCGGCGTTACTGGTGTGGAACTGCAGGATGATCTTGATCTCAACACATCAGTGATTGACACTTTTATCACTTGTCACGATGCTAATTCCTACCAATGATGCATTCACGGGCGTCAATGCTGTTGATCTTAGCAGCATGGCTATCGGTGATTCTTTAACATTAAGTGGCTCCACTTGGGACTCTGGCACGGAAGCTAACACGGAAACTGCCATCACCATACCGGGGTCAGGTTTCAGCAAAGTCATGAAACCGACGTTCAAAATGGATTTACCAGTTTAACCCTGCGTTTTTCAACGTTGATCCGCTTTGCCAGCAGATTGACGATGTGCGTACAAATACAGTGGTTGCAGGTGACCATGTTGAGTCGCCACCACCGTGGAACGTGGTGTATAGCAGGCGATTTACTACAGGTTTCGAGCCTTTGGCTTGCCACTGTAAATTTCTTTGATCCAATTTTAATTGATCGTTTATCCAGACCCTAAACGAGCCATCAGACGCGGAGACGTCGGAGTTTGCAGTAACTTCCATAGCGACATCGACCCATTCACCAATAGGGATAGCGTAATCGTCGATGATGTAATCATCGCCGAAGGGCAGATTCTGTGATCTATCTGAAGAATAGATGTAAAACGAAAATCTGGCAGAGCCATTTCCTTGCCCGCGCCACATAATTCTTGCCGAAAATCCGCTGTCATCTGTCATTCCACCCGTTGGCGCTGTATTACCTCCTAGACCAAAACCTAATTTGCCGCCTTCGTTTTTATCTCCCCAATCAAACCCAGGCTCTAAGTAAAAAGACTGGGTAAGCCTGTAAGAGGCTGCCGGTGCGAGCTCACCACGGGCGGATACCAGTGTCGATCCCTCTAGCGTAGGAATCAGACGTTGCCTGATGTAGGGCTCTCCAGCGTCACTCAAGCTACTGGCTAAATGTTGAGTGTTGTTAGCGAACAACAGCTTGTCTAGACCAAACCAGCGATTAATATCAGCTGTGGAAACATCTCCAAATTCAATGGATTTCTCGGGTATCTGCACACATTGTGTGCGCAAACTACCTGGCAAACTACCTGTAAGTGAAAGCCTAGTCGTCAGCGCGTTGTTTTTTGTATTCGCGCTGGGAGCTGCTGAACAGCTGGCAAGTAAAACTGCTAGCGTGAAAATAAATACGTTAGTTGCAGCCATTAAGGTTCTAGGGTTTTCCTTATAGAGTTTTTCTAAACATTGCGCACGTAACCTGCCGCAAAGCAGTTGCATGGACCACTATCTCCAATTCTAGGTGATGCTGCAGGCTGTTAGGGACAGCTATTGCAAAGCACACTATTGATCGATTTCACAGGCCATGGAATTTGTGATGCCGAGGCTGAAGTCCATGTATCCAATCTTTCGGGCGTGTGCTTTGGAACACGATTCGCCTCTACCGGCAAATTTCATGCAAAATTCCCGAATTCTTTAACATTAGAAAGCTTGGTCAAACACGTTCAAACTGATGGGTGGTAGCATACAGTATCGACAGCACACGCGAACAATCAGGACATAGAGTCAGCTTTATGGAGCATAGACCAATTTCTGTCGGGGTAATAACAATTCAGGGTCGAGAAAATGCGCTTGAAAAACTGTTGGCGCACCTGAAGGAAAGCTTCCTGCATTACCCGGGAAAATGTGAACTGGTAATTTGCAACAACAGTGACCAAAGTTACATCAGTCGAATAGAAGAAATTGTTACAAATACTAACGTGCGCGAGTGTTGTGCGGCCAGAATCATTCAGTCTTCAGAAAACAACATTGCCGCTGCAAGAAATCTCCTATTCACAGAGTCCACCGCCAGGCTATTAGCCTTCATTGACGATGACGAATACCCCACTGAAAATTGGTTAGTTGAGTTGGCAAAGGCAATAGGCAATAAAGATACACATGTGGTGGCAGGACCAGTTATAGCCAATTACCCAACGACCACCCCAGATTGGATTGTAAATTCAGATCTTCACAATACGGAAAACCGGGAAGATGGCAGTAGGATCCCCTATGCCGCCACCTGCAACCTTCTGATTGATAAACAATGTGTACCCCAGCCAGTATTTGATGTTGACTATGGAAGGTCAGGAGGCTCCGATACGGAATTTTTCATACGCAATATTCAAGCAGGTATGATTGTGCGCTGGGCATCAGATGCATTGGTCTACGAAGACGTCGATTCCACCCGCGCGAACACCGAATATATGATTCGGCGTTTCATGACCCAAGGCCAGGTTTTTCGCCGGATACAAACGCTCCATGAGAAAATTCCCAGTCAGTTTCTCTTTTCAGTTAAGGCATTGCTTGTAGGCATTGGCTGCCTTCCAATTGCGGGAACATTACTGATTGCAAATAGAAAAACATCAGGGCAGTGGTTGAAACGTGCTTTCTTCAATTTTGGGAAAGTCATAAAGCCGTCTAAGTTGCTATACGGCTAACAGCTCTCAGGGTTAGCACAGAGGGCTGTAATTTCAGACTAGTCGATCATACCTGTTTGGTAGGAATCAGTAGGCGCCTTTTACCTTAAGAAGCGACACAGGTGTTCTTAAAAGAATGACGAAGTCTTGCCAGAGGCTCCAGTTTCTGGCGTACCACACATCAAGCGATACTCTGTCATCATAGTCAGTATCGCTGCGCCCACTTGATTGCCAGAGGCCTGTGATTCCAGGCAGCATAGACAGATAATAGGGGAGATTTTCGCCGTATTTTTCGCATTCATCCATCACTATTGGACGCGGTCCAACAAGACTCATCTCACCCTTGATCACGTTCCAAAGCTGCGGTAATTCGTCAAGGCTTGCTCTGCGAATAAAGTGACCAATAGCCGTCACACGAGGATCGTCCTTGAGTTTGTGATTGGCTTCCCATTCCAGGCGCGCCTCTGGATTTTGCTGAAGATGCCTACTCAGCTGAACATCCGCGTCAACCATCATAGAGCGGAACTTCAAACAGTAGAAAGATTTACCATTGAGACCAATCCTCTTGTGCCCATAAACGGCTGGCCCACCGTCTTTTCGAATAAACAGAGCCAGCCCAATCAGCACTGGTGCAAGCGCTATAAGTAACAGCGATGACAGGGTCAAATCAAACGCCCTCTTTACGACACGCGAGCTCTGGCAGTTAATTTTATTTTGTAGTTTAACAATGACTGAATCGTGTCGGTATATGTTGATGATTTCTGCGCCATATAATGGCAGACCACTGATGGGTGGTGAAATAGTGGCGTGCGATGACGCCATGATGTACCGGTTGATTTCGTGCCTGTACTCATGCATCTGGGAACTAGTGTCTAGAGCAAAAACCACGCTAGGCTTCTCTGCCACTAAACGATTAAATTCAAGATGTAGTGCTCTTGTTGAAAATACGGGCAGCCCCTCCAGTCGCGCACTGGGTGGTAGCTTACCTTCAAGATCCACAAACCCAACGACCCTGTGCCCCATCCAGTAATCGCTGGACACAGCCTTCGCAGTTCGCACCGCATTTTTACCCACACCAACTATACAAGTCGGTTTAAGCCACCAGCCCTTGAGATGAAGTACACGACGACACGTATATCGGAAGAGAGGCACCATGATAGGCAATAGCGCGAGCGCACTGACAACCCATAATCGTGAAAAGTGTATTTTTACAACAAACAGGTAGGCGAAATAAAACGCGGCAAGGTAAAACACCGTCTTCAGTATTTCGAATATCTCTGTCCAGAATGGTCGGAATCGACTGTAGTGCCCGTATCCCCAGCTAAACACGCAAATGACCAGAGCACCACCTCCGACCATTGATCCAAGATTATCTAACAACCCAATGTTAGCTTCAGTGGCTGATATTCCCACCAGCAACCGTATGCAGACTGATACCCAATAAGCCAATACCACTGACGCTAACACAGCCAGAAGGTCGAAGCAGATCAATGCCTGCATGCGAATAGATTTCAACGTTAACGAACCAGGGCGTTGCTCTGTTTCCGTTTGATGAGAAGTTAAGTAGTCATCCCCGAGAGACCAAATATAAGATGGATGTATTTGGTGGGTTGGCACCAGCTTCGATGCGTTTGGCGCGCTCTTTGGCAGTGCCGCATCAGGCGTCTCGACCACATTGTCTTCTAAAAGCGCCACATTAAATCCTTTTTTGGGGCGTACGACCTACCCATAGGCCGACGCTACTCCCTCGGCGTGTAAAAGACAACTCCCGTGTATTGAATAGTTCACACAATCAAAGAAACTCATACAACCAGAGCACTCGATTGCGCCAGCTTCAACGGAGCAAGCAATTACAGCTAATAATTACAAAATCGTCATAAAATCGCACACATAACGATAGTTAGTAAAGATTGAGTTTGTACTGTTCACCAAAATTTATCTTTGGTATGGAATACAAACTCGGTTAGAAGGGTGCTAGTTCGTGCCATCAGTGTTAACAACTCAAACACAGCGTTCGTTTTTTGTCGCAGCAACAATGATATTTCAATTCAGCGCTAAAACCTTGGTACTTGTACCACTCGCCCCTTAACCAGGGAAGACAACTCTTTACTCTCCCAGATAGCGTCGCGATAGAACAAGCTCACCAACGCCGCAGCAGTGGCAGCACCAAATCCCAGAACAAGGAGTAGCGCGAACAACAGCTTTCGACGAGGCGCTACCGGTTTTAGCGCAATAGCAGGAGGATCGATGACAATTAATTGGCCAAGCAAATCTGCCCCTCTCATGCTGGAACTCAACATTGCGGCGGTCAATTGTTGCTCCAATTCGGTATGTCGTAGCTCTTCTGTGTTCTGAGCCCGTTCAAGTTTACCAAGCTCCAGCTCCACGTCTGGAATAGTTGCTAACAGCTCTCTCTTCCTGATTTGTTGACCTTCAAGCTGTTGCAGAAGACGCAGTTCTCTGTTCAATTCTGCGTCCAGTCCATCAGCCCGAGCCTGTAGCCTGACGTAAGCCGGGTTAGAGGGTTGAGAGGAGCTTCGCGGTGCGCTGCTTGCTGCAGTACTCTGGATTGCAGTGTTCAATCGATTCACACTGCGCTTTGCAGCCAACACATCCGGGTGCGTTTCTGAATAGCGTTCTTGTAATTCTAAAACGAGGGCTTGGGCGCCATTCAGCTCAACTTCAAGCAAGCGCGTGTCCGAACCACTGGAGTGTTGCTGTAAAGCAGAAATCTCTCGATCGAGCCTGACAACTTCTGGATGATCGGCAGAATATCGTGAGGCGGCGAATGTGAACTCTACGTTCAACTGCTGCAGCCTCTCGTCCACAGACTCTATCCGAGTTCCGTCGTCAGAAACCAGCAATGCGTCAGGGCTGGTTATGGCAAGATCGGTGGTCGTAGCACCGACACTTCGTTGAAGATCAGCAACATTACTCTTAGTTCTTTCTATCTGATCGCTTATATCCTGCAGTTCTCTGATGGTGACTGGATAGAGCTCAGGTAGGCTAAGCGCATTATTATTTTTGAAGTTAGATATCTTCTGCTCAATTTCGATGAGTTTTTTTGATGTTATTTCCAGCTCTTGGGTTAGAAAATTCTCAGCTGAATTCACTGTGTCGCCAGTGGTAGAGCGTGATCGAGAGCCTGCCAGCACATCGTTCATCAACAGGTTTGTAATTTGATACGCGGTCTCTGGGCTATTGTCTCTATAGACGATATCCAGGCCGAGCGACATTAAGCCGAGTCTGCCGGTGTTGCTATTAATGGTTGACACATTGTCAAATTCGATTCGTGCTCTCTCAACAAACAAGTCTATGGCTTCGGACTTTTCTATTTCATCTGTATCAGCTGAAATTACATTGGTTTCTTCCAGAATCTTGGAGATATTTTCGCGTCGAAAGACGTTGGAAATTATTAAATGGACTCGTTGGCTTAATGTCTCAGCATCAGGCGAATCATCTCCAAATACAAACTCGTCTGCTCTTTCAAGCACAAGTTTTGCACCACTTTCGTAGGTGTCATCGATAAGCTGAAGGGCAAGAAATCCTAGTCCCACTACAAGGGTGAAAACCAATAAAAATAGTCGCCAAGTACTAGCTAAACGCCTGAGGTAATTCATTGTAAGCTGTCCAAATCTACGCTGTCCATTAACGCTATCCTTATCCATGTATCGCACACTGTGAAAGTGGCGTACGTCAAGAGGTGTTCTTAAGCTCACTTATCAGTGAAACGCACCCCTCTTCTGTCACTGCCGGCACTGTATACCCGTACTGATTTTCAGCTTGGTAAATAGACCGCAAAAAACGAAATTGTTGCTCTGTTTTCTCCTGAGCAGGGGATCGATTCGGAAAATAACGCAATAAAAGTAACGATTAAAAATTCGTAGCGTTATTCTCGACCTTCCTTGCGGTGCTTTTGATGCTCTTCGAATAGAGCAGAAATGACACAAGCAAGGCTGTCAAAGCAACGCTTTCACTCTGATGTTGATAATAGAGACTGATCTCTAAATTGGATCTTATTAAAACAAGCACAGAAAAATAAATGCCTACCATGTTGATCGGTGAGCCGTGTGCTCCGAACAACCCGGGCAACAGTACGCATATGAGTGTAACAGGCACTACAGCCATAGCGGCTGTACCCAGTATACCCAGACCGACCAGAGCCTCCAGCCATGCGTTGTGGAAGTGGTTGACACTATCCTCGAGGAAGCCGTGAACCCAGTTAACATCTGTGCTGAATTGTTCAGCTGTCCAGAAACTCTGATAACCAACGCCCAACCATGGATTTTCGGAAAACCTTGCAAGCGCAATCGCCCACAAAGATGTGCGCCCATTGATGTCCCGACCTTTGCCTGCCATCTCCAATCCAATGTCAATCAATGAAAGCTCAAAGATCTCAAGTAACATCACTATTGAAATGCCTGCACAAATCAGACTGATACCAATGACCCATCGAAAACTCTGTTGCCGACACAGAAGATATACAAACGGCATGGTAAGGATGTAGACGTAAAGGACTAATGACGTGGTTGAGCGAGAAAACAACAAAACTGGCAGCACAGACAACAACAGAATGACGAAAGGCCAGCGCGACGTTGATTTTAGAATCAGATACGAAAAACACAGTGAGGCCATACAAAGGACAGCGCCCAGTGTATTTTTATGGTGGAAGATACCGGTAAAATATTCGCTCCCATGCAAGTAAAATTTTTCCTGGAAAGCTGGGACAACCTGCAGCCACAGATTGGCTACAGACACCGCAACCAAAGCCCCGAATGCAACAGACATCGCCATCATCAGTTGATGGGGCCTTAATGCATATCCGATACTAGCGGCCAACAACGACGTGAACATCAGCTGAATGGAATGACGAATTGTTACTGTCGGGTCAACTCCCCAAAAGGAAGAGGTGAATGCATAAATAGGAAACAACATGACTGTTGCAAGGATTAGAGGCCTTGAAAATAGCACTGGCACCTTAAAGCAGATCAGTATGACGCCACCTAGATACACGATCGCCGACGCAGGCGTCACAAGCTCGAACATCTTAAAGGCTGACGTAAATGTAATAAATACAAACACGACATACGCAAAGATAACTTTATCGACTATCCCACGCCAGTTTGTCGACCCATGAAAAGTCTGGTCTGGGAATGTTTCAGTAATAGTACTGTTGTATTTTCTTGTCATTAGACTTGTTAAGAACTGTAGCAATCACAGGCAAAGCATCGAGTACCTTCATTGACTCTAGAATTTCAGTACGACTCGTTACCCCCTCCTCGACCACCAGAATCGCAGCATCCATATAGGGTAGGAGCGCAGCCACATCATCGCATCCTAAGACGGGAGGTGCATCGTAGATTGCATAACATGAGTCTTGAGCTTTCCCTAGTAGTTCAAAGTTTTTTCTTGCCGGATCGGACATGAGAACTTCAGAAGAGTTGCTAAGACGTCTCGATGCGGGAAGCACCAACAATCTGTCATTTCCAAGATAATACGAAGCGCGAAGAAGTGAGAAATCGTTGTCACCGATCCGCTCACTGCCATAGTCTTTCCTTGTCCCCAATGTAGATTGCATACGAGAGCCACGCAGGTCCACATCAACCACAATCGCTTTGTGATTGGTCAGCAAGGTTATGGAATGCGCCAGATTGATGCTGATGGTTGACTTGCCCAACCCCGTGGTTGGCCCGGTGACGAGTACTGTGTGAGCACCCAATGCATCAAGTTCAGCAAGAACCTGCGTACGAAGTTGCTTGAATGCCGCAATTGCTGTCTTGTCCTGCGAGGTTTCTGGCTCGCCAACAAAGACCCCGTTGTCCCGCAAGGCCTGCTTGCTTAAGACAACCTTGCCAGGGTAACTGATAGTGTCGGCTACTGCTCGGTCAGGGTAGGTTGTTGCGACGGCCATTACTTTTTCTCAGGGTCTTCAAACTGCTGTTGGCAACATGGTTACACTTTTTACGAGCGCTATTTTGAGAATTTGTAGCTTTTGAGAGATTTCACACGCGAAATCGTGATTGCGAGCTGAATTTGTTGCACTGCTACAAACTTACAGGCCTGTTTACGGCGCGGTCTTTCTCGCATATTCAAGCCGACGTACACCAAAGGCACCAAGGAATACACCTGAAGCACGTGCAAAATAGGCCATGCCGTCCGCTATGCCCCTTTTGCCGCGAATAATGGCTAGCATCAGATTCCCGGTGCCCCATACGACCATACCAACACCCCGAACCAAACAATAAGCGTAAGTCTTTATGGCTGAATGCCGGAGTTTTAACGTGTTCACGCGTGTAATGCCAAATCTGAACTGCCTCTGAAGCGCCCATCGCCAGCTCAATCTCGATTTTGGTTGCACTTCAAAAACACGTGCTTTTGCAGCGTACCTTCCAACTCCTCCCTTTCTTACAATATCCTGAAAAAATAAGGTATCCGAGCCACCATCATAACGGAGCTGATCATCAAACGAGCAGTTCAGCTGTGATAGCAGAGTCATGTTCAACATGACATTATTTGACCAGCTTTCTTTTCTGACAGATCGGTCCGGATAGACTTTCTGTTGAAAGAATACCGTGTCCAGCCACCAGCTATCTGTCGGCTCTTCTACTGTCATTTCCACGGGGCCTTGTACAAATACTGCGGAAGTTTCACTGGCAACTTTGTACAGTTCGACCAGCCAATCGGGGGCAACGGTTTCATCATCATCAACGAAAACCAGAAAATGACTGTCACTGGCCTCTGCTAAGGCCCTGTTTCTTGCCGATGGTATGCCGGGTTGTTTTTCATGTACATACTTGAGAGAGAATGGCAGATCGCCCGACAATGCATTAACAACAGCTTGGGCTGATGTGTCGATATCATTATCAACAATGCATACACGCACCTCTGTTCCATTTGGCGCCTTGAGCCCACTGAACGAATGCAACAGCTCCAAAAGCTGTTCAGGGCGACGATATGTGCATGCACACACAGTAATTACGTCCGTGGGCGTCAAATGACCATTCCTTGAAACATTTATTAGATCTACATCCGGATGTAAGGACTAGTCGAGTTTACAATATATGCGCCGACGCCATGCAAATCTGCCAAGCGCTGAGCAACTATTTTAATCTGATCAACGTTGTCCGGGTTTAGTCTGAACTCTTTACGTAAAGAGGAGAACTGTGCTCTCGCCTACCTCTAGTGGAGCCACTACTTGATTCGTAATTACACAAGCAAAATACTGTCAGAGCTGAAAACGCCGTTGGTCCTTGTGACCATGCGCATAGGGGGCGCCGCCGCCGCGTTCATCCTCAGTTTATTGATGGCGCGCAGTATGGATCCAACTGAAATGGGGGTGGCGATGACGTGTATGTCAGCAGCACCGTTGGCCACCTTGCTGTTGACAGGTAGCACTGAAGCTGGCTGCTTACGCTTTTTAGTGGCCTATCTGGACAAGAATGAACTCAGTAAATTCCGAGGCATGGTGAGCTTCAACCGCAGAGTTACTCTGACTCTCGGTGTTGCATTCATGCTAACTACCATAGGCTGGCTTTGGATGACTGATCGGCAAAGTGGTGACTTGTCTGTGGTCATTCTCTTGACGGCCATCACAGCCGTCTTGCTTAGCTGGCAAAAAATTGCATCTGTTCATGTCATGAGCCTTGGGCACGTCGTTCTCGCAATGGCACCCTCTTCATTCTGGCGTCAGATACTGCTGGTCCTTTGTGTAGGCCTTTGGATTCTGGCAGATAACGATTTGACAAAAGAAGTTGTGGCTTCGGGTATGCTCCTAAGCGCAATCGCAGTCTTGATATTACAGATAGCCTTGAATCATCGCCCAATGCAGCGGGTGGCAGCAAGCAAAACAGATGTACCGGACTATTCAGACTACCGCGAATGGACAAAGGTTGGCGTGCAACTTGGAATCACGCTGCTGTTTGTTCAATTTTCCCGAGACCTGACGTTGGTTTTCAGTTCTCTCAGTTTATCGCCAGAGAACATAGCAGTACTCGGTATTGCTACCGCGATTGTAGGTTTCGCAAAATTCTACGTAGTCGCTATTAACCAAAGCATTGCTCCGCAGTTGTCTCAGGCGGTGGCGCGCAATGAAATTGACAAGATTCAGAAGAAAATCATTTTCACAAATCACCTTAAATTCTGGCCAATGGTTTTGGTGCTTATCCTTTTTTGGTTGCTAGGGGATGAGATTGCCAAGATATTTGGCCCTGGCTTTGAAAACGTCGCCCTATTATTGCCTATTCTGATGCTTGAACCGCTTGCTATGGCTTTTTTCGGTCCTGGCGGGCATCTACTATCTATGTCCGGGCATCAATTTATTATGTTGCCATTGTCTATTGCGACTATTGCAGTGCTGGTTGGTGCAATAACCATCGGAGCTCATTTAGGCGGTATCGAGGGTGCTGCCTATGGCTCCAGCGTTGCCTGGGTTTTCTGGACAGTATCTCTGGCATTGTTTGCGCGTAAATATGTTCGCCATGATGTTTCTATGTTTTCTGCGACCAGTCTGTTTTTCAAAAACTGATTATCTCCATAAGCGTGGCTTGAATATCGCACTAACACCGAGAAGATCATTGTCTTTGTTCTAACAAGTCTGAGCGTTGTTAGGCGAATAATAACAACTCATTCAAACACATTTGTTGCAGTGCTTAATTTGCGGATGAACCATCTCTTGCGGATGCAGCGGAAGACCAAGTTTGATATTTTTTTCCCTGAACAGACTCGATAATTCCCACACCATTCGCAACGAATGGTAACAACGCATCAACCATTCTGTTGAATGGTTTCACCCCAAGGTAGCCTAGAAATACACAGCCTGTTGCCAGAGCAATTGCCCAGACTGCAAGGCCAACAAAACCTGCGGAAACAAGTGCAAAAAAGCCGAAAATAGCGGCGAAAAGTAACGAATATATAGTAGTCCATCGCAGTGTTTTATGGCTAGCGTACAGATACTGAATCAGCAACGACTGCTGTTTCAGCGCGGGCCGTATGGCCCTGTGAACATTAAACGCTTGACAGGCAATGCGTACTTTACGCAGGTATTCGTCCTTTCTCTCCTTAGCCACTGTCTTGAAACCGACAACATTATCTGCTTGCACAACTCGATGTCCACTAAACAGAATCGACATGGACACATAGAAATCGTCTATCAGGTCAACCGGAACCACCTTGTGCAATTCACGACGAATGGCAAACAACGGTCCATGCGCTCCAATGACAGACGCAACTTGAGTTTCCATACGCCTTATAGCCGCATCGAACGCCCAGCTTTTTACCGAAGTGTCAGCAGTGCTGTTGTCGCTCTGATTAGACGAGTTTTCAGATGGGTGATCGTGAGCAATAATTTGAGCGCAAACACACCCAATCGCCGGATCTTGGAAATGTGTGATCAGATGAGTTAGAGCTTGTGGCCCCATACGCACTGTGGCATCAGTAAACACCAGTAACTCAGCTTGAGCTATTTCGACGAGAGCGTTCATCCCGTAGGTTTTTCCACGACGCTCAGATGACTCAACCACAGTGATACGACTGCCATAGGTTTGCAGAACCTCAACCGTGTTGTCGCTACTGCCATCAGAGTAAATCAGTATCTGCGTCTCAGCCAAAGACGCACTGTGCAGAAGTAAGTCGTCTACGCGCTGTCGTATCTCCCTTTCCTCATTGTGAACACAGAGCAAAATCGCTAGGCTGGGCTGATGGCTGAGTTGAGCGCTGGTACCACAGCCTGATGGTGATACCTCCGACCCGTAGGGCTTAGAGCGATATTTTGATAAAAAATACAACGTTATCGGATAGCTTATGTAGGGATGTAGAGCCAGAAGAACGGCCATCACAGTAAGCGATAAAAATATGATGCTAATAGAATCACCAATCGGCATTGAGAAACGCCATAAAACCTGAAGCAAAAAGATAGCCACCAAGGAGCAAGCAGAGCACCGCTGTAACCGTCATCACGAGCAAACCAGATATTCTCTTAGGTGCCAGAAACGCTATTCTTGCCTGCGCAATATAAAGACTTAATAGAGTAATAGGCAAAAGAACGAAGCGCTTGACTGGCTTAAAAGTGCTGCCGTGCACACCGAGCAAAAACAATTTTTTATTAACAGTACCTAACACGTTAACCTTGCCCCACTCAAGCATACCCGCAGCTATAGTTAGCGACACCAAAAGCAGCGTGGCTAATATTTTCAATAAGGCAAAAAGATCTGCCTGCGCGTATTGTTTGAACGTGGCTACAACAGACTGGCAACTCTTTGCGCTCGTTGGCCATTGGCAAAAATAATTCTCTAGTTTTTGAAACTGACGATCAATAGCACTGGGCTGCTCAATAGTTGCCAAAGATTCAATAAGCGGTGCAGCAGAAGTATCAACACCGACAGAGTCAAAATTTTTAGTAGCATTCTCATCAGTCTTAATGGCACCGCCTAACGTTAATTCAAATTCATATGCCTGCCCACCAACGGGTGCCAACGAACTCGCTTGCGCTCTCACTGAACTATCATCCTCCTTGATGCGTTGCGAATATTCAGCGAACACCATAATGTTCAAAAATAGTAGCAATGGACCTATGATTGCCAACAGCAACAAAGCTGTGGCCTTGAAGTTCGTGACTAGATTCGCTAGTGCGCTGAATTTGGGTGCCGCTTTGTGTCTATCTTGAGTGATTTGTGCAGAGCTACCCAGAATATCCATATAGCGCTGGTGAATGGGTCGATTCACTTTTTGGTCGATGCTCTTCAGTGACTCTGCAATACGGCCGTTAGTGGGCTGTTTTGAAAACAAACCCAGATTATGGCAACTGGTAATTAGCGCCTTACCGTATTGAGCAATACCTTTAGCCGTGTGATCGGCACCTGCGCCGGTGGAGCGCTGGCCACACACTAGCGCTCTCTTAAGATCTCGAATCAACACATCGGCGTTCTCTTGCCTGGATCCTTTAATCAGATGCGCCGTGGTTAAACTGTCGTTTTCTGAGGAATGATGTGTGTGTTTATGCAGCAAATACTTCGCATAGTAAAACACCTGATTAGCCAACAGCCTTGCGCCTCCTTGACTTTGCGCATAGTCATTACCATTTATTTTTTTAGTGCCGACAAACCTGATTTCTGAGATACCTGACTTATGAATTTGCAGATGACACTGATGCACAACAGAGCTTCGAATTTGTTTGATATGCTGTGTGATAGTTTCAATCAGCGCCTCAGTGCCATTGAGCTGCGACGGTGAGGTTTCGCTGATGATTGCACTCAGCTTTTTAGCCACTAGGTTTTCTATGGCATTTAACGCTTGAAGCTCCTGCACATCGTTAGCCCGAGGCAAATAAACTGCAGGATTTAACAAAGTAGAAGTGGCATCACTGGCAACGCCATCCAGTCTATTTTTTTCAACAAGAAAAACTGTCGCCTCTAACCAATAATGACTACTTGATTGTGCAATGAAGAAAACCCGGTAAAGGCCCTTCAGTGGCTGCTCTGTGAACTGAGTGTCCTGCCAACTGACCAAAGCGGTGGATACTACAAGCCTTTTTTCAAACTGCCCAGCCTCATCATAGAATGCTGTGTTGAAAAGGTATCTGTCGCAAATGCCTAGGCCGTGGGATGTTTCAGAAAAAAACAACTCGCCTGAAACGCAAGGAATCCAAGCAATATAACGCGGTGTTGACTGATTAACGTTCGCCTTGTCTTCAGGTGTCAGGCCTTCAGTCTTGGCGGGCTTTGGATCTGCTGTCTCCCTGTCACCGCCAACGGGCGGGGCATAGAGGGTGTCGTTCACAAGTTCTTAACGGCCTCCTCGCTCAGTCGTTTATCGGCATTAACACGACCAGACTGATTACCACCTATGCCTCTGACTATATCGAGGCCGTGGTCTTGTTCAAGAATTCTTGCCGCCTGATTATTCACTCTGGACAGGTGGAGCAGTTTAAGCGCCACTGCCAGTAGCACCAAGCCTGAAAACATTGTCAGAATGGGGGATCCGCTTAACACCAAATTTTTCTCCTGCAGGGGCAGGCAATGCTGCCCTGCCACACGAACAATCGTGCTGTGAATCATCTCAAGACTCTTGCCAGAATAGAGTGTTTAGCTGGTATTCGAGTCTTCTGGTAACAAAGTTCTGTAACCACGACCACCAACTATAACCTAAAAGTGGTAAAAACAAGGCCAAAGTCGTGTCGATAAATTGACGTATCGCCTGTTAATTTGTAAGCGTACCCAGTTTTTAAGCTGTCAACCGCACTGTTGTCGTCGTGTGACGATGTACCTAAATGACGATATTACAGTGCTCTTGGCACATTAGCTCTAGCGCAACAAGTGTCATACGTTGCGCCTCTAATTTACGAGAACAGCCATCCTATGGCTAACTCGCACCCATGCACGTTGCAGGACTAATTTACGAGAACAGCCATCCTATGGCTAACTCGCACCCATGCACGTTGCAGGACTAATTTACGAGAACAGCCATTCTAAGGCTTACTCGCACCCGTGCACGTTGCAGGACTAACTTACGGAAGCGGCGATTCTATGACTAAGTCGTAGCTTTTTCGGAAATACCGATACAGGCCTACAGCTGTGCAACTCTGCGTGTTATTGATGTGAATCGAGTAGCGTTACCACCCAATCTATACGTCTGGGTCCACGAGCGTTCAGCACAGGAATACGTGGTTAGCCGATGGTCAGACGTAGCCCGAATCCTTACGCCTCGCGTGGCGGGCTTTTACCAAACAAACCATCCAACCCCCACCAGCCACCTGTTTTAGAAAACTTTCAACATTAATTGACCAATAGCACTTTTCATCGTCAGGATGGGAATCGAAAAATAACATTTTTATAACAAAATAAAATAATGCAACAAAGGCCCGTATAAATGCGCGTATAGAATACATAATACAAGCCCATAACAAACTATTACTCTCGCCTGGTGCGCACAAGTGTGCCGTTGTTCATGTTATCGCCTACAACTGCCTGCAATATTCCCAGCGCGACGCAAGAACAAGAACCCTTCACGGCGGTGTCAAGTGCAGAAGAGGAATATTTACAGGGTATGGAGTAG
>JALZUD010000072.1 GCA_023301725.1 Granulosicoccus sp. | reverse complement strand
GAGTGACTAGGCTCAACCCAGTAAAAATTCCGTGCAGTCGGGGCCGCCTTCGGTACTTATATACAGCTCTATAAGCTCCTGGTCTCGAAATTTTTTGCATCACTAGGGCGAACGGAGTTGCTATCAACTGGAGGCACATTGATCAGTCTATGCCGTGAGAGCACGCGCTGTGCCTCTTTGTAGCCAATCTCGCTAATCATTTCGTATGCTCTGAAGTCAAGTAGGGATACTGCCCTGACGTTCGGTTCAATTAGTATATCTAAGCCGCTTCGCGCTATATTTAACGACTCAATACTTTTGATATCGGTGGAACGCAGCAGGGTTTCTGCGATGCGCGGAATGTTGATACTGGGCTCAAACGGATTGATACGCGATAGAAAGACGCGCCATCCTGAGAGAATCGTTCCAAAGTCGTAGTAATTAAATTGCTCCGATATCTGGCTGACATTCACGCCAATGATAAACCCCTTACCACTCAGTCGACGTTTCATGATGTCAACAGGAAAAGTGTTGAGCACGGCACCATCAATGAGAAGATCACCGTTTGCTGTGGGTACTGGCGAAAATATGCCAGGTAGCGATATTGTGGTGCGCACGATTTTCCACAAAGGCCCTCTGTCATGAATGACTTCTCTACCGTCGGCTAGATTGGAGGATACGCAAAAGTACGGTATCCAGAGATCTTCGATGCGTTGCTCTCCATATACTGATTGGCAAAATTTGGACAATTTTGCTGATTTCATAAGAGATGCAAGAGGTAGGGTGTAGTCAAATAACGCTTTCTTATTGGCAAAACGCTTAGATAATTTTTTGATGTCCTCGTGCGCGGCTCCCATGGCCATCGATGCGCCAAGCAAGGCTCCCATGCTTGAACCACCAATGTAGTCAATTTGCATGTTTTGTTCTTCGAGTAGTTTATAGACGCCCAAATGTGCATAACCGCGTGCCCCACCGCCGCTGAGTACAAGTCCGGTTGCTACATTTCGTAAGCGTCTGGCAAGGCGTGAATAATGTTGTTTATCGTTCAAGCGCACATGATGATAAGCGTCAAGATCACGTGGTTCTAACCACCTTGCTGTATTGTTTGGCGAGATTGTATCGGCGGGATGAAGCAGCACAAGATCAATGCTAGGTCTTATTCTGGCGCCATCAAATTGCATGTTGAACTGTCGCTCAATTTCCCTAAGCTCAGCGGTATTATCTGCACTGGCACTGACAACCAGAATAATTCTATCTGCTCGATTGACACATCGCTGTGTCCATGAACTCCACTGCCTGTCGGTGAGGTACAGCATTGAGTCAAATCGTTGATCTTTATCGTCTAGCCACTCGGCCACCGCTGAATTGAATACGCTATCGAATTCAGTTTGCGAGGCACCAGTTCGTCCATACCAAGTATCAAAGCTACGAGAATTTAAGGAAACTGCAGAACCTAGTTCCCTCAGAGCGATCTTTAACTGATGGACAAATCGGCGAACGGGCAATTTTACATCCAGAGGTATAATGACAAAATTTTGATCTGCAGCGATATTGTCTTGATCTCTAGAGGTGTTTATATGTCGACGTACAACAAGTCTTGATAGTGTTAGTAGCATGTTTGCATTGGTGGCAATCAAGTTGTCGAAGTCGCGTCGTTTTAGTAGTGCAACTGTGGACTCTCGTGCTGCGATAACCGTTGCACTGCGTGTTGTATCAGCTAGAAGTGCCAGCTCACCAACAGTTTCTGGCGAATTCACTATTGCAGTTCTATGCGATTCACCCGTGCTGGATTGCGTCTGCGTGATGATTTTTCCAGACACAAGTACATACACGCCATCGGCAACATCACCTTCTTTAAATAGGGTTTGTCCACTGTGGAAATGCATCACAGTGGATTTTTCAAGCAAGGCATTCATGGTGGAATGACTGATATCGCCAAACAATTTGAGGTATGACCGTGCGAGAGTTACTCGCCGGGAGAGATCTGCCGCCACATCGTAAACACGTGCCAGAATGTTTGGATCAATTTCAGTCAGATGTTCGAAAGCAAATCGGGGGAATAGGGCAACCGAGGTCTTTTTTGTTGCCACGGCATTAACCAGCATTTGGCCACCATTGAGTACTGCGAAATCGCCAGCAGTATCGCCCTTGTACCGTGATTGCAGAAAAAATGACGCACTGCTGTCGATAGATGGCATGTACAAAGCCAACTCTCCATCGATGATTAGATAGAGGTTGAGGCTCTTGCTGCCTGCAGTGAACAGAGTATCGCCTTCATGAAGCTGGGCGAAGTCAATATGGGGAAGTATGGTGTTCCAGAATTCGTCGTTGATACTCTGCAACAACGGAAGTTTTTTGAGCGCCCTGACCAGGCGAGCATCTTTTAACACGGTACTTGTTTTGCCGAAAAGGCAAGTGCAGCATTCAAAGTTGCTTTTTTACCTGCAAACACTTGAACGCCATAGGGTCTATGGCTCGACAACAACTGATTTTTTGCATGTGAAGCCTTGACGCTACGCGCTGTCGCAGCACCGTTTGTCAAGCCTGTACAGAATTTGTGGAAGCCGCGTCTACCCATTGCCATTCTCTATCGGTTATGCCCGCTCAAGTATAGAGGAGAGTATAACGATCGACACCAGCTAGTACGAGCCTAGCTCAGCAGACCCACATGTTCGCGTCTCAGGCCTTGATTAAGCAGAAACGCATTTGGCGCGCCTATGGCAACCTATTAGGCCTGCACCGAGAAAAAAACCAGCGCCTAGTGCTGTGAACACACTCTTTATGTCGCTAGCAAGCGCAAAAAATCACTCTAGAGCCGCAGAAAACTTAATATTGCCGAACCATGCGTTGCCTTCCACGTTGGTATTGTCGCCATCAATCATGACCGCGTAGGCGGAAATTTCATCAAGATCAATGTCGTGCAGGTTTTTGAAATCTTCTGCCAGATTTCGAGACTGCATCATCCATTGCCCTACGAATTCATCCCCTGATTGCAGCGCCACCATGATCCCTTTTTCGGTAAAGGGATTGATCCATGTTTCGTCCTTAGGGATTTCAGACGCCCAAACATAGGTGATGGCTAGTGTTTCCCACGGTAAAAAGCCGATTTGTGCCGCCACATAGACTCTTGCGGGAAAATCGTCTCCCGAGCGTACCTTCTCCTTATCATTTGGAAACGTTCTGTCAATTTTCCACGACCAGGTTATCTGTGGCGTGTCTTTAAGGCTAATTGCTTCTTCACGGTACAAAATGGATGCAGTGCCGTTGGTGTAGCCATGGAGTACCTTGGCTCCATCGAGGTCCACGATTTTGTATTCGGTGTTTTTCCGAAAGCTACGTTCGTCCCAGTCGCTCTCCAGAGAGGATGGTGTGAAATCACCAGTCAACTCACTGCGGTTTGTATCAATGTCAGCGCCGTTGGCAAAGGCCAATTGAAAAGCGGCTGAGCCAGCAAGCACACTGAGAGCCAGAATGGTGGGGAAAAGCGGTTCGATTTTCATGTGAGTCTGTCTAGGTTTCTGGAATATAAGTTCAATGTTTTGCATGCAATAAATACACAATCTGCACCTAAGTGAACCTCGTAATAGATAGAATAGTTGTTATTGTTCAATGGTTCAGGTTTTCATGCCCATCGGTAAAGTTACAGACGACGGTCGCACTAGACGATTTTGGTGGTGTGCCATATTGACCGTCTCCACAATCTACGCTCTCATCATGGTCGGTGGCATTGTACGAGCCTCTGGTGCCGGCATGGGATGTCCTGATTGGCCAACTTGCTTTGGTCAGTGGGTGCCACCTACTCACGAATCGCAACTCCCCTCAAATTATCAGGAAATCTATGCTGAACGCGGGTATGCAGACACAACGTTTAACGTTCGCAAAACGTGGACAGAATACCTCAATAGACTGCTGGGTGTGTTTACGGGTTTTACGATACTGTTAACTCTGTTGTTTTCTTTACCGTTGCGTCGGGAGGATCCTGGAGTGGTTTGGCTATCCTTTGCCGGATTTATTCTGGTCGGTGTACAAGGGTGGCTTGGTGCGCAGGTCGTGGCTTCCAATCTCAAAGTCGGCATGATCACTATTCACATGCTGTTGGCGCAGGTTATTGTTGGCATCGTTATCGCAGCTGTTATTCGGTCGAAGCGAGAGTCTTACCGCCTCATTAACTTGGAGGGGATGCCGCGCCAGTTCTACCCCTTGATGCTGTTCGCCATGGGGGCGGGGTTACTCCAGTTATTAATGGGCACCCAAGTTCGCGAAGCAATGGACCTCATTGCGCGTAGCCATGAACACGATAACCGTCATTTGTGGATAGACAGCTTGCCTTTCGTTTTTAGTTTGCACAAATATTACACGGTGCCACTTGTGGCATTGAACGGCTGGTTGGCGTACACAGTACTAACCCACTCGAATTCTGCGGTGCTGCGTCGATTGTGCATTGCGCTCATGGTTTTCATTTTAGGGGCTATTGCCATTGGTCTGAGCATGGCCAGATTACATGTGCCCATTTTTTCCCAGCCTATGCATCTGTGGCTGGCGTCTGTCATTTTTGGTACACAGCTTGCCATTTTGTTGATTCTTCAGCACGCGCGTGAAACACGTTCGCCAGTGTCCATAGTGGCTCCTGATTTGAGCCTGACAACTGCAAATTTTAAGTAGCTGTAGGCTTGTCCAGTGACACTCTTGGTAAGTCTTGCAACTGAGTGTCAAAGCGGGGCACACTAGTTTCTCACCACAGCCAACGACAAGGATGTCGTCATGAAAAAAATTGCCACAGCGGCAAAAATGTTATTTATTGTCGCGATCTTCACTCTTTCGAGCTGGATTCAGGCCGATGAGCTACAGAATAAAGCGGCGGAGTTGCTCGATATCAATACGGCTACCCAAGGGCAGCTCGCTGAGCATCTACCCGGTATCGGACCAGCCAAAGCCGCCTTAATTGTTGCATTTAGAGATCAACACGGTGCCTTTACTCAGGTTGAGCAGCTGCAGCAGGTCAAAGGTATTGGACCAAAAACAGTAGAAAAACTGCGTAGTTTAGTGCGTGTTGGCAGCGCAGCTGACGCTAAGCAGTCACAACTGGAGCACAAGCAGAGGGAAGATGAGTCAAAGGCAGATTTCCGTCGTGTTATTGCTTCAGCGAACTCGTCTGCCGAGGCATACAAACCCAACGCACTCAGGGAGAGAGCCTGGTACCGGCGTTCTCTTATGGAGATTATGCGTGCCCATTAGCCATGCTCGCAAGGGATAAGCCTCAGTATTGAATAGTCAGGGAGCTCTGGCCGATCATGATCGACGCAGTGTCAGTTTATTGCCTGCTGCGTGATATCATTTGCGCGAGCTTTCTATCTGGCAGAATTCCCATGCAGTGTTTTTTACGTGCAGCTACGCTGATGTCTATGATCGTGCTGACTGGCTGTACCACCATAAAATACAACACGTTGGAAAAAGTCGGGATTCACAAACGTGACATTCTTGTAAGCAGCGTCGAGGACACTCGCGATGCGCAGCAGGACGCGCAAGAGCAGTTCCAGGATGCGCTTGAGCGTTTTGGAACAGTGATGACCATCGAAGAGACCGAACTCAAGAAGGCTTATAACCAACTGAGCGATGAGTACGAGGACAGCGTTGATGCGGCAGAAGATGTCTCGGATGAGATTCGAGATGTTGAGCAGGTTGCCGGTGATTTGTTTGACGAGTGGGCCGAGGAGAACACGACTTATGGCGATGCGAATTTGCGCCGCAATAGCGAGAATCAACTGCGTGAGACGAAAGCTCGTTACAGCGAAATGCTGAAAGCGATGAAAGATGCTGAGGCGACTATGAAGCCAGTGTTAACCACCATGCGCGACAACGTGTTGTATCTCAAACACAATCTCAATGCTCAGGCCATTGGTTCTTTGCAAAACACGTTTAATGAACTTGAAGGCGACATTGATATTCTCATCTCGCGCATGAATCAATCCATTGAGCGCTCCAACGAATTTATCAGTCAGATGAAATAGGGGGCTTTGGTGAGTAACGAGCCCGAAGATCAGCTCTCGTTAGCCGATCGACTAAACCAAGAAACAGCTGTTATTGTCTGGTCCGACTTGGTAAAACACTTTGCCAGAGGGGTGGTGATACACGTGTCTGCCAATCTTGATTTGATCGACGCCGCTATCTGTCTGATTGAGGATGATGCATCCCAGTTGCAGAGCTGGGCTGGCGACGGTAAAGTGAGGCGCGCCAGTGATGATGATGCGCGCGATTGGACCGCAAGAGAGCCGGAGTTTTGGTGTGTGGTTACAGCGCCTTGGGTGTTGGTGCAGGAAAAGACTCACGCCACGCGTCAAACAGTGCATTAGCAGCCTGTAGCGATGTGACACTTTGCGATCTAACGGCAGCTTCTGTACTGACTACTAGCTCGGCCAATTCTGGTTTGCCGTGAAGTGAGCTTCTCACCATCTGGTCCAGCATTGACCACATCCAGCTGATGCGTTGTTTCTCACGTAGAGCAACCAGCTCACCGGTATCAATGAGTTGCCGTCTGTGAGTGCGCACTTGCTGCCACAATTCGTCTAGCCCTTGGCCACTTTCAGCGCTGCAAGTCATTGCCACAGGGCTCCAGCTGCCTGCCGGCTGAAGAATGGATAATGCCCTTTGGTAAGCGGCCTTTGCGTGTTGGGCGTCTTGAAAAGAATTGCCATCAGCTTTGTTGACTGCAAGGATGTCAGCCAGCTCAAGCACACCCTTCTTGATACCTTGCAACTCATCGCCAGCACCTGGCAACATGAGGACAAGATAGCAGTCGACCATCTCCGATACGACGGTTTCGGATTGCCCCACACCTACTGTTTCAACCAGAATGACATCGAAGCCAGAAGCTTCGCAAAGCAGCAGTGATTCTCGTGTCACCCGAGTAACACCGCCTAGATGTCCGCTTGTAGGTGACGGACGTATGTAAGCATCCTCTTCCATGGAAAGCTGCGACATACGTGTCTTGTCGCCCAGAATGCTGCCACCTGTGCGCTGGCTACTGGGGTCAATGGCCAGCACGGCGACTCTATGTCCCATACCTAGAAGCTTCAGACCCAACGCCTCTATAAACGTGCTTTTTCCTACCCCGGGAACCCCACTAATGCCAACACGTATGGCTTTGCCAGTCCGTGGTAGCAGTAGCTGTAATGCATCTTGTGCAATGTCCTGGTGTTTGGCCAGAGTAGATTCTGTCATGGTAATGGCGCGAGAGAGCATAGCGCGATCACGGGACAGTACACCGTAGGCCAGTCTCGCAGCATTTAGTGGCGGTTCGATCATTTGTCTAATTTGTTTGTGGCGGTTTAGGGTGGCCCAGTGATGACCCCAGAGAATCAAGTAAGGTAATCGCAGCTTTTGCAATCACGGTTCCGGGGGGGAATACCGCTGCAGCTCCAGCCTCTAACAGCGCTGGCACATCTTGAGGGGGGACCACGCCGCCAACGACTACCTGAATGTCAGGGCGGCCAGCATCTGCCAATGCTTTTTTCAGCTCGGGAACCAGCGTCAAGTGACCTGCCGCCAATGAACTTGCTCCAACGATATGCACGTCATTATCCACTGCTTGCCGTGCCACCTCTTCAGGTGTCTGGAATAGGGGACCAATGTCAACATCAAAGCCAAGATCAGCGAATGCTGTGGCAATGACTTTCTGGCCACGGTCGTGTCCGTCTTGACCCATCTTCGCAATCAGTACGCGTGGCCTTCGCCCTTCCTGCTCCATAAAATGCGTGACACGCAGTTTTATTTTGGGTAAGTGCTCACTAGTAGACATGGATTTCAGATAAACCCCTTGGATAGATTGGATACGTGCGGTGTGCCTGCCAAACACCTCTTCCAGCGCAAGAGAAATTTCGCCAACGGTTGCACGAGCTCTAGCTGCATCAACAGCCAAGGCTAAAAGGTTGCCAGACTGCTCGCTGGCGCCGAGTTTTAGCGCGGCTATTGTAGCAGCATGTCTGGTGTTATCACGTGTGCTGCGTAGTCTATGCAGTCGTTCAATTTGCTGACTACGAACCTTTGCATTGTCGACCTTCAGCACATCGATTTGGGGTTCATTTTCTTGCACCAACTCGTTGACACCAATCACGCTTTGTTCACCAGCATCGATACGCGCTTGAGTACGCGCGGCGGCTTCCTCAATCCGCAGCTTTGGAATGCCCGCCTCGATGGCCTTTGCCATTCCGCCTTCACGCTCTACTTCTTCAATATGTTGCCATGCCTTATCGCTAAGTTGTTGTGTGAGTGTTTCCATGAAGTGGCTCCCACCCCAAGGATCAACTGTGTTGCACAAACCACTTTCGTGCTGCAGAAAAAGCTGGGTATTGCGAGCAATGCGTGCAGAGAAATCGGTGGGTAGTGCTAATGCTTCGTCAAAGGCATTGGTATGCAGTGACTGCGTGTGACCGGCGACAGCTGCCATGGCTTCTATGCCAGTTCGCGTTACATTGTTGTAGACGTCTTGTGCGGTAAGACTCCAACCAGAGGTTTGGCAATGTGTGCGTAGGTTCAGCGATTTTGTGTTCTTTGGATTGAACTGTTTGACTAACCGTGCCCAAAGCATCCTAGCTGCACGCAGCTTGGCAATTTCCATATAGTGGTTCATGCCGATAGCCCAGAAGAAGGACAGACGAGGTGCGAAGCTGTCAACCGGCATGCCTGCCGCAATTCCGGTGCGCAGGTATTCAATTCCGTCAGCCAGGGTGTACGCTAACTCCAGATCAGCGGTGGCACCTGCTTCTTGCATATGATATCCGGAGATACTTATGCTGTTAAAACGCGGCATGTTCTTGGAAGTGTATGCAAAAATATCTGCAATAATTTTCATCGATGGTGCGGGTGGATAGATGTACGTATTGCGCACCATGAATTCTTTCAAAATGTCGTTCTGGATAGTGCCCGTGAGCTTGTCAGGAGACACGCCTTGCTCTTCAGCCGCAACAATGTAGAGGGCCAGAATAGGCAGAACCGCACCGTTCATGGTCATTGATACGCTCATTTGATCTAACGGAATCTGGTCAAAGAGAATCTGCATGTCAAGGATTGAATCGATGGCCACTCCAGCCATACCGACATCGCCAGTCACTCTGGGATGATCAGAATCGTACCCACGGTGGGTGGGTAGATCGAACGCAATGGACAATCCTTTCTGGCCTGCTGCAAGGTTGCGCTTGTAGAACGCATTACTGTCTTCAGCGGTTGAAAAGCCTGCGTATTGTCTTACCGTCCAAGGTTTGGTGACAAACATCGTAGGATAGGGGCCACGCGTAAATGGGGCTATTCCAGGGTAATCCAGTTGGTAGCCGGCGTTATGTCTGTCTTCCTTGGTGTAGCGGGATTTTAACGATATGCCCTCTGGTGTATCACCAGCACGGGAGGTGGCATCAGTGGCTGATCCTGTATCGAGCGTGTTAACGCTAAACTCAAGCTGGCTGCTTTGCTTGAAGCTAAAAGGGGGGCGGCTCATGGTTTGTCTCCCGTGTTAGCGTTTTTTTCTGCTTTATTGATAGCACTGTGCTCAAACTCGGCTGAATCTCGGACTGCCTGCAAGGCAGGTGGCGAAGCGATTTGTTGTTGGATGGAAACTGCTGCAGCCTCATCGCTGTGCACATACCGATTGACACCAACACAGATGCTTTTTTCTTCCTGTAAAAGCTTTATGCGCTGTTGGTGTGTCTGAGTTACGCGTGTTTGCCAGCGCCCGCTAGCTAACTCATTGAGCCAGCCTTCACTGGTATCGGTTTGTGTTAGCGATTGCCAGGTGTTACTGATGAGTTGTTCTGTTAGATTTTCCATGGCGTATGATCCTGACATGGGATCATGTACTTTGCCCAAACCACACTCGCGCTCAAGGATGATGGCTATGTTGCGCGCCATTCGCTTACTTAATTTTTTATCTGCATCGGCTACATTTGCTAGCAAAATGTCGTGTGGGTGTACCAGTAGCGTATCTGCACTTCCAAGCATGGCTGCAGTACAGGCTGCCAGATTTCTAAGGTGGTTGTTCCAGGGTTGTAATTGACTGAGCTGACGTTGTGAGGTTTCTACAACAACTTGGGCTGCCGACTTTTGTTCATAACTGGAGTCTATCGTGCGCAGCAGACTTTGCCATAAATATTGTAGGGCTCGCAACTTAGCCACGCCTAGCAAGACATCACTGTCCAAGGCCAGTTGAAACACAACTTGAGTTCTGGCCTCGTGTATCGGCATCCCGTTGTCGAGCATGGCCTCCAGATACACTAACGCTGTGGCAAGTGCCGCGTGCAATTCTTCCACTACGGATGCACCCGCATTGTGGTGTACGGCGGTGTCGACAAGAACGCTGTAAGAGTGGGGGAGTGTTGATGCGATAGACTTGGCATGTTGTGCCAGGGATGTTAGTTGTGAGGGTAGCGTTTGCTCACACACGTTGCCACTTAGCATCTCGCCAATGGGGTCCGACGCAAGCAAACAGTGTAGGGAGTCTAGAGCGACTCCTGAAGAGACAGCATAATCAGTGAAGGCGCCAGCGCAGGCTGAAAACCGATGACCGGTGCGCAGAGCAATAGATGCGATATCAAGCTGCACGTTATTAAGGCATGCTGACAGATTATTTTCATCTTGAATGTGCAATTCAATGGATTTTGCTCCACCGGCGAGTGCATCCAAAATAGCTGCGTTCGCTGTTTTTGAATCCGCGGCTTGCACTGCTACACGATTATCTATAGCGCTTTCCAATGTCGAGCCGCGCGGGCGTGTGAAATCCATATGACTGGCATCGTAGAGAACCTCAACAGGAATGCCGTCAAGTGTTGTGTGACGTAAAGCTTGAAGTGCTTCGTTGTCGGCGCTCTCAGATCTAAGCCCTGCAACTGCAAGTGTCGTCCACTGAGCATGGGTTGCCTGTTCAAAGCTTGCGCGGTGATTTGTGTGGCCATCATTGCGCTGATTGTCGAGTGATGCTTTTGTGTTCGCTTCTGATTTCATGAACAATCCGCAAGTGTAGGTCGGCCAAGTATAGCGCCGAGTGGGAACCTACAGCAAAGCGTAGAAGCAACTATGCGATAGTATGTTTTGCTAACGCCATCACTAACCCCAATTTGATCTGTCCTGCTTTGCTGGGCGGGACATTGACCTAGAGGAGCTCCTATTTTGCGCTTTCCATCACCGCCGCCTTATTCTTCACAGCGCTCGGCCGTTATGGCAGACAACATGGTTGTGGCTTCTCAACCATTGGCTGGTCAAGCTGGTTTATCCATGTTGGCTCAAGGCGGTAATGCCGTGGATGCTGCAATAGCTACGGCCATCACTCAGACGCAGGTGGAGCCCACCGGCAATGGCCTTGGGTCTGACGCTTTTGCCATTGTTTGGGACGGCCGGCAACTGCATGGTTTAAATGCATCGGGCCGCGCCCCTACAGCCTGGAGCCCAGAGTACTTTCAGCGTCTGGGAGGAATACCCGAGCGCGGCTGGGATACTGTGACGGTGCCCGGTGCGGTCTCTGCGTGGGTAGAGCTCCATAAAAAATGGGGCAAGCTGCCGTTTGAACGCTTGTTCGAACCGGCTATCAAGTATGCGCAGAGTGGTTTCGTTGTGTCGCCCATTATTGGCAAGCTATGGGGGCAAGGTGCCAAGCTTTTGAAAGATCAACCGGGGTTCGCGCAGCACTTCATGCCCGATGGGCAAGCTCCACAAGCGGGTCATCGTTTTATCAACAAGGCTGCAGCAAGGACATTGATGTCTATTGCTGAAACCTATGGCGAGTCGTTTTACAGAGGGCCCATCGCGGAGTCGATTGTGGCGAACGCACAGCAGCATAACGCGGCAATCACTTTGGACGATTTAGCTGCCCACAAGGCTGATTGGTGCGGCACAGTGTCTCAATCGTTTGATGCATTTTCATTGCACGAAATACCTCCCAATGGGCAAGGTATAGCCGCATGCATGGCGCTTGGCATGCTAGCGCATACTGACATACGCAACTGCGCTGGACCAGATGATGTACAAAGCCTGCATCTCATGTTTGAAGCCATGAAGTTAGCCTTTAGGGACTCGGCCGCATTTGTTGCAGATCCCGCCAGCATGATTGATGTGTCTGCAACACACTTGCTGGATCCTGATTATTTGGCGGCGCGAGCCCGATTGATTGATCCTGCAAAGGCGCAAAATTTCCACAGTGGATCTCCGCATAAAGGCGGTACGGTTTGCTTATCCACGGCTGATTCTGATGGCATGATGGTGTCGTTCATACAATCAAACTATGACGGATTTGGCTCGGGTGTCGTAGTGCCAGACACCGGAATTCACATGCAAAATCGAGGCTGTGGATTCTCCATGCAAGCTGGCCACCCGAATGAGGTAGAGGGTGGCAAACGACCTTTTCACACGATTATTCCGGGTTTTCTCATGGGCAATGGCGCCGCAGCTAACCAGCCGATCATGGCTTTCGGTGTCATGGGGGGCATGATGCAGGCGCAAGGGCATGTGCAAATGGCACTGCGCACTCAGCTTTGGGGGCAAGATGTTCAAACTGCTGCAGATGCGCCGCGTTGGCGTGTTACTGAGGGTTTGGGTGTGTGCTGTGAAGAAGCTATAGCCCCGGCCACTGTGCAGGCTCTGAAGAAGATGGGGCATGACATCGTGGTTCAACAAAACGATCTGGCTTTTGGGTTCGGTGGCGCTCAACTGATACATCGGCTTGATGCAGGTGGTTACACGGGGGGGTCTGATCCTCGAAAAGATGGTGGGGCTTACGGGTTTTGACTTAACTTGCCCTTTAACTTGCCGATAGAACTCTTTTAGTGACTCGGATAGTCTCCCGTGCTCTTGCCGCTGAGAGGCATCCGAGCTTCAATAGAGTTTGAGCATGAAAGTTAAGACGACAAAGACAGGTCAGCACTTACGTAAGCAAATTCTAGAACAAGGCCCTGAAGCTCGTATGCGAGCCATTCAGGCGCTCTCTAATGGCTATAGCATGGGGAGCGAGGCCACGCTGGCGAAACTGCTGTTGGTCGCGATGGGTGGCAACGAGACAGACGAACCCGCTGTGACACCGAAGGTTAAGTTGATTATTCAACCTGGTGATATGACACCAGCGCTGTTAGGTGAGGTGGCAATCCCGATGATGCAAAGCGCCAATGATGATGACTTTGGCGCCTCTGACGTGATTGAGGTCAGTTAGCCGCCAGAGCGCTTCAGCTGCCGAATAATAAAGCGCGCTGGATTAATCAACGGCGTCCATTCGTTGATAGCTTGTCCGCCCAGCATGAAATCGCTGAGCAAACTGGCGACAAACGGTGCTGTAACGATACCGCGCGAGCCTAACCCTGCAATAGCGTAAAGCCCTTTGTGTACAGGCAAAGGCGGGTATTGATCAAGTTGTCGACCATGCCGAATATCGGCATACACATCGTTGCAACGATCGCTATCAGGTACTGGCCCCACCATGGGTAGCCTGTCTTGAGTTGTGGCTCTTACTCCCGAGTAGGAGCTGATCGCGCGGGGGTTAACCTCATACCCAGGAACGGTATCGTTAAGTCCTTGCAGATTAAGGGCATTGTCGAGCTCGACCAAAGAGGCATCATTGACACCGCGTTCGAACGTTGCGCCAACGACAACTGAATCGCCATCGGGTATGACATAGCTTTTGCCATTGACCACATTGCTCAGTTTGCTTGCCCCCTGTGCCACTGAAAAGCGAGACAGCTGTCCGCGAGCAGGAATTGTGTTTAAAGCCTTGGTAACGTCAAGCCCTATATGATTGGCGCCTGTTCCAAGTACAACATGTTTGGCAGTTAGTTCCGATGTGGCTTCGATGCTGAGCTTCCATTGATTGTCAGTAGCTGCACTGATGTCGGTTATCCGTTGTTCGCAACGTACTTCGATATGCTTATGTTGAAGTAAAGCACGGCACAGTGCTGCAGGATTTAACCAGCCCGCTTGGTCAAACAGCAAGGCCTGTCCTTTAAGGTCTTTGCTCAACGGTTGATTCGTTTCAGATGCAGCGACTATTCGGTAGTGTGTTGATTGTGGGTACGGGTGTTCCACTAGCTGCAAAACGCCACAGGGAGTGTAATTGCTCGCAGCGTGCAAATTCCATTGCTGCAGGCGTTGTTGCAAACAGCGATAGGCCTCGAGGTAGAACTGCATGGGGTAGGAGTTGCTTCGTGTGACGTATGGCTTAAACAGCCCCACGGGGTTTGATGACCCTGCGCGCGCGACGTGTGTTCCGGCTTCAAGTACAAGAACGTTCACACCTTTGTCTGCCAGAGTTCTCGCTATCCAACAACCTGCCAAGCCTGCTCCCACCACAATAACCGGAGCCGCGACACTAGAATGCAGTACCTTTGGGTTGCTTATTTGATCCCAGGGTAGGGAATCAGGCATGCGTGTAGTGGGTTTTGACATATTGCGACACGATGTCTTGAAACTCTTCGGCAATGTGATCGCCTTTGAGTGTCATCGCCTTTTCGCCATCGATATACACAGGCGCTATAGGGCGTTCACCCGTGCCTGGCAGGCTAATGCCAATATTGGCGTGTTTGCTCTCACCGGGGCCATTGACCACACAGCCCATGACAGCAACTGACATGTCCTCCACGCCGGGGTGGCTGGCTTTCCAGTCGGGCATGCTGTCTCGCAGGTACGTCTGTATGCGATCTGCAAGAACCTGAAAATAGGTGCTGCTAGTGCGGCCACAGCCAGGGCATGCAGTGACCATGGGGGTGAAAGAACGTAGACCCATGGTTTGAAGTATTTCTTGTGCAACGATGACTTCTTTGGTTCTGTCGCCATTGGGCTCAGGTGTTAGCGAGATTCGAATGGTATCGCCAATGCCTTGCTGTAAAAGTACGGCCAAGGCGGCAGTTGAGGCAACGATGCCTTTGGAGCCCATGCCAGCTTCGGTCAGACCCAAATGCAGCGCATAGTCCACCTGTGATGCGAGGTCTTGGTATACCGAAATGAGATCTTGCACGCGGGACATCTTGCAAGACAAAATGATGTTTTCAGCAGGCAAGCCGAGCTCAACGGCACGGGCTGCGCTATCTACCGCAGATTTGATAACAGCTTCACGGTTGATTTGATCGAGGGGTTTTGGATGTTTGCTTGAGGCGTTATCGTCAAGCATGCGTGCCAACAATTCTTGATCCATGCTGCCCCAGTTGGCGCCGATACGCACAGGTTTATCCAACTTTGCGGCTATTTCGATCATTTGCGCGAACTGCTCGTCGCGTTTTGCGCCTCGCCCCACGTTGCCTGGATTAATTCGGTATTTGGCAAGCGCTTCGGCGCAGGCGGGAACAGCAGTCAGTAATTTGTGACCATTGAAGTGGAAATCACCGACCAAAGGGACTTCCACGCCCATAGCTGCGAGCCGGTCGCGCACCTCAGGAACGGCGTTTGCAGCGGCCTCAGTGTTGACTGTAATCCGGACAATTTCGGAGCCTGCACGTGCTAGGTCTGCGACCTGCGCTGCGGTACGAATGGCATCTTCGGTGTCGGTGTTAGTCATGGACTGAACTACGATTGGAGAGGCTCCGCCGACAGTCACTGAGCCAATTTTTACCGCACGAGTAGTTTTACGGGGCATTGTTTATAGTTTTGTGTGAAGTTAGGGCTTGATCGCAGGCCAGATACACCTTAGTTTATCGTGGATAGGGCAGATGCGAAACTTGATTATTAAATCGTGTTCAAAAATGACTCCATGACAGCGAATCCGACATTTGAGTTCTCAGAGCGCGAGCAGCGTATTCTCAAGCTGTTGGTCAATCACTACATAAAAGATGGTACGCCAGTGGGCTCCAAAACGTTGTCGCGCCTGCCAGGTATCGACATCAGCGCAGCCTCAGTGCGCAACGTGATGGGCGATCTGGAGCACATGGGTTTGTTGAAGTCGCCGCACACGTCTGCTGGGCGCATTCCAACTTCTGCAGCCTTTCGGGTGTTTGTTGACCAGCTTCTTGAGGTCAAAAAGCCCGGCTCTGATACCGTTGAGCACATTCGAGCCCTGCTAGATCCATCGCTAAGCGATCAGGCGCTAGTGAAGGTTGCGTCAAATTATTTGTCGGGATTTACGAGAATGGCCGGCATGGTCACTGTTCCCAAACGTGAAGAAAAACCGCTGCAGCAGGTTGAGTTTCTGCCGCTCTCTGACCGCCGCGTTCTGGTTATTCTGATCATTAGTGACACCGAAATTCAGAATCGTATTATTCATGTTGAGCGCGATTACTGCAAAGATGAGTTAGCAGAGTTCGCGCACATGCTCAATTCCGAATACCTTGGCCGTTCGCTGGCAGAGGTGCGTGACCATATGCGTTCGGAATTGCAAAGCACTCGTGAGTACATGGATAACACCATGCAGATGATGATTGATGTCGCGGGGCAAGTGTTCAATAGCGACGACAGCGATGATGAGAACGCTATGCTGGTGGCTGGCGAGACCAATTTAATGGATCACGCCGACCTGGGGGATGTCAGCAAGCTGCGCGAGTTGTTTGATGCTTTTGAACAAAAACGCGATATTTTTCATCTACTTGAACGCTGCGTTGCTGCCGATGGTGTGCAAATTTTTATCGGTCGTGAGTCTGGCTATGATGCGCTGGGTGATTGCAGCGTCGTTACAGCTCCTTATGAAATTAACGGGAAGTTTTTAGGAGTGATCGGCGTGGTTGGTCCAAAACGCATGTCCTACGAGAACGTTATCCCCGTTGTCGATGTGACATCAAAACTATTAGGTGCGGCCTTGAATCTGCGCAGTTAAGAACTATATAAGTGCGGTAAATAGTTCGACCAGTGCGAACTCACTATTAATGAAGTGCGGATATCGGGAGTTGTTTTGATGACGCCAGACAATAAAGACACGTCTGACACCGCTGGCAAAGAGCCAGCCAACGATGAAAATATCGAACATTCGGATGATGTTGCTGACGCGAAGGCGAGCCAGTCAGCGCAAGCCAGCGACAAAGACGCTCAGTCTGTGATAGATCCCGAAGGTCAAAGCGAGAGCGATCAGTCTGCCAGTGATGAGCAGGAGGATGAGGATCCTTTAGGCTTTGGTGATGAACGCATGAGCGACGAGGCAGAGGACGATACCGAAGCTGACGAGGAGAAAGAAGACGAAGATGAGTTGACGGTGCTGCAGAAGCAGCTAATAGAGGCTGAGTCTAAGTCAGCTGACTACTGGGACCGTTTGCTACGCTTACAGGCCGATATGGAAAATCAACGAAAGCGCGCACAAAACGATGTTACCAAAGCGCGTAAATTCGCTCTTGAGGGCATTGTCGGCGATTTACTGCCGGTTAAAGACAGTCTCGAATTAGGTCTTGCTGCTGCCGCCGCTGAAGACGCAGATCCCAAGTCTCTGGTAGAGGGTGCGGAACTCACTCTAAAAATGCTGGCCCAGGTTCTTGAAAAAAATAACGTGCTCGAGGTGAACCCGGTAGATGAAAAATTCGACCCAGAATTTCACCAAGCGATGTCCATGCAGGAAGTCGAAGGAAAGCCTGCCAATATCGTAACGGGTGTTATGCAGAAGGGTTACACCTTGAATGAGCGTCTGGTTCGGCCCGCGTTGGTTATGGTGTCAAAGTAGAACTGCTTCATCATTTTTTACACTTGGTGCAGTTGCGTTTACTGCACAAATAACCCGATTTGTCGGTAAATTCCGATTGTTCGGGCTTAGAAAACCGCTTTTAGTATTGAAATAGGCCGCACGGGCCACATCATTGCTTCAACGATCAGGATGCCTTGTTAAGCGTACTGATTATCACATTAGATCAAGTCAGGAATTTTTATCATGGGTACCATTATCGGAATCGACCTCGGTACGACTAACTCGTGTGTCGCGGTCATGGAAGGCGGGAAGCCCCGAGTCATCGAGAATGCTGAAGGCGACCGCACCACACCGTCTATTGTTGCATTTGCAGACGATGGCGAAGTTGTTGTCGGCCAGCCGGCCAAGCGCCAAGCAGTAACCAACCCCAAGAATACGCTGTATGCGGTCAAGCGTTTGATCGGTCGGCGTTTTGATGAAGAGGCGGTTCAAAAAGATATAGAACTCGTCCCTTACAAAATTATCAAAGCGGACAACGGCGACGCTTGGGTAGAGGCAGCTGGCAAAGGTATGGCGCCTCCCGAAGTAGCGGCTCGCGTACTCATGAAAATGAAACAAACGGCTGAAGAGTACCTTGGCGAAACGGTTTCTGAAGCGGTCATCACTGTGCCTGCGTATTTCAACGACTCGCAACGTCAGGCAACAAAAGACGCAGGCAGAATTGCAGGACTCGAAGTCAAGCGTATCATCAACGAGCCAACGGCTGCAGCGCTTGCCTATGGTATGGATAAGCAGCGTGGCAACAAGACTGTCGCGGTTTACGACCTAGGTGGTGGAACCTTCGATATCTCTATCATAGAGATCGCAGAAGTTGACGGAGAGCATCAGTTTGAAGTGCTATCAACAAACGGTGACACATTCTTGGGTGGCGAAGATTTCGACAACCGTCTTATCGATTACTTGTCAGACGAATTCAAGAAAGAAAGCGGTATCGATTTGCACAGCGATCCTTTGGCGTTACAGCGTCTGAAAGAGGCGGCAGAGAAAGCCAAGATCGAGCTCTCAAGCACGCAGCAAACCGACGTTAACCTGCCATACATTACGGCTGATGCTACTGGTCCCAAACACCTGAACATCAAAGTATCTCGCGCCAAGCTTGAGTCTCTAGTCGATGATTTAGTGTCGCGTACCGTAGAGCCCTGTAAGACAGCGCTTAAGGATGCAGGCCTCTCGGCCTCAGAAATTCAAGATGTCATTATGGTGGGCGGTCAGACTCGAATGCCCAAAGTTCAGGAAACTGTCAAAGACTTCTTTGGCAAAGATCCACGTAAAGACGTGAATCCTGACGAAGCCGTAGCCGTTGGTGCTGCCATCCAAGGTGGTGTTCTTGGTGGTCAGGTGAAAGACGTACTACTTCTCGACGTTACGCCGTTGTCTCTGGGTATCGAGACTCTGGGTGGTGTTATGACCAAACTCATCGAGAAGAACACAACGATCCCAACGAAAGCCCAGCAAGTGTTTTCAACAGCAGACGATAACCAGACAGCGGTTACCGTCCATGTGCTCCAGGGCGAGCGTGAAATTGCCAACACGAACAAGTCTCTTGGCAGATTTGACCTTGCAGATATTCCACCAGCGCCACGCGGTGTGCCTCAGGTAGAAGTCACTTTCGACATTGACGCAAACGGCATCATGAACGTTTCTGCTCGCGATAAGGCAACGGGTAAACAACAGTCGATTGTTATCAAGGCGTCCAGTGGCCTGTCTGATGAAGAGATCGATGCCATGGTGCGTGATGCTGAAGAGCACGCAGCTGAAGATGCGAAGCTACGAGGCTTGATAGATAAGCGCAATCAGGGCGAGCAGCTTATCCACGCAGCTGAAAAATCAATGACGGATTTGGCAGATCAGCTAGACGAGGGTGAGAAAACGGATATCGATGGCAAAATTGCTGAGCTTCGCACGGTACTCACGGGCGAAGATGAAGAAGCGATTGATGCCAAAATAAGCGATCTGAGTGAAGCTGCAGGAAAACTTGCAGAGCGAGCTTACGCTCAACAAAACGCTGAAGGTGCAGTCGCTGATGCGGCTGATGCAGAGAATGGTGGCGAAAAATCTGCTAACGCAGACGACGCCGTTGATGCTGAATTTGAAGAAGTAAAAGAAGATAAAGCTTCATAATTACCAGTTTTAGGCTTTAATCGTATGGCACCTACTGAAGTTAAAATATTAGGAAATGTCACTCCCGCGAATGTGGGGATCCAAGGTTCGTAGCAGCATGGATCCCCACTTGCGTGGAGATGACGAGCTTAAGTCAGGGGCGTTCGTCTTTAATCAGTTGCCAGGAAAGGTCGGAAAAGCCAGCCGAGCAGTTATTACTGTTTGTGTCATTAGAGCTTGCCGGCCTTTTCCTCGTTATGTCGGGTCAATCGGGTTCTACTAGAAAATGTCGCAACGTGACTATTACGAAGTCTTAGGTGTGTCGAAAGACGTGTCTGATGCCGATCTGAAAAAGGCGTACAGACGTCTGGCAATGAAGTACCACCCAGATAGAAATCCGGATGACGACGAGGCGTCCGAGAAATTCAAAGAGGCAAAGGAAGCCCACGAAATTTTAAAGAACAAAGAAAAACGCGCAGCTTACGACCAGTTCGGGCACGCCGGTGTGAGTAATCAGCCAGGAGCGGGCGGTTTCGGTGGCGGCGCAGACATCAATGATATTTTTGGCGACGTTTTCGGCGACATATTCGGCGGTGGACGACGTGGTGGCGGTGGAGGTCAGCGTGTTTATCGCGGTGACGATCTGCAATATAATCTCGAGATCACTCTCGAAGAGGCGGTAGCTGGTACGTCTACAGAAATTAACATCCCCAATCTGGTGGCCTGTGACGCTTGTGATGGTAACGGCGCAAAACGTGGAACCAACCCGACCAGTTGTGGCACTTGCCATGGCGTGGGACAAGTGCGAATGCAACAGGGTTTTTTCTCTGTCCAGCAAACGTGTCCGTCTTGCCGAGGTAAAGGCAAGGTCATCACTGATCCATGTCCAAAATGTCGCGGCCAAGGGCGTACTCAAAAGGAAAAGAAGCTTTCGGTCAAGATTCCGAGCGGAGTCGACAATGGCGACAAGATCCGTTTATCCGGCGAAGGCGAAGCCAGTGATAGCGGCGGTCCTGCTGGGGATTTGTACGTGGCTATCCGGGTTAAGAAGCACCCAATTTTTGAACGCGATGGAGCCGATTTGCTGTGCACGGTACCGATTAACTACGCTACAGCTGCGATCGGTGGAGAGCTTGAAGTTCCCACGCTCAATGGTCGTGTGAAACTGAAAATTCCGGCAGGCACTCAAACCGAAAAATCATTTCGTTTGCGTGGCAAGGGCGTCAAACCGGTCCGTGGTGGAGCGGTGGGTGATTTGCTGACCAAGGTTCGTGTCGAGACACCTGTCAATTTAACCTCTGAACAACGCGATTTGCTACAGAAATTCCACGACACCATCAGTGGAAGCCACGCACAGAAGCATAGCCCTCAAGCGCATAACTGGCTTGGTGGAGTGAAAAAGTTCTTTGACGAGCTTCGAAGCTGACATGGGTAAGGGTGTGTGCGTAGCTGAGCTGCGTCACACTCTGGACATTGTCTCTCGGTCGTGGTCAACTATGGCCACCGTGTAACCTAAACGAGAGAAGAGGAAAACAGTGTCCATATTAAAAAAAGAACGAGCTTTTATCCCGCTTGCTATCGCCACATTTTTGCTGGCCACGCCGGTCGCACAAGCAGCCACTGAGATTCAATGGTGGCACGCTTTCACAGGTCGCCTAGGCGAGCTGCTCGATGAGCAAGTAACTACATTCAACGAGTCACAAGACGACTTCGTAGTGGTTGCCACCAACAAAGGCAATTATTCCGAAACGCTCAATGCGGGTATTGCTGCTTTTCGCGCTAGCGAACACCCTACATTGCTACAAGTGTTTGAAGTAGGCACGGCGACTATGATGGGTGCCAAGGGCGCTATCAAGCCAGTGTACGAGGTTATGGCCGAATCTGAGGCCACGTTCGAGCCCGATGCCTACCTAGCAGCAGTGGCAGGATATTACACAACCACTGAAGGGCAAATGTTGTCATTACCTTACAACAGCTCCACCCCTGTGCTGTTCATTAACAATGACGCGTTGGAAGAGGCAGGTATCGATTCATCAAAGCCACCTGCCACTTGGGAAGAGGTGGGTGAAGTACTCACTGCACTCAAAGATAAAGGCCACGAATGCCCATTGACCACTGCATGGCAGTCATGGGTTCACTTGGAGAACCTCAGTGCCTATCACAACGTACCATTTGCAACCAAAGCCAATGGCTTTGAAGCAGCAGATACCGAGCTGGCATTCAATAGCCCAGCACAGGTAAAACACATCGAAACCATGGGGCAATGGGCACAAGACGGTAAGTTCGTCTACCTTGGTCGACGCAATGAAGGCGGCGCTAACTTTCGAAGTGGTGAGTGTGCGCTATACACAGAATCTTCTGCGGGCTACGCCGGTATCAAATCAGAAGCACAATTCGATTTCTCCATAGCGCCATTACCCTATTGGGCTGATGTAGAGGATGCACCGCAAAATACTATTATCGGCGGCGCCTCGCTATGGGCACTTGCTGGCAAGACTGATGAAGAATATGAAGCTGCCGCTGCATTTTTAAGTTTCCTCTCCACTTCTGATATTCAGGCTAAGTGGCATCAGAATACGGGTTATTTACCTATCACCATGGCCGCTTACGAGCAGTCCAAGGGCGAGGGTTATTATGAGGCCAATCTCGGCACTGAAATTTCCATTATCCAGATGACTGGCAAAGCACCAACGGAAAATTCCAAGGGGCTACGTCTAGGTAGTTTTGATCAAATTCGTGGCATCATCGACGAGGAGCTGGAAGGAGTCTGGAACGGTAGCAAGGATGCCCAAACGGCACTCGATACCGCTGTAACCAGAGGTAATGAGCTGTTGCGTCGTTTCGAAAAATCTCAGCGCTAAGATTATTGCTGAATAAGGAATGATTTTTTATTTGCTGATATAGCGATGCAAAAGAAAGTCTATTTTCGCGGTACTTGGTTGCCGTGGCTGTTGGTTGCACCCCAGTTGATCATCACTGGGGTGTTTTTTATGTGGCCTGCTGTGCAGGCTGTAATGCAATCAACCCAGCTGCCTGATCCATTCGGGCTAAGTAGTCAATATGTGGGAATGGAGAATTTCCAGTTCCTACTCAATGACTCCAGCTATCTAGAATCGTTTGCCACCACCGCTGTATTTAGTGTCAGCGTGACGCTGATGGCGATGGTGCCTGCATTGTTCTTTGCCGTGTTGGCTGATAGTGTGATTAAAGGGTCAGGCTGGTACCGTACCTTCTTAATCTGGCCCTATGCTGTGGCTCCCGCTATTGCAGGGATTGTCTGGTTGTTTATGTTCAACCCGTCAATAGGTGTAGCGTCGTACTATTTAAAATTTCTCGGTGTTAAATGGAATCATGTACTCGATGGTGATCAGGCCATGCTTCTGGTTGTGTTGGCCGCCGCATGGAAACAAGTCAGCTATAATTTCCTGTTTTTTTTGGCGGGTTTGCAGGCTATTCCAAAAAGTTTGATAGAGGCTGCCACCATCGATGGTGCTAGTCCTTGGCACCGTTTTCGAACTATCACGTTACCGTTGCTGTCTCCCACCACATTCTTTTTGCTGGTTGTTAACATCATCTACGCTTTCTTTGATACGTTTGGTGTCATCCACACTATTACCCTCGGCGGTCCTGAGCGAGATACCAGTATTCTGGTTTACAAAGTATTTGCAGATGGTTTTGTTGGTCAAGATCTAGGCTCATCAGCAGCTCAATCAGTCATTTTGATGGTGTTGGTTGGCGCGCTAACCGTGGTGCAATTTCGTTATATAGAAAAAAAGGTGCATTACTGATGGGCGAGAGGCATAGGCGCTGATGGCAATTGTGGGCCGACATCCTTGGCGAACAGCCACTGTTCATATCCTGTTGATATTAGGCATTGTTTTGTTGTGCTTCCCTTTGTATTTGACGTTTGTCGGCTCTACGTTGACACGCCAGGAAGTACTGCAGGTCCCCATGTCACTGATTCCGGGTGATCAGTTTTGGGAAAACTATAAACGTGCTTTATTTCGTGGTTCTAACGCGCCTGTACTCGGGATGCTCTGGAACAGCCTGGTTATGGCAATGGGAATCGCTATAGGTAAGATTGTTATTTCCTTATTGTCCGCCTATGCCATCGTCTATTTCCGTTTTCCATTTCGCATGCTGTGCTTCTGGACTATTTTCATGACGCTGATGCTGCCAGTGGAGGTTCGCATCTTACCTACCTATGAAATTGCTGCAAAACTGGGGTTGCTCAACAGCTACACTGGATTGATTTTGCCGTTGATTGCATCAGCTACCGCTACGTTTTTGTTTCGGCAATTTTTTATGACGGTGCCAGACGAATTGGTTGAAGCTGCTCGAATGGATGGTGCCGGGCCCATCAGGTTTTTTAAAGACATTTTGCTGCCATTGTCGCGCACCAACATAGCAGCTCTGTTTGTCATACTTTTCATCTATGGCTGGAACCAATTTTTGTGGCCATTACTGATAACTACTGACCCTTCCATGAACACCATCGTTATGGGTATCAAGCAAACAGTGCCACAAGCAGATGACTTTGCTGACTGGCCTTTAACAATGGCAACATCGGTGATGGCTATCATTCCTCCTGTGCTGGTTGTTTTGTTAATGCAGCGTTTATTTATCAAAGGGCTGGTAGATTCAGAAAAATGATGACACAACCCTACCGACTACAGCGGTTAATACAATTGAGTTCAGGCACTGATGGCCACTATTGATTTACAGAATATCCGTAAAAGTTACGGTAAAACTCAAGTCATACACGGTGTTAACGCCTCGATAGCAGACGGCGAGCTGATCGTTATTGTCGGGCCCAGCGGCTGTGGCAAATCAACGCTGCTACGAATGGTTGCAGGTTTAGAAGAGGTCACCGAGGGCGAATTACGCATTGACGGTCGGCGGGTGAATGATGAGGAGCCCAAGGATCGAGATATCGCTATGGTGTTTCAGACTTACGCCCTATATCCGCACATGAGCGTATTCGACAACATGGCATATGGTCTTAAAATCATGCGACTGCCAAAAGCTGAAATACGTTCAAGGGTTGAGGAGGCTGCGCGCATGCTATCGCTGTCCGAGCTGCTAGACAGAAAACCCAAGGCATTATCTGGAGGTCAGCGGCAGAGGGTGGCTATGGGGCGCGCTATTGTGCGGCAGCCTAGTGTGTTCTTGTTTGACGAGCCCTTGTCTAATCTTGACGCGCTTTTGCGCGTTCAAATGCGGCTGGAAATAAAGCAGTTGCAGAGACGTTTGGGCGTTACCTCTCTGTATGTGACTCACGATCAGGTTGAAGCTATGACACTGGCTGATCGACTTATCGTTATGAACGGAGGAGTTGCCGATCAGGTTGATGAAGCCATGAAAGTCTATGAGCGTCCAGCTACACGTTTTGTAGCTAGTTTTATCGGTTCGCCCGGCATGAATTTTCTCAATAAAGTGCCTGTGGCAGCATTGCCACCTAATCTGGATTTACCCGAGTTGGCCGAGCAGGCGCAAGCCAGACAAACCATTGATTTAGGTGTTCGTCCTGAGAACCTTGCGCTGTGTGATCCGAGTGATGCGCAATTGACCCTGCGTGTGCTTACTGTAGAAACACTGGGCGCAGATACTTTAGTACATGGGCATAGTGAATTGGTGCAAGGGCACCCTGAGCCGATGGCTTTACGGCTAGTGGGCACCCATCGGTTTGAAGAAAATTCAACGCTACCACTGAAGGCTGATGCATCACATTGGCATGCGTTTGATTGTGAGTCGGGTGTTCGCCTGAATTGATGATGAGCTGTAACAAGCCGCGGCTGCAGCTTACGCTCTAATAAACGAGCCATTTTGCAAATCTTGCATGGCTTGTTTGATTTCTGCATCGGTGTTCATGACTATAGGCCCATGCCACGCCACAGGTTCTTTTATGGGTGCACCAGAAACCAATAAAAAACGACATCCGTTGTCGCCAGCCTGCACAACGATACTGTCACCAGTGTCAAATAAAATCATCGTTCGATCACCAGAAAGGTCGCGTATGTTCAGCTCTTGGCCTGCTATTTCTTTTTCAACGAGAACACCTTGAGGTTGCGAGGCATCCTTAAACCACGCATCACCTTCAAACACGTAGGCAAACGCTGAACGGTACGCATCAATAGGAATGCGTTTGCGGACGCCGGCGGGCACACTAACATCGAGGTATTGTGGGTCGGCAGCTATGCCATCAACGGGTCCGCGCTTACCACGCCACTCACCAGTAACAACGCGAATCACGGTGCCATCATCGTCGCAGTACTCAGGTATGTGCTCGCCCGCAATATCTTGATAACGAGGGCTTGTCATTTTTAAAGAGGAGGGTAGGTTAGCCCAGAGCTGAAAGCCGTGCATTCGCCCTTGCGCATCGCCTTTTGGCATCTCCTGATGCAATATGCCTGAACCCGCCGTCATCCATTGGACTGACCCAGGCCCTAGTGAGCCGCTATTACCTAGACTATCTGCATGATCCACAGAGCCTGCCAGAACATAGGTGATGGTCTCTATGCCGCGATGTGGGTGCCAAGGAAACCCTGCGGCGTATTTTGCGGGCTCATCGTTCCGAAAATCATCCATCATCAAAAACGGGTCGGTGTAGCTGGTGTCGCCAAAACCGAATACACGATGCAAATGTACACCAGCTCCTTCTAATGTTGGCTGTGTTCCTGTAGTGCTTTTTACCGGTCGAATTGACATGGTAGTTACCTGGCGAATTGTGTAATGGACGGTGCTAACGTTACAACACTTTGTGTTGCTAGTGACGACTATTCAAATTTCAGCCACGATATGAGGGAGGTAGGCAGGCTTGTGTTATCCGTTCGCACACTTTATCGATATCTACGTGTGGATTAGCAGCGACTTGTCGGAGCCAAACCTCGTCATCTATGATGGTGTGTGAGGCAACGTCTTTTAATTCTGCAATAACCTTGTCTATATCTTGTTGAACAGGTCGCCAGTTAAACACACCCGATGTAGGCTGCTGCTTAAGCGACATCGTTGAATCTGCATCAATGTAGGCAGCCACGCGTGCTGCATTTTGCATATCACCTTCTATTCGACTAGCCAGACCTGACTGCCCCCAAGCAAGTAAGGTGGCCATCAGCGGAATGGCTGCGGCACTACGCGAGCCTTGAATACCAATATTCGGTGATGCAAGGTAATCTGCGTTAAAGCTAATGTTGTCTCGCGTTTTTGCTGACTTGAACAATACCAACGCAGAATCTTTGGGTTGGTAGAACCATTTGTGCGCTGAGATAACCAGACTGTCAGCTCGGTCTATGCCAACGAGTAAATCGTTGTGTTTTGTTAGCATCAGTGGAGCTGCCCAAGCTGCATCTACGTGTGTCCATAGGGCGTTGTATTCAGCATCCAAAGGATCAATAGCACCTCTTCCGGTGGTGCCTGCTGTGAGCACCACTGCCGCGTTCGTTATATCACCGGCTAATGCAGAACTATTCATTTGACCGTTTGATAACGTGGGTACACTTTGATAAGACATGCCGAGCAGGTGGGCGGCCTTAGGAATTGAAAGATGTGCATCAGCTGACGCGATGACACGCATAGCGCCTGCCTCACGCGCCGCCCATAGGCCCGTCAGGTTGCCAATGGTGGAGCCGCTGCACATGTGTCCGTCTGACATTCCGTACATGGGCGCGAGCCATTCGAACAATCGTCGCTCTACAAGAGAGGCAAAAGGGCTGAGATCAGGGTGCAGCAGATTCTGGTTGTGTGCCGCATTCAGCCCGACAAGGTGTGATGCTACAGATGGCGTTGGAGGATCCATGTGGGCAAAACACACATGACTTCCAAGTGCTGCCGATCTCTCTGAGATGGCCACTTCAAAGAAGTTTTGCGCTTTCTGTTCACCCCAGCCATCAGTTGGCCAGTTCTTTTCGAGAATATCCATACTCTTGTTGGATAGTGCAGTTTTGTCTGCACTTTGGTTATCGCGCTGCGTGTTCAGGTGGTGTTCATGCTATCAGTACACCTGATTGGATGCCAAGAACACTCTCTAGCTCATGTAGTAATTTACGTTCTTCAGCGGAAACACGTTCACCACCAAACCCGAGAATGCTGCCTTCTTTTGCGGCTTCAGCTACCGCACGAGCAACGTTTAATGTCCATTGGCGATAGGCTGACGCGTCGGTGTCTGAACAGTGCTCATCAACCAGAGCAAGGGCCGCGATGCAATCTTCCAGGGCCATGGTTTGAATATCTTCACGGTTTTTGATGTTGGCTGATTCCATACGTGCTTTAGCCCGAGCTCGGTAGTCAGTCATTTTCTCTTTGGCCTCATCCCAGTTGGCCACTTTTTGCATAAGTTCGTTGATGAGCTCGCTATCAGGGAAATCTTGCTTGCCCTGCACATTGGCGTGCAATGCAGCGCTCATCTCTTTGACCGTTCCAATGATGCCACTAGGGGCGGCGTTACTCATGGCCGCACCGATCATTCCGGGCATCGATCCTAATAAAAACCACTGATCGTCGTTGAAAAGCGTTTTTAATGACATCGCTGACCTATCTCCTTGTTATTGTGGGCAGACTATCATCATGCGCTCGCAGGAGCAAACGTGCAGTTATGCTCGTAGAGTATCAGCAAGTGATAGAACAAGGTATTGCCCGTCTAGATCAACTGTCGCATTAACGCTCGAACCAACACATACACCAATGGTGGAATACATATGCAAAGACTCAGTGGCAAGTGCGCTCTGATCACCGGATCGGCCCGGGGAATTGGCCGTGCCTTTGCGCAAGCGTATATTCGCGAAGGTGCCAAGGTGGCTATAGCTGATATTAATCTTGCTGCAGCCGTCGATACTGCCAAGCAGCTAGGTGATAGTGCCATCGCTATTCATCTGGATGTCACATCTCAATCGAGTATCGATAAGGCCATTGCAGACACTATTTCCGCATTAGGGAAAATCGATATCCTCATTAACAATGCGGCATTGTTTAGCGCCGACGGCATTGTCGATATCAAGCGCAAGGATTATCAAAAGCTTTACGACGTTAATGTAGCCGGCTCATTGTTCACGCTTCAGGCCGTAGCAAGACACATGATTGATCGTGGGCAAGGTGGAAAAATCATCAACATGGCAAGTCAGGCGGGCAGGCGAGGTGAGCCACTAGTGGCTGTTTATTGCTCGACCAAAGCTGCCATTATTTCTTTAACTCAATCAGCTGGTATAAATCTCATACAACACGGCATTAACGTCAATGCGATTTCGCCAGGTGTGGTTGATGGCGAACATTGGGTGGGCGTTGATGCAGAGTTTGCTCGCCTAGAAAATTTAGAGCCAGGCGAGAAAAAGAAACAGGTTAGTGCAGGCGTACCTTTTGGGCGTATGGGTACGGCGGAAGATCTCACTGGCATGGCCGTGTTTTTAGCCTCGTCAGAGGCTGATTACATTGTGGCGCAAACGTACAATGTTGATGGTGGTCAGTGGATGAGTTGAAGGAATATCGGACGACTAATATCAGCGTTAGTTGCAATCTCTTTTAGCACCACTAATGTCCCACGCCCTCGGCATGAATTGCCTATCAAGCTCATAACCTTGTGACTCGAAGGCAGCTCTGACTATTTCAACCATGATTCCTTGGCCGGTAAGGTCAGGATCATTAAATGGCAAGTGCGGGTTAGTCACACCAGCAATTTTTCCCGCGTAACTGTTGGGTGATATTACTGCCATTAAAAGTAATGCCTCACCCAGTTTTTATACATGATAAAAACTTCAGAAGGTTACCTTGTGCATACAGTTTCATCAACGAGTCAAGCTAAACCTTACAGGTACGAGTGTCGAAACCTGTAATGCAAGTGGGGTTAGATTTGCAGGTGACACTTAGTAGCTTAGATGCGCTAGTCGAGAGTTGCGTGTCTATATGTGCGTAATTTGACTGGCTCGCAAACGACTTCTTCCGGATGTGGAAAATAGCTGATACGTTGCCTATGAGAGACGATAATAATGGCTCAGTCAATTTGAACTGGCATAGCCGTTTGCAATTTAGAGTTAGCGTTTTATTGATTATTCTAGTGACTGCAGTCATGCTGAGCTTTAGTATTTATGGCGCTATGAATGTCAATTCAGAACTGCAGCATAAACTCGAAAATTACCTAGATATTGTGACATTGCGAATATCCCGCAGTGTCGCATCTGCCGTCTGGGATATGGATCAGGAAAACCTAACTCTGGCATTGGAGGCAGAACTGCTGGATGAACGAGTACATACGTTACAGGTGCGGGATATAGACGGAATGCTGCTCGCATTTTTGACTCGGGATTCGCAAGGTAGCGTTGTTGCTTATGAAACCACAGATCAACCAGTGGGGCAGCTTTTACAAAAGCAGAGTGAAATCACCTTTGAAAACGAGGTCATAGCAACCATAAACGTTTATGTTGATAAGAGCTTTAAGAATCTTGCTTTGAAAACTTATTACCGCAATCAGAGTTTGCAAACAATATTCCTTATTATCATCTTGGTAGTGGCCGTAGGTGTCGCGCTGCGCGCTATGCTTATTAAGCCATTAGCGAATTTGACAGTGGCAGCAGAATCAGTCAGTCAAAATAAGTTTGACATAGATATCGACACTAGCTCGCGTGACGAAGTGGGGCGGTTAGCAAAAGCGCTCGAAGTGTTCAGGCAGAATGCACTTGAGAAAATTCGCCTGCAAGAGCAACAGGAGAAAGCTTCAAAAATTCAGCGGGAGCAGGCCGCTGAAAATCAACGCATGGGCAGTAAAAGGCGGGAAGCTGAAGAGCGACTAAGGCAAGAGCAAATTGATGTTGCTGCTAGAGAGTCTGAGCAAGCCCGTGAATTGCAACTGAGGGCTGATCAGCTTCTGCAGATTGTCGATGCTGCGGCGTCGGGTGATCTTTCGCAGCGGCTGAGCCTCAAGGGAGACGACATTATTGGGCAAATTGCTGCCCAATTGGATACCTTGTTTGAACGCTTGCGTGGAAGTTTGGGCAGTATCGACGGCAGTGCGATTGCGCTAGGTAAGGCGTCGAATACGCTCACAACCATAAGCTCTGATATGTCAGGTAACGCTGAGGAGACATCGTCTCGCGCAGCATTGGTAACGGAAGCAGCTTCTAACATTAGCGGCGGTGTTGAAAATGTCGCCGTGGCTGTCGATCAAATGCGCTTAACAATCAAGGGAATTGCTGATAATGCGGTGCAAGCAACTACAGTTGCGACAGAAGCTGCGACGATTACCGAAAGCACGAATGAGGTGGTGAAAAATCTTGCTAACTCCTCTACAGGCATTGGCGAGGTAATCAAGGTTATAACGTCGATAGCTGAGCAAACCAACCTTCTCGCGCTCAATGCGACCATAGAGGCAGCGCGTGCTGGAGACGCCGGTAAAGGTTTTGCTGTAGTGGCGAATGAAGTGAAAGAACTGGCCAAGGAGACTGCCAAGGCCACTCAGGAAATTAGTGAACGAATTGCAGCGATTCAATCGGATAGTCATAGCGTCACTGATTCTATTGGTGGTATCAGTCAAATAATTGGTCGTATCAATGAATTGCAAAGCGTGATCGCAGGATCGGTTGATGAACAGGCCAATGCGACTGCAGAGATATCTCGCTCAGTCGTTGAGGCAGCACGAGGGAGCGGTGACATCACCGGAAGTATCACGGCAGTCGCAAAAGCTGCTAAAGGGACTCTGGAGAATGCTCAGAACGCACAGAATGCGGCCTTTGAACTTGATGAGATGGCGGCACGCATCAACGCTCAGTTAACTCAGTTCAAATTGTAGAAGCCACTACATAGTTCGCCGCCTGGGGACCTACTCAGTGGAGGCGCGATCGTGTCTGCTGGTATTAAAATTCTGGTGGTTCACGCTCAAAAATCTGAACCACAGCAAGAAGTAACCTACTTGTGAATAAAACAAGCCTAAAAACACAATAAATCCAAGAATATATTCCTTGAGGGCATCAATTGGGTGGTGAATTGGCCGTATAAAGGCACAATAAATCTACTTGAGCTTTTCTTATGTCTTTTTTAAACACGTTCACTACCCACTTTTTAAACACCATGGAAAAGCGTGCAGCTCTTCGAGCCTGGTACCACCTGCAAAGCGTGGATACCCGTTCTATTGAACACGCAGGCTTGTCAGCTGAGCTTCTGGCACAAGGCCCATCAGCTTATCCTTGGCGAGCAACTGCAGATGTGGTCAGTGCTAAGGTTACCAACATTGCATACAACAAAAAGCAGCTGCGAGAAGCAGCCGCCGAGCTTCGTGCCTGTTCAGATGCCGAGTTGAGAGATCTGGGTATTGCACGAAACTCCATTGACCATGTTGTGCGCTACGGCCGTGACGATGTTGATCAGCAAGTTGGTCAGGAAAGACGCGCCGCTTAATATTATTAGCTGCTCAAGCGCTCGGCCGACGTTAGGCCAAAGCGTCTGAGCTGTTGATAAAAATCTGGCTTTACAACTAATCATAAAACGCCAGTTATTGCGCTTCGCGATCGATCGTTATAGTCAAAACCGCAGCTTTGTTAGTTGCGATGTTCTCGGCTTCGTTAAACCAGTCACCTGGTTGTGAAATTGGATTACCGCTCTTGGATACTCGAGCGCCCACGGTCACTGAATCAAATGCTGATAGCGTCATGTTCGGAATCATAGCCATTGAATCATCGAGCACCACCGTTGTTGGCAGATCGGCAACTGTCAGTCGGCTCACAGCAAGCGGCATGGGTGGACCTTCGCTTGCTGTGGCGTAGATAAACACTGATTGATCGGGAGTGGACGCAGCGCGCGCCTGCTCCGATAAATTGACGGTGATTTCTACGCTGGCATTGATGGCACCCTCTGCAAGCTCATTATCAGTTTGTGTTTCGGTTTGAGGGATTGCAAGCGGCGCACCTCCAGACAAAGCTGCTACCGACCGAGCACGCATTTGTTCAACAGTAGCCAACGCTTCTGGATTTCCTGCAGCCATGGCGGTTAGTCTGTCGAAGCCTTGCATCGCGGCTTCGTGATTGCCCATTTGTTGTTGTGCAATAGACATCAGCCAAAGTGCATGTTCGTTGTCTGGAGCTATTTCAATGGCGCGTTCAATGAACTGCAAGGGCTCTCCAGATAATTCACCTTGTTGAGTCATTGCAATGGTTTCAGCCATTTGCGCAAGGGTGGGGGCATCGTTTTCATCTAATGCAACGGCTTTTTCGAAGGCGGATCGCGCCTTATCAAACTCACCAACCGACAAATAACTACGTCCTAATAAGCGCCAGCCTTCGATGTCATCGGGCGTATCCAAAAGCCGCTGTTCCATTTGTGGCAATAGCTCAGCGAGGTCCGGTGCGTTTTGATTACCTTCAGTGCCTGCGTTTGACACCGTATTTTGGGGATTATCCAATTGTGCAATAGCCCCCGGATTCCCCAATTGCAAATACAAAG
>JALZUD010000071.1 GCA_023301725.1 Granulosicoccus sp. | reverse complement strand
AAATAGGCTCAGGGCAGATGGTTCCCATTTGCCCTGAGTACGTGTCTTTCATACTTGCGCCATTGATCAGACTGAGGATTTACGCATAGACGTTATTTACGAGTGGTTTCGAGTCCTCTATCAAGAAACCGGTATCAACCTACCGTTCATCTACGACAGCTACGATCGTGATCGTATGATCAACGGCTTTTTCACCACCATTAAGCTATCAGCGGTTTGTCTGTTTTTTTCAGTCATCATCGGCGTCATTGGCGCCTGGCTGCAAGGTTCATCTTTCAAATGGACACGCCGTTTTGTCAATGGCTATATCCAACTGTTTAGAAATACTCCCCCCCTTGTTCAGCTGTATTTTTTCTATTTTGCAATTGGCACCCTACTACCCACTGTCGAAAACGATTGGGGTGGCGAATCCCCCTTACTCGGCAGCTTTGCCTGGGCCGCAATTTCACTGTCATTTTTTGCAGGTGCGTTTAATGTAGAAATTTTTCGATCAGGTATTGAAGCTGTGCCCAAGTCCACTACAGAAGCCGCAGAAGCTCTTGGTTACACCAAGTTGCAAATCTACATGAACATTACTTTGCCACTCGCTTTTCGTGTGGCACTACCGGCACTTAATAACAACCTCGTTAATTTGGTTAAGACCACGACACTCGCCTACGCTATCGCGGTGCCTGACCTACTTTATGAATCAAATCAAATTTGGTCTGACAATGTCAACGTCACCGAAATGATGGTATTCCTACTTGTTGCCTACTTTGTTTTAGTGGGCATACTCGTCGCTGGCATGAACCGCTGGGAACGCTCCATGAAGATTCCGGGGTACGGCTGATGAACAAGAAAACTAAGCTGCCGGTGATGCTACCAAAGCAGGCACAAGCACCGCACGCACTCTCAGCGCTGAGCTATTGGCACATCCTGCCACTCATTGCTGCAATGATGATCATTCCCTCTCTAGCCTTTTCTGCTGCGGGTGATGAACTAAAGTCGCCACTGGCTGTGCTTAAAAACTGGATACCACTTTTACTAGAGGGCTTTATTTTTAACCTAATCATTTCTGTGTGCGCTATGGCCGCTGGCACAATAGCAGGCACCGCACTTGGTCTTGGTCAGATCTCGCCGAGCAATTCATTGCGCAGGGGGTCTTGGTTTGTAACGCAGTTTTTCAGAAACGCCCCGTGGCTAGTGCTCTTGTTCTTTGCTATGTTTCTATTGCCCTTCGAATTTGGTATAGCTGGAATTAAAATTCCTCTACCCGATTGGTTTAAAGCCATCATTGGCCTATCCCTACCGGTGATGGCAAATGTATCGGAGATAGTGAGGGGAGCGATACGCTCCTTACCTAGTGGTCAGTGGGAAGCCGCAGAGAGCTTGGCCTACACCCGTCGCCAAACGCTGTGGCTAGTTATTCTGCCTCAGTGCGTAAAACGTATGTTGCCACCCTGGGTGAACCTTTATGCCATTCTCACCATGGCAACGGTTCTTGCATCGATTGTCGGGGTGTCTGAGGTGATGACACTCACCGGACGTGCACTTGCAGCCGAAGGTGGCCGTCCCGAACTGTTGGCACCTTTTTATGGGTTTGTTTTACTGCTCTTCTTTGCGTACTGCTATCCCATTGCGCGCTATACCCTACGTCTGGAAAAGAAGTTTGCAGTCATCAACTAAGGAACTACCATGAGCTGGACCCCTGCAGACCCAATGGTCTCGATCAATAATGTGCATAAATCATTTGGCGAGCTGAAGGTTCTCAACGGAGTATCGCTGGACGTTATGAAAGGTGATGTCATTTGCATCATCGGCCCATCAGGCTCCGGAAAATCCACCTTGATCCGTTGTGTCAATGCTCTGAATGATATCCAGCAAGGCTCTATCCTGGTTGAGGGGCAAGAGGTAAACGATGAAAAACTGGACAAATTGGAGCTGCGCAAGAAAGTGGGCATGGTGTTCCAGCAGTACAATCTTTTTCCACACAAAACGGCGCTTCAAAACGTGATGATGGCACCTATCAAAGTGCTAAAACAAAGCAAAGCAAGCGCTGAGACAAAAGCCCGTGCGCTACTTAAAAAAGTACGCTTGGAGGGCAAAGAGGATGCCTACCCTGGTGAGCTCTCAGGTGGTCAGCAGCAGAGGGTAGCGATTGCTCGCTCGCTGGCGATGCAACCCGATGTCATGCTGTTTGACGAAGTCACAGCCGCTCTTGATCCCGAGACCGTTGGCGAAGTGCTGCAAACAATCAAAGATCTTGCCGAAGACGGTATGACTTGTATCTTGGTGACACATGAAATGGGTTTTGCGCGCGAAGTTGCTGATCATATCTACTTCACTGATCTTGGCGTTATTGTAGAACACGGTCCACCAGAAACGTTTTTCAAAAATGCACAAGATCCACGTACACAGCAATTTTTGAGTCAGATTTTGTGATTAAGAGTTTTACCAAGAAATGAGTCGGGGTTTAATGCCGTGATAATTTCATCCAGACCATCAGTCAACGCAGCAGGCCCGGGTTGCAAGATCAGTGGTGACTTTATTTCCACAATACGCCCGTTAGCCACCGCTGGAATAGCATCCCAACCCGGGCGCGCAGCAATTTTCTCAGGGCGTACTTTCTTGCCACACCACGACGCAATGATGACATCAGGCATGGCAGCAATAACATCTGCTGATTGAACAATTCGATTTTTGGCTTTTGACTCACAAGCAAGATTGTCGAAAACATCAATGCCACCAGCAACCTCAATCAATTCCGACACCCAATGTATACCCGAGATCATTGGCTCATCCCATTCCTCAAAATACACCTTGAGGGGATCTTTACCCTGCACACTGTTACGCAGATGTTGCAAACGCGTTTCATAGCCCGTTGCTAGTTCTTCCGCTTGTGCGGCGCATCCAACTAAAGCACCAAGTTGCCTGATCATTGCCATAATGCCAGCCAGATCACGTTGGTTATAGGCCACCACCGTCATACCCTCTCTGAGTAAGGCGGCCACGATATCTGCCTGAAGATCAGAGAAGGTCAAGACCACATCGGGTTCGAGAGCCATGATCTTTGGGATATCGGCTGAGGTGAATGCCGCGACCCTCGGCTTTTCACGCCTTACGCCCGCTGGACGCACCGCAAAACCCGACACTCCAACGATACGATCTTGTTGGCCCAGTAGATAAAGGGTTTCAACCGTCTCCTCGGTAAGACAGACAATTCGTTCAGGTGGAAAAGTTCTCATGGTTTTTCAAGACACGATGGTAGATGGAGTACACGTTGAGCTGGCCAGACGTATTTACTTAAAAATCTCTTGGTAGAAACAGCAACAGGGCGGCAAATTAAAGCTCACACTTCAACGCTGAATTGGCAGGGCACTTCCAGGCAACACCAAGCTATCTCCCAGTCGCAACGCATTGACTTGCACGCGCTCAACCGCCGGTAGCTTGCCTATTGCCAACAGACTTCGTAGCGCATTCACGTCGTTATTAGCCACATTGATCGCAGCGATATTGTTCAAAGTATCTAAAGGCAGAATCCGCCATTGTTCAACACTCCCACTCTTAACTTCTAGAACAATCCAGGCAAGCTGAATATATTCTAGCAAGCGTTCTTCCATAACCAATAGCGCTATTGCCGAGAACTCCGCAGTATTTACATCCGCATCTCCCCCCTTCTGAACCACATTCAAAGCTGAAGACTCGTCAGTTACTAAGAGTGCGCATCGTCGTGCAACAACATCGGTACCGGTACAACGTTGACTAAACTGGCTTTCGACCGAGAGCCTTTCAAGTAGTGCAATCACTTTAGATGTATCTTTGTCATTAGATACGCTAGCAAGATCATTTGCCTGTCGGATAGCGCCATTTAGATGAGTAGTAACGCTGAGTTTGTCGTTAACCAAGGCTTGCGATATGCGTATGGAGTTGGGAAAAAAATCATCATTTTCCACTTCACCAGTGCTTGGCACATTCTCTGGTTCACGATGCACCCAGTCATACCGTCGGTATTGACCAAGTGTTGATGTGTTCTCAATCTTTATAAGTCGCGTCTTCAGTGGCTCTCGCTGTGCAGCGGGGCTCTCTGCCACTTGCGGTAAAACTTCTTGCAACGCTTCAATACCTGCGGCACCCGCTTGAAATTTTAGATAACTGAGGTCGATTTTTTCGGCGGCTGTTGTGCCATTGTCGAAACGCCTCATTTGATCTGCTACTGCAAGTCGATCAGGATTAAGTACGGGCGTGAGCAGCAACAAGCAAACGCATGCAACTACCAATGCAACGACGATGTTGACGCGCCGTATATATTTGTCAAACGCTGGGAGAAGACCAACAATGCTATAGCCAGTACCATAAAGCACAGAAATAGTGACAACACAAACGGCCAAAACACGCTCACCTGTTAGTCCATAAGTGTCGACCCGAATCCAAAGAGCATTGGCTGCAAGAAGTGACAGAGGTAGCGTTAATAGCGCTAGAGAACGACAAGCCAACAGTTGCCAACGCGGCATGTTGAGTTGCTCACTATCTCCAAGCACCGCTGAAATGAAGGTAAGCGCCGCAGCGATTGACATAGACAGTGCGACAACACCTATGCCTGAGACACTTGTGTCGATACCACGTACCGCAACAGCTGTCAAAAAAATTGCCATTGCTATTAAGTGAACAGGCATGAGCAGGCGTAGCAGAATCATTGCTATGTGATGCAATCCCTTTAGCATCACTACACGGACACGCAAGACGCCAACGGCCGTGCTCGCTGCAGCCAATAAGAGTGGAATAAGCAGAGCCTCTGTGAACACTAGGTTCTTAATAGAAAGGCCAGTCATATCTAAAAGCACCACAATAAGTGCTAGTAGTAGGAAACTCAGCAAAGCAAACATACCACCGCAGACGACAGCGACAGCTTGCTCCCAGGAGTGAAAGAACAGTGCAGAATAAAGACTGTGCCCAACACGCGGCTCAGTGAATAGCCGAACAAACGGTAGAGCAACAACTAAAAATCCGCCAACGCAGTACATTGCCAGACTATTGGCGTCCTGTCGCCCACTGTACGAAATCATACTTGTCAGGTCTGAGTTCTGACCAACCAACAAGCCGAAACCAAGTGTTAACGCAATAGCGATGGCAAGTGCACGTACGCGAGCACCTTCACGAGTCAACATCCAATAGCTCACAGAGCCGGCTGCTATCGCTGTCATTGTGGCCAACCGGAGCGAAGTCGATTGGCTCGCCTCTGAATGGTTAATCAATAAAAAAATAGTACACCCGATAGAGCGCCGGGTAACGTGAAGTTTATAGCAAGCGCCCCAGCACTTGGTGCACCGCTTTGCGCTGGAAATTCGCCCGTATTCGGTCCCATATCTAACGTTGGCTTCTCACGGTGTCAATATTCACTCTCTAATTATGTCACAGACCGACCGATAGAAAAAAACGACAGCACAACCCTTCTGGAACAAAATGGAAGCCTTAGTCATTTACCTGATCAGACTATGCTAGGACAACTGAAAGGCGTTTGGCAATAACCTGAAAACCTTACCGCCAAACTTAGTTGATTTTATAAAACTCAGGCGTTACACGAATCAGTAAACAGGCTGCTGGTATTGTACGTATCCAGAAATAATATCAGTAGAAACCCATCTTTGAGTGCCTTGACTAATTTACGCAAGGCTAAGCCAAACACCGGCTAAGAGTGGCGCAGGCACTAAAAAGCACTCAGTTAACTTGCCTATCTATTTCACAGTGGCAATATAAAGCTGCTCTACCTTATCTCTGGCCCATTGGGTTTTGCGTAGATAGTTAAGCGACGACTTAACCGACGGGTTGCTCTTGAAACAGTTGATATTGATTCTAAGAGCAAGCTCATCCCATCCATAATGATCGACAAGAAAAGTGACCATTGCTTTAAGTGTGATTCCATGCAATGGGTCGTTGGCGTTTTCATTGTTCATGAATTGAGTTGCAATAGAGAAATAGGAATAGTGACCTTGGATGAGCTGTCGCTAACTCTACGCAGAAACCCAATAAAATAAATAATCTAACGCCGTGCTTGGCAAGCTATCGGTCTACTTGGAAAATTTTCAACAACGAGTTACATCACGTAACATCACGTAATATCTGAGTAGCAACTGCACCACACTGCGGGCATGCTTGTTCATTTAATGTTAGCTTACCATCCATCTCATTAGGCCTGCAGTTCATGGGTAATACAAATAAGCTCTATCCAGACTTTACGCTAACCCGAACCAATTGCCATGAAGAGCCAGTTCACCGACCAGTCGCGATACAAGGGCGCGGTCACATGCTGGTTCTTGATACTTCGCAGCCCTTAACGCTCCATGCCGTCTCAGCGAATTTAGCTTATCTACTTCAATGTGATGAGTCATCAATGTGGAACAGAGCGTTACAAGACTGGTTACCCAAACCAATCTGGCAGGCGTCGCTGAAGTTTGTCGAGGCTGGCGCGAAACAGTCAGTAGTCTACGCAGAAGAATCCGTTCGATGGACATCGCCTTCATCAGAGCAATACGACTTAGTCATTCACAGCAACGCAGGCTTTGTGACGGTTGAATTCGAGCCTCTACCCTGCTCTCAACTTAGCGAAGGCACATTAGGTCGAATAGCCAGACGAATGGCCAACACAGATACCCTCGAAGAGTTGTACGCCACCACAACTCAGCTTGTTGCAGAGGCGTTTCACTTCGATCGCGTAATGGTTTACAAGTTTGATGAAGACAAACACGGGTGTGTGGTAGGAGAGACTAAGCAGCCTCATCTTGAAGCCTATCTTGGATTGCACTATCCAGAAACTGATATCCCCAAAATAGCTCGTGACCTGTTTCTAAAAACCAAATCACGATTTATATCAGATATCAACCCAGCTAACACAACGCTAAACTTTAACCCCTCACTGGGGAAAACACCCCCACATCTGGATCTAACGTTCAGTCAACTACGCGCCACCTCGCCTATTCACATTGAATATCTTGCGAACATGGGGGTTACAGCGACGCTCTGTATTTCTATCATCATTAATGGGGAACTCTGGGGACTTATAGCCTGCCACCACAACACACCGTTGACCATTGCATTTGATCATAGAGTGCTCAGTGAAACCATTGGCGACTTACTCGCCAAGCGAATTCTCGAATTGGAAATACAGCGTAAATCAATTCAAGAATCCAACTGGTTGTTGATAGAAACAGAATTTCTTGAAAATGTAAGGCACAGCACTAATCATCGTATTGAGATTCTCGAGAATGCATCTTTACTCATGCACATGTGTCAAGCAGATGGCGCAGCACTGGTCACTCTAGATGAATGCACCTTCTCAGGCGGCTTAACTCCAGATACAGAAACGTTGCTAGAGATTCGTCAGTGGCTAGTTAATCAAGGACACACAGAAGTGTTCAGCACGTCCAGTGCTGGCACTGTTTTACCGATGATCAAAACGTCCAACAATGACATTGGAGGAATACTCGCTGCGTGCGTCTCTATAGTGTCACACAGCTATATTTTCTGGTTCAGAGCGCAAGTGACCAAAACCACGAACTGGGCTGGTGACCCTGAGAATAGCTATACAGTATCAACACACCAAGACTCACAAGAGATTAAGCTAAGCCCAAGGCAGTCTTTTGAGAAATGGAAGGTCATGGTCAGTGATCAATCTCATCACTGGGAAGCAAGCACCCTTGAGATGGCGAGACGATTGCGAACCGGAATATTCCGTAAAGAATTGACGTACAGCGCAGAGTTAACGAGCCGCGCCAATAACGATTTCATGCAACTTACCTTCGCTGCAGCACATGACCTGCAAGAGCCCCTACGCACACAAGCAAATTACCTTGAATTAATAGAAGAAATTTTAGCCCTTGACAGTGAGCATGAGGTTAATAGGTACTTGGCAGAAACCATTCGTGCAGGCGCTCGAATGAAGGAGCTCATTACAGACTTACTCAACTTCGCCAGCTTGAACGGCACAACTAAACGACAGACGTTTGCTTTAAGAGAGGTTCTCGACGAATTGCAAATAGACCTAGCGTCAGTTATTACTGCATCAAGCGCCGCTATAACAGTCGATTCTCTTCCGAGCATGCATGCTGATAGAGGTCGAGTCAAACAATTGATGCAGAACCTGCTCACCAATGCCATTAAGTACGTGGCTCCGGGCACAGTGCCTGAAGTCAGCGTGTATATGAAACAAGAAGGCTCGTACTATCTGCTATGCGTAAAGGACAACGGTATCGGAATAGAAGCTGCTGATCACGAGATCGTCTTCAAGATTTTCCAACGCCTGCATCGCAAGACCGAATATGAGGGTACGGGAATAGGCTTGGCCAATTGCAAAAAAGTGGCAGAATCCATGGACGCAACTATTGGAATCGATATTAACGAGGACGTTGGTTGCACATTCTGGGTAAAATTGCACAACTCAACGATAGTGGCTTGAATACTAACTAGACATGAAAAACAAGAACCTGTCTGTCTTGCTGGTAGACGACGATGATAATGACAACTTCTTCCACCAAAGAGCGATAAATAAAAGTGGCATAAATTGCACTGTGCAGGTGTGTACATCGGGTCTTGATGCACTTGATCTACTGCAAAACAAGGGCAACTATGAATCATTTAGCCAAGAGCTTTGCGCGCCGGATATCATATTTCTTGATATTAATATGCCTCGCTTTAGCGGTTGGGATTTTATCGAAGCTTACGCAGCCCTTCCCAATAGCGAGTTAAAGAAATCACACGTTAACATCATGATGCTATCGACATCGACCAATCCCGCTACTCGAGAGAAGGCTCTAAATACACCTTGCATCAGCGACTTTATGGAAAAGCCATTAAGAGCTGATGTCTTTAAAAGCTTAGTGCAAAAGCACCTACCCTCTTTTTTAGAAAAATGAAATTCTCAACACCACCCTCACTCACAAGACTCAGAGAGGCAACTCGAACAGTTCACAAGTCACTGGAAACCCTAACTAATAGCGATGAGCTACTCTACTCGACGCCAGATCTTAAACACTATCAATCGTTTTTAGCAGCACAGTATGTTTTACATAGAGCGGTGGAGTCGCGTACTACTAAGCTACTAGAGCGTGATCCACTCACGCAATGGCTTGACTGGCCAGATTGCCAACGCACTCGAGCATTGGAAGCCGATCTACATACGCTAGCTTTCAACACAGAGCACGATACCCAAGAGCATTCACCTGACGATTCTCATGCCAAACTGCTAGGGCTTGTCTATGTTTGCGAAGGTTCATGCATAGGCAATCAACGACTTTTCACAGCTTTAAACAAACATGAAAATTTTCGTGAATGGCGTTCAAGCGAATTTCTTCGCAGTTGTAAATCGGGGTTTTCAGAGCGCTGGAAGCCTGTTGTTGCAGCCATCGATACGTTAGCAACGCAGGGCAGTCCCGTCGATGGATCAGGTTACGATGACATCGAACAAGGCGCTCTGGAAGGATTTGATATTTTCAAATCGGGCTGGAATGCCATTAGTGCCGGAATTGCGCCAAGGTAACCGCTCGCTAGTTCTCGCCCTGCATCCGTTCCGATGCTTCGAACGCCTTACGGGCGCGCACCTGACTATCCGGGTGCGATGAAAAATAGCTACTCTCTTCATTCCCTTCTGTTTCGATATATTCCTGTTCGCTCATGCGAAGAATGATATCGGCGAAATATTTTGGGTCTTTACCCATCTCCTGCATGCGGGCGAAAGCGAAATCATCAGCCTCAGACTCCGCTACTTGCGAGTAGCTATTCTGCATAATGAAGATCGGCACACCAACAGCGATATCACCGACAGCGCTTAGATCACCAAACGCAAGCGTTACAATCACCGTTAGAGCAGATGAGCGGATAACCTGTGTCATGCCATGATATTCGAGCACATGCCCTATCTCATGCAACAACACAGAGTCAAGCTCTTGAGGGTGCTCTATAAGATCAAGAAAAGCGTCAGTGACCACCACATCGCCACCTGGCAGTGCCATGGCGTTGGCAATGCCACCCATGGCACGGAAGTGCAAAGTAAAATCAACATCTGTTGCAGGTAGCGCCAGTAGAAGCTCGTCAAACTGGGTTTGTACCTCCCTCTGCCTTGCATCATCGGTTTCTGACTCTTCAAATATAAAGCGGTCTAGCGCATCCAACGCCTGCGCAGACACCGAAGCGTTAAACGATGTTGGCAGCGAGCGTGCAATGGATTCTGAAGCAGCAGGCAGGCCATAACGTATACCTACATAGCTGAACAGCACAGTCACTACCAATGCTGTGACCACCCACCCCCAGCTACTCTCTAGTCGGTGAAGGAACAGAGATCGCGAGCCCTTGTGTGCGCTGCCTGACAACGCCACATCTACTGCATCATTGTCACGAGTTTCAAACAGACCATCGTCAGGCCACGTGAACCGCCGGGGCATATCACCCAAGCGATCACTAACGGCTAGCGATGAGAGTTGACCCTTATCAGTCAGCTCTGCATCGATATACAAGCAATAGCCACCACCCTCTATAATATCCAGAGAGGCCTCACGACGGGTGGAGCTGTCAGGATCGAACCAGTAACCGCTAATACTCATGGCTTTTCGATCAGATTAATGAACTTTAGAAAGACTAGATTATCACTAGAACCCAACATCCATATCCATATCAAACGAATCGCCCAGTTCATCGCCAAACGCACCTACTTCTGCGCGCTTTTCACCGACAAATTCGTCGAGCTTGTCAGCTGAAAATGCGACTGTGCCGTTGGCCATGTAACGAGCCATCCTGATTTGTGTAAAAGGACGCGCTAGACCCAGGGTAAACACCATCAACAGTAAGTTAGAAAACATGACCCACCAGAGTCCTGTTGCGCTTATGGTAGATTTAAAAGACACGCGCTGGTCGAGCGCAGCCTGACTAAACACGTGCTTGCGAACTCTTGCTTGCACTAACGCTGCGACGTAAAAACCAACCAGGAATGTAAAAGCGTAGCCAAGCAATATTACTACAAGAAATATTGCACTCATTTCGTCAGAGTCACTGTCGATCATCTCGCCAAAGCCTTCTATCCAATCTAAAACACCCATACCTTCCGGTACGGAGATAAAAACGGCGGCGGCAATAAACAATGCAAAAGTGAACACACCAAGCAAGATTGCCAGCAGATAGGTTATCAAAAAACTAGAAAATGAGAGCGTGCCTGCGAAGCGGCTTTTGCCATAAAGGTAGTGATTGAGAAAATAGCTGGCCAAGCGCTTGTGGATAAAGATGTTGATAAAAAGATAACCCACACCCAAAGCCACTGATCCTGCAAGAACAAAGGCACTGCCAGGATCGATGTTCACACCAAAGTGGGCGCTAAAACCTATAGCGGCGGCGATAACAAATATGAGCAGTGGCACCAATAATTGGTAAAAGTACAAAGGCCAAACAGAGCCATCAAATCCAAAACGGATATTGCGGTAGCTTGTCATTCGTAAGTTGAACTTTGTGGATCGCCAAATGGCCCAAGGTATAATCAAGAATAAAACGACTGTACCTATAACGGGAATTAAGGGGTTAATTGCTCCACCAAACGTCAACGCTATAAGCAAAGCGACAGCCACTAGTCGACTCAGTAAAATCTGCAATGGTTTGGCGTGGTATTCAAAGCTAGACCCATCTAGCACAGTGTTACCGTAGAAGTAACGTTTAGTACGAACCTTAGCCCAAGCTGAATAAATGTAGAGAGTAATGATACTCAACAGGATATTGACGATCCAGATCTTGAAGAACTGCCCGCCTGTGCCTGTAAAACTAAAGGGATATTGTTGTTTTTTAGTACCGTCTTCCATGATGGGAGTCTCACATTAATGGTGAACAATTTTGCCACGCAAGCAAGTCGCATATAGAGCACAAATACATAAATTCGCTGCGGCTCTATAATTCTACGGAACTTTCGTAGGTCGTGTCAAAGAAGCTGTTCAACCCCTGACCATGATTGCGTCAGAATAATCGTAAGAACACACCTCAGTTTTTTATACGCGTTAGTCAAGGCAATATTCCTACCATTCACCCCAACATTACTTTGCTATCGTAAATTTGTAACCCTTACTGTTACTCTGACAGTTGGATCGCGCAATAGGCCAAGCCCATAGCTGTTATTGCGTGTCACATAAACCAGTGAATATCATGAAACCTACAGGTACCGCCACTCCTTCCACAGCTCTGGCACCGTTTGGCAACCCAGTATTTCGATCTCTTTGGATTGCCACTCTAATTTCAAACCTTGGAGGGCTAATACAAGTGGTTGCAGCGGGCTGGACGATGACGACTTTGACTGATTCTCAGTCAATGGTGGCGCTGGTTACGGCATCAACCTCCTTACCAATAGTGGCACTGTCTTTATTCGCTGGCGTACTGGCGGACAACTATGACAGGCGTCGTATTATGCTCATCGCGCAAATTTTGATGCTCGTCGCCTCTATCGGTTTAACACTCGCCACTCATTTCAATCAGCTGACACCTTGGTTTTTGCTGGGTTTCACATTTCTCATTGGCTGTGGAGGGGCGCTACACAACCCCTCTTGGCAAGCATCTGTTGGTGACATCGTGCCGCGTGAACAGGTACCTGCAGCGGTGATGGCTAATGGTATGTCATTTAATATTATGCGCAGCATCGGCCCAGCTCTTGGTGGGTTGATCATTGTTGCAGCGGGAGCCGCAACAGCTTTTGCGATGAATACGCTGAGCTATGTGGCTTTAATAGTCGCCTTGATCATCTGGCATAAACCCACTGTGACTCTCACCCTTCCCCGGGAAAAATTTATCAGTGCCACCGGTGCAGGCTTTCGCTACGTCAGCTTGTCACCTAATCTTCTGAGCATTATTCTGCGAGGTAGTATATTTGGTTTGACAGCAGTTTCAGTTCAAGCACTATTGCCACTGGTTGCACGTAATCTTCTTGGTGGAAGCGCCTCCACCTACGGTTTTTTACTCGGATTCTTTGGCTTAGGTGCGGTATGTGGAGCCTTTGCAAACTCAAGAATTCGGCAAAGATTCAACAACGAAACCATCGTTCGCACAACGTTTATCGGTACCGCCCTTGGCACGCTGCTATTGTCCGTCGGTCATGGGATGATGCCTACAGCACTGGCACTTCTACTCTGCGGGGCATGCTGGGTCACAACCAACGCTTTGCTCAATGTGTCTTTACAGCTCTCAACACCCCGCTGGGTGGTCGGCCGCGCCATGTCCCTGTACATGGTGTCCAGTGCTTCCGGCATGGTGCTAGGCAGCTGGGTATGGGGTCTGATTGCCGAATCTTATGATGTTAAGATCGCGTTAACCGCCTCCGCTGTGGCAATACTACTGGGCACTCTTGCTTGCTACAGATCGCCACTGCCAGAATTTGATCGACTGAATCTGGACCCACTCAACCAATTCATCGAACCTACACTTGCGGTGCAACTCAAACCCCAGACTGGGCCCATCCTGATCACTACCGACTACGACATTGGGGAAAACGATGTTCCAGCGTTTCTCGACGCTATGACACTGAGACGCCGGATCCGCAAACGTGATGGCGCTCGGCACTGGTCACTACTGCGAGATCTGGAACAACCCAATATTTGGACAGAAAAATACTACGTAGCCACCTGGGTGGAATATATTCGTCATAACCAACGCCGAACAAAGTCCGATTCTGGTGTATCTGATACATTGAACACACTACATCAAGGAACTGAAGCGCCTCGCGTGCGTCGTATGATTGAGCGACAAACAGTTCCCAAACAAGCAGACCCTTATATCAAGAATGTCTATAAGGAGCTAAGGTAAAAATTGGAGACTAAATGAGTTTTTTACAACTAGCAATGCGCCGCGACATCGTTAAACGATCACTGATCATAGCCGTCATTGTTGGCACTATTCTTAACTTGATCAACCAAGGCGACGCAATGGTAGACCCTTCAAAATTCGAGCTGCTTAAGTGTGTGTTGACCTATATGGTCCCCTACTTCGTTTCCACCTATGGCGCTGTTACTGTCCTTATGGATCAGAATAAATGAATTAAAAAAGAGCCAGATATCGCCAGCAGGGGCTTGTCTCTTGGCCTGAACAGTGGCACTGACAAACCTACCCGTATACCTTTGTGCGATCAACCATCAGATCATCTCATTAGTATCTAAAAAAACACATCCAGTACATGACACGTTCGTAGCCTCTGAAGGCCTCGGTATAGATTTTATTTGAAATACTGAGCTGTGCCTTTTTTTTTCTCCCAAGTCCAATGACAGATTCGCTGTTGGCTCTCTGGAATATAGGTGGAGTGACACTATATGCGATCACATGGTGTCTCCAGAATTTCTCCATGTAGTCATCGACAGGTTCCAGAAACTCCGCTGAACCCGCAATTAACTTCCTTGCACCCTCAGGTGTTATCAGGTACGCGGTGGTACCGCAAGTTCCACGAGCATATCGTACCAGCGAATAAATACCCGTTAGGCGCGAACAAGTTTTAAACTTTTTATCGTCCGTGTTCGCTCTCGCCGCTAGTTTAACGTAATCATGTAGAGGAATTTCGGCTATCAGAGCCTCAATACTCTGAGCTGGCAATGTATCGCTCAACTCAACATTGTCTTCAAGCACCAGAAAACTTTCGCTAATTTCAACACAACGTTCCCACACCCGTAAATGACTTGAATAGCAGGCCAATTCGCCCGGGGTCAATTCGTACCCTTTGCGCTTTGTAGTGAGCTCAGCGTTAGCTCTATCAGCATAGGTGAAGTTCTTCTGTGAAGCGTCAGTAGCCTCAAAAATATCGAATTTCAGACCCGCTCTGGTGAGTTCACGTTCTACACGTTCGAGTCGTTCTACCGATTGCTTCAAATTGATGACGACAATTTGCATGTTGATTTAAATTTAATTTATGACGAAAGCCTACTGAAGACTCGGACGGACAATATACTAGAAGCGCACTTTCTACGGTAGGACTTTCAAGAATTCCTGCAAGCCTCGAAGGTACTTTGTTTGCAAGAACGCTTTGTCATCGTATTGGAATTGTCAAGCCTAGTGGGCACGTGGCACTATTACTCTCCTCGAAGAGTAAACCTTCATCAAAATGAGCCATTCCGACAGACCAGACCCTGAAACTGTTTACCTGAAAAACGGAGAACTTGCCGCAACTGCCAAGCAACTACTCAGTGCCTTGGAGACACTGGGTGTGGAACATCAAACCACTACTCACGAAGCTCTGTATACCGTCGATCAGGCAAAAAAAGTTGCCTACGACGAACCGGGTGCGCACACGAAAAATCTGTTTTTGCGTAATAAAAAGGGTCGTATGTTTCTGCTAGTGGTAGAGAGCGAGCATCGGGTAGACCTGCGCAGCTTACGCGATAAGCTCAATGTACCTGGCGGGCAGTTTGCCTTTGCCAGCACTGAACGATTAGGCCTGTACCTTGGTGTGGTGCCTGGCTCAGTGTCACCACTCGCCGTATATAACGATCACGAATGTGCTGTACAGGTGCTGATTCAGCGCACTTTATTAGAGCATGAGTGGATCTACTTGCATCCTTGCCGCAATACGCACAGCACGCGACTTCGAACTCACGATTTATTGGAAATCCTAAACAGCTGGAAACATCCTGTAACCGTGTTGGATTTTGAGTAACTGTCGACAGCCGCGTAAACTATCAGCTTTCCTGAACTGACAAAACACTATGCCAGCACCACCAGACAATCCAGAATGGCTACGATCACTCGCCCCCCGCCTGCAACAACAACTAACTTTCCTGACGGCTATAGACGCGCTGAAAACAATTGATCGTGCTACTCGCATCAGCAACAACTCTCGGCGGGAAAACAGCGCTGAGCACTCATGGCATTTAACGCTGTTTGCTCGTATATTGCACGAGTACGCCAATCAGCCTGTTGATGTAGAGCGCGTAATCATGATGTTGATGGTGCACGATATTGTGGAAATCGATGCAGGTGATGAGCCAATTCACGGACAGCAGAATCCTGATCAGGCGGCAATCGAACAGGCAGCTGCTAATCGTTTGTTCGGCCTCTTACCTGATGACCAAGCGGACGCACTAGGCGCTGTTTGGCAAGAGTTCGAGCAAGCACAAACAGCCGACGCACAATTCGCCAAAGCTGTGGACCGGTTGCAACCCGTTATGCTAAACATGCTAACTCAAGGTGGCACTTGGATTGATTATGATGTGAGCCTCAACCAGCTAGTCAGTCGCACCAGCAAAATCGGCATTGGATCAGACACCTTATGGGCGGCAGCTAATGCGATGTTCAACGAGGCACTTGAGCACGGCTGGTTGCAAAAATCCACACCTGCTGGTTAATCATAAAATTCTGATAGTCTGGCCAATAGCGCTTTTGAACCCGTGAAAGTGCATTGCAGAGTAGGCAACACTCAGTTCTACTATCCGAGTGTGGCGTCAATGTGCAGATTCAAACACGATCACCAAATACATCCAACAGACGGTGTTTGAGTATTTTGCCAGTGGCCGCAGCGGGCAAGGCGTCAACAATGACGATACGTGACGGTCGCTTATAAGCCACAAGCCGCTCAGATACAAATTCCTTGAGTATTTCTTCATCAACACCCTCTGTATCTTTACATTGCACAAAAGCTATAACTTCCTCATCACCACCCTCCAATTGTCGACCAATGACGGCACACTGAACCACAGTTGGATGATCGGTAAACGCAATCTCAACCTCTGGCGGATACACGTTAAAGCCTCCACGAATAATCAGTTCCTTGCTTCGACCCACAATGTGCAGGCCCCCATCTTCATCAAGGTAGCCTAGATCACCGGTGTGCAAAAAGCCCTCGTCATCCATGACCTTTGCCGTTTCCATCGCGTCTCGGTAGTAACCTTTCATGACATGCGGGCCACGTGTCAGAACCTCACCCACTGGATCGTCAGGCTGCGCATCGTCCGTGCGTAAGATACGAACCTCAACCCTTGGAAAAGGTGACCCTGTGCTGTTGTCTGCCTCGCCGATGGCATTTTTTGTCCCGCAGACACCCGCTGTTGTCTCTGTCATGCCATAGCCGTTCTGCAAAGCCACCCCATAGAACGCCTCGGCGCTGCGCTTCCAGTCAGTATCCAGAGGCGCGCCACCTGACGACACGTAGCGCAATGTTTTACTGTTTAATGTCTCCGATCCAAGCTTGGCAACATGCGCCATTAGCAGCGCGTGCATCTGCGGCACTGCCGGAAAAACGCTAACGCCCGACTGCAGTGCCACTAGCACCTTTTCTGGCTGAAAGCGAGATTCCATCTGTACTGTGCAGCCATAGCAGCAACTCGCCATTAACACTGATGCCAGTCCAAATACATGCGTGAGTGGCAGCACTCCGTAGACATGATCGTCCGCCGTTAGTCCCCTGACCTCTCCAGAGGCCTTGGCCGCATAAAGTATGTTTTCGTGGGTGAGCATGACACCTTTAGGGGTGCCGGTTGTGCCAGTGGTATAGAGAATGACAGCGACATCTATGTCTACAGGCCGGTCCATCGAATTGTCATAATTGCTGATATCTGCCGTTGTATTTTTAGCAATCTGATCACCGCGATAGGCAAGCGCAATTTTGCCAAAGCTACCAACGTGCTCGGTAGCACCCGCAGCAATTGCATGCTTTTCGGCATCGCCCGACGCCGCCACAGTATAGATAATGACTCTTGGCTCACAATGCCTTAACACCTTGTCAATCTCGATAGCCGTTAAACGCGCATTAACCGGGACAGCACAGGCGTTGATGCGACTAGCCGCAAAAATCATAGCAGCAGCGGCAAAACAGTTTTCAGCAACGATGAGAATTCGATCGCCCGGATGCACACCAGCCTTCAAGAGCAGGGCTACGCATTCATCAACAGCCGTTAGGTATTCGGCATAGTTAAGCGTGCGCCCGTCGTGATCTATCATGGCGCGAGCCTCACTTCGCGCTGTAGAGTGATCTACAACAAAGTCGTGAATTCTACCGTTACTCACAGGGTTGTCACGCCGCCGACAGCGCAATGAAGCGCTCCAGATGATGCGTGGTGTCGCCAAAGCGATGATCGACCATCGTGAGACGTCGCACCAGATGGCCCAGCGAATATTCCATAGTCATGCCTATACCACCATGCAACTGTACGCCCTCCTCGGCAACGCGTTGCCCCACAAGACCAACAAGATTCTTGGTGGCACTGACATGACGTTCACGCTCATCTCTCGTTGCATCAAGATGGCCTGCCAAATTGATAACTGCAGAACGGGCTTGCTCGATCTCGATTAACACATCTGCCATGCGATGCTGCAATGCTTGGAACTTACCAATAGGTTTGCCAAACTGTTTACGGGTACGCAGGTAATCGGCCGTAAGAGCCTGAATACTCTCCATCAACCCGAGCGCTTCTGCACATAATGCAACTGTGGCTCGAGCCTGTGAATACTCAATGTGCGACCACGCTTCACCTTGCTTGCCAATTAGAGAATTTGTGGGTAGCTGAACACCATCAAAGATAATCTCAGAGGCACGACCACCCGAGGCTATCGTGTAGCTGCGCGATTCGATACCAGCAGCGTCACTCGGGACGAGAAACAAACTGATACCATCCACCTCGGCGACATCACCGTGTGTGCGGGCGCTGACAATAATCCAGTTGGCAGCCGGTGCATTGACAACAACCGATTTACGTCCATTCAACCGATAACCGTCACCGTATGAAACAGCTGTGGTTGAAACGCGTGACAGGTCGTAACGACTATCAGGCTCTGCATGAGCGAGAGCAAGATGCTCTTTGCCTTCAATCACTGTCGCCAGTAGCTCACCATGCGCCTTTGTCGATGACGTCGCCAGAAGGCCACCAGCAAGCACCCCAGTATCCAATATTGGGTCGACGGCTCCCACGCGCCCAAACTCTTCAAACACAACAGCTAGATCGAAACCGCTACCGCCATAACCACCTTTGTCTTCATTGAACAATGCGCCAACGACGCCCAGCTCGGCCATGCCTGACCAGACCTCAATTGAAAACCCTAGCTCGCCCTCAGTGACACTCTTACGAACCGCATCAGAATAGCTGTCTTGCAAATATCGACGAAGACTGTCTTGTAGCATCTGTCGCTCATCAGTCAGATTGAAGTTCATCGCTATCTTTCTCGGTCGTTTATAGGGTGGAGTAAAGCTCCATTACAATCGCGCTAAACTCTGATCACAAGTTGAGAAGTGACTTACTAATAATCGTTCGCTGAATCTCATTGGACCCACCATAGATAGACAGTTTACGAATATTCAAGTAAGCACCTGTCACAGCAGTGGCATAGTCGGGTCCAACCGCCTCAGTGTTACTGCCCTCCTCCAAGGCTTCAGGAACGAACGGCATGGCATACGGGCCGCAAGCGCTCCGCGTTAATGCATTGATTTCCTGACGTACCTGAGAACCCTTTATTTTCAGCATCGAGCTTTCAGCGCCGGGCGCCTGCCCTGATGCAGCCTGAGATACAACACGCAGGTTTGTCGTCGTCATCGCCATCAGGTCAATTTCCACACGGGCTATGCGAGCAGCAAAATGTGGATTGTCTGCTAAAGGCCTACCACCTGCAGATTCGAGCTTAGCGATGCGCTTCAGGTTAGCAAGCCCCGCTGTGGCGAAATTAACACCAGCAATATTGGTTCGCTCGTGCGTGAGCAGGTACTTGGCATAAGTCCAACCCAAGTTCTCTTCACCCACAAGATTTGCAACAGGAACACGGACATCGCTGAAGAACACCTCGTTGACCTCAGCCTCACCGTCGATCAACACGATCGGACGCACCTCTATTCCCGGTGTCTTCATGTCAATGAGTAGAAAAGAAATGCCCTCTTGAGGCTTGCCTTCCTTTTGCGTACGCACTAAGCAAAAAATCATGTTGGCGTGTTGACCCAGTGTGGTCCAGGTTTTTTGTCCGTTGACCACATACTCTTCACCATCACGCACCGCACTTGTCGTCAGGGATGCCAGATCAGAGCCTGCGCCGGGTTCGGAATACCCCTGACACCACCAGTCTTGGCCGTCAAGGATACGAGGCAACCAGTAATCCTGCTGCTCCTTCGATCCAAATTTTTGCAACACTGGCCCCAGCATGGCAACACCGAACGGCACCACACGCGGTGCACCAGCCCGTGTCATCTCATCCTCCACAATATGCCGCTGTATCGCGTCCCAATCCTGACCGCCAAATGCGGCAGGCCATGAACCTGCTAGCCAGCCTCGAGCGTTTAGGACAGCATGCCATTCTTCATGATCAGCCTTTGTAAGTCGCTTGCCAAGACCTACCTTGCCTTTAAGTCTCGCCGACAGCTTCTCTTCGAAGTAGTCACGAACGTCCTGACGGAAGGCGTTCTGCTCATTGGTGTAACTCAGGTCCATGGTCGCCTCGGTTGTGAAAAGTCGTTAGGTGCAGCGAATTATCTTGAACAATGGAATTTGAAAAATAGCTTTTAGTAAATGTCGAACAGCCCTGCCGCACCCTGCCCACCGCCAATACACATGGTGACAATGCCGCGCTTGGCCTTGCGGCGGTTTCCAGCAAACAGAAGGTGCCCCGCCATGCGCGCGCCAGTCATGCCAAAGGGATGGCCAATGGAAATTGAACCACCATCCACATTACAAACAGAGGCATCGATACCAAGCGTGTCGCGGCAATAAAGCGCCTGACTGGCAAACGCCTCGTTAATTTCCCACAGATCAATGTCATCAACACTGAGGCCATGACGTTCAAGCAATCGGGGAACGGCAAATACAGGTCCAATGCCCATCTCGTCAGGTTCGCAACCAGCCACTGCAAATCCGCGGAATGCACCTAAAGCTTGGAGTCCCAGTCGCTCAGCCTCTGCAGCTTCCATCATGACCAGAGCAGCCGCACCGTCACTAAGCTGCGAGGCATTGCCCGCAGTGATGAACTGCTCATCCCCACGGACAGGAGTGAGCCCAGATAGTGCCTCAAGCGTGGTAGACGGACGGTTGCACTCATCCTTCTCTATTCGATGTGCGACCTCACTAACCTGGCCACTGGCTTTATCCTTTACCGCCATGGTCACATCCATCGGTGCCATCTCTCGGTCAAAGTGACCCGCTTCTTGAGCGGACGCCGTTCGCTGCTGACTTTCAAACGCTAGGTGATCCTGCGCCTCACGACTCACCCCATATCGTGCAGCCACAATATCAGCTGTTTCAATCATGGGCTTATAGAGCTCAGGCTTATGTGCTTCGATCCAGTCTTCACGCGAACTGCGTGGAGGTGGCTGCACTAAAGAAATACTCTCAACACCTCCCACTAATACAGCATTGGCACCTTCAGCTTCAATCATGTGAGCACCCATGGCAATCGCTTGCAGTCCGCTCGCACAAAACCGGTTGACGGTGGTGCCTGCGATGGTCACTGGTAAACTCGCTCGTACGACAATCTGCCGAGCAATATTGCCACCAGTTACGTATTCTGGATAACCACAACCCCAGATACTGTCCTCAATTAATGCTGGATCAATGCCAGCCCGTGACACAGCCTCAGCTGCAACGTGGCCTCCCAAGGTTGCACCGTGAGTTTGATTGAACGACCCACGCCCCGCTTTGCCAATAGGGGTTCGCGCGGCAGAAACAAAAACGGCATTACGCATTGTGCTTTCCTGATGAGTTTAGAGTGTCGAAAGAGTTGCCTTCGGCAACAAGTCGCTCAAGTAATGGAGCTGGTTGCCAGAAATGATCGTCCGTTGTGGCAAATTCTCGAATATCGCTAAGTACGGCAGCTAGACCATAGGTGTCAGCGTATTTCATAGGGCCACCACGCCAGCGTGGGAATCCGTAGCCATGAACAAAAGTGACATCGATGTCGAGCGGCCGCTGGGCGATACCCTCATCGACAACACGCGCGCCCTCATCAATCATCGCTGCCATGTAGCGGCGCACAATTTCTTCATCGGTGAATTGACGCGGTGTGATGCCTGCAGCTTCTCGAGAAGCGATAACAATATCCTCAACCAAGGAATCGGGTTTGCCTTGACGGCTGCCCGCCTCGTACACGTAGTAACCGCTACCACTTTTCTGACCTAGGCGGCCAGCTTCGAACAAGGCATCGGCAAAGCTTGGTACACGATCACGTGCATGTCGTGTAGCAGCCTTGCGCTGTCTAGTTGCGTGACCAATATCCAGACCTGCCAAGTCAGACACCTCATAAGGTCCCATGGCAAAACCAAATGCTTTGATTGCCGCATCTATTTGATAGGGACTTGCCCCATCGAGAACCATGTGATCGGCTGCTGCACGATAACGCGCCAGTATGCGGTTACCGATGAAACCGTCACAAACGCCTGCTCGCACAGCAGTCTTGCCCAGTCGCTTGGCTAAGGCCATCGCAGACGCAACCACATCCGGTGCAGTGGCGTCAGCGACCACAATTTCCAGCAACTTCATGATGTGAGCCGGCGAGAAATAATGCAAACCGATGACATCTGCGGGGCGAGTTGTCGAGGCTGCAATGACATTGATATCAAGATACGATGTGTTGGTAGCAAGAATTGCCCCTTTGCGCATCACCTTGTCAAGGTTTGCAAAAATCGATTGCTTGAGCTCAAGGTTCTCATAAACAGCCTCAATAACAAGATCGACGGAGGCAAGCGCTTCGATGTCGATCGCCGTAGCAAACGACTCAGCTAACAAGGTATCGCTGCGTGTTGATTCAAGCTTACCGCGTTTAACGGCTGCAGCTAGGTACCCTGCAACCGTTGCACGTGCCCGACTGCCGGCGTCTGAATCCTGTTCTACAAGCACAACTCTAAAACCTGCAAGCAGCGCAGACGTTGCAATACCTGCGCCCATCGTTCCACCACCGATGACACCAACGTGTGCAATTTCACGAGGCGTGACACCATCAAGATCAGGTAGCCGACCAACACTGCGTTCTGCAAAAAACGCATGAATAAGACCAGATCGTTGTGGAGTCTCCATCAGCTGTAAAAACAAACGGCGCTCCTCGGCCAGACCTGTCGTGATGTCAGTTTGAGTTGCGATCTCCACAGCATCAAGTGCGGTAAGTGGAGCTACTTCTCCACGCGCGGTACGAGTAAGACGGCTTCGCCAGGTGTCAATAAATTCTTGCGTAGCTGAGGGCTGTGGCAACGCACCAACACTGCGCGGAGTTGCGCCACTCTCAAGCAATTCACGCGCGTACGCGATACCGGCTTTACGAACCTCATCGGCATCATTAATGTCAGCTACCACCCGATCAACTAAGCCACTGTCGAGAGCTTGAGCTGCAACTACAGGTTGACCCGTCGTTATCATGCTCAAGGCCACATCAACTCCTGTTAAACGAGGCAGTCGTTGTGTTCCTCCAGCACCTGGCATTAACCCGAGTTTGACCTCTGGCAACCCAAGCTTGGCACTCGCCGCCGCCAACCGATAATGCGCACCCAGCGCAACCTCAAGCCCACCACCAAGCGCATTACCATGGATGGCGGCGACCACTGGCTTAGCGCAAGCCTCTATCGTTAAAATCACGTCGGGCAGTGAAGGCGGCTGAGGTGGTTTGCCAAACTCCTTGATGTCTGCTCCACCGATGAACAGCTTGCCTGCACCTACAATAACAGCGATATCGGCAGCGTCATCTTTCTCGAAATTTTCTACGCTTTGGACAAGCCCGGCTCTAACTCGCTGAGAAAGAGCATTAACAGGAGGATTGGCAACGGTAAGTACGGCAACACGATCAATAAGTTCGTAGTGGACTAGCAGATCAATTTCAGTCGTATTCATGCGGAACCTGGAATTAGCAGATGGATGATCGGGAACATCATCAGTAGGATGAGAACGAGCACATCAACCGTAAGAAATCGTAGAATGCCAGAAAAAATGCGATCGATCGGTACCTCTTTACCAACCACATTCGCTATGACAAATACGTTCAGCCCCACGGGTGGTGATATCAGCCCTATCTCTAGGAGCTTGATAATTATAACGCCAAAACAAATCAGATCGAAGCCGTGCGTTTCAACCAACGGAATCATCAACGGCAGCGTCAGTACCATGATGCCGGTGGGGTCGAGAAACATGCCTAGCAACAAATAAATAACAGCGATTGATACCAGCAGGCTCATGCTAGAGAGCTCAGCCGCCGTGACGAACTCAACGATTGCAGGTGCCACAGCGGTTAGTGCAATAGGGGAAGATCAGCAATACTGTACCCCAGCATTCCCTGTGGGAAATAGACCGAAATGATGGTACCCAGATCAGCGACGCCATCAGCTATACCCTGAACAGCGGCGCTCGACTTGAACAGCGCTCCGCCCCACTGGATATCCATCGTGACCTCGCCATTAGTTCTTTCAGCGACCTGATCGGCGAAAAATTGTAATGAGGCGGCTCGAGAACCTCGATTCGGACCCGCCTCGCCGAGAATCAGTCGAGTCTCTGCCTGTGCGAAGTTAACGGTGGCGAGGAGTGCCAGGATCGTCACAGCGACTAGTGATCGACGAAAGAATATGCAGCAGTCTCCTAACAATCAACTCGTAAAATGGAATCTCTGTTGGGTGGACAGTATTCACTATAGTCATGCCTGTCAAGACATCTAACTGCGCTGAGTGGATTGTGTCGTCTATAATCGTCCTGATATCCCTCGGGCAACTCCAGACCCAACTTAGGCTTTTTTAAAAACCATACACGGCCTCTGCGCGGCAGTCAGCCTGCAAAAAATTGCCCTCGTACACAAATAAGAGCATCCTTATTTCAACTGTTACGAGGCACCTTTCGTGATGATCAAAGAACTTACTTTACGAGCACCGTTTAAATGCGAAAGAATTCACTAGGGCGTTTCTCCGGTGAGCAGCCAAAAACAAGATCGTCCACCTACATTCATTACCACTTCCTGCAATCAGACATACACGAAGCTCTTTCTCAGTATGCCCGTGGCATTCTTCTGGATCTGGGTTGCGGAAACAAACCCTACGAAGAACAGTACGGGCAAACATGTGAGCGCAGTATTGGCTGTGACGTAATTCAAAGCAGCAATAACCGAGCTGACTTGCTCTGTGAGGCCACGTCTTTGCCGTTCACACAAAACTTGTTCAATACAGTTTTCTGCACCCAGGTTATGGAGCACGTGTTTGACCATGGCAAGCTACTCAGTGAATGCCATAGAGTCCTGAAGTCCGATGGATACTTAGTGTTAACAGTGCCTTTTTGCTGGGAGTTGCATGAAGAGCCCTTCGATTTCTTCAGATTCAGCAAACACGGTTTGCAACAGCTGTTCGAAGACGCTGGATTCACCGACATAACCATCAAACCCAATGGCGGTAAGTGGGCAGCGGCTTTCCAGATGCTTCTAAATACTATCTACAGCAGCTTCAGAAACAAGAACAGAACCTGGCGTAGCAGGTTAGTCAAACTACTATTTTCCGAATTCAAACTGACTTGGTTAATCAACAAATTTGCCATTTGGCTTGATAAAAAAGACAACGATGAAATCTGGACATTGAACTACCTGGTAATCGCGAAGAAATGACTATGTCATCTAAGAAAAACATCTTAATTATTTCAACAGTCAACGGCGGCCCGTGGGGCGGCAGCGAGCCCTTCTGGTTTGTCATGGCGCTCTCACTGATAAACCAAGGACATAAGATAACGGTGGCCTGGTTTGACTGGCCGGAACGCCAACAGAGAAATGAAACATTGACTGCGGCAGGCTGCCAAGTGATAAAACTGCCCAATCACCGCTTTGCGAGTAATAAATTACAATCGCTGGTTTGTAAGTGGAAGGCAGCCTCTATCCTTAAAAAAACTCTGACTGACGAACAACACGATGTAGTGATCATTAGCCAAGGCGGCTATAGCGACGTTACGCGTGCTCCATTCAAGGCTCTGCGACCTGCGCTCGATCGTTACTTCCTTGTCTGCCACAACTATAATCTTGCCAAGCCAGCCAGCAACAAACACGCGGCTCTTTTGAAGCAATGGATGGACGGCGCCGTCCTGAATCTCGGTGATTCACAGCGCATTTTCAGCAACATGCCCGCAATGGCAGGGTTTGAAGTATCAAACAGCGCAGTAATTCTTAATCCAATCGGCTTTGAACCAGCAGTGAGCCCCGAGGCCTGGCCGCCTTTGCAGAATGAGAATTTTATTTTCATGATGTTCGCACGGCTTAACTTCAGCAGTAAAGCGCAGAATATCTTGGTGCAGACGCTAGCTCAGGACAAGTGGAAAGCAAAAAACTGGACATTATGGCTATATGGCGACGGTCCCGACCGAGCAGCTCTCGAAGCTTTGATCCAGTCCACAGGACTGCAGCACAAGGTTTTACTCAAAGGTCACACAGACGACGTTCGATCAGCACTGTCTCAAGGGCATGTGTTACTGCAGTTGACTCATCTGGATGCCATGCCCATTTCGGTAGTGGAGGCAATGAGCATGGCGCGCCCTTGCGTGGTCACTAGAGTAGGAGACATGCCTGACTGGATCAGTGATGACTTTAATGGGTTTGTCACTGATTCTGCTACCGTCGCTGCAATAGACACTGTGTTGGAAAAGGCTTGGCAAACGCGAGAAAACTGGCAAGAAATGGGACAAAACGCTTTTTCCACGTTCAAACAGAAATACCCAGTGCCATACGAGGAGTTTTACACTCGTCTGCTTCTTGGAGACAATTCAACATTGCCTCAACGGTTGGAAACAACCGAATGACTTGATTAGTCGAGTGCAACGGAGTTGTTGTGGAACACCAGATTCTCACCTTGAATCTTGCACGAAAAATCGTATTTATTGATAGCCTCAAACACAGCTTTGGAACAACCGGGCTGCATTCGATCATGTAGCTCAACAACAAGTACGCGAGTGCGCGGTAGCCACTCTTCGTAACCAGAAGCAAATACCTGTTTTTCAGCGCCTTCGATATCAAGCTTCAAAATGTCTATCACAGTACGTTCGTGCAGGGCCATTATGTCGGCTATCGTGTACGCTTTTATACTTCCCGCGACAGGAGTGTCGCGTTCTACTACCGTAAAAGCATTGTTGCCATTACCGTTGTCCACAACTTGCAAATTTGTTGCCTTATTCCAAACCCCACCCAGCAATGGATGTATTAGTGAGTTTGATTCTGTATTTTTCTTCAGCAAGTCGAAATTTTCAGCCTCAGGCTCTATAGTGGCGATGACTGCATTTGGATACTGCCTAGCGAAATACGCCGCAGTGAGCCCAATATTGCCACCACCGTCAATGATGAACGAAGCTGCTGGCAAATCGCACCTGTACTCCTCTCTTAAAGTGACCTCACAGAATGTTGCAAAGTCATAGGAGTTCATTCTGAAATACAGCGGGTGCTCATAGCTTTTCAACTTTGCAGTTATTAGCTTCTTGCGCTTGCATTGCTGGTAGATAACGCATGCTTCGAAAAATGGAAGATATTTTGACAGCTTGGAAAAACGCGACATGGCAATTTATTGACTTGACTTAACGCAATGTTAGTTGAATGCAAACTATTTGTCGATGCCAGCTCTGGATAATGAAACCATCAAACACCACTGACTTGAGTTTATGCACCCCAGTAGCGACAATGTGGCACCGTATCCAAAAAAACAGGCCCGCATGTCCAGAAATTCAACGTTGACTCTCTTCAGACAAGTTTTCAGTCTGGATATGCGCTCAATCGCTTTGTTCCGTGTTTTGCTCGGCAGTCTATTGCTTCTAGACCTAGCCCTGCGCAGCGTGCACATGAAAGCCTTTTACACCGATGATGGTGTACTACCGCGCAAGCTGTATCTGGAGTTAACCAATCGCTGGTATTGGTCTTTACATGGGGCTAGCGGGGAACTCTGGTGGCAGATTCTGCTTTTCAGCGTTGCCGCGCTCTTTGCTGTGGCATTGCTGGTCGGTTATAGAACACGATTAGCAGCTTTTGCCTCCTTCGTACTGCTGGCTTCTCTAATGAATAGAAATGGTCTGCTTTTGCAAGGTGGTGACCAGCTGCTGGTGATCATGAATTTTTGGGCTCTGTTTCTGCCACTTGCAGCCCGCTTTTCTGTTGATAGTGCGTTGCAGCCTCATCTGAGTAAACAGCCTAACCCAGAGGTAGGCATCAACCCATCTGAGTCACCGTATTTTTCAGTCGCCACTGTCGCCATAGTTTTTCAGATTCTCTACTTGTATTTCTTTACTGCGCTCTTGAAGACCGGTGATGCGTGGGTAGTGCGATTTGATGCAGCTTATTACGCTGTCAGCATCCAGCACTTCGCAACCCCAGTCGGACAATGGATGGCGCAGTTTCCCGGGTTGCTCAAGGTGGCAACAGTTTACGTGTTGGGTGCCGAATTTATTGCACCACTGCTGGTGCTATGCCCATTTTTCTGGCCCTGGATTCGTGTGGCAGGCGTATTAATACTTGCCTCGCTACACGTTGCCTTTATGTTGATGATGCATATAGGATTGTTTCCGCTTGTCGACTTCATGGCCCTGAGCCTACTTATTCCAGGCGCACTATGGATTAAGGCACAGCAAGGTAGTCGGCAGCAAAAGCGGCTTGAATCATTGCGAGCTATCCGTTTCTACTATGATGAGGATTGCGGTTTTTGTTTAAAAATGTGCCTTCTTTTGCGTGCTTTCCTGCTGCCTGAATCAACGAAAATTCTTCGCGCTCAGCAGTATCCTGACATCTTCGCCATCATGGATCGCGAGAACAGCTGGGTGGTCACTGATGCTAACAACAAGCCTTATATTCACTGGCACGCCATGGCGTATCTTTTCTCTCAACGTTGGCCAATCAAGCCACTAGGCTGGTTGATGAGACTGCCGCCACTGATGGGACTTGGCAATATCGTCTATCGCTGGGTCGCTGAAAATCGAGGTTTCATGAGTACAATAACCGCCCGTTTTCTACCTTATCGCGCGGTAAAAACTAAAGCCGGTGTGTTGGGCTCATTGATCGCACTTGTGTTTTTTTACGCGGTCACTAGCATTAATATCTATGGACTGCCGCAGGTGAAACAAGCTATTCCCGCACACGTGGACATGCTAACTCGCGTTGCAAGAATCAACCAGAGGTGGGGGATGTTTGTGCCCTTTCCGCTCACCACCTCTAACTATTTCCTCATTCCGGGTCAGCTGAGAAACGGTGACCAGGTTGATGTTTACGAACTAACATCGAGCCAGCCCAACTGGCAGCCTCCTGAAGGGTACTACCCGCTGTATGAAAGTTACCGTTGGCGCAAGTATTTAGGCCGCGTCGATACCACAAAGAATAACAACGTCAGAAGCGCGCTAGGCAATTATTATTGTCGAGTGTGGAATAATCAGCCAAGAGCCCGTGAGACTCAACTGGCCTCATTTGAAATATATACGGTCAAAGCCCGCACCAACACCGACGGTGTGCCCAAGAAGATCACCCGAAATAAAATATGGCGGCACTGGTGTTTTGCAGAATATGCTGAGTAGACGTTGCGTGTAGACGCTTGGCACCCTCTTAAGAGGGCCATGCGTTTGATCTGGGAGGTGATTCTCAACCTCCCGCAATGGACATACGCGTAATGAGCAGGACTGCATCGCGCCGTGCAGTCTGGCAGGATAGTTCTCAACCTCAGGTAATTGCTCCAATTCCTGCACTTTGCAAAAGCACATGAAAAGTCACAGATCGCAGCAGTCAAGTGGCTTAAGATACTGTCCAGGTAAAGACAATCCTCTCAGGATTAAAAAAAATATGACTTAGTGCAATAATTGGAGCACTACAAGTAGATAATGTCTTTCCGATGTGTCGGGTTAGATCTAGGCCGAAGGTTAGGCGCAGGATCAAGCCATCTCTCTATAAGCCTTCCAAACGGTCTCTCATGCCAACACCTCCCCCGCTACGCATTGCCATTTTAATTAACAGCACGCGCATTCTCGAATGGCAATACCAGATGCTGAAGAAAATTCAGGATGGTGGCAATGCAGAGATTGTCCTGGCTGTAACACGTGGAAAACCAGCGCAAAGTACCGCTGCACCCGTGGTGAGTACGTTGGCATCGTCTATTTTTAACCGTTACGCACAGTGGGATCGAAAAAAATTCAAACTCAAGCCTGACCCATACGCTCAGAGCGATCTGGACAAACTGGAAGGCTCAATCCCTGTTGTTTCAATGACCCCTGAGGTCACATTGTGGAGCGATAGTCTGTGTGACGAGGATCTGAACACTTTGCGTGAACACAATGTTGACGTTGTGGTTCGCTTGGGATGGCGTATTTTGACAGGTGAGATGCTGAATATTCCTAGGTACGGAGTGTGGTCATTTCACCATGGCGACAATCAGATAAACCGTGGTGGACCTCCCGGCATGTGGGAACACTACTTCGGCCAAGAGTGCGCTGGCGTGACACTGCAGGTGCTGAGCGAGAGTCTGGATGATGGCACAGTTCTGGATCGCTCGTTTACGGCTACTGACCGTTCATCAGTGAGCAAAACGCGCGGCAAACTCTATTGGCGCTCTGTTGATATGCTACCCCGTAAGTTGTCCGAGCTTCGCCATCTGGGTTTTGACACTTTTATGGAACGAGCCCGCAACGCCAGCCCATCCTTAGGTTTTTATTCTCAACCGTTACTCACCGAAAAAAAGATGAGCTTGAAACAAGTGCTGCGCCATGTTGGACGAGGCTTGTTTATTTATGTCAAAAATGTTTTGTTCAGTAGACGATTTGAAGAAAAATGGATTTTGTATTTCAACATCGGTGAGCGTATGTCAACCTCCCTCTGGCAGTTCACCAAGATAGAATCTCCAAACGATCGATACTGGGCTGACCCTCATGTGATCAAACGTGATGGCACCTATTATGTGTTTGTAGAAGAATTTATGTACGACACTCGCAGAGGTCGTATCGCCGTTATTCCTGTTTCTGAAGATGGAACTGTTGGTGAGGCTCAGACCGTGCTTGCACCTGACTACCACTTGTCGTATCCCTTCATGTTCGAGCACGACGGGCAGACTTACATGATTCCGGAGTCGGGCGAAAATCGCTCAATTGACTTGTACAAATGCACGCGTTTCCCCGATCAATGGGAGCATGTAAAGACACTGATGAACAATGTCTACGCTGTGGACACTACGTTGTACGAGCACGAAGGCCGCTGGTGGATGTTCACCAACCGATGCGACACAGAGGGCGGCACAACACACGACGAATTACACGTGTATTCAGCCGATCACTTCATGGATGATGATTGGGTAGCTCACCCTCAAGGCGTGGTTGTGTCTGATGTTCGCTGTGCAAGACCTGCGGGCGCCCTATTCGTACACGATGGCAAGCTCATACGACCAGCGCAAAATAGCAGCGTTGATTACGGATACGCCTTGCAGTTTCAGGAAATTACCGAACTCAATGCTGAGCGGTATCACGAAATTCCTGCCAGCCAAATAACTCCAGACTGGAATGATCGAATCAAAGGCGTGCATACGTTCAACTATGTCGGTGGAATGACCATTGTTGATGCTAAGACGTTTATTAAAAAGAGCGATGTACGTTAAAAAGGCCTCATGGCTTGGCGCACTCGCTTGTTACTTCTAATCTGAGAGCTCCTCGTATTTGAGGGCTCTAAAACTTCAGCTTATATCGCCATGACCAGCCCGTCAGTAAATACTAACTAGACAGACCATGACCCACCATAAACTGGCGTTGACCCAAGCTAATCGAGCTTCAACCCAAGCCTCTATGACTGCGCGTTGATGAGGCCCGCATTGTTGCCAGCAAGGACCTGCTCGGCTCGATAGCTCGAACGCACCAACGGTCCGGCCACGCACTCTCGAAAACCACGCTCAAGCGCTTGTTGCCGGTATTCGTCAAACTTCTGCGGAGGTACATAACGGTCCACTGGTAGATGGTTAATCGTTGGCCGTAAATACTGACCCAGAGTTAAGATGTCTACGTTAGCCTCTCGCAAATCGTCCATGCTCTCCAAGATTTCCTCGTCTGTCTCACCCAGTCCTAACATCAGGCTGGTTTTGGTCAGCACGTCAGGGCGATGCTTTTTGGCGTGGGCTAGCACATCCAGCGTTTGCTGATAACTTGCACGCGGGTCACGAACCGGATGTGTGAGGCGCCTAACAGTTTCGACGTTTTGGGCGAACACTTCCAGGCCAGAATCCACAACCACTTCAACATCACCCAACACGCCTTCGAAGTCAGGCGTTAGCGCCTCTACTGCGACGTGTGGTGTGCGTGCTTTGATGGCGCGAATGGCAGCCGCGTAGTGTCCGGCACCTCCATCGGGCAGGTCATCACGGTTCACAGACGTTAGCACGATGTATTTGAGCCCCATCAGTTCAACACTAAGGGCGGTGTTCTCGGGCTCGTCAGCATCTAGCCATCCGCGAGGGTTACCGGTGTCCACAGCGCAGAATCGGCAAGCGCGGGTGCAAACGGCTCCCATGAGCATAATGGTGGCGGTGCCTGCGTTCCAGCACTCACCCATATTGGGGCACTTGGCCTCCTCACATACCGTGGACAGCCGGTGTTCGCGAATGTTGCGTCGCACTTTTTCGTAGCCTTTGCCCGCAGGTATGGGGGCTTTGAGCCAGCGCGGTTTGCCGGTTTTTAATACGCCGAGATCGTCTGCGCCACGAGTCTTGATGCCGTCTTTGATGGCGGTAAAATTCTGAGGTGTTGTGTACTTGGCGCCACTTTTCGGAGCCACACTGTCGGCTGCTCCCGGCATAACAACGGGAATGCCTTTGAAATCGGCCATCAATAACTACCTCTTCGAAAATTCTATGCGTTGCGAGTGGGGGGTGCATCGCGCTTTGAGTATGATACAGGGCTGCGGCGGCGGTGTCCTACGGCGGCGAGGCCTGTTGATCAGGGTTGGGTTTTGTTGCTCTGATATGTGCTCAAGACACAGGTATCAGGTCACCTAATGTGTACGCGCTGCCGGGTAGACAAGTTCAGCGTGTCGCAGTGCTCAAAACTGAGTCCATTCGACAACTTGCTGCTCTGCGGCTTAGTCGGCGACGAAAAACACTACAATCAAACGCTACTGCCATTGCCACGAGGCAAGGCCTGACGCCGATACGCTATTCTTGAAAGTCCACAAGCTCGCCATTGCGCACGAGAAAAGTAATGAAATTACGAAAGCAAAAGAACCTCGGCACTGACAAGTGATACGCGATGCTCGCCAATCAATTTAACGACCACCACTAACATCAATGGAAGTCCCAGTGATGTACGAAGCTTCTTTGCTCAATAACCACAAAATCGCTCGAGCAACCTCCTCGGTTTCTCCCCCTCTTCGCATGGGTAAGGATTTGGCCACTCGTGATACTCGTTCGGGCTCGCCGCCAGTGGCATGAATATCTGTTTTTATAACACCTGGACGCACAGCGTTAACACGCACACCCATGTCAGCAACCTCAAGGGCCAAACCGCGTGTCAGAGAATCTACCGCACCTTTTGAAGCGGCATAATCTACATACTCCCCGGGCGAACCTAAACTGGCCGCAATAGAGGACACATTTACGATTGAGCGGTTATCTTGCGCAACAGTTTGAACGGACCATCGACGAATCGCCTCACGCGCGCATAACATCGTGCCGATAACATTGACATCCAGCACACGCCGCCAGCGATCAACGGTCATCTGCTGCAATGGCATTTGCTGTTCCAGCATCCCTGCGTTGTTGACCAATCCTGAGAGTCGACCCACGGATTCAGCGAGATCAAACATCGCTATTACGTCCCGCTCGGAACTGACATCCCCAGCAATAGATTGAGCGCTGCCACCAGTCTGATTTATCTGCGACACTAGCGCCTCGGCAGCAGCAGCGTTGCTGACGTAATTGATCAATACTCTGTAGCCTGCGATGGCGGCCAACTTGGCTGTTGCCGCGCCAATGCCACGACTACCACCTGTGATCAATAAAACGCCTTTGCCCATCGTTCTTCTCTTTTTGGATTTAGGAACTAAGGCCAAAATCCATTCGCTAAACTCAGCCCTACAATGACTCAACCAACGCTCGAGCCTCACTAGCTGCCTTGCGCATACCCGTTGCAAAAACAGTTACGTCAATCTGTGTTGCAACGAAGGTTGCACCAATCGCTATGCATTCTTTCTGCAAGGCTTTATCCAGCGTTAACACGCCCGCCGCTTTACCAGATGCCACGATTTTACGCAGCGCATCTTTAACGGCAGTCTGTACTTCGGGTGCATCTGTTTTACCAAGAAAACCCATGTCGGCACCAAGGTCTGACGGGCCAATAAAAACACCATCAACATCCGTGGCAAGGATGTCGTCCAGCGCGGCCAAGCCGGCACAACTCTCTACCTGCACTAACAGGCAAATCTGCTCATCAGCTGTGGTGAGGTAATCGGGAATACCTGAAAACTTCGACGCGCGTGCTAATGCCGCACCCACACCCCGAGTTCCAGCTGGCGGATAGCGCGTGGCTTTAACCAAGGTTTCGGCTTGCTCGGCAGTTTCAACCATCGGAATGAGCAGCGACTGGGCACCGCCATCCAGATATTGTTTAATCATCCACGTCTCGCCAATGGGTAGACGAACAACAGGGTGACAACCAGAACCTTCAATCACTTGCAATTGTGCCACCACAGATCTCACATCGTTGGGTGCATGCTCACTATCAACCAACACCCAATCGAAGCCAGCACCTGCACTGATCTCTGCCAAGTAGGAATCAGCAAGACCCAACCAGCAACCTAATTGCGGTTGCCCTGATCTAATGGCGCTCTTAAAAGTGTTAACAGGTGTTGGCATAATTTTACTCACGCAAAGTTAATAGATACAGAACCGAAGGCTCCAAAATCAGCCTCTATTGCTGACCCTGTAGGGCACTCTACCGGACGTATAAAGCTACCCGACAATATCACTTGACCCGCCTCAATTTGCTGACCATATTGCGTAAGGCGGCGTGCTAACCACACCACGCTTTCAACAGGATCGTTAAGCACTCCAGCACCTAACCCTGTCTCCTCAACCTCGCCGTTTTTACTGGTAATAGCCCCTACCCAGCGAAGATCTTGCCCTGCCAGATCATGCTGCTGACTCCCTAAAACGACACCTGCATTAGCCGCGTTATCAGAAATCGTGTCGTACACAACACGGGCTTTTCCCGTTTGCGGATCAGCACGTAAAATACGCGTATCGAGAATCTCAATACTAGGCGCTACAAAATCAGTGGCGGCCACCACATCGTCACGACTGATGTTTTCACCCGCAAGTGTTGACTTCATAACGAAGGCAATTTCAGCCTCAATACGCGGTTGTATGAAATGCCCTTTGGGCACAGTTGCACCACTGTCGAAGCGCATGTCATCAAGTAATACACCGCTATCGGGTATATCAATATTCAGTGCTTGCTGCATCGCCTTGGAGGTTAAGCCGATCTTCCAGCCAATAACAGAGCGCCCTGAGGCTTTCTTTTTCTCAATGAGCGCTGCTTGAATTCTATAAGCATCGTCCATGTTCAATGACGGGAAACGCAGCGACAACAGACCAATCTGACTACGCGTAACTTCCGCGTTCAGAAGATCAGATGCCGCATCATTTACTTCTGATTCGGTCAGGCTCATGCTACGTCCTTAAAATAGGTGGCAAAACAAAATAGGAGGCAAAACGCATAATCTGCATTCCCTATCTTGCTGGGAAAATTTAGGGTGCACTATCAATGTGCAGTATCAGGGTGCAATGATAGGCTGCGCTTTCATATCCGAATCAACAAGCTTAGCTCCCGCAAACGTTGATCCATGCTCGAACCAGCTACGCGGTGCCGCAGCCCCCCACAGTGTCTGGCGTTGCGGATCTGTTAGATCCCACTTGATGGGCTCAAGGTCAGGATCTACTGTTTGGTAGTCCGAGCAATAGATCTCTATACGGTGACCGTCTGGGTCTAGTATGTAGAGAAAAAAAGCGTTCGAGATACCGTGCCGCCCTGGTCCGCGCTCAATATTAGATACGTAGCCAGTGGTTGACATCAAATCCAGCAAATCTATGATGCTCAATGGTGTAGGCACCGAGAATGCCGTGTGATGCAAGCGTGGCCCTGTACCATTGGTGAATGCTACATCGTGCACCCCGCCCTTTCGATGCATCCATGCAGCCCACACACGGCCCGTCTCTGCATCTTCTGTGTATTCCGTAGTACGAAAACCCATCTCATTATAAAAAGCAACGCTGTTATCAACGTTGGCACTGAACATATTGAAGTGATCAATACGCAGTGGCTTCACGCCATTGTATAACTTGTACTGTTGGTGAATAGGCGCAAGCCGGTTCATCTTCACATAAAATTCCAGCGGAATACCCCATGGGTCCATGGTACGTAACGTGCGCCCCATGAACGGACGTTCAATCCATTCAACAGGCAAGCCTTTTCCCTTGAAGAAAGCTTCAGCCTTTTCTAGATCAGGTTCGTCAAACAATTTGAAACCCAGCACACCCACTTGCGCGGTATCACTCTTAACCAAGGCGATACAGTGATGGCCACGTTCTTCCATGGCACGAAGGTAGATGGACGATTCATCTTCATGCGTCACCTGCAGGCCTAAGGTATCTACATAAAATGCGCGACTTTTCGCAAGGTCACGCACCTGATACTCCACATGACTCAAGCGAACGATATTGAAATCAGGGTACAGATTAGGTGATGGTACAGGCATAACTACTCTCCAAAAAATGTGCTAACCGCGTTTGAAACCGTATCAGTCAACAATGACATCAAGCACCCAAACGCGGAATCTTATGATCACCCAAAGCAAAACCGATGTGCTTTTGCTCCATATAAAAATCAAATGACCAGCTGCCACCATCACGGCCTATACCACTGGCTTTAACGCCACCAAACGGCGTTGGTAGGTGACGCACATTTTCAGAATTCACCCAGATCATGCCAGCCTCAAGCTTGTCTGTAAATCGCAGCGCGCGCGTTAAATCATTCGTCCACACGTACCCCGTTAACCCGTACGGGGTATCGTTGGCAATCTGTAGGGCCTCTTCCTCACTCGAGAACGTAATGGAGGTGAGTACGGGACCAAATATTTCTTCTTGAGCAATGCGCATCTGATTAGTGGCCTGTGTAAACAGCGTGGGGCGTACAAAGAAACCTTCATCGCCTACACGAGTACCGCCTGCCGCCACCGTCGCCCCATCCTCTACTGCGATATCGAAATAACTTTGCACCTTGTCAAAATGTTCACGTGCAATGAGTGGTCCGATCTCTGTTGTAGGATCTAGCGGGTGGCCCACCTTAATCTTGTTCACACGCTCAATAAGTTTGGCTTCAAATTCTTCACGAATAGTGTCTTGCACAAGCAAGCGCGACGACGAGGTACAGCGCTCACCATTGATCGAATAGATCATGAAAATCACCGCATCCAGCGCACGCTCTAAATCGGCATCATCAAATACAATGACCGGATTCTTGCCACCCAGCTCTAAATGCATGCGCTTGAGTGTGTCGGCGCCTTGCTTGGTTATTAGGCTACCCGTACGACTCTCGCCAACAAAGGCAATCGCTTTGATGGCTGGATGTTCAGTCAGTGCTTTACCCGCATCTTCACCAAAGCCATTAACCAAATTCCAGACGCCCGCTGGCAGTCCTGCATCTGCTGCTATATCGGCTAGTATGCGTGCCGACAGCGGGCTGAACTCAGCCGGCTTGTGAACGATGGTGCAGCCTGAAGCCAACGCAGGGGCTATCTTCCAGGTGGACAACATGAACGGTGTATTCCACGGCGTAATAATACCTACAGGGCCGATTGGCACGCGTGTTGTCACATTCATTAAGGTGGAAGATGCCAGGTTCTTGCCATCGCGCGCTGATGTCACTTGATCGGCGAAGTAGCGAAAATTCTCAGCACCACGCAGCGCCGCCTTCGACATAAAACGTAAGGCTTGTCCGGTATCCCAACACTCGCAGAAAGCGATCTCTTCGGCGCGAGCTTCAATACCATCCGCAATAGCAAGCAGGATTTTCTTACGTTCCAGTGCCGGCATGTCACGCCAGATAGGGAACGCATCGGCAGCCGCACGTGCAGCCGCATCAACGTCAGCCTCGGTGCTGCGCGCCACCGAGCAGATTAATGATTCATCCACTGGCGAGCTAGTTTCGAATGTAGCGCCAGCAATGGCAGGCACGGCCTTACCTGCGATTTGATTCAGTATGCCTTTATCCCTAAATTGTTCGAGATACGTGTTCAGCTTATTGACGTTTGCGTTCAGCGTTGTCACAGGTCAGTGTTCCTCTAAGTGATCGCGAATGCTGCCGATCTTGGGTGATAGTTCAGGATCGATATCGCGCATCTCCATGGACAGCGCCAGAGAGTGTTCAGCTATAGCTGGTTCTAGAAACTGACTGGCAGCAGCAAACAACGTTTGAACCGCCTCCTTACGAACGTCCATGGGTCTGCCAGCACGTAAACGTACGGATATATCAATGAACCCATGTTTGGGATTGCCATCAGCAATGGCGTAATGATCCACTCGCACCGCTCGCACGCGTATACCCGGCATGGGTAGCGCGTCTATCTGGGCAGCGGAGCTTCGTATCATCTCGCACAGAGCGCCTACATCCACATACGCTTCAACGTTGGCGGAATAGTCAATAATAATATGTGGCATGGCTAGGCTTTTGACTCTTTGTTGACGATGCCTTGATCACACCATTGATCGAATACAGCCAATGCCTGTTCGGCGAATTCCGCATCATTGATATGCGCATCAATTTCAGTCAATACAACATTATCAGGGCACTGTTGTCGAATCTGTTCACAAAAAGCTGCGTAGGCCTTCGCATCATGTAAGTCTGCACCTTCTCTGTCCCATTCACCACAGCCCCGCAACGGCAATAACAACGCAGTGTTAGCGGTGGCTTGCCCCAACTGGCGCGTAATGGCATCTGCCACCTCACGACGCTCTGGTGTACTCAGCACCACCGAAGTAATTAGCCGATTATGCACATGAGTCATGTGGTCGGCCCAACGAGGCGCTAATGGTTGCGAGCTGACAACATCAACAAGGTCTGTACAACCTGGCGCTACCAATTGTGGAACACCTGCCCGACCCGCACCAGTCAATCGAGACGGACCCGCAGTAATTGAAGAGCCGTGTATGTCATTGCCAAGTTCCTGTGTGCATAAGTCAAACACACAGGCGAAAACGCCTTGCTCAGCTAATGATTCGAATGCACGGCCGCCCATTCCGGTGGCGTGAAAAACGGCCACTTCAAACCCGCGTGCTTCTAGCGCGGGTTTGAGAATAACCATGTACCTCAATGCTGATGTGCCTAGACTGGTCATACCAATAATAGGCCGATCATTGGCAGGTTTCTGGGCAACACGCGCCGCACCCAATACAGCTCCCGCTGCCTGGGACAACGAGGACTTGCAAATGGCATTTAATCCATACAGACCACCAGCCCACAAAATCATCTGTGTATCTGCCGCCAAACGTTCAGGAGGAATCATGGACGAAAACGCAACTGTGGACACAATGTATTTAGGTACGCCCAGTGGGAGAACCGCGCAAACATCCAGCGCAAGGTCGGTGCCCATTGATCCGCCCAAAACAATGACACCATCAAACAATGCTTGGCGATACAGCTGCAACACCAGCGCGCTGGACCCTTCGGACATTAACTGCATGGCGGTATTTTCGTCACCGCTCGCAATTATCGCCTCGATCGTGGTGTTTGCCGCTTGCGCCACATCATGCTTGGTGTATTCCGTGGGCATAGCCGACTCACCTAGGACACTGACATCCATGCACAGTACCTGCCCACCAGCCTGGCGAATGCAGTCAGCAATGAACTCTAATTCATCTTGCTTGGTATCGTAAGTACCAACGATCAATATGGTTTTAGCGTCACTCACAACTGTACCCACGCTGTTTTTAAATTAGTGTATTTGCCCAGTGCATGAAGCGACTTGTCGTGACCATTACCCGACTGCCCCACACCACCCAATGGCACCGTATTATCTGCACCGCCATAGGTATTCACATGCACAACACCTGCATGAATGCGGCGTACCATACGGTGTGCACGTGATAGGTCACGAGTCCAGACACCGGCGGCCAATCCCAGTTCAGTGCCGTTAGCCAGCTGCACAGCCTCGTCTTCTGTGTTGAATTTTGTGACTGCTAGCACGGGGCCAAAGACCTCATTCTTCGATAAAGAATGCTGCGGGCTGACATTGGTCAGTACCGTGGGCTCCATGTAATAACCGCCACTTTGCTCGAGAAGCTGATTACCACCTAGGCGCAAATCAGCACCTTCGTCTTGCGCAACACGCACGCTGTTAAGATTCACCTCTAGCTGTTGGTGATTGTTAACCGCCCCCACAGTCGTTGAAAGATCCAAAGGATCTCCCACCCGATAGCCTTGCGTAGCCTTGCACAAGGCATCAACAAAGTCATCATAAATAGAGGCTTCCACCAGCAAACGTGAACCTGCGATACAGACTTGTCCAGAGTTACGAAAAATTGCCGCAGCTGACACTTTGGCTGCATTTTCAAGATCAGGGGCATCGGCAAACACCACATTGGGCGACTTACCTCCCAGCTCAAGATACACACGCTTCAGATTCGATTGAGCAGAATACTGCAATAGCCGTCGCCCAGTGTTACCTGAGCCTGTAAACACCAAAGCATCAACCAGAGGAGACAGCCCCATCGCAGCACCCACAACAGCGCCTTCGCCAGTAACGATGTTCAACACACCGGGTGGCAGACCAGCCTCCAGCGCGAGCTCGCCAAGGCGTAGCAATGCAAGAGATGCCGTTTCAGGCGGTTTGAGCACAACACTATTACCAGTAGCCAGCGCGGGAGCCAGCTTCCATGCTCCAATCATGAGTGGGAAATTCCACGGTACTATGGCACCCACAACACCCACAGGTTCATGATGAACCATGCCAAGCACCGAATCTGCAGTAGGCGCGATTTGTCCGTAACATTTATCGATAGCTTCCGCGTAATAGCGGAATGTTCCTGCGGCTGAACCTGCCTCGGCCTTAAAAGCCATACTGATCTCGGTGCCATTGTCGCGTACACCCAGCACACTCAGTGACAATGCTTCGCTTTCAATGAGATCAGCCAGTCGATACAACACCTTCTTGCGAGCAGCCGGTGGCTGGCCCGCCCATCGTCGATCATCAAAGGCTGCACGAGCGCTCTCAATGGCATGTTCCATATCAGCAGCCGTTCCATTAGCCAGATGAGTGAATACACAGCCATCAATAGGCGAGATCACATCCATGACAGATTCGTCACTCGCCGATCGTCGAACCCCATCAATCAGGTGGCCTTGTTGGCTCACTGACTGCTGACGCAGCTGATCAATATTTGCCTGTTCAAGAGATTGAGATTGAGATTGAGACATGTTATTTGTTCAGCGTTGTTGCGTGTCATGCATGTCGTGATCGCCATCTACGTTTTTAGCACCACGCTGTTCACGTACCAGTGTACGAACGTGCAGAACCAAAATCGCAATGATCATGACAAACAAAATGGCCGCTATTGGGCGGTCAATAAAATCCAGCGGTGTGTTTACACGTGCCATCGCACTGCGCAACTTCACCTCCATTATACCGCCCAACACCATGCCTAATATGATGGGCACGATAGGCAAGTTAAGGCGCTTAAGAATCAATCCCAACACGCCAAAGCCTGCAGCAATGGCACAATCGGTCGCAGAATTTCTTAGTGAATACACGCCCACAAAACCAAGGATCAGTATTAGAAACCCTAGAAAACGGGTGGGCACTTGAATAATGTAGGTCAACACATTTGTTGAGAACATTAGAAAAAACAGGACCACCACATTCAGCAGCAACATGGCGATATATAGTGCGTACACAAAGTCCAGTTGGTTCTGAAACAACTGTGGCCCCGGAATCACGTTATGCACATAAAACACCGATAGCATCATCGCTGTTAGTGCCTCTCCCGGAATACCTAATGCCAATAGCGGAATCATGGCAGCTGCCGGAATAGCATTGTTGGCAGCTTCTGATGCAACGAGGCCTTCCGGGCTGCCCTTACCAAATAACTCTGGTTTTTTAGAGGTTTTTTGTGCGTAGGTATAAGACAAAAACTGCGCTGTAAATTCACCGACACCTGGGATGATACCCATCATCACGCCAAAAGAAGATGATACACCGGCAACCCGTTTGTGCGACAAAACCTCACGCAGCCCCGAGAATAAATTGCCCTTGTCAATGTTCGGTTTAGGTGAACTGTCTTTATCTAACAACAACAAGAAGGCCTGACTCAACGCAAATAGACCTAACACCACAACGATCAGATTCACACCTGATGACAACCAGCTCTGGCCAAACGTAAAACGCGTGGTGTACGTTGCCGGATCCAATCCAATGGTGTTCAAAAAGATGCCGAAGCACGCCAACATACCAGCTGCCAGAACTTGACCATGGTGTGCCAGCACCACCAACACGATGCCCAGTAAAGCCGCCAGAAAAATTTCTCGACTACCAAACATCGGTGCTACGCGCGCAAGTAAGGGCGACAACAAAATCAGACAAACAATGCTGATGATGGCACCCACAAAGGATGCTGAATAGGCAAGAGAGACAGCACGACGCCCCTCACCTCGTTGGGTCATGGGATACCCATCGTAGGTGGTTAGGGCATTTACTGCCGTACCTGGTGTGTTAATCAAAATGGCAGGCAGCGCACCGCCGTACATCGCCGAGCCATAGATACCAAGCAGCAAGGTCAGTCCAACCAAGGGCTCCATCGAAAACGTGGCGGGAAGTAAAATGGCAATGGCCACAGCTGGTCCCACACCCGGGATCGCACCAATAATGACCCCACCCACAGAGCCCGCCAGCAACGCCAATAGCACCTGCCATTGAAACAGCAAAGCCAAACCTGATTGTAATGATTCGATCATAGTGTTTGACCTAGTTCCGACCAAGCGGAGTGTGGTTTTAGAAAAGGAAGTGGATGAGGTTTAGGCAATTCCATGGATACATCAAGCCGCGGTTAAAAGTACGTCAACATGAACGAGCGCATGCCACCTGGCAGGTATTCATACACAAGACCACCTGGCACCTTGACCTGTAGCAATGCTTTAAATATTACTACGACCATCAAACCTGCGAACACACTCGCACTTAACATAAGGCGACTACGATAACCCGCACGCAACGCGAGCAACAGGCACACCAACAGCGTGGAAAACAGGTAGCCCACAACAGGCACGACAAAAACATAAGCCATGAACCACAGTGCGTATTCAACAGATTTGAACCACATACCCACCTCGGTCCAACGACCGGGAATCCGAGGTGAGAGCACTGAACCCAACGCATGCAAGGCTGCAAAAAAAACCATCCCAACCACCGATACCGTCGGCCAGAATGGCGCTTGCGCCGCAAGCTTCGCACCAGCTTTCCAAGTAGTTTGTGTATTTAGCTGCGATAGCAACCATACAGAAAGCACAAGAAAAGCTAGCGCAAAGACAATATCTCCCGGGCGCCGGTAACGCTTGAACAGACCTTGAAGAGTCACAAGTTCCTCTACTGCGCTAGCAACGCATCGATAGCGTCAAGTGTGGCGATGTCTTTTTCGATAAGTGCTGATACAGCGGCTGCATCCTGCCAATATAACTGTGCACCAGTGTCGGCAGCGAAGGTCATAGCCTTTTCGGATGCTATCGTCTTCTTTGCTACCGCAATAATCTTTTCTCGAACATCGGCTGGCGTGTCTTTGTGAACAAAAAGACCATTCCAAAGTGAGACGTCTAGCGTAGGGGCAAGCTCTGCAACCGTTGGTACATCAGGTGTTAAAGAGAGACGTTCGCTGCCAATGGATGCAAGGATCTTAACGCTGTCAAGACACGGACGTATCTGCTGCAAAGTGGTGTTGATGACATCGACATCACCAGATGCTAGTGAGTTGCAATCTAGCGCATCGAAGGCTGCATCAGCGGCGAAGGCAAAACCCATTTCCTTGGCCAATCCAAAAGTCACTTTAGTAGGTACTAAAGGTGCGCCGAAGTGACCAAGAACAACATCGTTAGATTGAGCGTGCTCGGCGAGCCCTGCCATGTCGTCGTACGGTGCGCTATCAGACACAGCGATAACGAACGGATAAGTCAGGAAATTACCCAGTGGCTCAAACGGGTCAGGATTCAGCTCTGGTATGCCGATCTGTGGGCCGACGACAGGAATGGCAATAATGAATGATCCAATGGTATATCCATCCGCTGGTGCGGTGGCAACATCAATGGCTCCAGGAAAAGGCCCACCGCCACCACCTGGTTTATTGACAACAGCAGCTGGCACACCATATTCGGCTTGAAAATCGTCGGCTATCATTCTCGTCAACACATCTTCCAGATCACCCGGAGGCCATGGAACGATGAACTGTACTGGTTTTTCAGGGTACTCGGCCAAAGCCAATCCGCTTATTCCCAACACGCTTGCCGCCATCAGCGACACTGCTATTGCACGTAGTTTCATTTATGTTCATCCTCCCAGATGTTTCATTATTTGAACCGATGTTACACATTTAGCTTGACGAATTTCATTTGATCTGTCAACTTGTTTATGCATTACGCAGTCTCGAATGCGACTTTTAACTGGAGTGTCTGTGTCCACCATACGTAAGGCTATTGATCTGTTGAATTGGTTTTCTGCTGAGCGTGCGCAGATAGGCCTTGCAGAGTTCCAACGCCTCACCGGTCGTGACAAAGCAACAACGTATCGCTACCTATGTGCATTGGAAGAATCAGGATTACTGGAACGGGACCAACAGAGTCGCGCCTACCGTATCGGCCCCTCCGTACTACGGCTAGCACATGTGCGTGAAGTAACCGTGCCACGACGCGCAGGCGTACGATTGGTATTGCCCAAACTTGCCGAAGCCACGGGGGAGCTGGCGCACGCCTCGCTCTTGCAAGGCCTGTCTCTAGTCACGTTAACCAGTCACGCCTCAACCCGCCATAGCGCAAGGGTGGTAATCGACGAACCTGTAATCCCACTGCATGCCACCGGATCCGGCTTGGCCGTGCTTGCCTTCGCTGATCCATCACTACGAAAAGCAACGCTAAAAAACCTCAAACACTACACCGACTCCACACCCACAACGCCAGAAGCACTCGATGCAACGTTGCAAACCATAAGGGAAACAGGGTTTGGTATCGCTGACCAGAAATTTGAGGAAGGCGTTTTTGGTATTGGTGTGCCTCTATTCGATTCATCAAACTGCGTGGCAGGATCAGTCGCTGTTGCCAGTGTCGCAACTCGTATCAACGACGAAGCCATCAAACTTATTAAATGCGAGCTTATTGAAGCCGCACGTCAGATCACTCATAGCTGGGGTGGTACCGTTCCCGAAGCACTTGATCAGCTCTGGAGCGACACCCTGACATCCCACAATCATCATTCCACTAATTCTGAAACCGCTAGCGCATGAAAGCATCCAACTTCCTGAAAGAAAACAATGCCAAGCATCTATGGCATCCCATGGCACACCCCAAAGACAGCTTGGAGAATCCACCACGGATCATCACCAGTGCATCAGGTGTGCGCATTCGTGACATCGATGGGCATGAATCCATTGATGCGGTAGGTGGCTTGTGGAACGTCAATCTAGGCTTTTCGGCAGAGCCTATTAAAAAAGCCATTGCCGAGCAATTAGACACACTACCTTACTACTCCACATTTCGCGGGACCAGTAACGATGCGGCTATTGAGCTGTCGTATGAGCTTGCAGAGTTCTTTGCACCTGACGGCATGAGCACCGCATTTTTCACATCAGGTGGCTCAGACAGCGTAGAGAGCGCACTGCGTCTGGCCCGCCAATATCACAAGATACGCGGCGAGAGCGGACGCGTGAAATACCTGAGTTTAAAAAAGGGTTACCACGGTACGCATACCGGTGCCGCCAGCGTCAATGGCAACGCCAACTTTCGTGCAGCGTACGAGCCATTGCTGCCCGGTTGTTTTCACATACCTGCGCCTTACACCTATCGAAACCCGTTCAACGAAAGCGATCCTGCAAAGCTTGCACAGCTGTGTGTTGCAGCACTTGAAGATGAAATCGCCTTCCAAGGCGCTAACACTATCGCCGCTTTCATCATGGAGCCTATCCTCGGTGCGGGTGGTGTCATCGTGCCGCACGAAACCTTCATGCCGATGGTTAGAGAGGTTTGCACGCGCCACGGTATTCTTCTGCTGGCAGACGAAGTCATCACCGCTTACGGTCGCGGCGGTGCTTGGTCAGGGTCGCGCTTATGGGGTGTGCAGCCCGACATGATGTGTACTGCTAAGGCCATTACCAATGGCTACTTTCCATTCGGTGCGCTGATGTTGTCTCATGCGGTAGCCGATGTGTTCGAACAGGACACCTCTGCTGCAGGCAACATTGGTCATGGATATACCTACTCTGGCCACCCTGTTGGAGCTGCTGCTGCACTGGCCTGCCTGAAAGAAACCAAACGCCTCGATGTTCCTGTAAACGCCGCAGCGCGTGGAACGCAGATGTTCGATGGCTTAAATAAACTCAAACTCAAGCACGAGTTCATTGGCGATGTACGTGGAGGACGCGGCCTAATGAGCGCCATCGAACTGGTTGCTGACAGAGCCACCAAGGCGCCCTTAGACAAAGCAACAGCAGGCCACATTCAGGATGTCACTTACGAGCAAGGTGTAAT
>JALZUD010000070.1 GCA_023301725.1 Granulosicoccus sp. | reverse complement strand
GAGCACGTGAGCACGTGAGCATAAAGGTTAGAGCTCTTACGCTAAGAGTGGGTTCGAACAAGATATTATGGAGCCAACGAGCGTTGCCCGAGCTCCACTTTCGAGGATATTCCTAGTCTCCGGAATTTATGCGCAACCTTAGTGTCTATATCTGTGTGCTTGGTTCAAGTGAGGTTCAAGTGAATTGAGTTAGTCCTGAACGATAGCACTACACTGACTGTGCACGCTTGAAGGTGATTACACAATGAGAATAAGCGCATTACTTCTGACTCTTGGAGTTGTATCTTGCAGCACTAATCCTGTTTTAGAGGATAGGTATGCTCTAAAACTCAGTGAATTGCGCACGACTCAATCAATAACCGAGTTCAAAGAACGTGGCTGGACAACGTTTATTGAAGACACAGCGCAGGGAACAACTAACTGGACGTTTACGCCAGATAGCCATCCAGCGCACCCTTCGTTCGCATCACGTCGTTTTATACGAAATCGAGATGCAAGCTTGAGTGTTCGGACAATCCTAACGTGTGGTGCGCCTAAAAAACACTGTGTTCAGTTAAAGTATGAGTATGACCTTCTCGATGCTCAGTTGAAAAATCAAGTAGGCAAGGGTCGTTGGGTGCTCGCCTTTACGATGCGCTAGTACGAGCGAGTACGTGCCCTTAAGACCGGACTCCAACGCTCAAAGAGTAGGATCTGAAACCGCGATAACAGGCAAGACGTTCCTCCGTTAACTTCTCCACATGCCCTATTGTTTATGCCATTGAGTGGTTTTTATGTGAGGAAGGCTTTTTGTCTGCATGAATTATAATTTTTACCAGTGGTAATCCAGATGAAAGCGTTGCAAAGACCGTTTCAGGTGTTGGTGTTCATAACTTCAGTACTGTCTGCATTCAGTGCACAATCTTCTGTTGTTATCATTGCTGATCGTGACGGTAGATCCGAACTATTAGTTGACAACAAACCATTCCCAATTAATGGAGTAGGGATGGGTTTCAACGACAAGCAAGGTGTTAAACGCCTTGCCGATGCTGGAGGCAATGCCTTTCGAACGTGGGATTCCCACTCACTGCATGTCCAGCTTGAAGCAGCTGTTGAACATAACCTGATGGTGCTGGTGGGTTTGGACGTTGGTAAAGAACTTCAAGGGTTCGACTATAACGATGCAGTTGCGGTGGAAGCTCAGCATATACGGTTAATGAACATTGTTGCTCAACACCAAGATCACCCCAATATTCTGGGCTGGATAATGGGAAATGAACCCAACTTGATGGTCTCTGACGATGGGCAGCTCTTACCTGCCAACCCACTGGTGTACGAATCTATTGGACGCTTGGCCAAAGATATTAAAAACACGGACCCCGATCATCCTGTCACTGTTGCATTTGCACTCACACCCACGCTTGCGCAAGATATCAATACCGCGCTCGAAGCGATACCCGATCTGGATTTTATATCGCTGCAGGCGTATGGAGCTCTGCCAGTGTTACCTCAAATTTACACTGATCTGGATATATCGCTGCCTTACATGATCACAGAATACGGTCCGCTAGGGCATTGGGAAATGCCGGCGACGAGTTGGGGACGTGAAATAGAGGAACTCAGTGTTGATAAAGCCAAAGGTATGCGTGCGCGGATGGAAGGTAGTATCGTTAATGATCCGACAGGTAAGTTGCTGGGAAGCTTTGCGTTTTTGTGGGGACAAAAACAAGAACGAACGCCAACCTGGTATGGCTTGTTTATTGAGTCGGGTGAGAAGATTGCGTCAGTGGATGAGCTAACTCATGTTTGGACTGGCCAATGGCCTGCTAACAGAGCGCCTGTAGCCTTGTCCATTACGCTGGATGAAAAGCCTGCAGGTGCAAATGTTATGATCAAAAAAGGTGAGCGTATGCGTGCCGCCGCCGTCATCAATGACCCCGAAAACGACGTACTGTCACTGCGTTGGGAACTTCTGGAAGAGGTTGACGTTCGTAGTCATGGGGGACATTTTGAGCAAAATCCCACTCAAGTGGCGATTAGTGATGCAACTATGAAAACGTTAGGTGAACTAAGCACGCTGGACTTTATGTCGCCTGAAAAAGCAGGCGAGTATCGCCTCTTTGTCTATGCGTTAGACGGAAAAGGTGGGGCCGCCACTGCCAATATTCCATTTTTGGTGGTTGAGTAGCCGAGTACCACTCCCACTCGCAATACACAATTTTTCTCCTGTAACGATAATTAGCTAAAGCGGCGTATCAATGTTATTCCCATCATCCTCAGGTCAACCTAATTGGCAACTTTTAGTGGTCCTGCTTTTTTTGTTAACAGGGTGTGGCTTTAATAAAAGTGGAGTAGTTTATCCAGAGCTGCTAGAGACAGTCGGCTGGCAACATCCTGACGAACTTCTCAAGGCGAGTAGTTTTGATGAATATGCAGAAACTATTCAACAGGAGGTGGCAAAGGCCAGAGTGCCTTTTGCTTATGCAACGCGGGAAGTGATGTTTGCGTCTCCAGCAGAATTCAAACCAGCGGCTGAGTGTGATGACACCCGCGGTATTGTTTTGCTGGTTCATGGTTTGTCCGATACTGCATTTTCAATGCGTGATTTGGCCAAGGCGGTGGCGCAAGAATGCTACATTGCCAGAACAACCCTATTACCGGGGCATGGCACCCGGCCTGGTGATTTGCTTACAACGCGATTATCTCACTGGACCGATACCGTGCAATACCTGATCGAGCAGGCGGCGGCAGATCATGATCACGTGGTGGTCATCGGTTTTTCACTAGGCTCTTTGCTCGTGCTTACCGAAGCGCTAAAGGCTGACTCACCAATCGATGCAGTGGTGACTCTGTCGCCAGCTTTTTATCTGACAACATCGCCGTGGGCTGAACTGACGCAATGGCTACATCCGGTACGTGAGTGGCTCGATAAGGAAAAGCCAGATGACGCCTATCGTTACGAGGCCATTCCTACGATTGCCGTTGCACAAACTATTAAAGCAAAAAAACGATTTCATCAATCCATCAAACAACAGGGATCAGTGTCGATACCCTGGTTATTGATTCAAAGCGATGATGATCTGGTGTTGCGCACTGGAAAAAACAGACGTTTGTTCGAACAGCATGCGAACCATAATAACAGTCAGTCAATCACCTACTATGGATCTGCAAAGCTTGACGATGCAACTACCACCTCAGAAGGGGATGCGTCTATTGTTAATCTGGCAGGGTTCAGTGAACGCTTTAAAGTGAGCGGATTGACTCATGTGGCCATACATCAATCTCCAGAAAATCATCACTATGGTGTGGATGGTGAGTATCGCAACTGTGGGTCTGGTGGACCACGATCGCGCCCTGATGTGCGTTTTTGTGAACAGGCAGATGAATTGTGGCTTGGTCCCTGGAACAAAGAGGCACCGGATGATGGTGCCTATGGAATGTCTACATACAATCCTCATTTCGAGGACTTGTCTTTACGAGTGAGCCGTTTCTTGAGTCAGGTATGGCAGCAAGCTCGCGACTAATCACCAAAAAAAGAGCGAGTTAGTAATTTGCCGGTAACTGTGCCCAGCTTACTGGCCTGATCCCAGCGATCTTGCCACCCGCCCATGTTCATCTCGCGTTCGAGTCGGCGTCGATTCAATTGCACTTGCGCAGCCTCACGACGCAATAACAGTATCTGCGCTACCAGTGCATCGACGTTGTAAGGTTCGTGTTGTGGTGCCAAAACCACCGGTATAGCAGGTGTTTGACTTGAAAAGCCAATCTGCTTTGCACAACTTTCAATAGCGCGTTTAATCGTTTGTGCCTTACGCCTATCACTGTTCAAATCGTAGGGTGGATCCCATTCAGCTTTAGGACTCAACTGATCTATGTGCGAGAGAACCAGCAACATGGGTGGAGGCCGTAGTGCAGGGTCTTGTGCAAAGACTTGCATAAGCGCTTGATACAATTGTGCTTCAGGAGCACGAGCAGGTTGTGTAGATCGGGTAACCCAAATCAACAGATCCGCCTGTTTTGCTGCGAGAAGAGCAGCGTTAATAGAGCCGCTGTTATCCACTAGACCCACTGTGTCTATCAAATGAACATCGGCTGAGAATGGTTTTTCCGCCTCGTCAGCAGCCTTTGTCTCTGATCCGCTACTTGCATTACCTGCACCAGAGTCACTAGGTAAACAAAACGCATGAACAGTAGATTTATCAGTGGTGGGTAGTATATCGGTTTCAGCCTCTAAGGCATTTAACATGGCGTTGATTAGCGATGATTTGCCTGCACTGACTTGCCCTAGTAGGACCACCCGCAGGGGTTCCACCGGCTCAGCCGCAGCTAGGCGATCTCCAACATAAGTGTCACTTTGATAGTGAGAAAGTTCCTCATCGGTGCTTTTCAGGCGGCCGCTGTACAGATCCATCCCCACCTGTACCAGCTCCTGCAACAGCAGTCGCTTCAGATCATCTTGCACCTTGTTACTTAAAGAGGTAAAAATACGGTCGGTGAAATGATCACGAATTTCGGCTGCCGCTGCAGCCAATGGATTAACCAGACGTGTAGTGCGGCGCACGGTGTTAATCCAGCCCGCCCCAGTGATGATCTGATCTTGTTTTGCATACAATTTCAAGATTGCCGATATTTTTATTTTTTCCACAAAGGGCACATGGCCAAGTAATAACTGGCGATAGCGGCTGGACGTGACAGAGAAAACCATTAACATTTCAGGCAGCGTAAAATGATACGTGTCGGCGGACTTGCGGGCTTTTTTGTGAAGCCCACCGGACTCTAATGTTGCGCTGGAGTTCAAGTGACCGTATTGCTCAGAGACGCTTGACAGAAGCTCAAGTGCAAGCTCTGGAAGCTCATCCCATGCAGGTTTTACAGTCAGAATCTCTTCTATTGATCCCAATGAGTCGCGCCATACTTCGTGGTCCCGGCGTGTCCAATCTGCGCGTGCCTCAAGGCGCATCGGTAAGTCCGCGAGAAGTGCACTGTCTGCACCAGTAGCGCTGTCACCCGCCGAGGGTATCTCTGTTGCTTTTTGAGGTTTGCGACGCTCAGGCCACAAGCGGTAAACGGCGAAACCTGCGAGTGTCACCGTCAACCAGCTTATCGAAACTAGGATTAACCATTGGTTTTGCCATAGATGTATCAGACCAAAACCGATCAGTGTGATTATTGGCAGGCAGAACACCAGTAACACGTACCAAAGAGCCGCATGTTGTCCACGAACTAAAAACTTTAACATCAGTGCCGCTGCTCTTTGAGAGCATCCATAAATGCTTGGCGCAATGAGTCTGGATCGATAGGGTTGTCATGGTTACGCCTATAGAAATACAAACAGGCTGCACGTCCTAGCGCATAAGTGCTGGCAAAACTGATACTGGCCGCAGCGGCCGCTCCTGCACTTTGCCCGTACACAGGAATAAACTTGACCAATTGACGAAGCCCCAAAGATGTCAGGTAGCGATACACGAAACTAGTGCCCAGTGCCGCGATGAAATCGCTAGCCATACGCTTGTCCCAAGACAAACCATAGCGTCCAGCAAGTGTATGAAGCATTTTACCTTGTATGCTTGGCACAGCGACCAGACCAAGCGCGGGCAACAGATCAATCGCCCCACAAGCACCGGCATAGCCTAGTATTTCTCGGCGCACGCTGAGAAACAACGCATCCTCTTGTGATTCACCACTCTGGCGCGTCAGCACACGGGCGAGCTCAGGCACCATCTCGATAATCGCCTCACGCAGTTGTATCAATCCCAGGTCCGGATCTTCAAACCCGTCATCCGGATCGGTGAAATCGACTGAGACCGACTCAACATCCATTTGCATGACGTGTTTTATCTGTCGTGCATTGTGTTCTATAGCGCGTTGCAAATCCGTATTGGTAAGGGTATGTAAAGCCGTGTGTACATGAAGCACAGCCAGTTGCTCGCGACTATCTTCCAATGCGTTAAGCGCATCAATGAGCGTCTCCTGTGCAGGATCATCCACCCGAGTGATCACTAAGAGCGCATGGCTACCCTGTTGTGCCATGCGCAAGTCATCGCTAGGGTCGTAGCCTGCTTCGCCAAGACCTCGAGTATCAAGGAATCGCAGCACCGGAGCCACCTTGGGGTGTTCGTACAGCATAGCCGATCGGGTGCAGGGCTCGAACCCCGTGCCGATCTCGGCGCGCGCATCCCCGGTCAACCGTTGAATGATGGATGATTTACCGGCTCCTGTTTTACCCAGCAGCCACAGGACGGGCAGGCGTTGTCGATGCTCCTCTAGCATTGTATCCAATGCAGGACTTGCTGCAGGCTCTGTCAAAGCTTGCAACCAACGGCGCCAGCCCGGTAAATTCTTCATCACTAACAGCGCTCTCAATGTTGGGTGTCTCGCAACCAGCAACGTTTCAATTACGTTGTGCGCAGGATACTGTGTTGTGCGTATGCGAGTTCTTAAGCGCATTGTAGCGTCTCGTTCACGTGCATTGATAACTCAATTAATGCAGGGCTTGACAAACTTATGCCATATGAAATGATAGAGATTGGTTATCAGGCAAGGTATACCCTAGTGATGCATAAAATTCCGGCCCAGAACCGCTGCGCTGCTTCTATAGCAGCATCTAAGTACCGGAGGCGGCCCCGACTGTACTCATTTTCCCTGGATCTCTCGGGGCCTCGCAGGCCTAGAGTGACTAGGCCTGCGAGGCCCGACTCAACCCAGTAAAATTTCCGTGCGGCAGGGTACGCGAGTTCGGCTAACGCGTAAAAGCGTTTGAGATGTATAAACATAATTGGAATTTTGCGATCATGACAAACTCTGAACTCATAAAACGGGTCGACGACGATGGTGTTACCGTTTTAACGCTCAATGCACCTACATCGATCAATGCATTGTCTGAAGCCATGCTTGCCGCCTTATCGCTCACATTTGATCAGATCGGGACTGATTGCTCAGTCAAGGTGGTCATTCTGCGTAGCGCTGGCGATCACTTCTGTGCAGGTCACAATCTGAAAGAGATGACTGCGCGCCGCAAGGATGCAGACGGCGGGTTTCAATACTTCCAGGACTTGTTTAAAACCTGTTCAGCCATGATGCTACGCATAGTGCACTTACCTCAACCGGTGATAGCCGAAGTTAAAGGGATCGCCACAGCCGCTGGATGCCAGCTCGTTGCTTCCTGTGATTTGGCTGTAGCATCGGAGGATGCCAAATTTGCCACGTCAGGCGTGAATATTGGGCTCTTCTGCTCGACACCCATGGTTGCACTAAGTCGAAACGTGCCGCGCAAGCTTGCCATGGAAATGTTACTGCTAGGCGAGTTCCTGCCTGCAGCTCGTGCCGCTGAGATGGGTCTGGTCAATCGAATTGTCCAACGGGAAGCTCTAGAGAACGCCACCCTGGAGATGGCACGCACCATTGCCAGTAAATCAACAGCTGCGATCAAAATTGGCAAGCAGGCTTTCTACGCGCAGGCTGAACTGCCCTTAGACGAGGCCTATGCATTAACCGGGCGAGTGATGGCAACAAACATGATGGCCAAAGATGCAGAGGCGGGTATCGGTGCCTTTACCCGCAAAGAACCTATGCCTGAATGGAGAGACGAATGATCTACGACGGGCCAGAACTTCAATGTTGCGCTGCCAATCACGCAGCTCTATCGCCGGTGTCGATCCTTAAACGGGTTGAACGAGTGCACCCCGAACTTCCAGCGCAAATACATGGGAGTATTCGACGAAATTGGGGGGAGGTGGCGACACGTTGTAAGCGGCTCGCATCAGCCTTGCAAAAGCGTGGTGTTGGTAAGGGCGATACCGTGTCGTTGGTTGCACCCAACATTCCCGAAGCGTTGGAATGCGCACTCGCTTTGCCAATGCTTGGTGCGGTTTTAAACGCTAACAATGTGCGGCTCGATGCCAGCACCATCGCGTATATATTGGATCATGGCGAAGCGAGTGTTCTGCTGGTTGATACTGAATTTTCAGCCATGGTTGCGGATGCGGTTAAGCAATCTGGACGTGAGCTGCTCATTATTGATATAGAAGATTCACAAGGTCCTGGCGGTGACAGGATCGGTGAAATAACTTACGAACAATTACTGGCTGAAGGTTCTGCGGAGTTCGCTTACGCTTTACCGGATGATGAGTGGGATGCACTGTCGCTAAGCTATACATCAGGCACAACAGGGCGGCCCAAGGGCGTGGTGTATTCACATCGAGGTGCCTGGACTAATTCAGTTAACAATGTAGTGACTTGGGAGATGCCACATCACCCTATCTATTTATGGACGCTACCCTTATTTCACTGCAATGGCTGGTGCTTTCCCTGGACCATCACCTTGTTGGCTGGCACGCATGTGTTTTTGCGGGCACCACGGGCTGAGGCAATTTACGATGCCTTTGCAGATCATGGGGTCACACATTTATGTGGCGCACCGATCATCATGTCGATGATCTCAAGTGCGGTATCAGATGACAGACGCAAGTTTTCACAGCAGATCAAAATGATGACCGCAGCTTCTCCACCTCCAGCATCCGCCATTGCAGCAATGGAGGCGATGGGAATCTCTATCACTCATGTCTATGGTTTGACTGAAGTTTACGGCCCAGCGGTTGTTTGCGCTGAAAAGCCTGCGTGGAGCAACTTACCTCCAGAGGAGCAAGCGCAGCTTAAGGCGCGACAAGGCGTGGCCTACGAGCTACAGGAAGACGTTATGGTGCTAGACCCTGCTAACGCTCAACCAGTACCATGGGATGGCAAAACACTGGGTGAGATAGCCTTTCGTGGAAACATTGTGATGAAAGGTTATTTGAAACAAGCAGAAGATACCGCCAAGTCGTTTAAGGACGGATGGTTTTGGTCTGGCGATATAGCGGTCCAACATCCTGACGGTTATGTAGAGATCCGTGATCGTGCTAAGGACATTATTATTTCAGGCGGCGAAAACATTTCGTCCATAGAAGTAGAGAAAGCACTCTATTCGCATCCTGCTGTATTCGTTGCTGCCGTGGTGGCAATGCCTGATGATAAATGGGGAGAAGTACCGTGCGCCTTTGTTGAACTCGCAGGTGGAGCAACAACTACTGAAGATGAACTGCTGGCGCATGCTCGCAGTGGCCTGGCTGGATTCCAGCGGCCCAAGAAAATTGTTTTTGGCGAACTACCTAAAACAACCACTGGAAAGGTTAGAAAGAACGAGCTGCGTGAGTTGGCTAAGTCCTTATGAGCATGCTGAGATGACCCCAATACCTAAGTCTGTCGGTTTAATCGATCGCGCTATGGCTACGTTTGCGTAATTATTCGCGCACTGCGCTTGCAAGCTATTGTCACCGCTGTGCATCTAGTGTACGCCCTTGGATATAGCATAGACGTTGAGTTCTGAAGAACATGCGCAGCACTTTTAGTGCTGGCTCTCATATTGCAGGGTTTACACGATCACATGAATAAAACTAAAGGGCGCATGAAAAATGATCTTTTGACGGGCTTCTGATTTGAGTGAATAGTGCGGTTCATGAAAAACAGTCACACACAGGCAAGGTCAGTTGATATGGAACGCGAACGTTTTCAGGATTACACAAACAACGGTGACAAGGCCAAGCCAACTTTTTCTGCTGCCGAGATGCAGCGTCGTCACGACGCGATACGTCAGCACATGTCTTCGAACAATGTCGATGCGGCATTATTCACCTCATACCATTGTATTAATTACTACTCCGATTTTCTCTACTGCTATTTTGGTAGGCGCTACGGCTTTGTGATCACTGCCGATAACGCCACCAGCATTAGCGCTGGTATCGACGGAGGCCAACCTTGGCGTCGAACTTTCGGCAACAACGTCACATACACTGACTGGAGCCGAGATAACTACTTTCATGCAGTGCGTGACTTGGTGGGTAGTGCCAAGCGCATAGGGATCGAATTTGATCATGTCAATATCGATCTTCTGAACTTGCTGAAGGCAGAATTCTCGAATGTAGAGTTTGTTGATATCTCCGCCCCCTCTATGTTGCTGCGTATGATTAAGTCGCCTGAGGAAATTACTCATATCACTGAGATGACTCGCATTGCAGATATCGGTGGAGCGGCCTGTGTTGATGCTATTGGTGTTGGTGTAAGTGAGCGCGAGGTGGCTTTGCACTCCACTGCCACAATGGTTAACGAGATTGCTAAAAGTTGGCCTGACGGCGAGTTACTGGATACCTGGACATGGTTTCAATCAGGTCTTAATACCGATGGCGCGCACAACCCGGTCACTAGCCGCAAAATAGAGCGCGGCGACATCCTGTCTTTGAATTGTTTCCCGATGGTGGCGGGCTATTACGTGGCACTTGAACGTACATTGTTTGCTGAAGAGGCAAGCGACGAACATGTTCACTTGTGGGATATCAACTGTAAGGTACATGATCGAGGCAAAGAGCTACTCATTCCTGGTGCTAAGTGCTCGGACATTGCCAAGGAGCTCAACGAGATTTATGCTTCAGAAGAACTATTGCAGTATCGCTCTTTTGGCTATGGACACTCGTTCGGCGTACTATCCCACTACTATGGTCGCGAAGCAGGACTTGAGTTACGTGAAGATTGCGAGACAGTGCTTGAGGCAGGCATGGTGATTTCCATGGAACCCATGATAACCATACCCGATAATTTGCCCGGCGCTGGTGGTTATCGGGAGCACGATATTCTGGTGATTAATGAAAGTGGTAACACGAATATTACACATCATCCCTATGGGCCTGAGCATCTGATCATTAAAAGCTAAAGCAGACAATGCAAGCACGAAGTGTAGAACTTACATCATTTTTAACAACGTTACACCAAGCTATCGTTGAGCGTGCCGGTGCCGAA
>JALZUD010000069.1 GCA_023301725.1 Granulosicoccus sp. | reverse complement strand
GATGTATAAGGCATTCTCTTGCGCGCGTACGGGCACCATATTATTTGTCACGCTATGAAACGGTGCCATATTAGCCGTTGGTGTAAGAATAAGCTCAGCCCCTGCTTGTGCGTAAAAACGCGCAACCTCTGGAAATTCAATGTCGTAGCAAATAGCGATGGCTACTTGCCAGCCTTTATAAGTAAATGGAGCGTTAAGAACAGTACCTGCTGCAAATTGCGCCCGGTCGACATCACCAAATAGATGAGTTTTTCGATACACGCACAAAGTTGCACCGCTGGGCTCTATGAACGCCGCACTGTTGTAGATAAGGCCGTCATCGGACAACTCTGGGAACCCTACCAAAATGGCAATATTGTGTGTGCTCGCCAAAGTGGCAACTTGCTGCAGCACGTGTCCATCGGTTTTTTGAGCGGCAGCGCGCACAGCTGGTGCACCGATGTTGTAGCCGGTTAAGAACATCTCGGGGGTGATTAAGATGTCAGCCTGTTGCGCGGCGGCATGCTCTACAGCCCTGTCAAGAGACTGTAGGTTGTTGGCCAGCGCATTTTTGCCGCTAACCGGGGTTGTTTGCATGATGCACAGTTTCATAGCGGAATTATTTTAGTGACTGCCAATGCTTGGGGTGATTCTAGTTGGAATAATTTGGCTTGTCTAAACTCACGCAATATGCGCAAATTGCACTAGGGCGATTGATGAGGCCGCACGACGCTAGAGCTCTAGGGAGGCTCTTTCTCACTGCATCAACTCGCCATCGCCTCTTTCCAGTGTGGAGTACTTTACATTAAGGATTTTTCTCATCATTGAAGCTCAAAACCCTCAAAGTCTGAGCATCTACGAATTAGAAGTCGAATACTTCAGTTTTGGGGTGGCGGCTATCAGCTGCTGCGTATAGGCATGTGTCGGTGTATCTAACACGGTATTGGTATTGCCACTCTCTACAATACTCCCTTGAGACATAACAAGAACCCTATCGCATGAGTGTCTCACCACATCAAGATCGTGCGTGATTAACAGATAGCTATACCCTACACTACTCTGCAAAGATGCCAGTAAGTTGAGAATTTGAGCTTGCACAGAAACATCCAACGCTGATGTGGGTTCATCCAGTATGATCAATTTGGGCTTTAACGCTAGCGCTCTGGCAATGGCCACTCTCTGAGCTTGCCCACCCGACAAGTCGCCAATTTTTCTAGCCATAAGCTCTTCACTTAAACCCACTTGCCCCATTAGCAAAACTACACGTTTTACAAGGTCCGGTTTTGTGGTCTTCTCATTGGCTCTAATGGGTTCTGCAATAAGTTCAAACAGAGTAAAGTGCGGGTTAAGTGACAGATACGGATTTTGATACACAATAGCCAGCTGACGCCGCACGGTTTGCCGCAAGCTTCGATCCTGTGATGTCATGTCGTTCCCATTAAAAGTAATGGATCCTGAGTCTGGCTGCAGCATGCCCATGACGCATCGCGCAACAGTTGTTTTACCCGACCCGGATTCTCCAACTAACCCGAGTGTCTCTCCGCTATCGATACAAAACGACACGGCATCGAGTACATCGATGTATTCACGTTTGAACCAACCATTCGAGCGGATGAATTGTTTAGAGATATGACTGACTCGTAGAATATCAGCCATCCGTTTTAGCCCCTTCTACTAGCGACGCTGTCACCGTTGGCAATGAGCCACGCTTTGAAGCGCCACCTAAACGTGACGCTAACAGTGCACGCGTATACGCATGTTGCGGTTGTCCCAGAACAGTGGACACTAGCCCTTGCTCCACGATCTGCCCTTGGCGCATAACAGCCACTTTATCGCACACTTGAGAGACAACGGCTAAATCATGACTGATAAATAGGATCGTCAGCTCCAGACGGGTACGCAAGGTTTTTAGTAATTCAAGAATTTGAGCTTGAACAGTGACGTCCAATGCGGTGGTGGGCTCATCAGCAATTAGCGTTTGAGCCCCTGTTGATAAAGCCATAGCAATGAGTACACGCTGCTGCATGCCTCCTGACAATTCATGAGGATAGCTTCGAGCCACTCGTTGCGTGTCTGGCAACCCTACATCAGAGAGTAATTGATGAAGCGCGTCCTTTCGCTGAGTTGAGTCAAGTTTGGTATGCCGCCTCAGTACCGCATTGAGCTGAGAGTGAATAGAGAACACAGGGTTTAAAGCCGCTGCCGGATCCTGAAAAATCATTGAAATCAATTTGCCACGAACCTGGCTAGGAGGTGTTGTTAACAAATCTGCATCTGCTAATGTCATTTTATCAGCGAGTACCGACATCCCATTGGGCAACAAACTTAACATTGCAGAACAGGTCAGGGTTTTACCAGAGCCTGACTCACCCACAATACCCATTATTTCACCACGATCAACTGTGAACGACACACCGTTGACGAGCTTAACCATGCCCTTGGGTGATACGGTAGTGACCGATAAATTTTGAATATCCAGATAGGCCATTAAGAACCTCGATCTGGATCGACTGAACTGCGAAAACTATCACCTAATAAATTAAACGCTAAGGCGGTTATAAAAATAGCCAACCCGGGGAAGGTGACATACCACCAGCGATCAGGGAAATAGACACGACCTTCACTGATGATCTGCCCCCAATCGGGTGTTGGTGGCGGCAAGCCCAACCCTAAAAATGATAACGCTGCTACGGTGAGAATGGCCGAGCCAAGATCCAGTGTTGATTGTATTAACACCGGAGAACCCACGAAGGGGAACAAATGACGAGTCATTATTCTAGTATGACTCACACCCATAAATTCAGCTGCTTCTACAAACGGGCGCTGACGATAGCTCAGCACCTGAGCTCGAGCAATCCTGGTATACCAAGGCCACCAACCCAAACCAATGGCCAGCACCATATTGAACAGCCCAGGCCCTAGAACAGCTGCCAGAAATATTGCAAGTAACAAAGGCGGAAACGCCAGAAAAATATCAACGACTCGCATAATGATTTCATCAATCCACCCACCAAAATAGCCAGCAATGATTCCCAGTGGCGTGCCTATAAGCAACGCTAGTGCAACGACTAACACGGCGAGCAAAACAGATACACGCCCACCATAAAGGATACGTGCCCATAGATCTCGCCCCAAACTATCTGTTCCTAAGATGTAGTCGCTAGAGGGCGGCATAAGCCTATCAAGGCCAGGCGTACCTAGGCCTTGATCTGTATGGTTAGTTAACCAGGGCGCAAAGGTAATACATGCCAATATAGCGATAATCACTACAAGGCTGAACAACCCTGCCTTATCTGATAGAAATCGTTGATAAGAGCTGGTTTTTATATTGTTGAGTTGCGACATTGCCATTAGCTTGCTGTCACGCGTGGATCCAACATCGCTTGTGCCATATCCACCAACAAATTCACCACAATGTAAACGATAGTGCCGACAAGCGTTACCGCCATGATGACAGGAAAATCAACGGCGAGAATGGCGGCTGTGACATAAGCTCCTATACCAGGCCAATCAAAAATGACCTCGACCAGCACAGCACCGGTTAGAGAAAATGCAAATGTTAATCCCAAGACCGTGAGTACCGGTGCTAACGCATTTTTTAAAGCAAATTTAAACAGTATTTGTGTTGTACTAATTCCCATTGCGCGTGCCGTGGTGATGTATCGCTCTTTCATCACTACGCCCATAGAACTTCGCGTCATTCTTAAGGCTAAACCAATGGGGTACAAAGAAAGTGTTAACGCCGGGAGCATCAAGTGTAGAAACGCATCACGGAAACCCACCCAGTTTCTGCCTAATAGTGCGTCGAGTGTTCCCATACCGGTTATGGGCTCGATAGGATTAAACAGCATAGTCTCTGTGGACACTTGTCCAGACAAAGGAAGCCAATCTAACCATTTGAAAAAAATAAGCTGCAGGATCATCGCCACCCAAAAACTGGGTATTGATGCCATCGAGATGGCGAGCAAGCGAGTGAGCTGATCGACCACGCCACCGGGGTGCAAAGCAGCAACCACCCCTAATGGAATGCCAATAATGATGGCTAATGCCATAGCCGTGAAAACCAGCTCCAGTGTTGCGGGGAGAAATCGTTTAATGTCGGAGCTTATGGGTTGCCGGGTACGAAACGAGATGCCGAAGTCACCTCTTAACGCATCACCTGCAAACGAAAAATACTGAAGTGCTACTGGCTTATCTAGCCCGAGTTGAATACGCACCTCTGCAATTTTGTCAGCACTGGCCCGCGGCCCTGCGTACAAAGCCGCAGGGTCTGCAGGTAAAAAACGTGTTGCCATAAAGGTGATCATTGAGACACAAATGATCACCAACAATGTCATGCCTAGGCGGCGCAGCATACGCGTCAACCCAGACATGCTGTTTCCCATCGAAACGTACAATGGCAATAAGACAAAAAGTGAGGCACGTTTATTTAACGAGATATCTGATTAAGAAAAACAACGTGCGAGTAGGCTGGGTTGCTGACAAAGTTTTTGATATCGTTACTAACACCGTACGTACTTTTCTGATCGTACATAAATACTGCTGGCGCATCAGCTGCAAGCAAGCGAGAAGCATCTTCAAAAGAGGCAGCTGAACTTGCCGCATCAGTGGCCATAGTGGCAGCACCAGCATCTACTAGCTCATCAAAGGCCGGGTTTTTGTAGTACGACAAATTGTAATTAACCGACTCTTCACTTTTGAACAATGAGGCCAGAAAATCTAATGAGGTGACGTACGTTGGCCACCAAACCATCATGAATATATCTTGAGCTGTTTCAGGATTGGATGTAGCCAGCTCGTACTGTGCTTCCCATGACATGGGTTGCAGCGTTAACTCTACACCGATACTAGCCAAAGCCGCTTTATAGATCTCAGCAGCCTTCTGCGGCTCTGGAGATCCGGCTGTATAAGTTACCGTTAGGTTGAGACTATTCTCAGGCACGCCAGCTTCCGCTAGCAAAGCCTTAGCTTTGCCCAAATCCTGAGTAAATTGCTGTGCGTCATCGGCATGGCCTGGCATTCCAGCAGGTACAACGCCTCGCGCCTGGGATACCTGACCACTCATGATGTTATTGACCATTTGATCGTAAGGAAACGCGTATGACAAAGCCTGACGTACCTGCAAGTTATCCAGTGGTGGCTTGGCAGTGTTGTACATGCCAAAGAAGTTTTGAAACGCATCGAAGCGCGCAATACTGACATTGTCATTCGCATCTATCTGTGCAAGGTTGTCTGTCTCTAAACCTTCAGACCAATCGCTTTTCCCACCTAACAAACGTTGCTCACGTAGTACAGGGTCTTCAACATTATCAATTACAGCAATATCGATAGCACCTTCTGGCGCCTCCCCCCAGTAATCAACATTTCTTTCAAGAATAGTTTGTACGCCTGGCTTGTAGCTACGAATGGTGAAAGGACCAGTACCCGCAGCATTCCCCGCATTGAACCATTCTCCTGTTTTATCACCCACAGCAGGACTGATCATCCAGGCGCTATACGCCGATGATGCAATCAATGGAATTGGCGAAGGTTCACTTAACGTAAAAACGGCCGTTAATGGATCGGGCGTATCAATAGATTCTACGGCCCACCAAATCCAAGCAGACGCACCTTCCAACCGTTGTGCACGCTCAATGGAAAATTTAACCGCCTCAGAGGTAAAAGGCGTGCCATCGCTGAATGCGACACCATCGCGCAATTGGAACGTCCATGTCAATCCATCTTCACTGGGCTCCCAGCTCGTGGCAAGGCCTGGATTCAATGCGCCATCAGCACCATTCTCACCAGGCTGCCACCAAACCAGAGGCTCGTACACATTGGCCAGTACGGCAATTTCAGATTATGCCGCTGTACTCGGATCAAGATCAATAAACCCTGTTGTATACGTTGCCGTAAATATATTTTTGCTTTGCGCAACTATTGGTGCGCTCCACAACATAACAGCGACTGTCGCTGCAATCAGGCTTGCTGTTGCTTTCATAATGGTCCTTGTGGTTAGTGGTGTTTAATGGTGATTAATTAATATTAGTTATTGCGTAATCAATTCTTCAATAGGGGTGAAGTCAAAATCAAAACCAAAGCATCGAGGCCCTACTACGTCCAATGCTTTGCTCGTTCTAAAATGTGCAGGACAGCCAATACCCACAATAGTTACACGCTGGCCAAATGCGAGGCGCTCACTGTTTATCGGTTGGCCTGTTTCACTGTCAAGGAAGGTAATCAAATCTGGCACGCAAGCGCGCAAACTGTTACCCGCCCATAGTGTTAAGTATTCATTTTTAATATCCACCTTGACGTCTTCCTCAACATCATTGTTATCAGAACGTAGCGTTGCATAGCCGATATCGTAGCCACCGATAACTGACGTGGCAACATCAGTCACAGTGCCGGTAAAAAGCGTGGCAATATCACCATAGGCCGTGGGTTCAAAAACTTCGCGTAGCTGCTCTATCAGTTCTAACGCATTGCCTTGTTCTACCCTTAACACCTCGCCGATTTTTATCGCTAGCGAAACAGTATCAGGAACAATACAACTGCGAAGCTCAGATGCTGACATACAAAATTCTACTGTTGTTACCATACCACCGCGTTGCATGGCAAAGTCTCGTATCTGTTCTTCGTATTCCAGCACAGTGACGTTGTCAAACACAACACAGTTTCCTGCATAGTCAACCGCTACCGACGGTGTTGGCGAGATGCCTGCTATGGAATACGTCATCATTTGAACTTCAGGCAGAGCTCGGCCCATACCATCTCCATCGATAACTGGAATACCCGAGGCCGCGGCCGCCACAATGGGAATAAGTGAGTTAGCACCCCCTATTTCAAAAGACACTACGGCATCAACCTTAACGCCCCTATGCGCCTCGAACGCTTTTATAGCGATAACCGGATCGTCAATAGAAGGCAGTAGTTCCAGACTGGTTGTTGGCGCACCGACCGAACCTACAGCTACAACCACTGCATCTTCGGGCAGATCATCAATGGAGATAAGATCAGCTGGTTGATAGTGCTTTATAGATTGCTGAGCGCACAGCAAACTCAAGTAGGGATCTCCACCGCCTCCTGTAGCTAGAAAGGCTGCCCCCGTTGCCAAGTCCTTTAACTGCTGCTCTTGAAGTTTCATCACACAGCCTCTTTAGCATCAGACGATTGAAGCGCTGCTACATCACCGATCACTTTCACACGCACGCGAGTCGATCCGTTATCCATATAAGGAATAGCGACTTCTTCGATATCGTTGACACGAATCGTTTTTATATCAGCACCTGCCGTAACGGCTCTTTTAATAGCCTCAGAGCGCACCTGTTCAATCGCACTCTCGCGTGACATCGTCTGATACGAGACAAAGCGCTCCGCCTCACCACCAATTTGAGCAATCGCCGCCCCAATCGCATTTGCCACATCGCAATACTCGGGTCTCAACACTGTCAATTCAGCACTTAGCGAATCGGGAACAATGGCAGCCCCGCCGCCCACTAGCACCACAGGCAAGGGGGTTTTACCGGGGTTCATCTTTCGCACCCCGGCATTGAGCATGTTATGGATCTGCGCAAGTGCTGCGATCACGGTGTCTTTGTCTAGGCCATGCACATTGGATACGTCACCCATTGACGCTTGGCCAGCCGCTACGGCTACGTCGCTTGCGCTCAGTGTTGAACCACCGAATACCAGCCCTTCGTTAACAAGTTGATGCCCCACAGATTGAGGTCCAACCGATGATCCGTCGCTTGCTACCAAACTTCCACCACCTAAGCCGATAGCCAAAATATCTGGCATCCTAAAGTTGGTACGGACGCCACCCACCTCCACCACCAGATTAGATTCACGAGGAAAGCCACCACGCAACACACCAAAATCGGTGGTGGTGCCACCAATATCAATAACGATGGCCTCATCCAGCCCCGTGAGTTTGGCCGCGCCTCGCAGCGAGTTGGTAGGGCCAGAGGCAAACGTTAATGCTGGAAAACGACGCGCAAAGGACACATCCATCAAGGTACCGTCGTTTTGACTGATAAACACGGGGCACGTATGCTGCGAATTTTTTAACGCCACTTCCAAAGCCGTTATGACATCGTCAGCAAAGTGCAATAACGAGGCGTTGAGGATTGCCGCATTCTCACGCTCTAGCAACCCCACTCGCCCTATCTCATGAGACAGGGTAATTCGACAATGAGGCAACGCTTGTTGAACGCGCTCTTTTACCCTCAACTCTGGCGCGCTATTCATAGGAGAGAAGGCCGATGTAATAGCTACCGCTTCAACGTCTCGACGTTGCAGATCATCAATGACTTTTTCAAGTTCCACCTCATCAAGCGGGGCCAACTGCTGGCCATCATATAAATAGCCACCATGCAGCTCATAGACAGCCGCACAGACCACCGAGGCAATATCTTCAGGCCACCCTACAAAAGGGGGTAGACCTTTTCCCGACGGCGCACCCAAACGAATGGCTGCTACTGGCCGTAGCGACCTTCTTTCGATAACAGCATTAGTGAACTGAGTAGTGCCAATCATGATGGCGTCAGCGATGATGGGCTCTGGGCACTGCGATTGCAATTGCGACAGAACGTCGAGAATACCGGACATCACATCACTGGTGGTAAGCGCCTTACAGGTCTCCACGACCTTGTCACCACTGAGGAGTGCGGCATCAGTGTGAGTTCCCCCGACATCTATGCCAATACGCATTTTCAACACTCACTGATAAATAGGATAGTTTCGAGTGTAAGCTAGTGCCTGCGAAAAAATCGATTGAATGCAGGGGTAGTTTTCAAGCATTTGTACCCCTGCAGCACTTCAAAACGAAAATAATTTAATGTGGTGGCAGCGGATACTGCCCACTGAGCGTCAGTATCAATTCCTCACAAGCTTCTAGAATCGAGTGTAAGAACGTGACTGACAAAACAACAGAAAAAAGCAAGATCAAACTCGATTCTATTAATCGCAAAATACTGAGCACCATTCAGTACCAATCTGACATCAGCAATAATGACCTGGCAGAAAAAGTTGGCTTATCGCCAGCTGCGTGCTCCAAAAGAGTGGCCACCTTACGGCAATCAGGTGTACTCACAGGTTTTCATGCAGAAGTGGATTTGGAACAGATCTGCGAGCATGTACTGGCGTATGTGGAATTCACGCTCACAGCCAACGATCCAGATTCTCGCACACGATTTGCCAACGCGATTAACGACATTCCAGAATTCATGGATTGCTTGCGTTTGACAGGCAGTGTTGATTATATGTCCTTCACCTGTTGTCGCAATATTGAGGAGCTGAATAAACTGTGCGACCGGATTTCAGGGGATGCGGAGCTTGGTGTGCAGAAGGTGTCTTCAAGAATTATTATTGAGAGGACTAAGTGGTTTTTGGGTTATCCGATTGATAAGTTGAAGTGGTTGCAGGATGCTTAGTGGGTAGACGTCAAGCACTGTCCAAGAAAGTCTCACATGAGCATCGGGGACTAGATCGCGCTGTAATCGATGGAATCCAACACGCACCTGGCCTATTGTTATCGATCAAGAACGTGGTCGATCATGATCAAGTGGTTCCATTCGCAGACAACATGTCCGCAGCTCCACTCTCAAGTCTTTGGAGTGGGCATATGTAAGTAAGCTCCAAGCAATCAGCACGGCATCGTAATCCACCGCTTTAACATTTCATGCACCAAATCAACAGGCAAATATTCCTGTTCGAGCCGGCCACGCTCGCGCGTGAGTAACCATTGGTAGAGAGTACGTTCATCATCGTTAAGCGCATTAGGGGGCTGCTCACCTGCCGCAACTGATTCAACCACTGCGCTACCTTCGGCATACAGTTCGAAAATTTTCTGGTCAGTTAACAGGGCTGTCAACTGGGGTCGATGTTGTCGGGCACGAGCCAGCATGGTCAGCCCCCAAGTATCTATATCACCCCAGTAAGCTATGTCCTTACCGTCCAACCATTGAGCCGTGAGCCAGTCTAAATCGAGCCCACTGCCCAGAATAGCGATGGTGTCATCGAGCTCGGGCAACAAGTGCCAGCACTGCCGGTTCTCAACCACAAGAATCCGACTTGCTCGAATTACGCCTTCTTTTAGTGCAGAAAGTTCCAGTGAACGGACCTGTTGGGTCTTGAACGGCAGAAGGTTTTTCTGCAATGGCACAAGCAGCAACCAGTGCTCACCATCGGGCGTGGCGTCGAGAAATCCGTTTAAGCCCTGCTCTCTGACTTCACCGTCGAAGCGTGCATCAAGCAGACAGACCAGCAATTTACGATTGCGCTCAAAGAACTTGGTATCGACGCTGTGGCCTGAAAGCAGTCGCAGGGGGCGCCCTTGCGCTTCGCCTGGCTTGAGCCTGGCAGCAAGCTCCACAGCTGCTAGCAATTCTTCTCGGGAGCGTCCTTGTAGCAACATAAGGTTTTGAATAAGCGCATCATGGAATTCAACATCAGCATGCCCGATCAAATACGCCAACAAATCAAAGTCTGCCGCAAGCTGGCGATCTGAGGTTGCGCGTACCCAATCCGATGGGCGTGCCAGTATCCAGTGAGATGGCATAGAAATGGGTTCGGAACTCGCTCGGTATTTTACGTCGCGCCACACTACCTCGCCCACTGACACCCGTCGCCAGCGAGCGATATGCTCCCGAATAGCAGCTGGCGTTGTCGTCAAATCGTTCGCCGACGGTATCCCGATGTTGTATTTCATGGGCCAAGCATCGACCGTGGTCAGCATGTCGAGCCTAAAGGGTTTGCGTCCCCATTGACTCTGCATGCGGGTAGCGATGTGTTGAGGTGATTTCACGTATCCATGCGAAGCCGTTCGTCAATTTGCATCCGCTCCTTCTCCAATGCCTGCCAGCTCATGGAGACCAAGGTCGAAGCCTGAGCGCGCCGGTGCACTATAATGGCCGAGCGTGTGTGATTGCGTAGCAGCCGCATTTCTTTGTTGGGTGTAACAAACACAGCATGCAGACCGAACTCCTTAAGAGCTGCGATGATGCGGCCGGCAACCACCTGGGAGCTTCTTGAGAAAGCTTCATCGAGTACGATGGTTCCGAACAATGGCAGGCTAGCACCAGCGGGACACAATGCATAACTCAGGGACGCCGTAAGCACATAAGAGGCAATAATTTCTTTTTCACCACCACTGCCGCCCTGCGAGCTGGTACGCGTTTCGATAAGTGAATCATCGTCGCGACTAATGACCGAGACCGCGAATTCCAGTCGGTAACGCGGATCAAGCAGTGCACGTGCCCCGACGGTGCGACGTCGCTCGCAGGCATCTCGCAGCAATGCCACAAGATGTCTGAGCGCGCGGTATTGACTCTCGCCATCATCTTCTTTGAATCGAGCAGCATTCAAATCCTTTTGCGCACGTTGAAGCGTACGCAAACTCTCATGCACTACCTTGTTGGACACAAGTTTGAGATAGCGTTCGCGCTGAAAATCCACCCGTTTCAAGGTACCGTTGAGATCTTCGATGCGCTCCTCAATCATTGACACTTCATTGTCGATGCGACTCAGGAGTTGCGTTACCCCCTCATCCGAGGACTGATTGAGATATTGGAGAAATCGACGACGCTTTTCTGGAAGCGCCTCCTCTTCAAGCACCCTGAGTCGCTCAAGGTAGGCAGGCATATCGTCTAACTCTCGCCCCACATCCGACAGCGCGCCACGATCCACGCTCTTGGCATCAGACATGCGCTGCGAAAGTTGCGTCAGCACATCGGTCCGCTTTGTTACAAGCTCATCGATAAGCGTCGCTAACTGATCGCTGTGCTTGCGTTCGATATCAACGATGTCGTCCAGCAACTCAGCCGTAACATGTGAAAATTGCGATTTAGCCAAGGCGCGCTGCTCATCGTCCAATACTTCGATAAGTCGCGTCTTTGCGCTTTGAAGCGCTTTCTCTGCCTGCTCGAGCTGATCCTCTAGCCGCATGATTTTTTTCCCGGCAGTTTTGACTTCTTTTTCAAGATGATCAAGTTCGGCAAGTCCCTGATCCAACTGCCTTTTGAGCTTTGCAGTATCAGATTCTGGATCAATCAGTGCTGCGAGTTGTTGGTCAAGATCTTCGAGCAATTTTTCAATGCTGATGACATCAATGCGCTCGAAGCGAATTTCAACCAAACGCTCGAGCAATTGTTTTTCTTGCTGCAGTGATTGCAGAGCGATGCGTGCCTCACTTGCCTCCCTCGCCTTCGTGGTCAGCTCAGCGCTGGCATCGGCCATCGCCTGCTCAAGCCAAGCGAGGCGATCACGATTGTCGAAGCCTGTCATCCAATCGGCGCTGAGACGCTTCTGATCTTGTTTTTCAAACTGCCGTGACTGACCAGACATGAGCCCTTCTGCGGTCATTGCATGCGGTGTCTGGCGCAGCCTTTGAGGGCTATCGACACAATGCCGATCAATACCAGCAAGCAAGGATTTTAGCGCTTCACGCATTGGATGGACACGGAATTCTAGCTTGCGTGTGAAACCGTCATCGAAGAAAACAGCCGTATTTCCAGACTCCCTCGCGTCAAATAGACGCACATGAAGGCGATTGTCACGACTGTTGATCCAGCCCAGCGCTGCATCTATATGCTCAGGTGGAACCAGAATACGCAATCTATGTGAACCTAGGGCACGCTCGATCGCGCCCCGCCAGTGTTGTTCTACTTCCTTGACTTGCACAAGCTCTGCAACAAACGGTAGCTCCGCCTCATTGAGGCTCAGCTTGTCTGCCAAAGCGCTGCGAAATTGATGAAAGGCTGGTGGCAGATTCGAGTCCGGCCGCTTTCGTACTTCCTCAAGTTCGATAGCGAGTTCATGGCGTTTGTTTTCAGATTCGCGTTCAGCACTGCGGATATCAAGCGTCTTTCGATCAGCCTGCTCGATGCTGGGCTCCAATACTGCAATGCGCTCACCTGCCACCTGCTGGTTTTTATCTAACGATTCAGCGTCGAGCGTATTGGCCAGCGATAGTTTCGTCGTAAGCTTCTGGTATTGATCTGCATCTTGCTGCCGACTTTTACTCTGAACTTTATTGTCTCTGATACGGTGTTCCAGCTGCTCTATGTTGGTGCCACCGGCACCGAGGTAGGCTTCACGATGCGCATCACTGACATTGCGCTGCCTATTGTAATCGGCGTCAAGCACACTGGCATTACGTTGCGCCGTCTCAAGAGTCTCGCCGGTAAACTTGATCTTTGCCTTCCAGAGTATCGTCGCCTGTTCTGCAAACCATATCGGCAACAGCTTTCGCAGATTGTATTGGCTTTCTAGGTTAGCAGAGAGCTTCTCATGCTCCTTCCAGCTTTTTGCTACCGGTATTAATTTGCGCTGTTGATCACGTGCAATCTCGAGCTCTTCACGAATACCGGTTAGATCGTCGAAACTATTCGCAACTTCCAGCGCACGATCAAAGGCAGATTGGTCGTCAAGCACGAGCTCTCGAAAAATCTCGTCAATACTGTTTAGCTGCTTTAATCCCGCTGCACGATTAAGTAACGTGAAGGCATTTTCACTAACATCAAAGCGGTCCCGAAGACGCGCAAGAAAAGCCTTCTTACTAGGGTATGTCCAGATTCCAGTTTGCTGTTTATCCATCTGCCGTAGTGCCCGCATGCCACCATCGTGATGAGCTTCTAGCCAACGATCGAGATTCTGTTCGGGATCATCGGCATACAGCCAGAGCTTCTTCATGTCAGCAGCAGAAGCTCCACTACCGTCAAACCAAAGCACTGCACCAATACGCAAGCTGTGCTCGGCATTTTTAAAGCGCGCAGTAATACCGGTAACCGTTCGCCCCTTGCGTGCGATGTGATTCTGCTCGCTACCACCATCACCTGGGCCTGACACACCACGCACATAGGAACCAAGATCGCGATCACTCTCATGCCCACCGGTGGACGCTAGGTTATAACGCGGATTGGCGCAAAGCAGAGTCATCAGCGCATCAATCAGCGTTGTTTTACCACTACCGGTTGCGCCGACAATCGCCGTACCGTCAGGATCAATGTCCGCTCTATGTCGCCCGTTGAAACCACCCCAGTTGTAGAGCTCGATCTCAGTCAGTATCAAGGGGTCTGCCAGAGCGGCAAAAGTGGCCTGGCGGTTCATACCGAGTTTCCATCAGTGTTGCTTGGGTCGGTTGGTGGTTCAGCACCTTCACTCACACCCTCACCCACACGACGCTTACGCAGCCAAGCAAGCAGGTGTTGTAGATTTTCCGGACTGGCCAAGTGCGCAATGATAGGACGTATCGTTACGCGCTCGTGCGCATCGGGCTCGGAGACCAGCCCATGGCCCTTGAGCTGATCCAGCAAGGTCAACATGCGGTTGCGTTCCTTTGCTTCACTGCCCGGGTCTCCTAGATATATCTGAAACTCAGGAATAAGTTCATCGACAGAAACACGAGCATCGTCTGCGCCGATACCTGCCTCCTGCTCATGCACCACGAAATGCTGACGAAGAATGGCGATGAGCAAGGATTGCTCTAAAGTGAGACGCTGACGCCGCACCAGCGGATGAGACCAGTCTTCTGGATCATACTCCTCATCAAGGGCAAGCTCACTATCGTCTGCGCGCACAATAACGAAGGCAATGCCGCGCACATCATCGATGGCAAGATCCAGATCCAGTGGCTCTAGAATGGCGCTAAGTGCTTGCTGCTGGTTCTGCAGTACACGGTATAAGTTAGGCTTCCTCGCCGCTTCGATGAGACCGTAGCGGGTGAGCTCTTTGGCAATCTCACGAACCTGTATTGACGTGCGGGTATCAACGAAATTTGACGGGTGAATGTCAGAATCGGAAAATACAATACTGGCACTCGCTTCACTATTGATCTTGGTTTTCTTATCAGCAGTACCGTCATCGGGCAAGCGGGCCGTACCGGTTAGTTCGTCAAAAGTATCAGGCATGTTAGATATCCCAGTCAATAGCCGACACCGATGGCTCATCAAGTTTTGTCAGAGGCAGTGTGAACCGCCATTGTTGCGCGTCCTCGTCAGTAATGACTACGTTCTCACTTTCATCCGTGATGATGTCAATGCCTGCTTCTCGAGCCATGGTGATCCAGAGAGTGATGGTTTCAAGGTCGTGCGTGGGCGGCAGTGCTAAGGCGAGTTCGGCAAGCGACAGCTGACGCTGTTGCTCTTTTAATAGCGCAAGCGTTTCAGCAATAACAACGTCACGATCTAGGCCGTCAAAGTCTGCCCAGAAATCCGTACCCAGAGCTGCGGCTTCTGCGTTAGTGTGCGAAAGATCAAGCTCTGCAGCTGTTTCGCTATCCAGTGACTTAAAGCGCAGACGTTCGATGAGCGGAATGCCGGCAATGGGTATTGCTATAGGTGGCAGAGGTGATTCCGCTCTGCGTGTTGCAGCACGCTGCCAGTCAAGTTGCAGCATCTCCTGAAAGATGTCAGCAAGCAGCTGACCCACGCGATGATGCTCCGCGGCAAGACCAGTTTTCAGGAATCCTTTAACATCGCGTTCACTACGCGAGCGAGCCTGAAAGACCACTTCTTATTCGTTGACAAGACGACCGACTAGAAAGCGCAAATCGTTTTGTTGCTGCGGTGTGAGTGCCTTGGCGCTGGCATCGTGCGATAAAATCTCTCGCAGGCGTGCACGCATGAGTTCAAGGTCGATGGATTCACGCAGCTGCGCCTGAAAGCTTTCAAAGACACGACCTTCTGCAGTATCGAGCAGCGCCTCATGGCCATCAAGCAACTGATCGACTATATTGCCTCGGTGTTGTCGATCATTGATAATATTGTGCCTCAGCGCCTTGTCTGCCTCACGCCAAGAATCCTCTACACGGCGAAAGTCTGCCCGCAACCCTGTAGCCAGAGTATAGATTTCGCGGATGCGCTCAATCGCCTCACCCGTATTGAGCGTCGGCACATCCCCTTGTTTTGCTGCTGCCAGCTCCTTTTGCAACTGATTAACACGACGCTCTAGACTGGCAATGCGTTCACCAGCATCTGGATTGAGGCCAGACTCAAGTCGTTCGATTTCCCGCTGTACCACTGAGAGTCGTGATGCAGTAGACGTCATCATGCGATTGTCCAGCCCCTCAACGAAGGTGATCGCTGCCTGCAAAGCATCAGTGGCATAGATGCGACCGCCACGCTCAATTACCAATGAACGGCTTATCCACTGCCGCAGTTCCCTGATCGCGAGTTGTGGCAGGCGCTTAGGGTCGATCTCGTATTGTTCGTCATTGGCGTGCGGTGCGAGCATCTCTGCGAGTGCATGCAAAGCGTCGTCGAAGAGAACACCGTCGTAAGCATCTTCGAAAAGCGATTGAAGACAGGCGATGACCAATGGTGCCCGGCGCGAGGCCAGTAAAACCCAAGCAGGGTTCTGGCTTCGGGCGGAGATGTAATCATGGGTGCGTGATTTATTCACGGCTTGAATGATAGCGGATTAGGAGCAATGCAGCCCCTTTTAAGGTTGCTCTTAGCGTCGGCATGCTTGTGAGCCAGAGGCACGGCGCCTTGATGTTAACTTTTTGATGGGCAGTAGTATGAAGTCCGCTGAAAACTCAAGCAACTCAGATACGTCAGCCTAGAAATCACTTGCAGCAGTAATGGCGCAGTTTCAACAAACAGCGCCATAATTGAACCACAAGCGAAGCCATAATCTACTCGCGATTAGTTAGCTGAAAGCAATACGGACGGCATATAACTGGCGAATGCAACGAATAGAGGGCATAATCGCCGCATGAAATGCGGTGAATACACGTACATCTGGGAATCTGACCAATGGCCAAACTGGCAATTCGATATGGTGGCCCTTGCTGGGCCATTGTCTGACGTTAGCCGAGAACAGGGCCGGTTGATGGGACGCCTTGCCGATGTGGGTATGACATTGCGAGATCAGGCAAGTCTTTCCACACTAACCAAAGACGTTTTAAAAACTAGCGAGATAGAAGGTGAACACCTCAATGTCGAGTCAGTCAGATCATCCATAGCTCGCCGTTTGGGTGTGGACATAGGGGCCTTGGCGCCAGTGGAGAGAGACGTCGATGGCGTCGTTGATATGATCATTGATGCCACTACAAATTCTCATCTATCGCTATCAGAGGAGCGGTTATTGGGGTGGCACGCATCGCTGTTTCCAATAGGCTACTCTGGCCTTTCGCCAATAACTGTTGGGCACTGGCGTGATGACGCCACCGGGCCAATGCAAGTTGTATCGGGACCGATTGGACGCCAGCGCGTCCACTTCGAGGCACCACCAGCACAGCGCCTTAACCAGGAGGTGCATCACTTTCTGGACTGGATAAACAAGCCGTCAGACATGGCGCCTCTGATCAAGGCAGGACTCGGCCATCTTTGGTTCATGACGCTTCATCCTTTTGACGATGGCAATGGCCGTATTGCGCGAGCCATTGGTGATCTATTGTTAGCGCGCGCCGACGGTAGCTCGCAACGCTTTTACAGCTTGTCAGCGCAAATTCAGCGGGAACGCACTGCTTACTACACAACCCTTGAACGCACACAAAAACAGTCGATGGACGTCACCGATTGGTTGATGTGGTTTCTGACCAATCTGCACACAGCAGTTGACCAAGCGCATGACACACTGGATGGCATACTGAGCAAGGCGCGGTTTTGGCAACATTGGGCAGGCATTCCATTGAACGAGCGGCAGTCGACAATGCTTAACAAGTTACTGGACGGCTTCGACGGCAAGTTAACCAGCCGCAAGTGGGCAGTCATCAATAAGTGCTCTTCAGACACGGCGCTGCGTGACATTAACGAACTCATAACACAGGGGGTATTGTGCAAAAGCGGTGCAGGTGGGCGTAGTACGAGTTATGAGTTGAAGGATATACACTGCAGCTAGTCAGGCATGCAGTATTTATTCTAAGGTAGTTGCCGCTTGGTATTCACCAAGTCAAACATCCCTGTGATTTCACCCAACACCCCACTAGCAAGTCGAGCAGTCTCCTCGATTTTGTTTTCAGCTGTTGCTATACGAAAGCCTCCAATGGTCACTCCGGCAATACCAGCGGCCTTTCCAGCGACACCCAATCGCTGAGCAAGTGCATTTGCTGCAGCGTTTGAATTATTCGAAGCCTGTAAGTCCTTGTGAAGCCAATAACGCAGTGTCGGATATGACGCTGGATTCTTCAATAACTGCTTCTGAGTCTGACCCAATGGCAGATTGAATTGTATCTGTGCCCTGAACGTTATCAGCTACAGTATCAGTAGTGCTTGGCTCGCTCGATAAGACTTCTGGATACTGTTCTGGAGGATCTGATCGAGGCGTTTTGGGCGCAAGGGTAAGTGCGGCGCTAGCATTTGCCATCAGATACACTTGAGGCTGACGCACGTTCTGGCTTAAGCCAACGTACCTAGCAGGATCCAGTGCTTACTGGGTGGTTCCATTTGGTATCGATGCGTTGAATTTACTCGCAAAGCCTTCGCAGCTCATCCACCTGTTTCAAATCTTGTCTCTCGTTTTTAGCCCAATCCTGTACATACTCCCAATCAATGGGATGCCGCTTTGCTACTTCTATGGCTTGGTCCCAAGTCTGTCGATCAAAGTGGTACCAAAATGCCGCCAATCGATCGATAACAGAAAGTGTTGGAGTGATTATCCTCAGCTCTCCGTACTGTGTGCTTAGCAGCGGTATATCTTTGGCGTCTACATAAGCATCACCGAAGCCCAATGGACCCGGCGGAAATTCTACATACCAATCTGTGTTTGGATGCTCAAACATTCTTGAACCATCCCCACTGGTAAAGCCGATAACTTTGATCGCAGCTTGCAGTGCCTTCTTTCTTTCTGAAGTTATAAAGTCAAGATCGGCACTTTCATAGGCATTATCGCTGAAGATACTGACAGCAGCACCGCCAGATAAGGTGGCAGTGATTCCAGCCTCTTCAAGAGTCGAACTTACAATTACAGCCAACTCCTGTAGCGTTGTTTCTTCAGTGATAGCTGCCATCAGATCGGCTTTCCTGCTCGACGAGGTCTCTGCCGCTGCCGATAATATTTAGACGTATATTCTTTCGATATAAGCGCTAGCTCTGATGCCAGAAATTGACGTAGATTTTTGACTGTCGGATTTCGCTGGTTGAAACTGAACACACGCGTACGACCAACCAAACGACTACTCAACACGCCCTCTTCTTCAAAGCGCTTCAATTGACGCTGCATACCCATCACTGCAACATCGTAGGTCGTGGCCATTCGAGAAGCATGCCCCTCCTCGTAATTTTCGAGAAATAACAGTACAAGCATCGCAGACCGACTACCAAAGACTGCTTCCAGCACAGAGTTCATATCTATTCAACTAAATACCACAATATGTGGCGATATTACCACATATTGTGATTTTCATGAAATCCTAATGGCTTGGCTAGAACTTAATTTGAGGCTTACTCAAAAATCTAAGGTATTAGACAAATTCTACCAAGACCTCTAAGCAGGCATTACTCGAAGCGAAAATCAGTAGTCAGGAAATATTGGTGTGGTTTGCCCTTCAATGGCGACATGCCCACCGCATCGACACATCAGATAAACGGTGTCGAAAAAATCGCTTTTTATCAACATGACTCTTAAAAACATGTTGATTGCATCGACATGTAGGCCCATTTCTGCGCTGACATCTTTAACAAATTGGATTATTTAAACATGTCGTGGCGTGCTGACGAGTCTTTCAACGAATTACCCCCCTTGCCTCCGGCAAGCAAAGTGCTCGAGCCCACCGAAACACTCAAAGCCCGCATTGGTGCCCGTGCCTCACTGGCAGAGCTGAAACAAGCTGCTGAACTGCTACCGTACACAAATACACTCTGGCACAAGAATCGAGATCCAGCATATATTGACTAAGGACAAAGTCTTTTACCGGTTTAGGTTTTGTTTTTCTGGTGGCCTGTTTTTTTTGCCCGCTGGGTAGCTTCATGCATTCGATAGGATTCACCCTCAATACGTCAGGGCGTGCGTAGTGTTTGAGTCATCGGTTCAGAGCTCCGTCACTTTGTAGATGAGCGGTATCGCGTGCGATAACTTCAAGTAGAGCGGCTTCAAGCTCTGTGGCGTGATACTGATTGAGCATCGCTTCAAGCTCGGTTATCGTTGAACTCAGGCGATGTCCCCGTTCGATAGCCTTTGGCAGGAACTGAACGCTGGCAGGTACAACGGTTGCCAGTCGATCTTGTCCACGCTACTGACACTAATTAAAGGTTTTTTACTATAACCAAATTAAATTAAAGATATCTTTAATTTAACCTAACTCTATTAAAGCATGCTTTACATGACCCGCGTCACCGGTAGTTACTCAACCTCAACCACACTAGGCGAATCCGTTAAAGCTTTCGTCCCTTCCGGCCTTCCCCCTGCGGGACCACCGCTGATGCCTGACTGCTACAGAGAGCTTAATCACACCGCCGAACTAGCACTGGCGCGATTATCTGGCGTGTCCGGACTGGTTCCATCAGTTGACTGGCTTTTATATAGCGCAATACGCAAAGAAGCTCTTATGACCTCTCAAATCGAGGGAACTCAGGCGACATTGACTGATCTTTTCGACGAAGAGGCAGGCCTTGCAGTATCCAATACGGACGACGTCGAAGAAGTGTCTAACTACCTGCGTGCGTTTCGGCTGGTCCAGGAACAAATGCGAACACCGGATGGTCTGCCGATAAGCGTTCGTTTGCTTTGCGATGCACATCGCTTGCAAGGGAATCGTCACCATTGCCAGCTTAATCACATCTGACCGTAGACGATTAATGATTTCATCATCAGCAGGAGCTGCTAGTTATCGCCTTTTTGAACTGCTGCCAATGATGCCTCGCTTCACGGTTGAACGGGTTCGGCAACGGCTCGATACTAGCTTCCCAACAGCAAGTGCTGCTATAAAAATACTTGAGGAGCATGGTATCGTGGAAGAGACGACTGGGCAAAAAAAGAATCGTCAATACAGCTATACCAACTATATTGAAGCGTTAACTTCTTAGCGATTGAGATACTTACCCTCTGACAGGAAAGCCACTCCTAGCTTCAAGCACACTTGCTAATAGGCTCTATAACCCGCTAGCCCGTAACTTGATCACGACTGCGAACTGTCTTCTACAGTTGTACCGCCGATAGTGCGACAACATTCAATTTTATGTAAAGTACGCCTCAATGATAGCGGTATGACTGCTTCCTGATCATTACCTGCTTGAGTATTCATAGCCCTGAAATCTATGTTATCCCATTCAATCGCTGTATGGAGTTAGGTTGATACGTAGGCAGCTCGGGCACGTCATCCCGCAGGATACTCCACAAAATATCATCGTCTATACCCAGATACCCATGGATGAGTCGATTGCGAGTAGCAATTATCTGACGCCAAGAGATCTCCGGATATACTTCCTACACCTCTTTGGGAATTCGGGAAGCAGCCTCACCAATCAGCTCAAGATTTCGAAGCGTAGCATCGTAGTTGATTCCACTAGCAAAAAACCCGGCTTGTGATCGCGAATCCCAATAACGAGTGCAAGTGTAGTCTGCGCAGCTTCGAATACAGCGTTAAGCATATAGAGAATCCAGTTTTGCCAAGCAATACTTTTATCAGGTTCGTCATCAGACTCTCTTATTGCTTGACGCAACAGATAGTACTCCGCCTTATACTCGTAAATATATCTACTCAAGTACAAGTTAGGCGTATCGAGCAATCCAGTACGTGCCAGATACAGTACGTTAAGGACACGACCGTTCCCATCTGGGAAGGGGTGTACGCTCTCGAATTGATGATGAATTAGCACCATCTTAATCAGTGAATCTAGCTCGCATACCTCGTCGTTGTTAACGACACATTCCAGTGCTGTCATGTGTCGATTGATGTTATCTGGAATCTAAGGTGGGACGTACACGACATTGCCGCCTAAGCTCAGCTAAATGTCGGTTCACTTAAGCAAGTGCTTTGTAGATCTCGAGAATTTCCAGCTAAGCTAGTGGAGGGAAGTCTGGGATTTGATAGATCGACTGGTGGGAAGTCAATTGAGAAACATGTCTAAACAAAACAATATCCGGTTACATCACCCGAATGGGTGATGTACTGAGCTCCACTATTTGCAACTATGTGCATTGACACCTGACCAGCTATTGGCTCTTTTCTAAAGGGGACAACTGCCATCTTGGGTCGTGGTTTTCAGTCAAACTTCTCAGAACAATGGAGCTCCAATGAAACTTGTCGCAATGATCGTATTCACAGCATCCGCGTTAACTGGTTGTGCCGCTGCCGTTCCTGAACCACCCAAAGTTCGAATTTCATCTGCAGCCGAACTCACACCACTCTTTGGAAAGAGGCTGACATTTAAAACGTACCATTCAGTCATTAACGAAGACAACACAATAACAGGAGTAGCAAGTGGTACCCAGATCGGGGGCACTTGGGAATTTGTCGATGGGTATTTCTGCAGGGAAATGACTGAGGGCCCTGAGGGGGTTATGAAGATACCCAGTGATTGTCAAGTGCTGGAGGTAGCAGGCAACACACTTTTCGGCACTCGTGACAAGGGCAATGGGACTGATTTCTATTTGGAAATACAGCAATAAACCGCTCGCAGTCCTTCACCCCGAAATTGCACTTTGCTCAGAGCATCTCTCCAGTACCAACAAGGGAGGACGACGTCGACCCATATGGTGAGCAGGCAAAGAACCAATCCTACTCACTCTCTGGGGTAGACACAGCAATTTTCAGCCCTGCAACGACAGCCTCCTTCTCTTGTTGCTTTAAGTAGGTATATGCATTGTGTCGTTTGAAGCAGAGCTCCTCAACACCTAAACAAGCTCATAAAGTCCTAAACTCGAAAACGTTTTACAAAACGTTCAGCAGCACCACCAACACATCAACACGAATTGCAACCAATTGTCAGATCACCCCAACATCACTTGAATAACAAAACACACACCCCGAAGCTACAAGTGTACCTAAAGGAGCATCCTCATGGATCTGACAAAACGTAAGTCATTAAAACGAATAGCTGGTGTCGTAGTTGCAGGAAGTGGAATTAGCCTTGCACAAAACTCCCTAGCAACAAACCAATACAACGTAAAATTTAACAATTCTGAAAGTGAGGCGTCATTATCTAGTCTTCATGTCTATACAAGAGTCTCATCGTCTACCAATGATATTGAAGTTGTCATTGCCAACACAGGCAAAGAGTCAGCACGCATCACGCAAATGACTCCATCACAAACAAGCACTGCACGTGGTGTATTCAATTTCGCGCAGTTAATGAAAAATGGCGATCTTGTGCTTGAAGCCGGGCAATCCGTATCGGTACCCATGACAAAGCATCCGGTAGTTGTAGGAACCCCTGTTAACGCGGCAAAACACGCATCGTCACTGACACAATCACTACGCTCATCGTTTAGTGTTATTACTGACAACGATGCGTTCGCACGTGTCGATGTTACCGGCAATATGCAACTGAGCTAAGAGTCTTGCGCGGCTAAAAATAATCAGTAGCCGCATAGATTCACTGCAGTCATTAGTTAACGCTATGCGCGCTTACTCGGGCCAATGGTTAGCAACACAAACCCTCGGTGGGCAAATGCTTCGGTCATAGCCTCTCGTAAGCTTAGGTCTACGGCGTTCTGGCGTTCTTTAGCTGTCACCGATGGAAGTACAAACGCAAGTGGTATGAGACATAGCGTTAAAGTATCAGTGCTCAACGAGAGTTGCAGCGGCCCACCAAAGTGTTAGAAAACTTGCGTTAATTGCGCACTAGAAAATTCTATGTCAGATCAATCTACAGCATTTCCAGACGGCTTTTTTGAGCGCCAAGATGAGACTGAAGACACGCGCTTTTACTCCACTGATCGGCTAGTTACGCATATCGATGCCCGTGCTATAGCTCAGGTGTCAACACTATATGACGAACTGGGGCTCACAGACTCAACTGCACGGGTGCTGGATATCTGCTCATCATGGGTTTCCCATCTATCGAGTAAGCCTGCTCATCTGGCAATCACTGGCATGAACCGTACAGAACTGGCAGCCAACACCATGGCTGATGAATGGTCCGTTGTCGATTTGAATACTCAACCTAACTTACCGTTTGAGGATGCAGCCTTTGATGCGGCATGCTGCTGCGTATCTGTGGACTATCTAATCAAACCTTTAGCTGTATTCAATGAGATTGCACGCGTAGTAAAACCTGGTGGAGTATTTGTCTGTAGGTTCTCCAATCGCTGCTTCCCATCCAAAGCCATTCGAGGCTGGCTTGAGACGGATGACCGTGGCCGCTGTGCCATTGTGGCAGCCTATTTCGCTCTAACCACAGATTTTGAAACGCCTGAGGTTCGTCATTGTAATTCTGGTGAGCGTGGCGATCCCTTATTCGCTGTGTGGGCGAAGAAAAAACCATAGCTTAATTTCTTCATGGGCCTGAATACCCGGCCATCTCAGATGACTATCAATCCAACCGGTGCAAATCCTCTCATCTGGATAAGTAGTCAGCTTTTTGATTACGTTTCTCCAACGGCGAGCGCACAGCGTTTTGTTGAGCGCTAACTGTTGGGATGATGATGACATCCACCCAATGTTTATTGAATATGAAAAAAACAGTTGTGTTGATTTCTAAAAAGGGATATTGTTGCATTTTGATAACGGGATTTAAATCCCGTTTTATAAATTAGCCATCTGCAAGAAGGAGTCGACACATGATCAGTAATGCCAAACGGTTTGATGACCAACACACTGCTCAAAGCACATCAGTAGCTATTAAAAATGATCAAAAAACTATGAATTTTCAAATTGGCCTGGCTATTTTGGTTGTATCGTCTCTCGTGGGTTGCTCCAGCGGTGGTGGTGGCTCAGCTGATGGAAGTTCTAATGACGGAAGCCAGGGACAAGTGCTCGTACCAGATTTAACGGGGGCTCCATTGGTTGATAGTTATCCAACTAACGAAGAGCTTACGGCAACCGGAGGTGTACCTGACATTGATCAGGCCCGCGATTTAATTGAGGGATCATGGGCATCAACTGACGACGCAACACAATGTGTTACTGCATACCAGTTTGGTCAATTTGGCGTCTTTGCCACAAGCTCTCTTGACCAGCGCGCGTCAGGCGAATATCGATTGGACAGAGAAGGACAAGACAATGAGTTAAGCCTGGATTACTCCAGTGAAAATTTCCAAACCGCTTGCCAAGGTTTTATTGAAGAAAGCGATATCCTTGATACCGGCTTAAGCATTATTTGGGATGTGCGTTTCCCCGACCGAAATACCATGATATTTGAGGTTCTTGGACGCGAGGTTTTTACATTCGCAAGGCAGTAAATTTACACCAGGCCAGCGTCACTATGGCGCTGGCTCTAATGGCTCTGCCACTGCCGATTCGAGTACTACATATCGAACCAGGTACGTGCGCAACCACCTGGCCTATCACGTAAGAGCTCGTCCCTAACGCCTACGTCTCCCAAATAGCGCCGCACTCGGCGCAAATAGGAAGCATTCAAGACTCACCGGATACCCGTCCATGAGAACCGACATCTTTAGCACTATTTAGTTGGAGTCCCAAAACCATCATCTTTCACACCACTACCAGCCATCAGGATTGGCATTGGATCTATCCCTCGCCACAACGGAGTGGAAGAAATAGCCGAGGCCATCAACAACCCCGACTGAATCAGCCAAGTGGCAAAGCCGACACTCAATGTCGCTGAAACCGCCGTACCCGTTGCATGAATAAAGTTCTGTTTCAGTTCAACCTCTGCGTCCGAGTTTTCAGCTTCTGATCGAAACTGATCAAACTTGTGAATTAGATCAATAGAGAACGACAGCGGTGCCGTCGAACCGCTAAACATTGACATCGTTGCTGTCAATGAGCCTGACAGATTACGTTGCTCACTACTCAATGTATCAATCAGCAAATCGACGATAGCACGCGGGCTTACCGAAGATGACCTCAATGTCTCACGAGACTCATTATTCCCATTTCTATCAACATCGATAGCTTCAGAAAAAAAACCGAATATAGGAATATTTAATACGGCATCGATAGTATCGCCATTGGTTCTTTGAGCACCATCGATGCTAAGTTCCTGTACGTTGTCCACTTGCGAACTAGTACTGACGGTAGGTTCTTCCGTAGTCGGGCTTGTCGGGGTAACAACCTGTTCGGAAGGTGGAACAGTATTTTCGCTCTCGGTAGTTTCAGGCTCGGGCTCGGGCTCAGGCTCAGGCTCGATAAATACAATTACTGGAACTTCTAGCTCAGGAGCAGCCGCCCCTGTTTCAATGAGTTCAACTCGAAGCGTCAAAGTTGCACTGTCTTCAAGTCCCCTTGAGTCTATGACTTTGACTTGGAATTGATAGGTTCCAGCGTCAGCGCCTCCGGTGCTCAACACACCATCACTATTTAACGTGACCCTATCCAACTCAGAAACAGGATTTTGAGTCACAAGCTGAAAAGATAATTGATCCCCTGTATCAGGATCAGTGGCATCTATTTGCCCTATAACGCCCTCAAATTCGGTCGATATCTCAAACTCCGAATCTAGGATAACTGGTGCCTCGTTAACATCTTCCACACGCACCGACAACACCTGGTCATGTGTCAGACCGGCGGCATCAGTGACTCTTATCGTTACTGAGTAAAGTGATTGCGATTCAAAGTCTATTACCGTATCCGTTAGAATCAACTCATCAGAATTCACACCGCCAATACTAAATACCGCTGCATCTAAACCACTGAGTACGCTGTAAGTAAACGTATCACCAGGATCTGCGTCAGTGCTAGTCAACGTGCCGATGCTAAAACCACCTGAAGTGTCTGTGTTCTCTTGCACGGTGCTATTGCTAATGGCAAGCAATGTGGGAGCATAGTTTACTGCAACACCGCTAAAGGCCTTGCTTCCAGTTGACACTGCAGCGCCACCATCATCAACACGAGTGAGAATAGTGAAATTACTGTTGAAATTTTCTGCTGGAGTGAAGCTTATACCAGCCAACAGCGCATTGACATCCGTTACATCACCACTGGCACTCCACACTCCATTAACAAATGTCGAACTCACAGAGCCCGATGTGCCCGTACTCAACGTACCTGCGGCAACATCACTCAGCGTTAAACTTGCGGTCACTGTTGCGCTATCGGCATCAGTGATAATGATGTCTGCTAGGTCAAGAACAGTGCCCTCTGTGTAGGTTTCTGCTGCGTTGAGATTACTGGCTGTTGCCGCATCATTGGTGGCTATGATGTCTACCATCGTACTGGCCACTGCCTGCTCAACCCCGCCACTACCCTGCGCCCCAGCAGTCGCTTCTCTAAACGTCCAATCGATTTGTACACTGAGAGGAGGCACATCGTTGTTGTTACTGTAGGCAATCGACTGCATTACCTCGTTTATTTGTGCGTTAGAAACACCTGTGGAAAAGCTCAGTGTCAATTCACCCAGTGTATTGCTGTAGCTCCCAACAACAGTCGATGACAGCTCTAAGCTGCCAGCGTTCAACAGCAGATTACCTGTTGCACTGAACACGTCATCGCTAATGGCGCCCCCATTACGAACAAGATTTAACGTTACACCGTCGAAATCATCAACAGTGCTCAGCTCTTGATCAAATACCCGTAAGTTCTCATCCAAGTTAACAGCTGCGCCGTCCTCAATGTAAGTCACTGTAGGAGTGGTAATGTCAGGCGAAGTTTGAGTTAAGCGCACATTGTCGAAATGAAGACTATCAGACGTGCCAGCGTCGAAAATTTCTACACGCAAATTTTCGCCATAATTCGCTGAAAACATGGTCAATTGTGCAGAAGTTAACGTAAGCGGTACATCAGCAAAAGTATCATTTGCAGGATTTACATCATCGTTGGACGCAGTGCCCAGCAGTTGATCACCAGCGTATAGCCGAATCTCCCAAGCATCAGTCTCGCTTGGCGTACTCGAATCGCCGATAGCAACGGTTAATTGATAGTCAGTGTCTGGCGTGAACAGCGCCATCGTCGTTTGAGAAAAGGTTCCAATCGAATCAATAAAGCCAACGTTCTGACCTTCAGGTGCTTCTCCAGAATAGACACTGCTAGCAGGGTTCCATGTGCCTGATGACGAACCTGTTGTAGTCCAAGCCGTTGCAGAAAACATGAACTCACGATCGTTCAAAACGTCTACTTCAAAACTGTGGTTTTCAATGTGCACGTTGGTTGAAAATACTGGCGCATCATTAACATCAATTACATTAACGGTAAACGTGTCGCTCGTGGTTAGGCCGCCACCTGCATCCGTACTCCCGACAATTATATCGTGTGAACTGTCTGCCTCATGATCCAGCAAAAATCCATTAGCTACTGAAATATCACCCGTAGCGGCATCGATAGAAAAACGACCAGACGCATCATCAATCAACGAATAGGTAATGCTCTCGCTTTCATCCTGAGCGGTGCTGAACACCTGCGCCACCAACGTTGAACTAGCTGCGTTTTCTGCAACACTCATTGTACGCGTCGGGTCTACTTCAAACGCACGAATGTTGTCAAAGCTGATATCGACATTTAACGTATTGGATGACGTGTCAGCGAGACTAATAACCGTGGTGGCGCTGTCTGCAACAAAAGTATATTGATAGCTTGCGTTGCTTGCAGGATTACTTCCGACATCTGCCACAGTTTGATCTATAAGTATGGTTGATCCAGTCGCCATGAACTGTAGCGACATCGACTCTCTAAACCCTCCGAATGATCCTGCTTCGAAAACAACCGTATAGGTCTTACCAATCTCTGTCGCGATCGATGTGCTTGCAACACCTGTGTTGGCTTGCTGCATATTACTAAAAATAAGTGAATATTCGCCATCCGAGGGCGTTGAAAACATGTTCCCTCTACTTACAGCACCAGAGAGATTCCAGCCATCGGTATTGGATTCGAACGATGAATTACTAATGAGGTTAGAACCTGCAAGAACCAGAATCTCCCTCGGTGCTTCGTCTACATCTACAACATCAATAACAAAGTTTTCTTCATATAATCCGGCGGCCGAATCTGTCACCCGCACAGTAATGCTGTGCGAGGTTCCCGCTTCAAAGTCGAGCGGCGAACCGCCAGCTACACTGATAACACCAGTTATCGGATCTATCTCAAATCGATTGCCAGCATCCTCGGTCAACGTAAACGTTCGAGTGTCTACAGGTGAGATATCAACATCACTAGCCCCGGCAAAGGCTACAACAGTGCCAACAGCGGCATTTTCATCAACGGTGACTGTAGGGGTGTTTTCAGCAACCAGACGAACGTTATCCAGCAACGCTGATCCGGTGGAGTTGTTATTTGCTGTTTCTACAAAACGCAGCTCATCTGACCCACCTGAGCCTGTCACAACGAAACTATGTGTCTGCCACGCAACAACGCTCTGAGTAATCGTACCAATAAGTTCACCGCGCCAATACACTTCAACTTCGGAGCTTGGATCAGTGTTGATATTTGAAAAATCGAAGCTAACAACGTAGGATTGGTCAGCCACCGTTGTAACGCTTTGAGCTAAGCCATTGATACCTGATTGTACGTTCAATACCAAATTCGCTTGGCCCTCACTCGCAGCACCAGGCCCCCCTGCGTCAAAATTGTTCCACACTAAAAGACCTTCACCGCCAATCGGTGTCCATTGGCTAACGGTTACTCCAGTACCCCCGGTTGACGTATTGGCGTTACCACTGTTTGTTTCAAAGCTGCCATTGCTTAACAGATTAGTTCCGGTTGGGTTTGCCAGAGCCACATCATCTGGCGCGTCATTAACCGAGGCAACTGAGATGTCAACACTGCCGCTGGTTTGCTCTTCACCAGACGTCAATGATGTAGTGACATTCAGCGTGACCGCGCCATTAAAGTTTTCATCTGGCGTGAACATCATGCCATCCAATACGGCATTTAGAGCTGACTCAGTGCCTTGAATAGTCAACGATGAACTTCCATTGGAACCTTCTGAAATCGACAATTCTGTTGTCTGTGACAGCATCAAAGTGCCATCGTTAACCAAGAGCACGACTTGCAACTGAGTGTCGCTTGTTCCTGTATTTTTTGTCACTGTTATCGCATTCGTATTGCCACTGCTAAATTCCAGAGGCTGATCTTCATCGATGTTCTGAGCACCAGGCAAGCTTAGTCCTGGACCTATGACGTTATCAACAGTAATCGATAGCGTTTCTGCAAAACTATTGCCTGCCGCATCAGTGACAGTCACATCAACATCGTGAAACCTTGCTGTTTCCAAGTTTAGTGTGTTGGAAGACGCCACGGTTATCTCACCACTGTGGCTGGAAATCTCAAAATTTGCGGATGCATCGACCAGACTATAAGTAGAGCTTGAAAGTACGTCGCTAGCATCCCACTCAACAACGTACGCATAATTTATATTACCGGGAGCATCAAACCAACTTCCAGTACTGCCCATACGCAAGTAAAATTCATCAGCGCTGTCCGAAAGACCCAGAGATGCAGCGTATAGCCCATTAACGGCACCGCCATCCCTTCCGCCTGTCCAGAAAATTTCATCCGATTCAACTGTTCCATCCAACCAGTGCCATTCACCATCGGTCGTCTCATCACTGGCACCTAGCCAGATTTGATTACCACTGTCTCTGGCAAACTGGCGAATAATTTCATTTTCGTGGCTTGAGTCAATTGTGACTAGCTGACCAGACACGCCATTCAAGGCGCTTGTAGTTGCAGCACTTAGAGCAACATCAAAATGCGAGGGCGTATTCACAAAGCGGTAGAATTTGTTGGTGGCCGCGTCGTAAGATAAGGTTGAATCGTTATTTAAAATCACTGATATTGCTTGCGGAACTTCAGTAACACGAATATTGCCAACAGCCGGACCGAAGCTTGTCCCATTAACATCCATCGTTGAGAATGAAATCTGTGTAGTGCTATTCGTTGCAGTAAAGGTCAGCGAGCGATTTTCCCAACCCATGTTGGCTAGTGACCAGTTGTCACCTTCCACAATGGCAATGTCACTTGATTGACCACTGGCGGAAACCCGTAAGTTCTTGACTGTGTCACCACCACTAAAATCACCTGCCACTTCAAATACGACTTGATATTGTTGACCTGCTACGGTGGTCAGAGTTTGCGAAATCGAGCCATCACTGTCAGATAGTGAAACAGATCGTCCACCTCCGTCTGGCGACTCAAAGTCCGAACCTATCAGGCTGACGCCGTTGCCGCTGACAGTCCAGTCTCCGATACTCCCACCATCAGGGATAACCTGAGCGCCACCGGGGTCGGCAACTTCAAGGAATTGGCCGTCACTGACCACATTGCTAGTGATAGGTGGATAACTGGGTAGGACAAAACCAACGCTATCTTGGCTCAACGCGGACCCACTAATGTGAAGATCACCAACTGGCGTACTAGCGGTGAAATCGGTACCTGTTGCATGACCGACACGCAAATTGTTGCCAGAGACAATATCGACGACATCACCGGCAGCATTAAAGCCATCCATTTGCCAGTTGGCGATCAATCCAGTTGGCAAGCTACTGCTGTCGAACTTATTTTGAAGATTAAGTTGTATGTCAGCGTGGCTGCGCACAGTGTCCCAGATGCGCACGTCGTATAAGGTGCCAGAGAATGCTCGATTAGCGGGAAAGTCGAAATCCGCAGAGGTCTGATCTTGCCCCAGTATCAATGTCCCCGGAAATTGAGTTAACTCACTACCGACTGCTATACTCGTCAGGCTTTCAAAAAATAGCCCGTCAACGTATATTGCGACATCCCCATTGGTGTTGTCCCACGACAGCGATATATGGTGTAGCTCACCATCTAAAAGCTCTGCCAGAGAATTATTTGTAATTGCAGATTGTCCATCAATTTGAAAGCTTAATCGTCCATCTGACAGAATTCCAAGCCGAACTTCATTTGCATTACCAGACGCCTCATATGAAAATATCGGCGTGTAGATCACATCTGATGGCGTTACGGAAAACCGGGATTCCAATGTGAGTTGCGTCAAACCACCGAAAATTGCTGAGCCATTATCAGTACGCAAGTAGGCATCATTCCCACCATCCATGTTAAGTTCAATACCACTCGAGATGTCAGTGGGTCCGTTAGTGCTTTCCGCCTGATCGTTGAGCGAGACTAAAAAGCTTTCCTCAAAGGTATTGTTGTCGACATCGGTGGTACGTACGCTGAGCGTGTGTGTGGAGTTGGTTTCAAAATCCAGTAGTGCGCCATCAGCAACGGTGATCTTGCCCCTACTCGAATCAATAGAAAATGCACCGGCTACAGTTTGTGAGGCAATTGCATAACTTAGCGCTTGCGATGTATCGAGCACATCATCTGCATTCCACTCAGCGATGTAATGATGAAAATCATTAGCCCTAGCATCAAACCATCGCCCAGTGGTGGTGTCTAGTCGTGCCGCGTCTTCTTCACTCAATTGATTAGGCTGTGAACCTGCATCCCAGTTATTGTAAGCACCATCAACCGCATATCCATCCTCAACGCCAGACCAGAACAAATCTGCTTCGATACCCGATTCGCCCCACCGCCACTCACCTTCAACTGTTGCATCTGTGGCACCAATCCAAACACTACCTCCTAATGATGTAACAAGCTCAGTGATAAAATTGTTTTCAGCTGCATCGCGAATCGTCACCAACTGCCCATTCACGTCATTAAGTAGTAAACTCTGTGCACTGGCGCTAGCGCCAGATGCCGTAAAAGAATTATCGTTGACTTTATAGAACTTGTCAGTTTCTGCATTGTATTTTAGATCTGGATCATCAGCCAACAACGAACCTATCAGAACACTACGTTCAGTATCAACGCCAGACACTTCACCAACGAGCGTTCCATCAAGCGCATTTTCATCAAGTTCGAAGGTTAAAGACGCTTCACTGGGTGTAAAGCCCGATTGAGGATTATGTCCCACCGTCAGGTTGTTACCCGCCACCGAATCGGTAATCACCCCCTCACTGGACAGGTTGTCAAACGTCCACTGTGCGACCATCCCATCTTCATTAAAAGGCAATTCACTACCATAGCTAGCAGCTAATTGATTTTCAGTTCTAACCTCGTTGAAAATACGAACCTGATACAGGTCAATATCGGCTGCTAAAAGCGGTCTAGCGCCACCCGGATTCATGGGTTGATCACTACCAAAAACTAGAACTCCATCCGTGGGCAATGTATGAATGTTGTCAGCATCCGTGAAGCTCTGTTGAAATTTGCCATTGATGTACAAGGAGAGGTCACCAGCAACACCATCCCATGTTAACGTAAGGGTTCGTCGCACACCATCATTAAGCGGTATTCCGTCTGCGGTAGTTTGAGTCGAAAAGATATTAGGATTATTGTTAATTTGGACAAAAAGCCCCCCTGTCGCGTTGTAGAGTACCCTGAAGTCAACCGCTCCTCCAGGAGCACCATACCAAACCAAATTTTTACTACCTCCGCCGCGAAGCGCTACATCCATTTCTATTGTTAGCGAATTCAATGAGCCAAAAATTGCTGCATCATCGTCAGCTAAAACATAGGTATCATCACCCCCATCGGAATTGATGCTCAAACCACCACCTTGGGTAGCAGCAGCTTTCAAATCACTGGGTACTGCTCCTACAGCATTGCTATCATTGAGGATAAAACCCTCTGAGCTCAGCTCACTTTCTAATCCACCGTTGTCGCTAATCGTATTGAACTGGCGTGTATTGTTGGCGGAATCGCGCTCAGATAATGTAATGCCTGCTCCTTCATTAAATCGTATCGTGTTAGCACCTGATGGCAATAAACCACCCACCGTATTGTTGCTCGCTACAGAATCAAACTCGATACCATGGTGACCGTTGCCCATTGCCACAAGGCCACTACTATCCGTGCCTACGTAATTTCCCTCAATCGTGTTGCCTGTCGAATTAGCCCCTGAAATCGAGATACCAGAGATCAAGTTACCGGAGATAACATTGCCCTTGCCTATACCACCGATTACATTATTCGCGCTGTCTTGAAGATTGATGCCCATGAACTGGTTACCCAGTACATTCGTGCCATCTGTACCAATGAAATTTGATTCAATGGTGTGCCCACCAGAATCCGAAATATCAATACCGTGTTGTGGAAAATTGACAATGGCGAGACCACGTACAACGCTGCCATCACTGCCCGCCAAAAGCTGGATTCCCCCATCGCCTCCAGAACCCACCGCACTAATGTTACGGCCATCAAGTATCACAAGCGGTGAGCCAAGCTGCGCAACTGCCCCCCCATCAATGGTTATAGTGTCTGTGATTGCCGGCAGGTGACTGTTTAGCAGGATAGTACCTGACACATCGAAACTAATGACGTAATCGTCGTCAGAGGCATTGGCTTCATTAATACCAAAACGAAAACTACCGACGCCATCGTCGTTAAGGTTTGTGACTGCGTAGGATGCGAAGGTCGCTTGATAGTCTTGTTGCAAGCTATCGCTGAACGCAACACTATGCTGAATATCTCCACGTTGAACTTCGAACGTCCAATCGCCACCGGCCTGCTCGCTACCGGTCAAATTAGAGGAGGCTGCCACATCGGCACCGCTTAGTAGCGATAGCGTTTCAACAAATGCCTGACCGCTTGGTCCTGATGCCACATCACAGCCATAGACGAGAAAGTCGGCACCGGGGGCAAGCGCACTGCGCCAGTTATCAATTATTGCTGCATTTGCTAAAAGATCAACGGTATCCACACGCTCACCACCCAATACTAATTCACCAGCGCCCCCATGGGAGATCAAGTGAACAGCTTGAAGCCCCTGAAAATTTGCCAGCACGTCACTCAGTTGTGTTAGTGCCGTCGTTGCATTATGTGCACTTTCGTCAAGTATCACTACCTGTTGATTCACATTGCTATGCAAGCCAAAATCAGACAACATGGAGTCAACATCGCTGACACCACTATCGATTATCACTAACTCAGTGATAGATGTCTGCGACGTATCACTTGAATAGATGTTGTCACTGACACTTGATGGGGCTTGCGTTTGTTCGCTAACAACAGGTGCCTGCGTAACATCAGCTATTGCAACGCTTCCAAAAACAGCCATCGGCAAATCTGCGGAAAACAAGACGCGCGGCTCAAGCTCCTCTAATTGGAATTCAGAAGTTTGCCTATTCCGTTGTTTTCCTGGTGCCTTGGCCATTATTGACTAGTCCGCCACTTCCAGCAGCGTCAGCTGGACGTGCAAGGCAGAGCATACACAACACAATGCAATGATAATGAGGCACCAATTAATAGTGAATAATTTCAAGAAATACCAATGACAATATGATGAAGTAGTTTCACAGGCGCACCCACCGATGCGTTGTCGTTCATCGGAGTGGCGAGCTTTTAGTTTGCGTTGTCTTTTTGTTCGAACAAAACACACAGGCGAGCAAACCCTGTACCAACTACAGCACCTATTACATCCACGTTACTAAAGTTATGTTGGCAAGAGTTAGGTCGAGACTTAGTCTTTAGTATGTTGATTGTCGGCTAACGCAGTCTTTCTCAATGGCGTTATGCGACGGTTTATAAGTAACCGTTATATACTGGGATAGCCCCAATGGGGCTATTCGCTATCAAGTCATAGCCAGAGGGAATGAGGTCTGCCGATGCAGATCTGCTGGTTGTCGCCACAGCGGTGAATAGCACTCACCACAAGCTCAGGCTTCATTGACGTTACAACCCTGCCCACCTTTCAGTGGGCCTGAACACGCAGCCACAAACGTGATCAGGTGTCACCCACTTTTGTTGGCCTGATTTGCAAAGAAAACCTTAAATTGCAAAGAACCGGATTTGCAAAGAAAACCCAGATTTGCAAAAAAAACCGGATTTGCAAAGAATAAATAGAGCTATACGTATATTCAGGGACGCTGATAATCAGGAAGTTCAATGACATAACTATCGACCGTGCCTGAGTCGTACCAGTCAGATCCATAAAGCAGACGTGTTCCACTGGGACTAATGGTGACGTGTGGTTCGCCAAAGTAGGCTCTGTATTCGCCATTTTTCGCAAGCTTGCCTGTTGAACGGTGATGAGCCAAGCGACACACTTCAGTGTTGGATGGATCAGTATTGACAAGATATATTTCGCTGAAGAAGGTGGTAGCTTCTTTCTTCCCATCCAGAAATTTTAGTTGCTCTGGGTAGCCCACACTGGACATGGCAACCCAACCCGGATTTTTGTAGGCCTGCGATGAGATGTGAGTGCTACTCGTTGTGTAGGGATAGCCTCCGCTTTCGCCAATGATTGTTCGACACTTGCCCGTTTCCAGGTTGTACTCGGTGAGATGCCCAACACCGCGATCCTCGTCACCGTCGCACCCCTTGGGTGCATTATCAAACGTAACTTGATACAACGCATCCTGCCCATCCCACGTTTTCCCCAGGTTGGCATGTTCATGGAATTTTTTCATATCGAGCTTGTGCACCACTGACTTCAAATCTGGTGTCAGTATTTTCCCCTGTAACCAAACGTATTTACTGGAAGCTGTCGCTATCGGAGCGCTCCACGAATTCCAGTCTGTTCCCGGCCCCATGCGAATACTGTGAGTCTCTCCGGTACTGATTCGATACGTCATGGCAAAGTAGTGCTTTTCTGTGGACGAGCTGTCCAAGCAACGAAATCCGAAAAGATCGTCGTCCAGCGATTGCATGTGGACATCGCCGCCGGGATGAGCGACCGAGCCGTCGCAGATGTTAGAAAAATCCTTGACGAGCGTCCTCTCTTGCAACGCTACATTAACCTTATATAGCTTGCCGCCTTCACGGTGGGCTTTGCTGGAGTAGTACAGTATGTCAGGATCCGTGTGACTCCAGAATACGTCCTCCAGATCACTCGGATAAATGTCCAGTTGACGTATAACTTCATAAGAGTGGCCATCGAGCAGATAGTGTCCAGATTTACTGCCAGTACGATAAAGCACCATACGACTTTCATCAGAATTCCAAGCTTGTACCGTGCTATAGACCGGCTTGAATACTTCGCCAGGCTTGCTATCTGTTATGCGCGTTACACGGGTGCCGAACGCTGGCTCGCGATAGGCCGCCATGTGTGGAGGTTTGGCAACCAAGGGAATCGCTACCGGATCATTGTGTGTGATCAAACCCTCACATAAGCTGGCTACAGCGAGGTTCGGAACAAGCAACAGACCACCTATGAACGGGGCAATCCGCAGACGGGCGACAGTGCGGCCTCTGTCTGGTAGGTGTGCACTGCGTGGTTGATGGGTCATGAACGTAGAGTTTCCGTTGAGTGGCAATGTAGTCGAGTGTTGCATATATTCAGCCATTCCATTCCGTTTAGGTATCGGCTGCAAAGGGTGTGAACTAAATTTTATCAGCACACGCCAAACGTGTCTGTAGGAGCTAGAGGCTAGATGTTCTTCGGTTTCCATAAGGCCTTTGGACAATAAGAGGCCCCGTGAATAGCGCCAAGTTCAGATCCTTGCAGGAGCACAGCACAACCCTGCCCTTCGCTCAACACAACATCAGTTTGCAATTGTAAGACATCGTTCGAGGCTTCAAGCTTCGTGTATCCGCCTGATGGCGACAGCAGCTCCAGCTGACGAACCATATGGTGGCTGGTCAGCATTTTTTCGTGATTCTCTCCGGTGGTGATGTTGGTGGTCTCTTTAATATCAAACACAGCGAGCCAGATGTGCGAATCGTCAGGCACCGTGGAAAAATCACCAGTTAATTCAATACGAAGGCCGGCGTCATCTGAACCCGGCAACGATTGCTCGACAACATCGATCGCCACCGCAGGGCGTTCGATTCGCCGAAGGCTGTCCAGCACAGTCAGCCGCTTGGAACCTACTGCAGCAAACCGCCCATTAACCACCATTTGCGGTGTATACACGCCGGTTTGTCCCGCTAAATTAGCGCGTCTGTACGTCCGCTGCCGCAGACTATTCTCGGCACTTGAGAACGGATCTTTGTGTGAGCCATGACTGCCGTAAACCAGAGAATCCCAGTAGTCCACATGGAACTCAAGCGCAATCAGATTTTCAGATTCGTTAGACTCAATCAATTCACCTAATAATGCCTCAGCTGGTGGGCAGCTGTAACAGCCCTGAGAGGTAAACAACTCGATGACTGCCGGATTGGTGCCTTGGTGCTCAGACGCAATGGTCGGGGAGCCACCACCAAACAGCTCAAGCGCGTGATACCCGAGAGCCAGCATTAAAGCTGCAAACACGAGTACGGGTCTGAACACCGCTGGCCTGAGCAATAGCGGCTTAAACTCCACTGCAGACTTGGCTTTCAGGCTAGCGGGTGAATGTGATGTCTGTGTGCGGCGTTGCATCAGTATGGCTCCTGATCGTAGAGCAAAGAACCCAGAGTGCCGTGGCTACGCCGGGATTAGTGTATTCCATACTCTTTCGGCCAGCATCGCTGGAAACAGTTCCCCACTAAGACGTATTATCTGAGCCTATGTGAACTAGGGCTCGTCTGAGGCGTCATCAATAGACATTTTTGCCTATACTCGTTACGGTGAAATCCAGAGCGTGGGAAAAATGTCTTCTCGCTATACAGAGTAGCCTTTGCTGGCATTTCACCACCCACAGACGAAATCAATGACCTAAACTATGGCAATCAAGACCTACGGCATGTCATTTCTGTCGCGCTGGCAGTCTGCGATGCACTCCGTATTGCAACAGCAGGACAGTGAAGTTTCAGAGAGCCTGTCATCAGAGCACGATGCCATGGCTGCAAGCTGCGAGGCATGCGGTCAGCTTGAAGCGGCAATGGCTGAGGGCAAAGACGATGTAGATATCGCAGAGGTTGTTACCAAGGGCTCATTGGTTTCCAAGTGCGCACATTTGTATGTGAGTCTGGCAGCGGCAAAATTCATTGGTAATGATGAACGCGTTCGTGAACTGGAATCAGAAATCAGATACTCCGTTTGCGATCCATTATGGGCCAAAACCCTTTTAGAATTTGATAACAATCATCAGCCTATTCCCTATCGTCACTATGAGTCATTGGATGATTTTGTGTTGCCCTTCAGCAATGCTGAGGGTTACCAATTCAACGATACAGAGAAAGTAAAAATTGCTTTTGTCTCTGATTGGGCAACCGGTACACCACTAGCAAAAAATGTCATGCGTTGTATTGGTGAGCAAAATCCGGATATCGTTATTCATCTGGGTGATGTCTACTATTCAGGTACCATGGAAGAGATGCAAAATCACTTTCTCTCTATTGTTCGCGAGTATTTACCAGAACATACCAGAGTATTTAATCTTGCAGGTAACCATGACTTGTACGCAGGTGGCGCTGGTTACTACTGGTTGCTCGATGAACTAGGCCAGCCCGCCAGTTACTTCTGTATACGCAATAAGCATTGGCAAATTCTTTCTATTGGTGCGCCACCGCAAGTGGGTAAACCTACTGATGCAATATCGGCCATTCCAGCAATTGAACCAAAAGAAGTGACTTGGCAGCAGCACAAATTGAACACCGCTGAAGGGCGTAAAACGGTGATGTTATCGCATTATCAGTTGTTTACATCGTCTGGCAATATTGGCAGAACTAAAGATAATCAACCCCTGGCACTCAATCCAGTTCTCTACGATGCTTTCCACGCCCACCTGCCTGACATTGATTTATGGTTATGGGGACATGAGCATAATCTGGTGGCGTTTGAACCTTACGCCGGGCTTCGCAAAGGTCGGTGCATTGGTTCTGGCGCCATTCCGGTTGCGTTGCTATGGCAACCCTATAAGCAATTACCCAATCTAGCGTTGCCCGAACAGTTCAGCACAGCACCGCAAATTAATCTCGACTGCCAGCTGGGTCATGATGGTGATCACTACCATCATGCATTTGGCCTATTAACTATTGAAGGCGCACTTGGAGAAATGAACTACTTTCAGGTTGAAGGAGTTGATGGGGACGCCACAGTCATTTATACGGAGTCTCTCAATGAACACCATGTATGATCTTGTCATTATCGGTGCGGGTGGTGGCGGAATTACCGCAGCTTTTGAAGCACATAGGCTGGGCGCTAAAGTGGCTTTGCTGGAAAAATATAAAATTGGTGGTGAATGCACGCACTCCGGTTGTGTTCCATCCAAGGCACTCATAGACGTTGCAAAAACGTATCACAGTATCGACAGTGCAGAGAAGCACGGATTACATGCTGTTGATGTTCGCAGTGGTTTTCAATTTGAACGTGCCATGGAGCATGTAAAAAGTATTATTGATGGTGTGTACGCACACGAACAACCAGAGCGTTTTAATGACCTTGGCATTGACACATACATCAGTAACACCGGTGCATCATTCATCGATGCTCACACTGTTGAGATTGGTGGTCAAACAATTAAGGGCGAAAAAATTATTATTGCTACTGGCTCCGCCCCTAGATTGCTTCCCACTGATCCAGACAGCCCTGTAAAAATGCTCAACAACGAGAACTTCTGGGCGCTTCGAGAACAGCCAAAGAGCATCGCTTTTTTGGGCGGTGGAGTGATCTCTGCGGAGTTGGGTCAAGCGCTTGCGCGCTTTGGCACCAAAGTGAAAATAATTGACCGTAATGATCGCATCCTAGGTGCCATTGACCCTGACGTTAGTGAGTACCTGATAAAGATATTTACCGACATGGGCATTGAAATGATTACCGGTGCCAATGCCAATGTCTGTTCAAAAAACAACGATGGCAAGATTTGCATAGACATCGAGCAAGGAGACAACAATAAAAGCCAATTGTTAGTTGACGAGCTTTTTGTAGCTATAGGCCGCGTGCCTAATCTGAATGGCCTGAACCTGGAGGCGGCAGGTATTGCATTTACTCGTCACGGAATCACGGTTGATCATAAAATGCAAACCAGTGTTCCTCACATCTGTGCTGTTGGTGATGTAGCGTCCAGGGCAAAGTTTAGCCACGTAGCCAACTATCAGGCCGAGCGTGTTGTCCGTAATTTGCTACAGGCACAAAATAATACGATTGATCTAACGGCATTGCCTTGGGCCATTTTTACCGACCCCGAGATTGGTCACGTTGGTGTCACCGAAGCACAGGCGCGCGAAACACATCAGGGCGTGCAGACCTTTCAAGTAGATGCCGCCACCGACCGGTTCACTACCGATAGCAAAAAAGGCGGGTTCTTGAAAATCGTTATGGATTCACAGAACCGCATACTGGGTGCCACCGGTATAGGGGCTCATGCAGGTGAGTGGGTGCAGTGCTTAACGCTTGCAGTAAAAATGGGTCTCAAAGCAGAAGACATTGCCGATACTATTTTTGCCTACCCCACCTATGCGGAAATTGTTAAAAAATCGTGCTCACGATTTTTACGCACCAAACTGTAGCGCTTGGCAACAGAGCCTGAGCACGCAGGCTCATGTGGCGTAACAACTTGTCCGCTTATTTAGCTGTCACGGAAGTTGCGCTAGCAATAGACAGCACTGCGTGCTTTCACACTACCGTTTCCGATACTTCTCTCTTAGCCGCATGATGTCACGCACAGGGATAGGCGATAACTCTATAGAACCTGCCTTCCAGTCTACGCCAGTGTAGTTATTGCGTAACCGTGACTTCAGTTGAGCCCAGTTATACGGATTACTCAATTGACGAATGGTTTGCCCCCTCTGATCCTGCTCATAGGGGAAAGCCCCCCATTTTTCAGCTTCAATGCGAGTGGGAGATGCCCAAAACGCAACCAATAGCTGCTCGCAGATGTCGCGCAAAGCCGCAGCACTCATCTGATTCATTTCAGCACCAGCGTTTGCAGCGTACGCCAGCACGCAATGACGCACTAAGGGCTGCCCCCAAGCTTCGATATTTTCCTTGTGCGGTTGCGCGCGTCTCACGGCAGTGGCCAGGCCATCGTCATCAATTTGATAGCCATCCACGCCACCAGCCGTCGTGACACAAAAACTTTCGAAAAGCGCCACGGGATTCTCTACCGGCGATAGCTTAACTCGTTCGTCGAACAACCAGCCCTCTACATCAGCCTCGACAATCAAGGGCTTGTCCCTAAGGCGACCAACATGTAAATGCAACGGATCGCACCCACCTTCTTCACGGATCAAAGCACTCAACATGGCAGCCTGTTGACCTGTCCAACCGATATCGATCAGCCCAACCCGCTGATCAGACATTCCCGGAAGATTCTGCCTCAAATAGGCATTGGTACTCTTCAATCGTGCAAGGCTATGACGCACTACCTCTTGCTTGATCACATCCGACTGCAGCGCTTTTTTCCAACTGTTGGCAGCATGCTTACTCATCGGCGTGTGCGGATCTGTAAGGCCAAACTGACTCAGCAACTCAGCGTCTTGATCAAACGATAAACCTACCCTGCCTACCACCTCACTAGCGGGCAGCAGTTCTATTTGCTGTGCCAGAAATGATCCCGGCTCCAAACCGAACTCCAGCCATCTGTCGATCGGCACAACGGACGCTGCAGGCAACACCAGAGAGCGCCTACTCACTTCCAGCATTCCCATATCCAGCCCCTGCGTAATATCCGCAGGCAAGGCTTTTGCAATCAGGTAAGGCAGCTCGCCATCTCTGGTCAAAAAGCGCAACGTACTGATCGACTCTTCGCGGCAACGTTTGATAGCCCACAAGACGAACGCCACCATCACTGGGCTGGCTACTGAGGATGCAATACCCTTTTGGGCCTCGTGCTCAGTAGAGAGCTCACCCTCGACAAGATTCATCGCTGTCTGGCAATACAATCGCGTATCACGAGACACACTTGCCATGGTCTCCAAAACACGACTATCGCCGGATGAATCAATTAACAGGGTCTCAAATCGGTTGGGATTAGCCGTCGGACACAGGTGCGCTGATAGGCCATGCTTCCTAGCCATCGTCACATCACTCCACTTACTATTACCAAAATGCGTCACAGAACCAGCTTGTACTTCATTGATCAGAAGAAACTGTTGAAATAGTCGACCTCGCTTAGATTTGGACATACCGTGATCAGAGGAGACCATCAACAAATCATCTTCCTGCAACAGCCCCAAATCGGACAGCTTTTGCCCTAGGTGCGCAGAGCCAATATGCATATCGGAGATGAAGGCAATACGAAAGCCATCGCGCCGGCACTGCTTCAGGTGCGCTTCACCAGCCGGTATCGTGCACAGTTGCGCCATCTCTAACTCAACCTCAGCCGTTTCAATCTGCTGGGCAAATGGGCGCAAATCGTCCCCCAGAAACTCCAGAATTTTGGCTAACGAGGGTGCGTCAACGTTCTTTGAATCCGCGTCTGCTCGCTCGCGAGCTTGAACGAACGTTGCGCAATCAGGCACAGCTAGCCCTTTATCTCTCAGCGATGACCACAGCTGCTCATAAACAGACGTCGTAGTCAGGGATCTGCGCATGATGAGCGTGTCATACAGATCGAAGGATGCAATTTTGCCGAATTTGTTAATGTGAGGCACCTAGGCGTAAACTTCCGGATTTCGACAGCAAATGGGCAACTACAGAGGCGAACGAGCCAAACGGCTCAAATATCGCACAAATTACTATAAACACATTCGGGTTACGTTGAGTTAACGCACGTATTTGATTAGCAAGCAGGTTTCCTGCATGCTGATGATCAAGGCAAAGCCTAGAATGCATCTTGGGGGTATCTGGAGTAGAATTTCCTCTGCAGCAATTGGAACACAACACGGTGAAATTTGGGTGCTGTCTGGCAATACGCCTGTTTTGTTTTTAGCTAATGAGTCGGGCATGGGCATTACGTAAAAAAACATCAAGTTTCAAAAGCTCGTCGCGCAACCAAGTGATAAAATCAACACTACAATGGACATGCGAAAAAGTATGATGGAGGCTTTTCTCTGCGCTACTGGTGGCAAGTGTGATGCAAACCATACTTTTGAACAATGACGATAAATAGGGCCTGTTGCTGAATGAACTATCCACCAATTACTGTCGGTGTTCTCACTCACAACCGCTCGTTCGTGGATTTTAATAGCTTCCTGACAGAACTATCCCCAGCACTTGAGTGCTACCCAGGGCGATGTCAGTTAGTTGTGGTCAACAACAGCGGCGAGACAGCGGCGACTGATACCCGAATAGCTGTGTCCAGCACGTCAATAAGCCAGCACAGTGATTGTATGGTTGTAGCCTCCGCTGAAAACAATATTTCCATGGGGCGAAACATCGTATTCGATAATGCTGAACATGATCTGATTGCCCTAATTGATGATGACGAATTCCCGACGCCTGGCTGGCTAACAAATCTTGTCGACACGTTGCGCAGTAACGCTTGCGGCATTGTCGCAGGGCCTGCCTATCCTTTGTATCTGTTTGACACTCCACAGTGGATTCGCAGTCTGGATTTACACAACGCCATGGGCAAGCACACTGGCGATAAGATTCAGATTTGTCCGACAGCCAATGTGCTCATTGATAAAACCCGCATTGCAGGCTCGCTATTCAATACCGAGTATGGAAGAACCGGCGGGGAAGATTCTGAATTCTTCCTCAGACAATACGATGCAAATGTGGATATGCGCTGGAGCAACGAGGCGGCTGTCTATGAATATATCCCAGAGGCTAAATCTACCTCTCGATACATGATCAAACGATGCATCCTGCAAGGCACGTTGAACAGGCGAATCCTGACAGCGCGGGGGGATATACCTTCACAGCCAATTTTTATTCTGCGTTCGACAGCAATTTTTGGTGTCTCATTGCTGCTAGGTGGCGCATTATGGCTCGCAGGACATCAACGTTCTGGGCGTTGGTTAAAGCGAGCATTCTGTAATCTTGGACACTTCTTATCGGTAAAGGCTGAACTCTACCCACACGCCTGATACGGCAAATGAGTGAACATAAACACCGCCTCTCTACCTTTATGCATTGCCAGTATGAGTTGTGTATGACTTGTACGCTACTAACGCTGCAACTCACGTCCATCCTGCGCACCAACCTGCTGCACACACGTCGGCACACCCTGCATAGTTCGGTTATATCAATCTGAGATATTGAACTTTTACAGTATATGGTCGATCCAAATTCGTATGGATTTGAGGCACACTATTGTTGTTAAATAGAGTGCACAAAGTGTTAAATCATATTAACTGAACATTTCTCAACTCTGCCAGACATGTACTTGCCCGAGGCCAGTTTTTAGCCATAATATTCCTGTTGGTTCAATACTTCTAAATGAGCTGAAATCGTTGAACCCAACGTATATAGTTACATGATTCTTAATGACTTTAGTATGGCGGTAGCCAGATACCCAAACAATATTGCGCTGTGGAGTGAACAGCAAGTACTCAATTACAAGGAGTTAGATCAACTCACTACCTCACTGGGTGCTTGGCTGAACGATCGCTTGCTTGGGCACGGGCATCGTGTTGCTGTATTGATGCCGAAGTCTTCTGAGGCAATAATTGCGATCATTGCGATACTTAAATCAGCTAACACGTATGTACCACTCAGTGAGAGCTGGTCCGATGGGCGACTATCAAAAATATGTGAAGATAGTCAGTTCAGCTTTGCATTGTCGTCCATTGATATGTCGGGTTTACCCGTACACAAAAACAACACGTTAATGACAGGCACGCCTCAATGGCGCGAAGCAATCCACTACAAATCATCTGGCAACTACAAAGCACCCACTGTTGCGGAAACATCGTTGGCCTATATTCTCTACACCTCGGGCTCAACCGGTACACCTAAAGGTGTTTGCGTGTCTCACCGGGCCGCTTATCACTTTCCAAATTGGGCAAAATCCGAGTTCACAATGGGCGATCAGGATCGAGTAGCTTCCGTTTCCCCACTCACGTTCGACCTAACAACTTTTGATATGTTTGCCACCTTGGCAGCTGGAGCCACTCTATACCTTGTGCCAGAGAAGCTTAAAGTCTTTCCTGCTCGCTTATCAGAATTTTTACAACATCATAGAATTAGTATTATTTACGCAGTGCCATCAACATTGATATTGCTTTTGCAACGCGGAAAGCTAGACCATCGAAACCTTGAATCACTAAAAACCGTGCTGTTCGCTGGCGAAGAGTTTCCCGTTGCACAATTCAAGCAGCTAAGACAATTGCTACCAGCACACATCGACTATTGTAATTTGTACGGCCCAACAGAAACAAACGTGTGTAGCTTTTATCGCGTGCCTGACAAATTAGACGTGGCAACAATGCCTATTGGTTACGCTCTACCTGATACATTGTTGTTTCTACGCAATGAATCTGTAGACTCTAACGATGTACCTACTGGAGAGCTCTGCGTTGCTGGTCCAGCAGTTATGAATGGATATCATGCTCACGATGATTCAGCTGCTAATTATTTTTTAAATGATCCGCGCGATATAGAATCTCGAGCGTACGCTACCGGTGATCAGGTCAGCCTTTCTACAGATGGTATTTTCAATTTCCACGGTAGGCTTGATAAAATGGTAAAAATATGGGGGTATCGAGTAGAGCTAGGTGAAATTGAATCGTGCTTGCGAGAGTTAGAAAATGTAACGCAAGCAGCAGTCGTTAAACGCCAAAAACTAGCATCAGGGGGCGAAGAATTAGTCGCATTTGTAAGCATGCAAAACTACCTAGCCCACAATGATGAAAGTGCATTCAATGTTTTTAGAAAAAAGGCTTTTGCACACTGTAAAAACAATTTGCCACCCTACATGGTCCCAAGACAAATCAATATTCTTGAAGCACTACCACTCAACGGTACTGGGAAAATTGATCGGCTACAACTCGAAAGACTTGTCAATTAAAAAAATCCATACGTGATACATAGCCCAAAATGACACAACTAACCACACAAGAACGCATTATCAATTTGATATGCAACGACGTTGCCGTGGGTTTATCCGCTGATGAAGTCTCCAACGAGTCGTCATTGTTTGATGATCTGAGTCTTGATTCTATCCAACTGGTCGAACTGTTCACCAAGTTGGAAGCAGAATTCTCAATCGAACTAGATGACGACGATCTAGACTTCCAATATTTCGCATCGATTAATTCACTTGCCGGCTTTGTAGATTCTATGGTGGCATCTGGCAGTGAGAATGGAGCCTAGGAAACTGTTGAGAGGACTGGATAATCTGCGTTTTCAAAGACAGAAAATCTCGGTTGGTTTGTTGATTTATTTCCCGTTAGTCCGGACAACATACCTATCCACTAACCAAGCTGATATCGAATCGGTAAGTAGTTGTCTATCTTTTGACAACGGGAAAACGTGGTCTGCATCTTCCAGATAGAGTAACTGCATGTTGTCACCAAACGTAATTTCAGGAAATGCATCGACATGCTGATCTTTATAATTGTATGGCCAACTTCCAGTAAAAATACATAGATTACTTGCATCCCTGTCAATGAATGTTTGATATTCCAGCGCTGTTCTTTTCCGATCAGGTACTGTCCATCTGAACGGAATAGTGATTGATTCGAAGTTTGGTGTCGAGCTTTTGTTTCGGATTTTATTGACATAAGCGCTTATGTTAGACAGCCTAGACTTCCAAGCACGTTTTCTAAATAGCTTGGGTAACCTTCGATGGACTAATTCATTAAAATAATAACGTGGTGTCTTAAAGTAATAGCCATCAATACCAACGGTGCCCACGATACGCGTATCCGCTAGCATAGCTCTGTGAGCATTGTCAGCTCCTGTACAAATCCCCATTACAACGAACTTCTTGTCGTTGAACTGGCTTTCCAAATAATCCATTGCGGCTTTAACATCTTCAACTTGCTGTTTGTCTCTTGCAAGACTGTCACTACGCCTTTCACTATCACCAATTCCTGATATGTCAAAGCGAAAGGTCTTGAATCCGATGCTACTAAAGTGTCTGGCTAGTCGTACGTATAAGCGATAGGGACCCACGTTAGGCAGCAAGCCAGAGTTCAGCAATAACACGACAGGGCGTCTTGCCAATTCGTGGTCCAATTTTTTAGCATCAGTGTAAACACCGACTAAGGCAGACTGAGTGCCAAAGTTACAAGCAATTTCACGCATCTACTTCATCCATGATGCCTCTAACTATGTGAAACACACTTTTACCCGGCAACCAAGCCAGTAAATCGTCGTAATCTTGAATAGACGATATATTGTCATCAACCTGTTTAGACACTAAGCGTCTGGCAACTCGATTCAGATTTTCTGCTAATGCCTTGAAGTGCGGAGTTTGTTGATTGATAACTAGATGCACAGTTGCACAGCTTGTTAAAAGTGGGCCATCGAGTAGAGCTAGTTTCTCTAGATCGCGCCGAACACTTTCAGTGTAATGAAAGCCTAAAACTTCACAATCGGATTGATTGACACTGTTTTTCTGGAGACCTTTTGAATTCTCTATGAAATGTAGGTAACGGTTTTCAAATACTTTAATATACTCTCGGCTACTGATAACTGGCTCCCACAGAATAAACTTGTCAACCGCCACGTTTGATAAGAAAGCGGCCAGAGTTGCTCCGTAACGAAAGCCAACAACTGACAATTTGCTAAAGCCAGAAACTTCAATCAGCTTCTGGGCTGCAGTGCCTATATCATTTTGCCAGCGCTCTGGACTGCCGTCTTCGTCTTCACCCCAGGAATTGCCACATCCAAAATAGTCAAATCGCAAAACATAGTAACCTTCCGCAGCAAGCAAGGAGGCCAGCCGGTGATATCCCCATGCAATGTTATTGGCTTCGGTAAATATCGAATTACATAGCAGTACCGCGCCACGTGGGTTTCGTGATTGCGACGGCTCATGCAATCGTGCATATAGCTCGTCGTTGGCAAAGAAAAAAGTTTTCATTGGCGAAACAGACTGATTGCCTGACAAGCTGACAGGTTCTACAGTTTCATCGTCATAATCTTTCAGCAACTCGCGTATGGTGCCTGATGCCATAGCGACAGGGTCAATTTTTATACGCAATTCACTTCGAATTCTGGACAACACTTGCATTGCGAGCAGCGAATGCCCACCAAGATCAAAAAATGTTTGATTCACTGGTACCGTTTCAAGTTGCAATACCTCTGCCCATATTTCAGCTACCGCTTTTTCCAACTGCGTTTGTGCTGCCAACAAAGTCGATGTTGTGTTTACACCTTCTGATAATGATATTTTTTTTGACTGCCTGTCTAACTTTCCGCTTGGTGTCAGCGGTAGTGCGTCCAGATAGATCAGATTCTGTGGAACCATGTAAGCAGGTAACGACTGTTTCAGAGTGTCGCGTAGCTGATCAATAATGTCATTCGCAGGTTCATCCGTTTCAAAACAGGCGACTAAACGCTGATCGCCGTTACGATCCAAAAGAACAGTAGCCAAAGCTTGTTTTATAGCGGGGTGAGCATTCATTTGGAATTCAATTTCACCCAACTCAATGCGATGTCCACGCACCTTTACCTGACTATCGAGCCTGCCAATGCATTCAATGTTGCCATCGGAACGATACCTTGCCGCATCTCCTGTGGCATACATCAACCCTTCACAGAGAAATGGATTTTGGGTGTATTTTTCTCGGGTTAGCGCTTCTCGCCCTAGATACCCAAGCGTCACTCCTGTACCGCCGACATACAACTCCCCCACCCTTCCCGGACACACGAGTTGTTTGTGCTTGTCTAAGATATATAATGTGGTGTTGTCAATGGGCTTGCCAATGGGGATACGAGACTCCGCCTTGGTCACTTGGTAACAACTCGACCAAACGGTCGTCTCCGTTGGGCCGTACATATTCCACAGCTCACCGGTTCGCACACGAAGTTCGTTAGCTAGGTCAGGTGGCATAGCTTCCCCACCGCACAAGCCCTTGAGTGATGCGTTACCACACCATCCACTATTAATAAGCATTCGCCACGTTACTGGAGTGGCTTGCATAGCAGTTATCTTTTCACTCATCAAAAGCTGCGACAGACGCTCCCCATCAATTGCATCATTACGAGAGGCCAAAACACAGGTAGCACCGCAAAACAAGGGAAGCCATATTTCAAGTACCGCTATGTCAAACGATAAGGTAGTAACCGCAAGCAGGCGATCATTTTCAGTAAGACCGGGTTGCTTTTGCATACTACAAAGAAAATTAACTACATTTTTGTGGCTGACTGAAACGCCTTTTGGTTTACCCGTGGAACCAGATGTATAAATGAGATAAGCCGTGCTATCACAGCTGTGCCCCTCTGGCCTAGGAAGGGCCATTTCACTTAAATTTTCAATTTCAGCTTGAAGCTCATCGAGTGCAAGAACCTTAGCGCCAGTATTGGGAAAACGCTTTACTATCTCCGAATGACAAATCAAATAGCGAGTTTCCGAGTCGCTCATCATATGAGTGATGCGACTATCAGGATATTCGTGGTCGATAGGCAGGTAGGCTGCCCCAATTTTAAGAATAGCCAGTGCTGCAATGACCAAATCAAGGGATCGATGTAAGCAAATTGCGACCACGTCGCCAGTCTTAACCCCTGACTGTTGCAGAAAACAAGCTAACTGATTAGAGCGTGCATCCAGCTGGCAATAGGTTAGCTGTGCACCTTCGCATCTAAGTGCTGTAGCTGTTGGTACTGACCCACATCGGTCATCTATGAGCTCACTAATTGTTTTTTCAGCTGGGAATTTCTGCGTAGTATTGTTGTATTCCAGAGTGAGCTTGCGCCGTAACTCATCGTCAATTAGCGTTAGATTTTTTAGTTTTTTTGTTGGTTTTTTTACTAGTGCTTTAAGTAACGAAATATATTGATTAAGCAGCCAATCTATTTTGGCACTATCAAAAAGTGAGCTACGGTATTCAACTTGTATAAAACACTGACCCGCATTTTCACGAATTGTAAAAGTTAGATCATAACGAGCCCGACAGTTTTCCAGCTGGATACTTTCTATTGCTATACCTTCGAAATCCAAATCATTTTCTTGATCAACAAGGTGTGAGAAGCGTACATCAAAGAACGGATTGCGTTGATAGTTTCGCTCCTCGTGGTGCTCTTCAACAAGTTCTTCGAAAGCTATGTCAGAGTAGCGATAGGCGTTAAAACAGGTTTTCTGAACGGCTTTGAGAACTTCGTGAAAATCTTGCTCATGATCTAATGTGGTTCGTAAGACCAGCGTATTGAGCAAAAAACCAATCATTTTATCAGCTCCCGGGGAGCGTCTATCGGCATAGTGTGTACCAACGGGGATATCAGTTTCACCAGTCCATAACGATAGTAATATTTTGCACACTGACAACATCGCCATGAAAAAGCTCGCTTGCTGTTCATGAGCAATGGCTCTCATAGCTACGACTAAATCACTAGGCAAAGTTTTTTCCAGCCGAACACCCTTGCTTGTAGGCATAGATTCTCTATCACGATCAAGCAGCAAGTTTATTGGCTTACTATCGTTGAGTTTTTTTGCCCAGTATTTGTGTTGTCTCGCAATAGCAGGGCCATGGCTGCGATCCTCACAGAAATGTACATAATGTGAATACTGATCCACCAACGGTACAAGCGTTAGTGCCTTGTTGTGCGCAAAATGATTGTAAAATGTACTTAACTCCTGGTAGAAAATTGACTTGGATATGTGATCAAAAATGTTGTGGTGAGCCACAAATACAAATAAATGTTCGTTACCAGCATCGATCGAAAACAGGGTACATCTGAATAGAGGCGCCTCATGTAAATCGAATGGCTGATTTATTTGAGTGTTCAATACATCTTGTTGGTGTTCTGCAGACAACTGCGCAGGCATTGTTTGCTGATTTAACAGCTGAAACTGGTCTTGCGTTTCAGTAGTTGAAATTGTGCGAATCAACCGTATAAGACGGCCAGATTCAAGTCGAAAGCTGGTTCTTAGCGTTTCATGTCTATTTACAATGGCTCTTAAGCTTGCCTCAAGAGCCGTTGTGTTAATTTGCCCTGAGAATCTGAAATTGCAGCTGACGTTGTAGGCCGGATTCTCAGGATTGATACAATGTAGGACATATAACCCCTCTTGTGCACGCGTGCTTCTAGGAGAGAGAATGTCTGCGCTTTCATTTTGTATATTCATCTCTTAACGTGCACCGTTACCGTTGTGCTCGGGTTGCATTCATCAAGTACATAGAACGAGGGACTACCAGTACGTTTCCGACATGCGAGTCATATCGAAACCCAGAGCCGATTTTCCCGCATAGAGCACGCATTCGTCACTGGTTGCCGGCATTAGCCCTCCACAACGCGCATCACGGTAGTGTCTTTCAAGAGGAAGTCGTTTGGCTATTGTGGCTCCACCACACAGTCGCATTGCCTGAGAGGCTAAATGTGGCGCTAATTCTCCAACTAGATACTTTGAGCGATGTACCGCTTCATTGGTTTCTATCGTGCCCGGATTTTCGTCTACCTGTCTGGCGGCATCGTAAACTACAGTTCGGCATGACTCCATTGCTATCGCAAGCTCGCCAACTTGATGCTGGACTTGCTCACTGCTGATAACTGATTCCTGTGTGCCAGGTTTGTTTTTGTTCTTCAAATAATTTGTCATAAAATTGAATGTGACGCTGCATATACCTAAATAAACTCCAATGTATCCTGCAATCGTCCAGTGTGGCTCTCTAACCAGCTTCAGCATGCCGAGCCCTTGTGTACCAAGAAACAAGCGGTTTGTTGGTACAGACACGTCTTTCAAGTGCATCATGTTTGTGTTGGTAGCTCGCATTCCAAGCGTGTCCCAGATGACCTCGATTTCTATTCCCGGGTTCTCGGCCTCTATCACAAAAAACGAAAGATCTGGAAACTCACCATTCGCACCTTCTTTTTTCGCGGCGGTGACGTAGTAGTCTGCAAAGCCAGACATTGACACCCACGACTTGAGTCCATTGATGATGTATCCCTCGTCGGTTTTGCGATAAGTGGACTTCAACTTACTAAAATGTGCGCCGATACCCGGCTCTGAGTTTGCTGAAGCAAAGAGCTTTTGGTTTTCAACAATTTCCTTAAATGCCCAATCTCTGAAATTGTTAAGCACTTCACCTCTTTTTCCTGATAGAGCGCCGACCTTCGCTTCTGCTAATGTGCCAGCCGCGATGTTATGCATATTAAACGCCAGGGCAGTAGAGGCATCTCCCATAGCGAGTTGCTCTAAAGCTTTGGTGTACGTCAGAAAATCTGCACCAATTCCGCCCTTGTCTTTTGGAACCATAAGAGAAAGCAAACCGCTTTCGCGAAGTTCCTCAAAATTCTCTACGGGGAACTCTCGTGTGGCATCGTAATGTGCAGCACGTTCGCTGAACCCTGTCGACAGACGTTTGCAGTGATCGATTATGGCGCTCGAACTCGAATCAGAATTTAGCGGCAGAGCAGTTTGCACCAAACTTGGGCTTGATTGAGTCATATTCTAAAAAGCTCTAGGTCAAAAGGTATCTGGTAGGTAGAGACCATCTCATATGCTTACGTATCTATGACAACAACTGGTTCTCTTACTCTGGCAAAGACGTGTAGATGCACCGCCTGACGGTTGCCGACTATCTGCAGTGCTTGTGAAAATCGGCTCGGTTAATCCGATGACGACAAGACGTATTTGATTACCGCTGAAACTCGCACCTCCACAACAGAGGGATCGGCGAAATCCTATCCCACCTCGAGGGCAGATGGCATTCACAGAATTAGTGGATCGCCCCCTTGGAGTGCACGGGTCGCCTCCGACGTATTGTTATGGACAAAGGGACGTGGTCTTAGTTCCTGCAGACAAACCCTAGGAATCCCTAGTGCTGCCTGAGTCGCTCAAACCGGGCGAAAAAATGGAAGAGTAGTTTTTAAAAAGAGAACCACAATGATCTAAACATCAGACAATCGAGCTGGAAAAAATCAGCAGTTAACCGCCCCGAGGTCGGGATTTTTTCAGGCACACTATTTTCAGGCACACCAAATGTAAAGCCGAAAAGGCATGGGTTGTTAGCCCACGCCTTTTTGTGATCATAGAGTTCGTCAGCTCCAAACTGGAATTAACGGCCTAGTAAATAAGGTCAAGTGTTTGGCGACAATTAACTTGTCCGGCTGGACAAGATAGTTGATGCCGAACAGTCAGGGCTGGATTTGCCCCCTTATCTCACCCGCTGGATTATTGGGTGTATGAACATTAAAATATAAGCCACCTTGTCTCAATGTAGTAATCTGAGCGCTGGTAACTGTTTCTGCTAAGACACTATAGATGCCTGCATCATCTGCACTTTGTGTCAGCCCAATGATCACGGGACCATTAACACCGACAACAGCCTCATGAATGTGACCAGCATTGGATGTAGGTGCTCCCTGTACATTCACAAACGCCGTTACGGTGCTCTCATTCTCATTGAGGGTGAGCACTGCGTTACCTGACGCCAGTGTGCTAACAGGAGGTACTTCCTGCTCACCACTCAACGTGGCCCTGAGTAGAGTCACTCCCGCTGGCAATACCTGTCCACGTAATTCTCCAGCCGGGTTTTCATCAGAATGTACATTGATATACGTACCGCCGCTCTGAAAACTGACCAAATCCGCAGGCGATAAAACAGCACCTGCACTACTACTAAAATCACCAACTACGTTTGCATTCTGTTCGAAGCCCTGCAAAATTCCACCATTACTACCTGCGAACCCGCCGTGTATATGTGCAGCAATTGGCGAGATCAGACCCGTGGTTATCACATTGATAACAGAAGCCCCTGAAGTTTCATCAACTGTCAGGTAGGCGGTACCGGTAGCGGTAGTGGTAACAGCAGGAACCTCGTTACTGCCATCCAATGCCGCCAGAACAACTGAGATACCTGCGGGCGCTAACTGCGCACGAATTTCACCAGCCGGATAAGTTTCGGAATGAATATTTAGATAATAGCCACCAGTCTGCATTGAGGCTTGTTGATCGCCGGTGAGAACTGTGCTGTCTGGTACCGTTATCGTTGCTCCATCCACATCGAGCTCTATAATAATGCCGCCATTGGTCCCGGCAAAACCTTCGTGAATATGAGCCGCATTGATGATGATTCCAGTCGTTGTTACACTGCCGCTTAATTCACCTGTGGTTTGATCCAGCGTCAGCGTACCCAAACCTGATGCCTCAGAACCCGTTGCCGGTATTTCCTGCGCACTATCTGCTGATACAGAAAATGCGACTGTATCAGTACTCGGTTCAGCACCCGCAGCAAGAGAGTCAGAATCATCGTCGCTACTGCACGCGGCGACTGTCAGGAGGAGTCCCAGCGATATCAGCGTATGCTTCATCGAGATCTTCTTTGGTGCGATGGTTACGGAATTCATATTTATACTCAGTGTTATCTTTTACTTGACGAAAAGGGAATTCTCTTCGGCAGTGACACAGGGCTTAACAAGTTTCACTCTATGATGCGATCCGCTTAAATACAACTTCAAAGAGCCGCAAATTTTTTCACGTATCTCCATAGATTTCAAAGTTTTCATAAGCCCTACACAAGTGAGTAGCCAGCAGGGGCCGAATCGGTTCAAATACTTGAAAAATATTTTTTAATGAAGCTTCAAAACACGCACAGGATGTGGCAGAAGCTGTGTTGTTTTTCAGTGCAGATGCAGCCGGGTTCGGCAGGCAACATCGCCATCTACCCAAGGCACACGCTAGTACTCAGCTAACCTCAGAGCGTACGAATCACTGGTAGAGTTTCTTGATGGCACGACCTATAGATCAGCAGGCTTGCAACAAATTGGGAAATCTGTTGATGGCACAATAGAAGTCAGGTATTGGTTTATCACCTTTACTGACAACACATTCATGCTTTCCGCACAGAACGGGGACGAGGCAGGTATCGTCGACTTTATGTCAGGTAATTCTTTTACCGCCATTTTTGCCGATAGAGAAACCGTTGCGGAAACACAAAGCGATAATCTTTTTTTGAACGGCGTTAGATATATAAAGCAATAGTCAACGGAGTATCATCAGTTCTTAGGAATGTGCGTGATCGGTGAGTTTGTGAACACACCGATCACGGTTGCAAATTCTGCCAGCGTGGTCCGCTGATACCAACAGATAGAAATGTTCTATGTGCAGCAACAAATAACACCAAATAGCGGCAACGTGCTGGAACTAAGGGCTGTTCATAGCATCGAACGTATATAAGCCAACAACGATGCTGATTCCCCTGCCCCCCCACTACCTAGGCAAAAACCACCACAACCATCAGCCGCTTGCTGCAAACTCAAGGCGTCAGGACCCAAGACAATGCTTAAACAAACCATTTTCCATTTTAGAGCCTACTGCCTGATAGCTGCCGTTGCGCTTATTACCGGCTGCGCCGCTGGTTCTCTCAAGGGAGGACCTCCCTCTCTGCAAACTCAAGTACAGTCTGCTATCAATCAAGGGCGTGTATCTGTAAGTCTTGAGGGCACAACGGCTACTTTAACAGGCCACGTCAAAGATACAGTTGACCGTAACAGAGCAATAAGTGCAGCAAATGGCTATGAAGGCGTTGACCGGGTTGTAAATAGAATTTTTGTATTCGACAACTAGTGTGTAGCGTCAATGCTCGAGGTTAATCGGGGGGTGATGCCGACGCGATCATTTTTTAATTCAGCGTAAAACCGCCCTGTGCTAACACACCATGAAATCGTACCTGCGAGGCTCGGTCAAGTTGGCTCGGGTCTTGGCACCAGCCCTGCCCGTGAAATCCTACAATTTACAAAAATCCCGTTCAGATAAGACGCCTAAAAAAACAACTGCCAAAAAATCGGCAATAACATAGCAGTAGCTAGCGCATTCAAACCCATCGCCAATCCAGCAAACGCGCCAGCGAGTTCATTCACTTGAAGCGCACGAGCCGTTCCAATGCCGTGGCTAGCAACGCCAATCGCCATACCCCTTGCAGACCAATCTTTAATTTTCAGAAGGTTTAACACCCACGGTCCTAACATGGCACCACAGATGCCAGTAACAATAACTAGCACCGCGGTTAGCGATGGCAAGCCCCCCAATTTCTCAGAGACGCCCATAGCCACAGGTGCAGTGATTGACTTTGGTGCTAACGATACGATCGATGTCATTTGTGCTCCCAGCAACCAAGCAATTCCCGCTGCACTGATCACCGCGGTACTACTACCCAACAGCAAACTGACCACAATGGCTAAGGCTGAGCGCCTGATCCTATGAAACTGACGATACAAGGGGATAGCTAGAGAGACTGTGGCAGGTCCGAGCAGAAAATGTACAAACTGTGCACCGTCAAAATAGGCATCATAAGAAGTGTTAGTCACCAACAACAAACACACGATGACAATCATACTGATCAATACAGGATTGGCCAGCGGATTACGTCCACTACGCACAAAAATGGCAGAGGCGCCAACAAAAACGATTAACGTTAGCGTCAAGTGCAACAGTGGACTCGCACTGAGATAAACCCAAGTTTCTTGTAAATCTTTCATTGATCGGCACCTCTTGATGAAGGTGCATCGAGGGCTCTGTCATCCAGCATGCTCGATGGCTTTCTTTTGTTAAACCACACCATCACCAGTGCTGTCACGGCTATCGTCAGTAAAGTACTGACAACCAGCGCAACCGACAACGGGATCAACTCAGCTCCCAACAACTCAAAATGCAGCATAACGCCAACACCTGCTGGAACAAACAATAAAGACAAACTACTTAACAGCGCGTCAGAGACCTCACCAAGCCCATCTGGAACAAAGCCACGAATGACAAGAAGACAAAATAGCAACAGCATACCCACTACAGGCCCCGGAAGCGGCAAGGTCAATGCGCTCACCGCCAACTCTCCGAGTAACTGACAACATAGAATCAGAGTAAAGTTTTCTAGCATGGCGTTCCCAGAGTAAAAACCAAATCACGATCGAAGGTCATTGTATCTAAGGATCGAGCATCGAGTATTAATACTGGGTTCAATACGCCGACTCATTGAGGATTTTAATCCAATACCATCCGATGGTTAGGCAAGCGCCGGCCGCGATCAAAGCGCCAATAGCTACTGAGTATCTGCATAAATAGTGTCATTCTCTGCCTGCTTTGATATTAGCTTGCTCATTGGCAGCTAACGTGTCAACCAGATGCCTCTTATGAAATTCGCGCTTTCGCAAGCTGAATATACTTCCAAGGGGAAGGAAACTCTCCAACAGGTACTTCAATCAGATTGGGACCATCATTGGCAATGGCCTTTGTTAGCTCAAACTCCAGTTCGCTTGGTGTGTGCGCGCGTGCGGCGGTAACGCCAAAGCTTTTGGCAAGGGCTACAAAGTCGGGGCTGGTTAGATCAGAAGCTATATAACGGCCCTCAAATTCATCTCGTTGAATGCCTTTAACATTACCAAACGCATGATCATTCATGACCACGATGTTGACTGGAATGTTGTGGTGAACAGCGGTTGCAAGTTCAGTGATGCTAAACAATGCGCCACCATCACCGGCTATGGACACCACAGGTACGTCGCGGCGAGCATGTGCAGCTCCAATTGAGGTAGCGATGCCCCAGCCGAGTGTGCCCTGATAACCTGTCGATAAAAAGGTGCGTGGCTGGAATGTCGGAAAAGCGAAGCGTGATACAAAACCGATTTGAGTTAATTCATCAACAAATATTCCATTTTCAGGTAGAGCTTTCCGGATGGCTGATAACCAACTGAGTTGTGGTGCGAGGTCGGCATTAATCCTAGCGTTGATAGTTTGCTTGGTTAGAGCAATTTGATCGCGCCACTCATCACGCTTAGCTTGCTGCTGTAAATTGTTTAGCAGCTGAGGAAGTGCGTATTTAAGATCTGCATGAATGGCAACGTCTGCTTGAGGTGTAATTTGTAACTGATCAGGATCTATGTCTATGTGAATAACTTTGATCAGATCATCTAGCCCCCATTGCTTTTTCTGCGAGATTAGACGAGTGCCAAGACCAATCACTAGATCACAATCTGGCCATAGCGCATGGCCTGTTGGCATATTCAAATGTAGTTCGTTATCGCTTGGCATTACACCGTGGCCATTGCGAAACGCGATGGTTCCAGCACCAATGCATGTGGCGAGTTCCTTTACCTTTTCTGCATGATCTTGTGCTCCACTGCCAACAACAATTAGTGGCCGCCTTGAGTTGTCGATTAAAAGGGCGGCTTCTGAAAGCATGCTTGGCTCACCTTTAAGTGGCGCCGCTGGTGGAGGTGTTTCACTGTCGAATTCACATGCCTGCAGCCATAGATCTACTGGGATTTCGACTGCGACAGGCCTTGGTCTACCACTATGCAACTTAGTCCACGCGGTTTGCATTTGAGCAGGTGCATCGATACTGCTGAGAATTTGATCGGCGTGCTTGGTCAGTTTGGACATGATGTCTAGCTGACCGTTTATCTCGTGTAGCAAGCCTAACCCTTTGCCGATAGCACCAGATGGAATTTGGCCAACCACTCCAAAAAGCTGCGCGTTAACGGCATAGGCTGTACACAGTGCCGCAGCACCATTAAGAAAACCCGGCCCCGGTACTATTGAAAATGCCTGATGACGGCCAGTAGCCAGAGCCGCACCAAGCGCCATATAAACCGCCCCTTGCTCATGTCTAGCTTGAATGGGCTTTAATTCGTCTTGACGATCATAGATTGCATTGAAAAAATGATCGTTCTGTACACCTGGTACACAGTAAAGTGTTTGGATATCGTTGGCGATAAGGGAGTCAACAACAAGGCTAGCTACATTTTTTTTCAAATTTCTTTTAAGCATTTTGTAATTTTCGACAAATTGCACCTCTGAATTTCATAGCTAAAGCTGATCAGTAGATCGGCCTGACTAAATAAATTGATATGACTGTGAGTTAATATGATATGTCGTGTAAAAGCAACATGGCATCTCATGTTTACAGCATGTTTTGTTGCAACAAACTAGAGCGATGCATTTTAACTGTGCTCACTTCACCAGTTTCCCTTACATCTGAAGTTTCATTATGCTCCTGCTTAATCAATTGCTTCGCTGTTGCAATGCCTCCAGAATATCAGCTGATCCAATATAAAGCTTCTTCTGATGTTAGAGCGTCCTCTGAAATGAATGCGTCTATCTGACTTTCGTAACAGAGAATGGATTCTTTGTTTGGGAGGTGTGTAGAGATTAATTTGTAATCCAAATTTCTTTCAGAGAGCTTATATATTTTTTGAAGCCTGTTTTTGACTAGCTCTAGGTCACAGGTTAAAAAGGTTTTCACATAGGGGGCATCTAGATAGCTTTCCCAGAAATCTCTAAAGGGAGGTAACGTAGCTCTGTAGCCTAGAGTATTGAGTCGTAACTCTGTAGCTCCTTGGATGAGCGAATAGGGTCGGTCCGCATAGAAAAGTAGATCGATATCCATTAACCTCGTGGCAGCATCAAATACGATTCGATGATCAATGTGTGTGCCGACCGCCAGTGGAACGATCACTTGATCGGGCTTAACTGTTTGAATGAGTGACACTAAGCTGATAGTGCAATTTTTTGTGTCGCCAAAAATGATGCGTTCAAAAGAGTTGTAGAATGTTTCCCTGAATGGAGCGTCCAGTTCTTCCAACCAGATATGCTCTGCACCACATTTTTTTAACGCTCTCAAGTCTTCTTTTTTTCTGTGCACATGATCGCCTTTGGTAAAAACAGTGGCAATGATGGCTCTATTGCCACTATTTATTTCAGCTTTGATATGACCAGAGCAAGAGAACACGGCATCGTCTAAGTGTGGTGACAGATAAAGGATAGTTTTCATGTTGGCTCAACGATGCAGCCGCCAATTCCAAATCCTAGGGTGAGGACGAGAGTTTTTTCTCTACAGTCATTGACGCAGAGTGTAGCGAGCTCGGCATCGTTGATGACTTGCCATTTGGCAGTAGGATATGTAAGTGTAAGATCATGTAACAAAGTGGGATTTTGCTTCATTTCAGCATAGGACGATCCACCTAAGGTGAGGTCATCATGGATATAACATGGGAGCGCTAAAATTATGTGTTCTGGTTGAATGGATGGAAGAGATTGCTTAATATAATCAAGTAACGATCCTTTCTTCGAGTGTTTTCCAACAGGCAGGAGGTCATAGTCTCTGGCAAATGTTTCTCGCTTTTCTCCGTAGGAAATCTTGATTTGCGTTTGACCAACATCAATTACCAGTGCATCTGGCCAGCGGGCTAATGCGGCTTCACTAGCCTCAAAGATAGAATTCTCAGAAAATTGTGCAGCGGAGAAGACGCCTCTTAGCTTCTTGTTTCGTGATCGCCCACCAGTGAAAAACACTTTCTCGAAATCTTTTGCTTTTCGCAGCACTTTTCCTTTTGATTTAGTGTGCGCACTTCCTGTTTTAATGGCTTCTAATCCTAGTTCTAGCTTCTGAATGTAGTCGGCATGTTCTTGCCACTCCCAGAGAGTCTTTCCATCAATGAGCACGTCCCAGATTTCAAGAGAATGACGGTTCTCTAGTTTGAGCCTTGTTAGGTTTTTTTTGAATTTTGATTTGGTTTCCTCAATCGGTTCCCAAATTGTGCCAAGACTCCTATTTTGTTCGTGTACGCGTTTTTTTTCCCACCAGAAGCGAAGATTACAAAACCGGAGAGCTAATTGAAATACCATCCAGTCAAATCTCTCTCTAGAACAAGCCGATTTTAGTTTAGCGAAATCTGTCTTGCGTTCTGCTCCTTTATGCCAATATAGATCCGGGAAAAGAAGCTCCACTCTCTTGAGTTCAATCTTCATGCGACGAAAATATTGATACATACCCTTGAAGCTTGCAGGCGCTTGGTAATAGATAACGCCGTCGGTCTGCTGGATAGCCTCAGTTCCTAAGTTAAAGAGTATTGATTTGGATAAATAGATGTCGTCGGCAATGACCCCATTCTGGAGCGACCAGAGGGGATCGCCATTCAAGTTTTGAAATGCTTGTTTTTTTGGAATATCCCAGTTGCGGATAGCGAAAAATTTACCATTGAAATGCAATCGCGTATTTTCAAAACCATGATTTTTATTATAGGTATACAGCGCCTTTGCTAGCCACGAACTATTTACAGGATTTAGTGGTATTTTATTGGGATAAGCTACTGCAAGATCCGAGTTATCTTTCATTGCCCTTGTGACTTCAATGAGCGCCTCGGGGCTAACTAGTATATCTGCATCGCTAAATATCACAAAACTTGTCATATTCGCTACAGCACGTTGCGCCTCTACTATTCCTCCAACAGTGGTAATAATGGAAATGTCGGGAGGTATATTTTCTACTGTTTTATCAGTAGAGTCATTGAGCACTACGTTCAATTCATAAGAGACTCCTAGTGCCTGCTCTGCTGCTACTATTGCAAATCTTATAGATACAATTGTGTCACGAATCGTGAGCTCCTCGTTCTTAGCCGTTATCGCAATGAGAATGTTCATAGCTGATTGATAAGCGTTGCAGCCTTGTAAGACCCATCGACTTGGTAGGAATTTGAGACGTGACTAATATCTGCTTTTAGAGCCCAATTCACTTGTTGTCTAATTTGTTCAGAATCCATTGTAAGAAGATTAATTTCACGCCCAGAGGCCGATTTTTCAAGGAAGTAAGCTTGGTGAAATTGATCATTACAAATAGGATTGATGAGTATCGGGACATTAGCAGCTAGTGATTCCATGACGGAATTTGCACCACCATGTGTGATTAGCACACTGGCTTTTTTTAAAAGTTCGATCTGTGGTGAGTAACCGCACAAAATAACGTTATCTGGCACAGAATCAAA
>JALZUD010000068.1 GCA_023301725.1 Granulosicoccus sp. | reverse complement strand
CTTCAGGCACAATTGAATGCAGTCGATAGAGTCATATTGCTCCTTCCGAGAGTAATAGGACAAATATAGATTGACTGACTATCCACAAAAATGAACCCCTCTCAGGCCAAACCCTCATCAATACCTATGGTTAAGACTCTTCTTAACGCCGCTGTCTGGCTCGGCATGTTGTGGGTATTCACACGATTTCAGTTGCCTGGAAATTCTTTATTTGCCAATGCGCTACAAAACTCTGGTCATGGACTCGCTTTTTTTGTACTGACTATTTTGTCTATGAGCTCACTTAGGCCTTCTTTGCAAAAAATTCTGTCGTCAGGTTTATTTCTTACGTTGTTGCTTTTTTTGTTGGGTGTCGTTATCGAGCTTTTACAACACTTGTCCGGTCGGGGCGCAAGCTTGCCTGATCTTGTTATGAACGCGTCGGGTATCGTGTCAGGAGGTATTACTTACTATTTGATTAGAGCTAAGCTTCGTTGGACTGTGCGATTACTGTTGGCCGCGGTGGCAGTGAGCTCTATTGCGTGGGTACTACACAAACCCGCGATTTATGTATTCGCAGAACTCATCGAAAGGCCGCCGCCGATGCTCAATGATTTTGATGCGGTTGGGTCTGGAATCAAAGTATTGCCACGCCACGCTGAAATCAACATTGGTGATCATTCGCGAATGTGGCCCACTAATCTGTCGAAAAGCGTGAAAGTCTCCTTCGGACAGGGTGACTATCCTTCAATCATATTTCAAGAACCGCCAGCCAGTTGGTGTGATTACGATACATTTGTGTTCGATGTTTACAGTCCATTGCCAGAGGGTGTCAATCTGTATATCAGGATAGATGATGATTCTATTGATTATCTCAATCACTCATTCATGACGGTTAGAAGGATGATCGAACCAGGTGTAGGGCAGGTGAGCATTCCCTTTGACGAGTTCGCTAACGATGCTAGTGAAAGAGGTGAGCCGATGTTTAATGAAATGTCCAGGTATCAGCTTTTCACTCTGAACAACGATCAGAGTAAAGTGCTCTATTTTGATAATTTCAGATTAACGAAGTCGGACGCAAATACGTTCTTGAGCTGCACAGATTAACGATTACCGACAGAGCACCTAGTGCTCCAGTATTCTTAAGATGTTGTGAGGTCTTATGATGTGTATGCTGGTGGCTTGTTATTTTACCGGGCGCACGAAACTAAACCCTAGGGTAAAAATTAGCTGGGCACTTCAGACCATGTACCGGTGTGGCCCAACATGGGTGAGAGCTCTGGCAATGAACTGCTTATTGAGAAAAGCCCTTGAACCCTTACGACATCTTCAGGTGTGACGTCAATGATGCGCTCGGCTCCTTTGAAGCCACTTACTCTATCAAGGCTCCAATCTATGGTTGCGCGGCCGGTGATAAATACCGCGTCACCAGTCGTGAAATCGAGAAAAGTCAGTCCAACACGATCATCCGTTGCAATATTGCCCAGCGTATTGAAAAACAGATTGCCTGAAAAATCAGGAAAGCTCAGGCATCCGCTGGTGTGGTCCACAGCGACAAACCCTGGCTTGCCTCCACGATGCGATACGTCCGTTCCTGTCTGTCTTTCATTGGCGACCCCGGAGCTTCTGGATGCGATAAAAAAGGTATCGGCATGTTGAACAATAGAAGTAGCCGTGCTGTCCAGACGCGAAGAGCGGTGTATTTTCTCCTGATTGCCCTCAGCCGTTGAATTCAACTCAATACTCATTTGGCGCTGTTGTATGTACTGCGGGCAGTTTCCAAAGCTTTGTTGAACCGACAGTGTATATTGATCGTCGGTGTCTCGAGAGAGAATACCGTTAAGACGATTACGCCTTCGAGTACCAAGTTCTAGACCTAACAAACCGACGTGTGCTTGGGCGTTAAACGAGATTCCCAATTCGTCGAGCATGACAGGTCTGGCACCAATGAGTAGAGTGGCAGGATTAGGTGATTTGAGAAACCCCGGGTCGCCGACAGACAATGTTGCCCAAGGGCGCCCGCTATGATCAATTGCACCCAGCACGATGAACGGTAATTGTGCGAAAAATGTTCGGTGTTGTTCCGGCATTTCAGGACGAATATTGATGGCACCAACACGTGCGATCTTCTCCTTTACACCCGCTCTGGATTGAATGCGACGTTCACCTTCGTGAAACACTGAGTTGCTCATGATGTCGTTATCCGTATGCCTATTATTGTGTGTCTATCCACTATGGATCTAAGCAGATTCAGGTAGGGGTGATTTCGTCATTGGAACAAAACGCGGATGTGCTTCCACACGCTTGAGCCACGAGCGTATCGCTGTATAAGGTTCAAGGCTTACTCCACCTTCGGGAACGTGAGCTACATAGCTGTATACAGCCACATCTGCAAAACTTATTGCATTCGATACAAGGTACGGCTTTTGCTCTAGGTGCAGTTCCATCATGCTAAACAGTTGTTCTGTTATTGCTTTGGCATTTTCGTAATCAAGATCAACTCCAAACACTTTAACTAACCGCACAGCACACGGACCGTACGCGAGTTCACCGGCTGCAATTGATAGCCAGCGTTGTACTTCAGCAGCCTCCAAGGGTGTTTCTGGTAACCAATGGTAGCCGTCGCCATAGGTCTTGATAAGGTATACACAAATGGCGTTGGAATCGGCCAGAATAACGCCATTGTCATCAATTGCAGGTACTTTACCCAAAGGACTTAACGCTAGAAAGGTTGCCGCCTTGTGGGCGCCGTTTGCCATGTCTAGGTCAATGAATTGGACAGGGATGTCGAGTAACGCGAGCATAAGCTGCACGCGGTGACAATGACCCGAGATAGAATTTCGATACAAAGTAACAGGCTTTTTGTCGCTGGAAAAAAGAGGATTCATAGTGTCGATGTAAGCTTGGAGAGAATATTATAAATATAGCGATCACTCTATTTATAAATATTCTCTTTGTCAATGCTCTTCGCTCACAATCTGGTTTAACACAGTTTCAACGTTGCATTTGAACGTAAATTTCTGGGATGATACATCCATGAGAATGTCGAAAATTTAATAATGGGTAGAACCAGCAAACGAGACTTTATCCTTGATTCTGCGGAGCGACTGTTCGAGGCTCAAGGGTACGTGGCAACGGGGGTCAGTCAGATCATTGATGAGGCCGATGTTGCCACAATGACCCTTTACAATAATTTTCCGACAAAAGATGCGTTGGTTATCGCAGTGCTCAATCGACGATCAGATGCCTTTCTGGACATTGCACGTTGCCAGATAGACAAGGTGGGTGCAGATCCTGTGATGCGAATTCAAGCTATATTCGATGTAGTTGATCGTTGGATTGGTACAGAGCTGAAAAAGCCCGGTGGATTTTCGGGATGTATGTTTCTATCTGCTGCTGCTGAATTTAAAAATCCTAATCACGCAGCCCATGAAGCTGCGGTTGAGCACAAACAGGCGATAGCCGAGTTGTTTCGATTTGAATTAAAAAAAATGGAGCCAAAGGGCGCAGCCGAGCGCGCACGTACATTACAACTCTTGCTAGACGGCAGTATCACGCAGGCGCAACTGCTGCAAGACACATCGAGTGTTAAACGGGCAGGAAGTCTTGCTAAGCGGTTGGTTCTTGCCGATATCTAGACGTAATCTGAGACATGCGCAAACCACCACAGACTTATAACAGTTAGATCTTTATTAGTCATTAACAGCCCGTGGAATGGCTACTGCATTGGCGTGAAGCTATGGTGCGCCAAGGTTCCTTGGCCGTATTTTCTGGCGCATAGCGATGATCTATCCGGTAGCAACAGGCCATCTAGTTATACAATGGTCGCCCATATTCCGTCCATGTGCCGTCCAAGATGTTAATGACAGACACTGAGAATTTAGAATTTAGACCATCGAACCGTGCAGAGCCGGTCCAAGATGCGCAGCTTTTAAGCGCTCTGAAGTCGCCTCGTGCATGTGTATACGTTGACTGTAGCGACCCCGTTAGTCACGTTGTAATTGATGAAAAAACTGCTGCAGCACTAAATCCAGATGCCTGTTTTCGCATACCCCCCGTTTATCCTGAATGGCTGGGCGATCGTGGATTTACGGCTGTGCATAACACTCGGTTTCCTTATGTGGTGGGCGAGATGGCTCGTGGCATCGCCACACCGGCCATGGTGGTAGCTGCTGCAAGGGCAGGCTTACTGGGTTTCTATGGCAGTGCTGGTTTACCGCTGCAAGTGGTTAGAGAAGGGATTGCTGAAATCAAAGCTGCACTACCATCTTCGGATTCCACTTGGGGTGCCAATCTGATTCATTCGCCACAGCAACCTGCGATGGAGAAAGATGTAGTAGATCTGTTTCTGGAAACCGGTGTTAAGCGGGTTTCTGCATCAGCGTTCATGCAGCTATCGCCTGAAATTGTGCGTTACAGTGCGCAGGGTTTGCGCCGCGTGGGAGACAAGATCGAACGTGACACACATGTCTTTGCGAAAGTATCTCGCGTTGAAGTTGCTGAAAAATTCATGGCGCCTGCTCCTGACGACTTACTGCGCGAGCTGGTTGCCAGTGGTGCTATCAGTGTTGAACAGGCAACGTTGGCAGCGGTTGTACCGATTGCCGCAGACATTACGGCCGAATCCGATTCTGGTGGGCACACTGATAATCGCCCAGCAGCGGTGCTGTTCAGTTCCTTGGTAGAGACAGCCGCAAAAATCGCTCAACAGCACGGTTTCGATGAGCGTTCCCTCCGTATCGGCCTAGCGGGTGGTATCGCAACACCGCAGGCGGTTGCCGGCGCGTTTCAGATGGGGGCAGCCTATGTGCTCAGTGGTTCGATTAATCAGCCCGCTGTGGAATCAGGGCTCTCTGAAGCTGCACGACAAATGCTTGCCGAGGCTGGCGCTGCCGATGTCATGATGGCTCCTGCCGCTGATATGTTTGAGCAAGGTGTTGATGTGCAAGTGCTCAAGCGTGGCACATTGTTCGGACTCTATGCACAACGCCTTCACGCGCTCTACCGTGCGGGTGCAACTATCGAAAACTTGTCGGACACTGATCGTCCGTGGTTGGAAAAGAGGCTAGGGCAGAGTCTGGAAGCTGCATGGAGTGACACCCGTGTCTATCTACAACAGAGTAATCCGCAAGCATTAGCCAGTGCTGAGCACGATGGTAATTATCGATTTGCGCTATTATGCCGCCGCTATCTGTTCATGGCGTCACAATGGGCTCGCGATGGAATTTCTGACCGCAAAGTTGATTACCAGATCTGGTGTGGCCCAGCCATGGGAGCTTTCAACCATTGGGCCAAAGGCACGTACCTTGAACCACTTGAAAATCGAAGCGTCAAACAAATAGCGTGGAATCTTCTTGAAGGTGCGGCGCAACTAACTCGGGCAGGACAACTCAGATCTTTCGGTGTTGCACTACCAGCCGGCGCGTTCCGTTACACTCCTCAACAGTTTGAGTAGACGTTTAAAGGTGAGTTGTAGAACCCGTGTCCAAGAAAAAAGCTGTGTCCAACAGGCCTGTGTCAAAAAAATCCCAGCCTCGTAAAGCTGCGTCTGGAAAGTCCTTATCCGGTAAACGATCGGCGGTTAGCCAGTCTGAGCCAATCGCCGTTGTTGCTATGGGTTCGATTTTTCCGGGCCGAGGCGATACCACCGGGTTCTGGCGAGATATTGTCGAGGGGGTGAATACCTTCACTTCTGTGCCAAGCACCCATTGGTTAACTGACGACTACTATCACAGCGATCCCAAAGCACGTGATCGCACCTACGGCTCTCGCGGGGCGTTCATTCCTGCTACCTCGTTTGATCCACTCGCGTTCGGTGTGCCTCCTAATGCGCTGTCTACCACTGACACCGCACAACTGCTGGCACTAGTGGCTGCACGCAGTGTGTTAGACGATATAGAGCGCGAAATTGCTGGTCCATTGGATAAATCTCGCGCCAGCGTTATCCTTGGAGTAGCGGCCACTACTGAGCTTGTAGGTCAGATGATGGGTCGACTTCAGCGCCCTACCTGGATCAAAGGTATGCGTGAAGCGGGTCTTAACGAGGTGCAAGCACAAGACATCGCTGATCGTATCAGCTCGAATTTTGTTGAATGGCGTGAGACTACTTTCCCGGGTTTGCTTGGCAATGTGGTCGCAGGACGTATCGCTAACAGACTCGACTTTGGCGGCAGCAATTACGTCACTGATGCTGCTTGTGCCTCGAGTTTGTCAGCCATGCAGATTGCTATTCATGAGCTGCAGTCTGGGGACTCCGATCTTGTACTGACGGGCGGCGTCGACGCGCTAAATGATATTTTCATGTACATGTGCTTTTCAAAAACCCCGGCACTGTCGCCCAGTGGTGAGTGCAGGCCACTGTCGGCTGATGCCGATGGCACGATGCTTGGTGAAGGTGTTGGTATGCTTGCCTTGCGTCGGCTGGTCGATGCAGAGCGTGACGGTAATCGTATTCACGCGATAGTCAAAGGTCTTGGTGGGGGTTCTGACGGACGCTCCACAGCTGTCTATGCACCATTAGCCAGCGGGCAGGAACGAACTCTAACGCGAGCCTATCAAAAAGCGGGCTACTCACCGGCCACGGTTGAGTTGGTTGAAGCTCATGGTACGGGTACTGTGGCAGGTGATAAAACAGAGCTTACTGCGTTGCATAATGTATTTGATCCCAAGGGTGAAGCTGATTCTTCATGGTGTGCGCTGGGTTCAGTGAAGTCTCAGATTGGACACACCAAAGCTGCTGCAGGTGCTGCTGGTCTTTTGAAGGTCATTGGTGGCTTGAGCCGAAAAGTGTTGCCACCTACCATTAATGTTAGACAGCCTGCCGAGGCGTTATGCAAGGACTCGCCATTCTATTTAGGCACTGAGGCTCGTCCATGGATACGCGGAGCTGAACACCCGCGCAGAGCATCAGTGAGTTCTTTTGGTTTTGGCGGTAGTAACTTTCATGTCACCTTGGAAGAGTACACCGGCAAAAATGCGGTACAACCCACGCGTGTTATGCCCTCTGAATTGCTATTGATTTCAGCTTCAAGCAAAGAGGATTTGTGTCAGCAGGCAAATGCTCTTGCCGCACAAGTCGTGCATGAAGAAGACTTGGCACGAGTCGCAACCGCAACTTGGGTCAGCTTTGATACGGGTCATGAGCATCGTGCCGCCATAGTTGCAAAAACACCGCAGCATCTGAAAACGTTGTGTGCAAAGCTGATCGCTCTAACGGCAAACTCTGACGATGTGGCAATGCCTGCAGATCGTTGTATCTACTACTCCGTTGGCAGTAAAAAGCCCGGCAAGCTAGCGTTTTTGTTCTCGGGTCAGGGCAGTCAGTATCTTGGAATGGGAGCTGATATTGCGATGGCGTTTCCGCAGGCGCGACAAGTGTGGGACTCGGCGTGTGATATCCCTGCCACAGCTCAATTAAAGTTACATAATCTAGCGTTTCCGCCCACAATGTTTTCCGAAGACGCGCGTAATGCTGCCAATGCACGTTTGACTGATATGCGTCATGCGCAACCTGCTATTGCAGCGGTAGCGTTGTCTCATTTAGCCATTGTGAAGCAGTTGGGGCTCAATGCTGACATGCAAGCGGGACATAGCTTTGGTGAGGTGCTGGCGCTTCACAATGCAGGCGTATTCGATGCACCCACAGCGCTAAGTATCGCCTGTGAGCGTGCCGTATCAATGAGTAAGGCTGCAGCTTCTTCGTCAGGAGGCATGTTGGCTGTTCAGGCCTCAGCTACAACCGTGAATGAGGCGCTGGCTGGAAGCGATGAGGGAATAACGTTGGCCAACGACAACGCACCTGAGCAGGTGGTATTGGCAGGCAGTGCCAAACGACTTAGTCAGGCTGCAACTTTACTAGAGAGTAAAGGCATTAGTTCGCAAATGCTACCAGTGGCCGCAGCCTTCCATTCACCACAGGTTGAATCGGCAATACAACCTTTTGCCAAGAAACTTAAGTTCCATACACTGGCTAAGCCTTCTACAACGGTGTTCGCCAATAGTTCGGCTACAGCGTATCCTGGTGATGAAATCTCGTTGGTAAAAGTACTTAGCGAGCAAATCGGCAAACCAGTTTTATTCAAACAGAGCTTGGAAGCTCTCTATGCAGCTGGCGCCACCACGTTTCTTGAAGTTGGTCCTGGCTCAGTATTAACCAACCTTGTTCGTAAAACATTACCTGCAAATAGTGTGAGCGCTATTGCTTTAGACGATAAGCACGGCAATGGAACTACGGCGTTGTTATGTGCTGTTGGGCAACTCGCGGTAGCAGGCTTTAACGTTAATCTTGCAAGTTTGTACGACGGGCTGCCTGCGCCACTAAAGCGCACGGTACCTAGCAAGCATGCAGTGGATATACTTGGCAGTAATTACCAGAAGCCGTATCCTCCGCAAGACAAGCAACAGACATTGCAGACCGAGTACTCGACCTCTGCAGAACACGACAATTTACATCAAACACCCACGCAACAACACACTCCAAATCCACCATCAGCTGCAGCTAAATCAACTATGGCAACGCAAAATCCTCTATCAGCCTCAAGTGAAACGGCGCAATGCGCGCAGTCGCAACCTGTTGCAAATTCGGCTAGCGCCAATGGCGTAGCTCACGAGAACATAGTGCAATCATCAACAGTCTCAGGGACACTGCGTGGTGCTTTGTTCAATGAAGTCTCCAACAGACACGCTGAATATATGGCGTCTGTAACCGCTGCCCATCAATCGTATTTACGACTGGCTGCCGGCTTGATTGATGGTGTTGATCCTGCATCGCTCGATGTGCAAGTTGAAGTGGTTCCGCAAACAAGATATCAAGCGCCTAGTCATGATCATAGCCATGCAGCAGCGGCATTATCAGCCACTACGGCAGCCACCACTGCAGCAGCTCCGACAATGCCATCGTCGCTCAATGGACACAGCCCTTTAAATGGTGCGTCTCAGGCTAATGGAGCAGCTGCTGCGACTAGCGAGCCTGCGGCTGCAAGTGCCGCTCCTGTCGCTATGGCCGAACCTGCACCAG
>JALZUD010000067.1 GCA_023301725.1 Granulosicoccus sp. | reverse complement strand
TGCTTAGATGCTTAGATGCTTAATCGATTTAGTCTTGCACATTTTTTGCAACAATTGATCTCAGGACGAAGATATTATTGACACCATGAATATTCGCACACTTGCAGGCTCAACCTATCTCATACTTATCCATATTTTACTGGTTGCGGTGCTCTGGAAATCCGATTTTATAAGCAAAGTTCAGGTCAAGCTGGGTTTATCTACTTCAGAAACATTATCCTTTTACCAATTAATGACGCTCTACCACCAACGCATGGATAGCTCAATCCCCGAAGGAGGTGTTATTTTCATTGGCGATAGCATTACTCAAGCTCTAGCTACAGCTGCCATCACTCAACCGAGCGTCAATTTTGGTATTGGTACCGATACCACACAGGGAGTTGTAGAGAGACTCCCACTTTATCAATCGATCAAAAAATCAAAGGCCGTAGTGCTTGCAATTGGTGTCAATGATATTTATCAGCAAGTGGATCTTTTGGAGACAAGAACTAACTATAGAACAATTCTGGATTCAATTCCTTCAGGTATTCCTGTTATCGCCACCTCAATTCTTCCGATTGGCTCTGTTGCAGAAAGTGAGCACTTCACCAACGCGGATATCATTTCACTCAATAGTGACATTGAAGCATTAGCCAATGAATATTCCAATGTTCACTATCTCGATGCAAGTAAAGACATGAAAGACGACGCAGAATTTCTACCACAAGAATTTCACATAGGTGATGGCGTTCATTTGAGCGCAACTGGATACCAGGTGCTCATTAAACTATTCAATGAATCGATAGCATTACTTGATAGCAAGTAGCCTTGTTGAATAGCAAGTCAATCGTATTTTTTAACGCAGACCGAGGACAACTCAAAAATACGGTAATAATGTATTAATCACTTAACCCAGTATTTTTTGGGTAACCAAAGCCGGTAGTTTTCACCGTAATACAATGGTAGTAAAATTCTTAGTATTGAATTTACGCGTGCATGGCGTTGGCGTGCAGATCACCGGAAATATAGTGTTAGTGAAAGCTAACGCAGCAGCCTTGCTCAAAGCTTTCGCACGTTGACAGGATAACACCTGTGAGTATCGACAAAGTACACGGATAGATCATCATCCAAGATCACCGATCGGTGATCTTATAGGACGCATCAGAATGAAACAGTGCTGGTGCAGACCTAACCTAAAACATCATCAGTTAGACAAGATATGCAGTTTGGCCTCCTGTATACTAAAATTTCAATAATACAAGCTGGAAAAGTGATCCAAAATCATGAATGTATCGCCTGATTCTCAAACGCACAACACGCCTGACAACAAGATGAAGAATCTCTTTATCACCGTCTGCTCCTGGCTAATTGTTGCCTGGATGTGTTTTATATTCCTCGGTTCACTGCCCTACAAATTCACCAAAAGCCCGGATACACAACACATTTTCGGCACAATCGGTGAGTGGATAAAAGGCGCACTTGGCAACACTATTGGGGACTTTTTTACCAATTTCGGAGGTTATTTGATAGGTAGTGTCGAACTCCTAACATCCCTTTTACTACTGTCCCCCATCATCTACTGGTTGAAAAATCGTGGCCAGCAGACATCAGGCATCAACAACTACCGAGCAAAGGCGCACTCTCTGGGCGGAATAATGGCTTCAATGGTCATGGCTGGTGCGGTATTTTTCCACGTGTTTTCCCCGTTAGGCATAGAAGTTCTGCACGATGGGCAAAGTGATGGGGGCAGCCTATTTCGCGCGGCTGTTTCTATCCTTATTCTGGGCGTTGTACTGCTGATTATGAACAAGTCGCTCGGCTTTCCGGCCAAAGCACAGTCTTAAAACTGGCAAGTATCACGTACTCTTTATTCTGACACACTGCCTGCCTACATCATTCGGCTAACCGTTGTCGGTTGCTCAAATGATGTAGGCCAGCGCCAGTACTCTCACCTAAGGCGCTTTACCACAGCAAGCTTATCTAGGTAGTCACGTCGGGGGCTTCACGCGCAAGGCGATCAACCACCCCAGCTAATTGTTCTGCAGCCTTTACAAGTGGCATAAGCACCTGCTGAGTATCTTGATTCATACGATCAGGGTTGTCTTCAAACATCTCCATGTAAATACGTAGGGTCGCGCCCACTGTACCCGTGCCAGATAGTCTGAATACGAGACGTGCAGTGTCACCAAAAACAATACGCAACCCTTGATGTTCGCTCTTACTGCCATCAACAGGATCTGTGTAAGAAAAGTCATCAGCAGCGGTAATACTCAACCCATTGATCGCAGTTCCGGGTAAATCGTCCAGCTTTTCTCTCAATGCGCCCATTAGCGCTTCTGCCGAATTCTTGTCAACGCCCTCGTAATCGTGTCGAGAATAGTAATCTCGTCCAAAGCGCGACCAATGATCTTGCATAAGTTCAGCAACCGATAGTTTTCGTACCGCTAATATGTTCAGCCAGAGCAATACCGCCCAAAGACCATCCTTTTCACGAACATGGTTTGAACTGGTGCCAGCGCTCTCCTCGCCACAAAGGGTCGCTTTATCTGCGTCAAGCAGATTGCCAAAGAACTTCCAACCAGTGGGAGTCTCGAAAGCGGGAATATTTAGAGCTTTTGCCACTCTATCTGCCGCCCGACTCGTGGGCATGGAGCGCGCAACACCTGCAAGTCCTTGAGTGTAGCCTGGTACCAGATGAGCATTGGCTGCAAGCACTGCAAGGCTGTCAGAGGGCGTCACATAACACTGCTTGCCAACAATCATATTGCGATCCCCGTCTCCATCAGAGGCCGCTCCAAACTCTGGTGAATCATCTGAGAACATCTCGCTCATCAACTCGTGCGCATGCACAGGATTAGGATCAGGATGACCACCACCAAAATCGGGGAGCGGTTCACCGTTCATTACTGTGCCTGCTGGAGCCCCCAGCTCGTCTTCCAGAATTGCCTTGGCGTAGGGGCCTGTAACGGCATGCATCGCGTCAAAGCGAATACGATAACCGCTGGCAAAAAGTGATCGAATGGCGTCGTAGTCAAACAAGGTTCGCATCAACTGTGCATAGGTGTCTACAGAATCAATAACCTCAATGACAGTTTTTCCCATCGTATGCTCAGCCACGATCGATAAGTCCACATCCGCAGCCGTAGATAACTGATAGGCATCAATCTTGGTGGTGAAATCGTATAGGGCATCAGTGACACTTTCTGGAGCTGGTCCGCCATTGGCTATGTTGAATTTCACACCAAAATCACCGTTTTCACCACCAGGATTATGGCTGGCAGAGAGAATGATGCCAGCATCACACTGACGTGCTCTGATGACGGCGGAAGCCGCTGGTGTTGAGAGTATGCCATTGCGCCCCACCACAACGCGCGCAACATTATTAGCCGCTGCCATCTTCAATATTATCTGAATAGCTCGCCTGTTGTAATAACGTCCATCTCCACCCAAAACCAGTGTTTTCCCCGCTACACCCTGCAATGCCTCAAATCCTGATTGGATGAAATTTTCCAGGAAATGCGGTTGCATGAAATCACGAGTTTTGGCGCGTAGTCCAGATGTTCCCGGACGCTGCCCCGCTATGGGTTGTGTTTCGACGGTTTCGTTCATTGAAAATTCCTCTGAATCGGACTTAGCGACAACGCACAATGGATATTAAGCGTGAAAACCTAGCACACACGATAAATCCAGATATTGGCGAAGCACATGGTTTTGTGCCTCACATCAAAGACAACACGAAGGCACGCGACAATGGTATACGAAAGAGCCCAGCATGCACTCATTCATTAACCTTAACGCTTGACCCTTAGTCCTTGGTCCTTGGTCCTTGGTCCTTGGTCCTTGGTCCTTAGTCCTTGGCCTCTGGTCCTTAACCCGAATGAACCAATGACGATCCTCTGACGGCAGCACACGCGACTAGGGTAAGCCACTAGGAGCCAACTGCCCACTGGAGCGTCTAATCAGACATGTTGATCAACCAAGTTTCATAGGTCGCTGTTCCGCATTTTTTAGTCCTGAGTGGCGACTCACAGGCTAGATTTTTGGCGTGTGATGCGACACTGCTTAAGCGCCGATAGGGGCGCGCAGTGACATTCTTTATGCTCGGATCCGGTTCTGCAGAGCGTAAACAGAACCGAATCCAACGCCTACGTTTCTGACTTATTGAGCGGTAGCATCGTCAATTTCAGCGATGGGGAATTCACGCATGAATTCAACCAGCTCATCCGAATCCAGATCTTGGGATTCAACTTGCAGTGTTCCACCGTTCTTGAGCTCAACGTTAAGAGAACCTGTACCACCCTCATCAGAGGCTAGAACTGTACGTCGTTGAATACGTAGTTTTTTCGAACTTCCTGAGGTTTCTGCACCGAACATCTGGCTTAGTTGTGCCAGCTGACCTAGGCCGCCAAGCGCGCCCGCACCGCCTGTGAGCATGGAAACCGTTAGCGACTCACCGTCCCGCGTGTATACACGTGAAACTGTCACCATCCCCAAAACGTTTTGGTTCTCGATATCTCCCCCTTGAAAGCCATCTAGCTCGTCTGGCAGTAGAGATAGAGTCATCTCTTCCTTAAGCTGCTTGAGTGAGGTTAAACACCAGGTTGCCTCTTCGATAGCCGCGTCCAGGTCGTCGTCCTCTGTGATGAGTCTGGCAGATTCTACACAGGCACTTGCGGCTTCATCTACAACATTCGCCTGGGCAACGTTTACAGCTCCCAGTGTGGATAAAAGAGTGACTGTGACCAGACCCGCTAGTAGATTGGGTTTTCTCATTACGTTCTTCATGCTAAGTTTCCTTATTCTTTACGCGGAGTTTTGTGCGCGTATTGTTCCATATAAGTTTTATCAGAAATACCTAATCTGACTACAAAATACTGCTGAGTTCACAGTAGCGTGTCGTTACAAAGATTGCCACTTGGATGAGGTACATTTTGGCCGTCAATGGTGACTTCCGAAGATTCCCAGAGCCGCTTAACTAAAGCTTCGTAGTTTTCATTCTTTATAAAACCATCTAACCGGTTTTGCAGAGATTCGTACCGTCTCAACTCATCTTGAAGCAGGAATACAGGTGATTTCTTTGTCTCTAGAATTTTTCCTACGTACCATCTTTTACTGTAGTAGTGAGGCCCAAACAGCGCACCAACCTCAGGCAGATTTTCACCATCGGCTACTGGCAGTGTTGCGGCATGCCTCCATCTTGAGGATTGTTCAATAACACTAGAGCCTGTGCCTCCAAAATCACTGGCGATGTCTTCTATAGATTCGCCATCAACAATCCTCTGTACCACCTGTTGCGCTTCAGCGAAGCTGCCCATGGGTAATTCCGCTACTCGGAATAAAGCGACATCGACAACAAAGGGGTGATCTTCAGCCAACATAGCCAGATAACGCTCCCGAACATTAACGGTTTTGTCATCACCCGTTATTTGTTTTTTATGCTCTTCAAACTGAGAATCCAGCATTGCATTAAACACATAATAGCGGTAGGCAAGCTCATCTGATGTAGTCTGGCTATCAGGTGGCTCCCAAGCTCCAAAATTACTGCTCGCCTCATTTCCAGCAGCAAGCCCTGCATTTATGACAAGCTGCCTCTTCACAACAAAATTTATTATGTGCTGTTCAGTATTTGGAAAACAGTAATCCGCAACCGGTAGGCCACCACCGATGTAAGCGGCAAACACCTCTTCGCCTATAGGTTCACCATTGACACTTATGTCGTTGTATTGTGCAAATGCCGCACAGGGTAGAACAAGGCTGAGCAAAACCGTTGACACTTGTCGGCTTAGCCGAGTTAAAAAGCCGAGTTTTGATTCCAGCAAGCGGAAATTGCAATAATTCTTTAAGAAGCTCAAATTTCTCATTTATTTAGCTCTACAAACTTGCTGTTCAGTATCAGGATGCGACATTCGTTAGCCAGATTGTTAGCAGCTCGCTCAGCTTCACATTCGGTTATTGCTGCCGCAGTTGCTTCATCCTCACCTCGCTTACCGAAAGCCATGCCATAGACCCATTGATCATCATCATTGATGCTTACTGCATAGGCTTTATCGTCACTGAGTCTTTTATATTTTTTATAGCTAGCTGATAAGACGCTATCACTTGCATTTTTCTTTTGCTGTCTGGCTGTAATTTTTTGAATATTTTTATCAGAGTGATCTTTAACCTCAATTTTGCCAATAGTGTGTAGCAAACAGTCCGCGCCAATAGCCCTATCCTTTGATAACTCCTTGCAGCTATCCAAGGCTTTTTGATTCGCCCTTTGCTGGGTAATTTCTTTTGATACCAGCCCTGTAACAAACTCACCTCCAGCTTCCGCAATGGCAAGAGCTTTGTAATGCTCCGGAAGTTCAGCAAACTGACGTACTGCCTCAGCGAGTGATCGAGCTGTTTTCGGATCTGTCATCGATGGCTCTACGAGCGCATTGCCATTACTAGCCGCCTTTTCAGTGGCGCGATTAGAACGCTCCTTCTCCGCTGCCGCACGTTCTTTGTCAGCGTTACGTTTTATTTGTGCCCGCTTTGCCTCTACGGTAACTCTCTGCTTATTGGCTGCACGCATTTTTTGATGTTTTTCAGCAGCGCTATGAACCAGCGTGTTACCTCTAGCAAACAACTTACAAGTGTACTGGTCAAGCTTGCCATCCGACACATTTTGGCAAGTGGTTAACGCGGCCTCATCGGCCTCAGCTTGACTTTGGAAACCGTATTGTCGCGCATACGACCAGTCATTAGCCCCGATTGCCGCAGCCATTGCTTTAAAGCCATCACGCTTGTCTTTCACATATTCGTTATACAGCCTGAGCATGTAATCGTGATAGTAGACAGAACGAGGTTCTATCTCTACGTACATATTGCTCCTAGCCAAAAACGTCTCGTGATTGTCAATCATTCTGACCAAATTCTGTGGAGAGTTAGAGCCCCATTTCGCCGTATAGGCTCCATCAAGAGCTAGGAAGTAAGATGGCACCCCTGTTAAACCAATGCCAGTCAGGATGTCAGAACGTTGTGTTAACAACTTTTTCCACGGCTCGGAACTCAAGTAAACCAAATGGTACCTGTTGCCATTTTGTTTGTTACGCACAGCAAACTTATGAAATACAGGTAATTCTCGAATGCAAAAACCACAGCCTTTATCTTGCGAAGAGAAATGCAATAACACTGGCGGCCCGTCGGGGTCATAATCGAGCATGTATTCCGGCAACTTATTGATCTCTACACGTGTGGCTAAGCCCTCCCGCACAGTGGCTAGCGTGTCTAGCTTTGGATCAATTAATGCCAGCTTATTCAGTAGTTCCCATGACGCGTTATAGATTCGATTGGCATCAGGGCTATTCGGAAGAATTTTTTCTACACCAATGGGTGTTAGCAGATCTAAGGCATCGAAATATCGTTTGTCACTAGCGGCTAACAAAGCGGCGTTGTAGTCAAGCCAGGCACCTTTTTGTTCAAGCGAGTTGGCTTTGTTTAACGCGTCTAAACCTTTTTCTACATTGCCCTGCAGCGCATGTGTGTAGACCAGAAGGGCTAATGTTTCGTGATCATCTGGAGCTGCGACATGCGCTTGATCCAGTAATTTAATGATCTTTGCTGCAATATCATCTGGGTATCGAAACTGGATTATGCTGTTCCCGGGCTCTGCACTGGTTTTCATGTAATTGTGAGCAAGCTCACGCCTGACTACACCGGCATCTGGCTCAAGCTCAAGGTATTTGAGCATCACAGCTCGTGCGTAGTCAAAGTCTTCTCTTTGATGAAGACCCTTCATTTTTGATGCGAACTCCTGATGGTCTTCAAGGCTTGCTGCTTGAGCATTCACACCGTGAATTAACGCGGCGAAGCCAAGAACGACTAGGATTTTTCTGACAGAGATCATAGGTCAACGAGTAAAGTTATAGTACATTGTGGTTGGCTCATTCGGGTTGTTCTAAGAACTGATTATTAAAAAGCAGAACACGACATGGACTGGACAAATTTTTGCTCAGCCGATGCGTCTCACACTCAGCCAAGGCAGCCTGAGTCGCTTCATCTTCGCCCCGCTTCCGAAAAGTCATTCCGTACGCCCACTGACTAGCGTCGTCAATGCTAATCGCATATGCCTTATCGCCGCTTAATTTCTTGTATTTTTTGTAACTGGGCCCAATAACACTGTCGTTTGCATTCTTTTTTTGTTGTCTAGACGTAAGCTTCTGAATAGCTTGCTCTGAAGTATCAGTGACCTCACTTTTACCTATAGTGTGCAATAGGCATTCAGCCCCGACATCAGTTGCCAACGACAGAGCTGCCCTGCAAGCATCAATAGCGACTTCATTAGCCCTGGCCTGAGTAATTTCTTCCGACGCGGAACCGGATACGAAATTCTCTCCCTCCTGCGCAAATGCCAGAGATTTATAGTGTGCATTTAATTTCAGGAATTCTCGTATCGTCTCACCATGTGATACGACAATTTTCGAGCTATCAGTTTTGACAATGGGCGTTTTATCACGTGCTTTGGTTACTGTTTTTTTAGGCACAAGCTTTGAGACTCTTTCAGTCTCCTCTTTTGCTAATCGTTCATTTTTTTGTTGTGCAAATCGGCGAGTGACCCTCTCTCTAGCCGAATCTCGAGCTTTGTTGTGTTCGAGCGCAACCGCGTCTACGATAGTGTCACCGCTGGCGTACAGTTTGCAGGTAACACTCCGCTGCCATTTATCAACTGCTTTTTGGCAGTTGTGCATCGCTATTTTTTCTGCTGTTTTCTGATTGTCTTGATCAGTTGTTGTTGCAAAATGAGACCATCCTGCGTCAATTGCATAAGCCATGGCGCTTCCACTACCGTTGTATGATTTTGCGTACTCATTGAATTTCACACGCATGTAATCAAGTAGGTACACAGAGCGAGGAGCGACGTCGACAGAAATATTTCCGTTGGCTAATAAACTGTCAAAATTTTCTAATAATTTGACGGACGATACTGACTTCGACCCTGCCCATGTTGCAACATGCTCGTCTTTATTGGTAACAAGATAAGTGGGAACCGTGTTGACCCTCATACCGTAAAGAAATTGGGTATGGTTATAGAGGTCACGCCACGGCTCAACACTTGCGTAAACTATTTGATACGGACTACCTTCTTGTTTATTACGCAGTGCAAATTTGTGAAATGCCCGCAACTCTTTAGCACAAACATCACAACGACGATCTTGAGAGGAAAAGTGCAGTAGCACTGGAGGCCCATCCGGGTCGGCATTTGAATAAAATTCAGGTAAATCGTTGACAAGGACCCGTGTGGCAAGTCCGTTGCGCACCGAGCGTACAGTGTCATATTCTGGTTGTGCAGTCGCAATTTTGCGCTGTAAATCCCAAGCTAATGAATAGTAAGACTGGTTTGTTCCTCTATAGCCTCCCACCCCTAGCGTAGATAACAGAGTAGTTGCATCTCGCAGTCTATTGTCACTGATTGCCAGAAGTGCAGAATTGTATGCAAGAGACTTGTGTTTAACATCAAGCGCGTGAGCCTTGGCGAGTGCTTGCTCACCTAATTCAACATTACCCTCGAGCGCATGTGTTGACACAAGAAAAGAGAGCGCTTTTCCGTCATCTGGCGTTATGGCAATGACGTCATTCAGGATATCGATTATTTTTTGACCAGCCCCGTCAGGGTAATAAAAAGTAAGAAGCTCGTCTTTGGTGCGTAGCGCTGTAGTAGACATATAAAAGGCCGCCCGCTCTCGTTTTACCGGTGCGGCATCTGGAACTAGTTCAAGATATTTGCGCGTCGCAGCTTCTGCATAATCATAGTGTTTGTCGTTCAATAATTCGCTTATTTTTCTGGCGAATTCTTGTTGGTCCTCGAGCGTTTGGGACAGCGCATTAGCGCTGAACGTTCCCATCACCAAACTGATAGCGGCTAGTATCCTTCTGACCTTTCTCATGGCTAGATAGTACCGCGATTTGACTGAAAATGGCGAGCAAAAGCCATTTTCCATAGGTTCAGGCTCGGCAACTACCCACAGTTGCGACATTTTACCAATTCATAGTGATCCCCAAGTCAGAATCAGGCTCAACAACTGTTTTTACTGCTTGCGCAACAATACTAACAACTTTGCTCTGCAGGCACGATCCGTAAAAACTGATCAATCGATACTTTGTCAGAGGATTCAGGGACACTGATGCAATGGCTAAGAGCACTCTAGCCTAACAGCCTTCAACGTCGTGATGATCTGGTCGGCCAAGCTTGCAAGATTCTTTCTGGTGCTTAAGCAGTGAGTTCAGGTTTTGCAGTAGAGAAGCTTCTAAGCGACGTAGAATTAGCCGAGTAGCAGTTGGCAACATGTCCTTCTGATCTGCTGTTTTGCTGT
>JALZUD010000066.1 GCA_023301725.1 Granulosicoccus sp. | reverse complement strand
GATGCTCAGGGATACCCAAGGGCTTTCTCAACACAGCTTGGCAACAGACTAGTTGACTGGCAATGGTTAGTCGTTATTTTATGGCAGCTCTATATCTACAAAGTCACATAAAAAATAGGCGTCCTCTGGTTCATCAACGGTAAACGAAAGATTGCTACTTCTGAGTATTTGGAGTTCGCGCGCGAAAAATTCGTCTTGAGTAGTCACTACTCTCCAATACTGATCATCGATTTCTTTACTGTAAGTAGTAATTGATTGGTTAGAACCAGGCCGATTGGACCGAGTCTCTCTTGTGACAGTTCCTGCTACAGCTGCGCACAAAGAGGTACTTCCTTCAATTAATTCTCCTATCAGGTTTGTGCTAGTGTCGCTGGTGTCGGTGTAAAAAGCAGAATTACTGGACATGACTTCTTCAACATACAAGCGTGTTGTCTCATCTATAACCGTAATTGTGTTGGTAAAATCTACACTGGTACTAACATCTGCATCAACAAAGGAATTTCGGCTACCTTCCCAGGTTATCGAGTTTTCTGAATGGGTCCGAATACCTCTTAACCCCAACGAATCTATGCCATCCTGAATAGCAACCGTGAGCGTACCGTTGCCCTGTGCGTCGATATTTGCATTCACGTTAGTCATACGCCTACCGCTAGAATCTGAATCTGACGTGTCAATAGACAATGGCCTTACCTGCGATAGGCGAGATTCAAAATGCCGTGAAACTGACATAAAGCTACTTAGAGAGACAGAATCAACGATGCGTAGTAGCGAATCCTCATCAAGCAGTGGGTCAGTGCCTGCAATCAATTCATCCAGGTTACTTACCCCATCGCTATCAATGTCAAACTGATTTGCATCGAACTGATCTGCTGAGATTTGCAAAGCCTCAGTAATGTTTGAACCTGTTTCAAAGTCCTGAGTAACTTGAGCTAATTCAAGGTCACCGTTAAAGTCGAAAAATGTCACTGTGAGTTGGTTTTGCGTGTTTGTAGGAAACTCAGCAGAAGCCGCCCAATTCTCGTCACCCATCCACAAAGCGGTGAAATTCAAGTCCCCCCAATCCAGCTCAACACGTAGTTCGCTGGATTGATAGGCAGGCACTGTGATTTCAAAACTCACAGGTATAGTGTTTTGGATCAGTGGATCTTCAACTACTGGATCATCTGGTGTAGTGCCAGTATTGTCTTCACCGCCGATAGCAATTGATTCACCGGAATCGGCACCCGAATCAGCACCAGCACCAGGAGCCGAATCAGGAGCCGAATCAGGAGCCGAATCCGCACCAGCACCATCTTCTGACACGTCGCCAGATCCATCGATGTCGCCCGCATTGTTCTCCGTGGTGGCGTCTGGAGTCGCAGGGGATTCAGAGTCTACTGAAGCTTCATTATTGTTAGCGAGCGACTCACCCGTAGCCGAGTTACTGGATCCTGAGCAAGCTGAAACAGTCCATGCTGTCACAAGCGAGAGTACAAGAAGACGAAGGGTATGAACAGAGGGTTGTTTAGAAAAATCCATATCGTTTCAGTGCCAGATGAGCAATAGGAGCAGATTAGTAAAAGCTCACCTGCTAAGGACTGAAAGATTATCAAAGAAGCCGACATGTTGACTGTGGTTGGCACAGTATTAATACCAAAATTCACGTTTCTGCAAACGGTTTAAAGCTAAATAGTCGAATAATCGTCGTTCTGTAATTCTCCCAGTTCACACTAAATGTTTGAGTAGAGGTTATGCCGCTAGTGGGATTCCTCCAACCGCTGTGTTAGGTCTTTCATTGCTATATTCAATGTTTACTATCGTGGTTAATTTGCAGCAATTCACCATGTTTTACTCTAATTCGATATCTTTCAGTGTAGGCAGATCCTTCGAAAGATCTACAATTTTTCGTCTATGTGCGTTGCTACGTCTGACAAGCAAAGCAGTAGGTGAGCGCGTAGATGTGTGTGCCAAGCCTTAAGAATTCAAGCATGTTACCTGTGCATAGCTAAAGTCGTCATTTAGACACCTGCGTACTAACTCCAAAGATTCAAGATCAACGGTAAATTACCGAAATCTACTGTAGAGGGTTCTGTGTTCTTTGAACACTGCCAAGGTATTTAGATTGTTGCCGCCAAAATGGAGTTCAGTGCCAGTTGAAAATAGTACAGAACATGCGCTTATCCACGCAGTTTATCGCTCTAGTTTTTATTGCTTTGTTGTCAATGGCTTGCCTAGCTGCAATAAGTGCATTCGCCCTGAAAAGCTCATTGATTGAAGAGCGCATGTTACTGGCTAAAAGTGTGGTGGAAGTTGTTCATGGCATGGTGTCATCAGAGGCCGATCGTGCCGCAGTTGCCGGTGTATCTTTAGAAACTGCTAAGCAGCGGATTATTGAAGATATTCTCACAACACGTTACGGCAATGATGCCTATATTTTTATCACTGACCTTGAGGGCATTGTCTTAGCGAGCTCTAATTATAAATTGATAGAGCAAGACATAACTAGAATACAGGACACCAACGGAAAGTTTTTTGGTAAAGAACTGCTCGAAAAGTCGATGTTGGAGGGTGGTGGTTACACAGAGTATTACTTTAGTCGCCTGAATAGTGACGTGCCTGAGCAAAAAATGTCTTACACCCTTCAGTATGCGCCTTGGGGTTGGATGTTGGGAACGGGTCTATACATCGATGATATTGATAGCTTGTTTTACGACAGGCTTATGCACTCAGCACTGTTTCTGTTTGTTTCTGTGGTATTGATGCTTGCATTGTTACTTACGGCCATGCGTCAGAACCAGCGCTCTTCAAATATGATCTTCGAGCAAATTAAGCATCTGGAAGATATTGACGCAAAGCCGGATTCAAACAAGCATGTCGATATCCCACAAAATGAATTTGGCAATATCCTGAGTGCTGTGTTCAACGCTCGTGACTCGTTAGTTGAGCAGATGACAGCGCGCCAGAATAGTGAGAACAACCGTATTCGGCAGGTACTGGATCAAGCCAGCTCTCCTCTGTGCTTGGCTGATTCGGAGCGTCGAATTGTGTATGCCAATATTGCGGCGCGAACACTTTTTTCTGATATGCACGGCGTACTGCTCAACAACTGCCCTCAGTTCACTGGGGGTAATGTGAAAAATCTAAGGCTTGAGCAGCTACACACGAATCCGGAAGATTTTATCTCAAGGCTCAATGCGTCAGGCGCTAGCTTGCGCGACGAATTGCAGATTGGTGATCGTCACTTGAAGTGTGTGACTACTCGGCTTGTTGATGTCAATGATGCTAATAGCGAGTCTGGGTTTGTTGCAGAGTGTATCGATGTGACACACCAAGTGGTGCACAATCAGAAAATTGAAGAACAAGCGCAATTTGAAAGAGAGAAGGCCGATTCAATCCAGATACGGGTAGATCAGGTTCTGAAGACAGTAAGTGCTGCATCCACTGGTGACTTGCGCGGAAGTATTGCGGTCAGTGGTGATGACGCTGTCAGCGTCATGGGTAATTCGTTGAGCTCGTTCATAGAACGGTTGCGTGGAAACTTCACGGTGATTGGAACGCACGTATCATCAATTTCTGACGCCACGGGCTCTCTGGCATCCACTGCAGACAAAATGGGTAAAAATGCTGACTCAACTGCCACACAAGCTGAAACAGCTACCAATAGTGCTGCAAATATCAATACCGCTGTCGAGTCTGTTTCAACTGCGGCATCGCAAATGAGTGTGTCAATACGTGATATCGCTGACAATACATCCACGGCTGCAACCGTTGCACAGGCAGCTGTTGAGTTAGCTGGCTCAACCGATCAATCGATGCGAAAACTGAAGGACTCTTCGAATAGAATTGGACAAGTTATCAAGGTGATCAACACCATTGCCGAACAGACAAATTTGCTAGCACTCAATGCAACGATTGAAGCTGCTCGAGCTGGAGATGCTGGTAAGGGCTTTGCGGTGGTGGCTGGAGAAGTCAAAGAGCTAGCAAAAGAGACAGCTAGAGCCACTGAAGATATTCAATCCATTATCGAATCTATCCAATCAGATACTGAAAGTGCGGTAACTGCAAATTCAACTATCCTCGAGACCGTTTCGCAAATTCATACCATCCAGACCCAGATTTCAGCGGCTGTCGAAGAACAGATGAGCACTACGCGCAATATCACTCAGTCTGTGCAGGCAGCAGCAGCAGGCTGTGGTGATGTGGTAAACAACGTATCGCAAACAGCAAAAACTGCAGATGAAGCCCGAAGCACAGCCAGACAATCTCGTGAAGCTGTAGAAAATCTGTCGGTTCTGGCTTCAGAGCTTGATAGTTTGCTGAGCACTTACAGAGTCAGCTGATCAAACCCCGTTTTATAGATTTGTAATCGGGCTGTGCTTTGCTGTTGCGATAGTTTCTGTGCGTTTTCTTGTTTGCATCCACAAGCTAATGCAATTACTGGTGTAATTAGGGTTTGTTGTTAGTAGAGGCTTTGCTGTTAATTTCTTTCTCGGCTGAGCTCGATGTGGATCTGAACTAATGTTATTCGATGATTAACTGCTCGGCATTTCGCTGAACCTTTGGTGCCTCGATAACAGGTTCTCGGCCACCTCGTAATATTGAATTGCCCTCAAACGTTTTGTTCTGGTCGACAGCGTTAGCGTCAAGCCAGTCACTTTCGTTGATCTGGCCGCTCTTGCCATAAGCTGCCAGAGCATTGCCGTAACAAGCCATCTGAATCGCCTGCGGATCAACGCCACGTTGCAACGCTAGCTGTGCAGTTTTAGCCACAGCTAATGGCTCAGAGATACCCCAGTCACACGCCGAGTTCACAATAATTCTCTCGCCACCGTATTGCTGTAATAGAGAGACCATACGCTCGCTTCCCATTTTGGTGGATGGATAGACTGAAAACGCCGCCCAGTAGCCTCGATCCAACACAGCATCGATAGTTTCTTCGTTGTTGTGATCGACAATAACCCACGACGGGTCAATGCCGTGTTCTTCGCTGACATCCATAGATCGAAGAGTGCCGGCTTTCTTATCGCGATGTGGCGTGTGTATCAGTACTGGTAGTTCTATCTCTTTTGATAATTCGAGCTGCGCGCGAAAATATTTATCTTCCAGTGCCGTCTGTTCATCGTAGCCAATCTCTCCAATAGCCACGACTCGTTCTTTGGCCGCAAATCGTGGCAAGATTTGCATTACATCTTCAGCCAGAGATTCGTTGTTGGCCTCTTTGGAATTAAGACCAATAGTGCAGTAGTGACAGATGCCAAACTGACTAGCTCGAAAACGTTCAAAACCGATAATGGCAGATAGATAGTCTTCGTAGGTTGCCACGTGAGTACGTGGTTGGCCCTGCCAGAACGCGGGCTCTATAAGTGCCACGACGCCGGCTTGCGCCATAGCTTCATAGTCATCAGTGGTACGTGAGATCATGTGTGCATGTGGGTCAATGAACATCATGAGGCTTTTTCCATTTTGAATTCGCGCCGTTGTGCATTAGTCATGAAGGGGATGGCTAGTGGCCAGAGCTCATTGCTTACAGATCGTGAAGCTGCATACCGCTCTCTGGCTGTTTCTAAGAGCATACGTGCAAGCTCCTCGTTGGCTCGTTGCGCAAGGCCAACGATAGGTGCCAGCTCGCTGTCAATGAAAAGTGCTTTGAGAACCAAGTGATTAAATCGATGTGTATCCAGATACCATGCAGGGTAGGGGTTGTGATGGGCAATTGCGTTGAATACGTCGCTTACGTTACTGCGCAGTCCATCTGCAAGGCGATCATTGAGTTCAGCAGATGTCTTGTACAGCGGGAGTCCTCGATAGAGCGCAAGTTGTTCATGAACGTCTGCGTGTTTAAGCAGCCGACTAACTTGGGCTGCCAGCTGTGTTGCATCATGAAAACTTGCAATGATGAGCATGCGTGCAATCGCATCCACGCCCAGCGTCTTGACCTGCCATCCAGGCAGGTGTTTGTCTAATTCTCGTAATTGAAGTTGACTAAACTCTGGCGTGTGTTTGCCAAGTCGTCGGGTACAGAATCCAAATGAAAGATCGACACTTCGGTTGCTTTTTTCGATGGCCACCAGAGCCAGCTGATCGCTGAACCATTGGCTCGCTTCAAGTGGCAAAGCGCTCTTGAGCACTGTTTGCAACACAAGAGTGCACCGTTCTCGTTCTCTGTCTCCGGGGTGTTTGGTTTGGAGTGACATTTGCTTACCTGGGTATATCGCTTTTGATGAAAAACTCTGCATGAAACCGGTTCTGGTCATACTCGCGGTTGGACTTAGCCCAGCCATGGTGGGAGAGCACACCCCAAACCTACGCAAGTTAGTGGCCAGAGGAGGGCTGCGCCCGCTAACAACGATCACCCCAGCAGTCACTTGCTCTGTACAAGGCACGTTATTAACCGGGGAATTGCCTAGTGGGCATGGTGCCGTGGCCAATGGTTGGTATGACAGGCAAAGAGCAGAAATTGGTTTCTGGAAGCAATCAAATCATTTGTTGGCTGGCGAGAAGTTATGGGAGGCTGGGCGGCAATTTGATGCCAGTTACACCTGCGCCAAGATGTTCTGGTGGTACAACATGTATTCAAGCGCCAACTGGAGTGCAACACCGCGCCCCCAGTATCCTGCCGATGGCCGAAAAATACCAGATCATTACGCTACGCCAAGTGCATTACACGATGAACTTGATGCCCGTTTTGGACAGTTTCCATTGTTCAGTTTCTGGGGCCCCAAAGCAGATATAACGTCTAGTCGATGGATAAGTGATGCCACAGTGCATGTTATGCAAACGCGCAACCCAAATCTTACGCTTACGTATTTGCCGCATCTGGATTACAACCTGCAACGCCTCGGTCCGGATTTGTCCCATCCTCGTTTGCAAAAAGATCTAAATGAGCTTGATGAGTTGTGCGGCGAGTTGATAGAGGCGGCTGATGCTCGTGGTGCGGAAACCTTGGTGGTGTCGGAATATGGCATTACCAGCGTCACAGATGCGGTGCCTATCAATCGATTGTTGCGCAGTGCTGGTTTGTTGAGTGTGCGCGAAGAATCCGGTATGGAGCAATTGGATGCGGGTGCCTCAGAAGCATTCGCTGTAGCAGATCACCAGCTGGCGCATGTGTATGTCAGGCAGTCTGAGCGTGTTCGTGAGGTAGCGCAACTGTTGGCTACAGTAGATGGAATAGAGACGGTATTATCGGGTGATGAACTTGCGGCTGTAGGTTTGAATCATGCTCGTAGTGGAGATATTGTTGCTATCAGCAATGCTGATCGTTGGTTCAGTTATTATCATTGGCTAGATGAAGAACGAGCGCCAGATTACTCTCGCACTGTGGATATACATCGAAAACCCGGTTACGATCCAGTGGAGTTGTTCGTAGATCCACAAATTCGTTGGCCTGTGCTTAAAGTGGGTTCAATATTGGCAGCAAGGACGTTTGGCTTTAGTCGTCTGATGGATGTTATTTCTCCCAGCGCTACACATTTGGTCAAAGGCTCACACGGGAGGCCTACCAATAATGTTGACGATGGGCCATTAGTTATCAGCAGTAATGCGCAGATGCTGCCTGAGGGGGCTGTACCTGCGACACAATTCAAATCGTTGGTGTTGGCGCATCAGTTTGACCAAGCACGAAAAATCTATGCGGCTTAAATCGTTAAGTGCCAGCCACCCAACGTTGTAAAAACAACGTTAGACCAAAAGCAACTATTGCTGCTAAGGCGCCGCTGATTCCCCATACCCACGCCAGAAATATTCCATCTATCAGGCAAATTCCGGCGATCAGCAGTGCAATTGCCCGACCTTTGGAAGCACTTGGACCGTGGGTTAAAAGGGTGTGCGCCGTGTACACCACCCAACATAAAAGGCCAAGAGGTAGAAACACTGCAGGGGTTGTCGTGCCTAACCCCACGCCTGCGATTAAAGGTAGGCAAAGTAGCATGAGTGCCCAGTGAGGCTTAAATCTGTGTGAACCTGTTTCCAAGTTCATATTTTGCTCATGCTTTGCAAAATAGGTAAGCCCGATAAGCCAGCAAAACATGGCAAGCATGGCACCTAGTACTGGCGGTGGTAATGTTCCGCTCAATGTATAGCTTGAAGTGAGTAGCACTGATAATCGGCATGCTGCCATGATTACTGGACTAAATCGATTGTGCTTATGGTGACGATCGTAAATGACGATGCAAGTTATCAGGGTTAGCGTGCTAACTAACCAGCCAGCGCTCCCGCTGCCTTGAGCCAAGGGGGCCTGCATCCTCGCCACATAGACCAACAAAAATGCGACACATGTATATCCAATCGCGAATGCCTCAACGCGCTCCCGGCTGATGAGTCCGGCTGCAATGGGGCGATGTGTTTGATGTTCTCGATCGTATTCTGCATCACAGACGTCGTTGTAATACATGCCAGCAATGTAGAAAATACACATGGCACTCGCTAGTGGTAACCAGCCATTGGATGGAAACGTTACACCTGCCAGTGCCCCTGCAACAAGCACATTGGTTAACACGGTGGGCAGGTTGGAGACTCTGCCAAGCGATAAGTGAATCCTGAGGTTCACGCAGCTGACTTCTGCGGGGCCGTTAACGTATTGACTACCCAATTAATTTCTCGAGCGATGGCATCATCCACGGTGGTGCCTCGGTATTGTTCGGGCAGGACATCCCAAGTGTAAGTTTCAACTTCAAGGTGTGGAGCAATAGGTTGTGTGGCATGCAGTTGAAGCACGCGCATGAGATCATTCTGAGTGGTGCTGAACGTATCTAGTGACGATAGAAAAACAGGAACATGAAAATGCACGCGCCATTCCTTATTTTTTGGCGTGCTTCGAATGTCCATCTGATGTGCCTGAATGGCGATAGGTAAATCATTGAATCGAATCAATCGCTCATCGCGTCTCTCAACCACTTGATGCAGATAGACAGGCTCATCAAAGTTTTGCAATTCAGCCAATGACTGCTCATTAATATGTTCAAGCTTAAGTGCGGAGCTGAGCTGAAGTTTGGCAATGGGAATACCGGCGTCTTGCATGGTTTTTATACCCAGTAGAGGGTCTTCGAACTCAACGGCGGCATGGCAAATGTCGTAGCAGACGCCAATATGGGTGCGTAATGCAGTTTCAGCTTCATTGGCGCTACAACCGGCCAATGAAGCAAGACGATGGATGCTGGTTTGACTGTACAGATGATGCTTGAAAAATGAGACAACATCGCTCACAGTTTCCAGCAAGCAGGCGGGCTCAGGTTCTAATGCAATGCAGATAGTAACCCCTGTGTTGCGAGCTAGATTTGTGCAATGTGCAACACAGGCTAGTAGATGTTCAACGATTTGTGCGCCAGTTTCGTCAGTGGCCCATTGTTTGAACGTGCCAGGCACCGTGCTGATGCTGGCGAAGTTATCGGGTGGTGCGAGTTGAGAGAGTACATCGGCAATGGCGCAGGTATATTCCAGGCGTTCAGGGTGGCTCCAGTCGGGTCGGTAGACGTCCGCTTTAACCTGCGTGCCATGAAAATTTCCGTATGGAAAGCCATTGACTGTGTACACATAAAGATCTTCGTCTGCCAGCCACTGTTTGAATTCGGCGAGCACAGAGGGGTTCTTTAAGCTATCAATGCTGCTGCGCGAAGCGCGTAAACCGATGCCAAAAGAGTGCTCTGGACTTACTTTGCGTTTTACTGTCGGAACATGTTGTTTGAGTTGCGGGAACAGCTCATCCCATCTCTCACCAGCATGGATATTGGTGCAATAGCTAAGATGACTTGTGGCCGTTCTTTGGGTGTCTAGTCGCATGCGCTACTCGCGGTTTTTAATGTTGATAACGCTGTTTTCATTACTGAGTGATCAATCGTGTGTACCTCAACGCCCTCACCGATTTTTTTCAACAGGGTGATGCTTAGCTCACCGCCAAGATGCCGCTGAAATTCATTAAGTCCACCGAGTATTGCGTGTTGACCCGTTTCTGAATGAGCGTCAAGCACCCGATCGTAGAGTGTGAACCCAAGGGCTTTAAGTACTTGCACAACCCGTTGTGACGATTGCTCGCCAAGCAGACCGGTGAGCGTTGAATAATGACTATCCAATGCGATTCCAATTGCAACAGCGTCGCCATGTCTTATGCGGTTTGAGCTGAGCTGTTCAATTTTATGAGCTGCCCAATGGCCGAAATCCAGTGGCCGTTCTGTGCCACGCTCAAACGGATCTCCAGCGCCTGTGATTTGTTCCAGATGCAACTTTGCGCAATGCTCGATCAAGTGGCGCATAGCATGATTATCGCCACGTGCTAGTGCTTGTGTATTGGATTCGATCCAATCAAAAAACTCGGCGTCTCTGATTAAGGCCACTTTGACCGCCTCTGACAGACCGGCTCGCCGATCAGCCGGATTGAGCGTCTGCAGAAACTGTTCATCGTTGATGACAGCAAAGGGTGGGGCAAATGTGCCATACCAGTTTTTCTGGCCAAAACGATTTATGCCATTCTTCACACCAATGCCAGCATCATTTTGAGCCAACACAGTCGTTGGCAACCTAACCAGTCTCACTCCTCGATGTGCGGTAGCTGCGGCCAAGCCAACCGCATCGAGCATTGAGCCACCCCCAATGGCGATGACAAAGGAGTGCCTATCAATCTTATTCATTTCGATGTGTTGGGACAGCTTGTCTTGCAGCTTCAAATCGTTTTTCGCGTGCTCGCCTCCGGGTACGATGATGGGGTTGCCAGCCGATTCTATATGGACGCAATGGTGGTCGGCGTACGCTTGCCATTGTTCAATCAGGGCAGGTGTTCGAGTGATCAGCCCTTCGTCAATCATCACAAGCGCGCGGTGTATTCGATCAGGCTCAGCGGCGCTCAGAAGCTGCGCCAGAGTTGGATTACCCAGATCGAACACCGATCGTGTAAAAACCACAGGATAGTGGTACGAGACCGTAAAACTGGCTTGATGAGTGACCGTAGGTTCGTTTTGCTCTGTTACCGTTCGAAGCTGGTGGGCGCTGGTTTTCTGACGACTGGGCATGGCTCAAACGGTTATGTTGATGCAGGATTAACCGTTATGCGAAGAAAGTATCGTGCCATTTGAAGGCTGCCTGTCTGCTAACTTTCGCGGCAAATAGGTAACGAGGATTAAGCGCTTTAGGGTAAAAGAGGTGTCTTGCCGGTAGCATGTAGAGGTGTGCGGTGCTACAATTGCAGTGTTCCGACAGGGCGAGCTCCCTCGGCACCTTTGCTTTTATCTACTTTTGCAAATCAAGGTGTCGACAGTACCGCTAGTCAATTAAGTCATAGGCAGTGTCGTTGGGCTCCGAATGGAGCCTTTTTCTTTGGCTGATCTCTATTCGTTGTGTCTTTTTTGGTAGTTGTGTTTTTGGTGGTGTCTTTGGCCAGTTTTGCAGCCAGAGCCCATGGCGGGTTATGTATTTGTTTCTAAATTTGTGTGAGAGAGGTGTTGGTTAGATGCAGCGAGCAAGTCCCCTAGTTGTTAGCGTAGTTGAGCCTGTAGTCACGGGTTTGGGCTACGAATTAGTGGGAGCGGAATTCGGTATGGCAGAGAACGGCCAAACCTTGCGCGTCTATATTGACAAGCCAGAAGGCATTCTCATGGAAGATTGTGCTGCTGTGAGCCGTCAGCTCAACGCAGTATTAGATGTTGAAGACACGATTAAAAGTGCGTATCTGCTGGAGGTTTCGTCTCCTGGGGTCGATAGGCCACTGTTCACCGAGGCGCACTTTGCCAGTCAGGTGGGTCAGCAGGTTCGAATAAGAATGGCAGACAGCATAAGCGGTAGGCGAAATTTCAAAGGGCAGTTGGTCAGTGTGGCAAATGCTCATGCAGTGATTGAAGTTGATGGGATTGACTATGATTTACCGGTCGCTGATGTGGAGCAAGCACATCTCATTGGCCGTCTTTCATAGCGTTTGAGTGGTTTAGCGAGATAGTTCAATTGAACAATGCTTTCAATAACAATAAGCGCAATCTTTGTATGTGCGCATTGCGCACGGCGTACTGAGGCTTTCGATTAATGAGTAAAGACATTCTGTTGGTAGTGGACGCCGTTTCTAACGAGAAAGGCGTTGACGAGAGCATCATCTTTGAGGCGCTGGAAGCAGCGCTGGCATCGGCCACGCGAAAGCGTGATGGCCGTGACATTGAAGTGCGCGTGGCTATTGACCGCGAAACTGGCGATTACATGACGTATCGGTGTTGGGAAGTAGTCCCTGACGACGCTGAGATGGAATTCCCATTACGTCAGATCACCCTGTCCGCTGCTCAACATGATGAGCCTGAGCTAGACTTGGGTGGCGCTGTTGAAGAGGAGATTGATTCAGTCGATTTTGGCCGAATTGCTGCTCAAACCGCCAAACAGGTTATCGTGCAAAAAGTGCGCGAGGCCGAGCGCGAAAGGGTTGTTGATGCTTACCGCGAGCGAGTTGGTGAGCTGGTCATGGGTATCGTCAAACGCCTCGAACGCGGTGGCGTGTATCTCGACTTAGGTGCCAATGCTGAAGCCTATATCTCTCGCGAGGACATGATTCCTCGCGAAGCTGTCCGGCCTGGTGACCGTTTGCGTGGATATCTACGCGAAGTGCGTAGCGAGCCGCGAGGCCCGCAATTATTCGTGACTCGCACAGCGCCAGAATTTCTGATTGAACTGTTCAAGCTTGAAGTTCCTGAGGTTGGGCAAGGCACGATTATCATAAATGGTGCAGCCAGAGACCCTAGTGCCCGTGCCAAAATTGCTGTGTCATCGATTGATCCTCGGCTCGATCCGGTGGGTGCATGCGTTGGTATGCGCGGTTCGCGCGTCCAGACCGTATCCAATGAATTGGCTGGCGAACGTATCGATATCATTCTATATAATGAAAATCCAGCGCAATTCGTCATCAACGCGATGGCCCCTGCTGAAGTGAAAGGAATCGTTGTAGACGAGGAAAAAGGCAGCATGGATATTGCTGTTGAGAGCGACAAACTGTCTCTAGCCATAGGCCGTGGTGGGCAAAATGTTCGTCTGGCATCCGAGCTGACAAGCTGGACGCTGAATGTCATGGACGAATCTGCAGCCGAGGAAAAGAGCGAAGAAGAGTCGAAACTGACGGTACAGGTGTTCACCGATCAGCTTGATGTTGATGAGGAAGTCGCTTTGATTCTGGTACAAGAAGGCTTTACCACAGTAGAGGAAGTTGCTTATGTGCCGCGTGATGAGCTGCTTGATATCGACGAATTTGAAGAAGAAATTGTTGACGAGCTGCGCAGCCGCGCTCAGGATGCATTGCTGACAAAGGCGATCGCTACTGAAGAAAAGCTGGGTGGTAATAACCCAACTCCGGAGCTGATCGCAATGGAAGGTATGAGTGAGGAGCTTGCGTTAGAGATGGCAGCGCACGAAATTCTTACCGTGGATGATCTTGCAGACCAGTCGGTTGATGATCTGATGGTGGTGCAGGGTATGAATGAAGAGTTGGCCGCTACGCTGATTATGAAAGCACGCGAAAGCTGGTTTGCTGAAGAAGAGACGGAAGCTGCTCAAGGTGGTTCTAAGTAACAAGAGCAGCACCTCCGAGGCAGACGCTAGCTGCGAATGATTCGGGGACAGGTCAGCTAAGCATGTGCTGGCACAGACAGTTAGGCACGTCCGGCTAAGCCGGTCGTTTTGGGATAAACAAGAGAAGCTATGGCTGAAGTAACTGTAAAACAGCTCGCGCAAGTAGTTGGTACGCCGATCGAGAAGTTGCTCGTGCAACTTGGAGATGCGGGTATTCCCAAAGTGAGCGAGAACGACATGATCTCCGATTCGGAGAAGCTTACTCTGCTTACTTTTCTGCGTGAATCACGTGGTCAGGCAGGAGCCGGAGGCTCCGCTAAAAAGATCACGTTGAAGCGAAAGCGAGTCAGTGAACTTAAAACTGACGCATCGGGTCGCAAAAAGGTCAATGTGGAAGTGCGCGGGCGTAGAACCTATGTTCGGCCCGGTGAAGAGGCTGCAGAGTCTGATTCTGCCGTGCCTGACACTGACGAATTAGCAGCGAGCCCTCCAGTTCAATCTGACGACGCCACGGCGCCAGCCAACGTCATCGATGACTTATCGAACGAATCTGTGGTAACTGACGCAAGCGCAGCTGATGATTCAGCCGCGTCACGTGCAGCTGCGCAAGCGGCTGCCCAGGCGGCTGCACGCGACGTCGCCCAGCAGGTTGCAGCTCAAGCCGCCAGCGAGACGGCCAATGAGGTGTTACCAGAGGTGGTAAGTGAAGTGGGCGATGCAGGTCAGGACGCTCCCGACATCACTGCCGCTAGCGATATAGCGCCTGTGCCTCCGGCTGAAGAGGTGTCAAATCCAGCACCTACCACTGAAAATGATGTAATTGCAGCACTCGAAAGACAAGCAGCAGCAGCCACGGCGGCTGCCGTAACTGCTGCTGCTGACAAGGAAACAGCCGTTACAGCGGCTGCAGCACCTGATCTATCACCTGCCGATAAAGCACGTCTTGAGCGCGAAGCAACTCAGCGCGCCACGTTGGAGCAGCAGGCCAGAGCAACTGCCGAGCGGATGGCTGAAAAGCAGGTTTCTGCTGAGAAACGTCGCGAATCTGATGAGACATCGAAGCGTGAGCGTGAACGTCGCGAGCAAGAGCGTGTTGCTGCAGAGCTACAACGCCGTGCTGCAATGGAGGCGCAACAAGCTGCCAGCAGCAACGATCGTGGTGCCGGGCGTGGTAATGATAATAAGCCGAAAGGCAAAGGCCGTGGTAAGGGTGGAGGTGCCGGCGGTGGTGGTGGCGATACGCGTTATGGTCGCAATCAGCTGCACGTCGCCAAAGGCAAGTCAGGTCGCAGAAAAGGTAAGTCAAAGCGTGCTATGCCGGCTAATTTTGAAGCCAAGCATGGGTTCGAAAGACCAACTGCGCCGCTAGTTCGTGACGTTGATGTCCCTGAGACTATCACCGTTGCCGAGCTTGCCAATAAGATGGCTGTTAAGGCTGCCGAGGTCATCAAAGCGATGATGAGCATGGGCGTCATGGCGACGATCAATCAGTTGCTTGATCAGGACACCGCTATTCTCGTCGTAGAAGAGATGGGCCACAAAGCCAACCCAATGAGTGCTGATGATGTTGAAGCAGCACTGGCAGCCTTGGTTGCTGGAGAGCGCGAAGGCGATGCAGAGTCACGACCACCTGTGGTTACCATCATGGGTCACGTTGATCATGGTAAGACTTCCTTGCTTGATTACATCCGCACATCGCGAGTAGCTTCGGGCGAGGCAGGTGGAATCACGCAGCATATTGGTGCTTATCAAACGACCACTGCCAATAACGGAGTTATCACTTTCCTCGATACACCGGGACACGCGGCGTTTACGTCAATGCGAGCACGGGGGGCGCAAGCCACTGATATCGTTGTGCTGGTAGTGGCTGCGGATGATGGTGTTATGCCGCAAACCATTGAAGGCATTCAGCATGCGCGTGCCGCCAACGTACCGATGATTGTTGCCATCAACAAGATGGATAAAGAAGGTGTCGATTTAGAACGCGTCCGTAATGAGCTCTCACAGCACCAAGTTATATCGGAAGAGTGGGGCGGTGATACTCAGTTCGTACCTCTATCGGCATTGACTGGCGACGGTGTTGAGAACCTGTTAGATGCACTCGTACTGCAATCAGAGGTTCTGGAACTAACAGCGGTCAGTGAAGGTAATGCTGCAGGTACCGTCATCGAAGCAACACTCGATAAAGGCAAGGGGCCAGTGGCTACTATCCTCGTACAGGACGGCACGCTAAAACGTGGAGACAGCTTCATCTGTGGCCAGGTCACGGGTCGTGTGCGAGCCATGTTCGATGAGAATGGCAAAGCGGTTGATGAAGCAGGTCCGTCCACACCGGTACAGGTGCTAGGACTCTCATCAACGCCAAATGCTGGTGACGAAATGCTGGTGGCGGCAGATGAGAAGAGTGCGCGTGAACTCGCGGAGCTTCGTTATGGCAAAACGCGAGATGCGCGTCTGGCTGAGCGCCGTCCGCAGCGTATGGAAGACGTCTTTTCACAGATCAAGGGCGTTGTGCCGCAAGTTAATTTTGTTGTAAAAGCCGACGTGAAAGGTAGTTATGAGGCCATTCGAGATACCCTCGAGAAACTCAGTACCGACGAGGTGGAAGTTCGGATCGTGGGTGGTGGTGTTGGTGGTATCAATGAATCTGATGCAAACCTTGCATCAGCATCAGACGCGATACTGGTGGGTTTTAACGTCCGTGCCGATGCGTCAGCGAGGCGTTTAGTTCAGGAACAAGAAACAGACCTTCGCTACTACAGCGTCATTTATGAACTCATCGATCTTGCCAAGAAGCTTGCTGGTGGTCTACTCGCACCTGAAGTACGCGAACGTATCATTGGCAACGCCGAAGTGGGTGAAGTGTTCACATCGCCTAAATTCGGTCTCATTGCAGGTTGTATGGTGGTCGACGGTGTCGTCAGAAAAGACGAACCTATCCGCGTACTACGAGACAACGTGGTGATTTATGAAGGCGAGCTTGAGTCGTTACGTCGCTTTAAAGATGACGTGAAAGACGTTCGAATGGGTACCGAGTGCGGTATCGGCGTCAAGAACTACACCGATGTGAAGCCTGGCGACATGATCGAGGTATTTGAACGCACCGAAGTGGCGAGAACGCTTTAAATTTTGAATCAGTTATTTATGAATCAGTTATTTACCAAGGCGTTTTTTACCTGTGCCAAGTGATTATCCTCGCAGCCACCGTGTTGCTGACTTCATCCAGCGGGAGTTGTCGGGTCTTATTCGTAACGAAGTAAAAGACCCACGACTCTCGCCAATGATGACGATTTCCTCTGTCGAGGTGTCGCGTGATCTTGCGGTTGCAAAGATCTACTACTCGGTTTTCGACACCGAGGAGCGAGACGATACGCAGCAGGCCTTAGATAGTTCCGCCGGTTTTTTGCGACAAAAATTGGCGCGGCAGATGAAAACACGCTCGGTGCCTCAGTTACGCTTCTACTACGACGATTCTGCAGAGCGCGGTGCGCATATGTCGGCTCTGATTGCTGATGCTGTTGCCAGCAACACAACTGACACTACAACTGACGAGGGCGAAGCTACTGGTCAGGAAGCTGATCCGGAAGCCGACGCAAGTTCTGAACTGTCTTCATCTGACAACTGATCAATGGCGCGTAGACATCGTCGTGGACGGCCCGTACATGGCATCCTGCTGCTCGACAAACCCAATGGTGGTAGTTCAAACCACGCACTTCAAAGGGCAAAGCGACTATTCGGAGCTAGCAAGGCCGGGCACACTGGCAGCCTCGACCCATTAGCGACTGGCATGTTGCCCATCTGCTTTGGCGAAGCTACCAAGCTCAGTGCATTCCTACTAGACGCCGATAAAGGGTACGAGACAACCTTGAAGCTGGGCGTCACCACCAATTCTGCTGACTCAGACGGTGAGGTGCTTGAGACTCGGCAAGTTCCCGAAGATTTGACTGCCGAGCGTTTTGCGCAGGTCTGTGAGCGGTTTGTTGGCGATTTGATGCAAGTGCCACCCATGGTGTCAGCGATCAAGATAGATGGCCAACGTCTGTATAAATTAGCCCGTGAGGGTAAAGAGGTTGAACGTCCGCCGAGGCCTGTCACCATTTTCTCTCTGGAGGTGTTGTCTTTCTCAGGTGATAGTGCTCGGTTGTCCGTTCGTTGCTCAAAAGGGACTTACATTCGCTCATTGGTGACTGATATCGGCGAGGCATTGGGGTGTGGGGCACACGTAACGGCGCTCCGTCGAACCTTCGTTTGTCCGTTTGAGCAATACCCGATGGTGAGTATCGAGACGCTGGAGCAAATGGCCGCCGATGTAGATATGTCCGAACCTACCCAGCAGCGTGATGGTGCTCAGCCTGCTTCTGTCAAGGATGGCGATTCAATTCAACCTGATAGCGGCTCCTCTAGCTCAGCGGCGCAGCCAGATAGCTGTGCATCGTGGCCAGCATTGGACGCCTTATTGCTGCCTCTTGACGCCGGCCTGCACCATCTGCGCGCTGTGAGACTTGATGAAGCTGGCGAGCACGCCTTTGCACATGGCCAAACGACTGCGTGCGTACAATTGTCGAAGGCTGCTGATCAATCTGAAAAACTGAGCCGGGTTTATGACGGTAACTCCCGATTGCTCGGACTGGGCGATCTTCTGGAAGAGGGAACTGTTTCGCCCTGTAGAGTTTTGCAGTGGGCTTGAGGCCTGCCGAAACCTGATATAATTGGGAATTATCTCAATTATCGGTCGTTCTGGTTTTTGTGATATCTCATTTTACCAGGCAGCGCCAATGCTGCTTCTTTTTCATCAACCTCTATAGGGTTTTTTAATGTCTTGCTTAAGCGCGGAACGAAAGGCGGAAATCGTCAAAGAACACCAAACCGACTCCACAGACACGGGGTCACCAGAAGTACAAGTAGCATTGTTGTCTGCGAGAATTTCACACCTGACAGAACACTTTAAAGAACACAAGCACGACCACCATTCACGCCGTGGTCTGTTGAGAATGGTAAATCAGCGCCGTAAGTTGCTCGATTACCTGCACCGCAAAGACGCCTCGCGTTACCAGAACCTGATCAAGCGTCTAGGTCTGCGCCGCTAGCAGAGCGTATCAATGGCTGTCGTTTTTACCAATACCGACGGCAGCCTTTCTTTCAGCAGAGTAGTGAGCCCACTCTACAGACACCTCGCAAAATACGCGTGAACTGTAAGACTCGGCCATCTACCTTCTCAGGAACAATTTGTGACTACACATTCAAAAACATTTCAGTTCGGTAGCGAGACAGTCACCTTGCAGACAGGCGAAATCGCCCGTCAAGCAAGTTGTGCAATCGTTGCCAGCATGGGCGACACCGTCGTGCTGGTCACCGCTGTTGGCCAGAAAAAAGCCAAGCCGGGTCAGAGTTTTTTCCCACTGACCATCAACTACCAAGAAAAAACCTACGCTGCTGGCAAGATCCCGGGTGGATTTTTCAAGCGTGAAGGCCGGCCAAGCGAATCAGAAACACTGATTAGCCGCCTGATTGATCGTCCATTGCGACCGCTTTTCCCAAAGGGCTTTCTTAATGAGGTTCAGGTCATTGCTACGGTAATGTCTCTTGACCCGGAAATCAGTGCAGATATTCCTGCGCTCATCGGTGCCTCAGCTGCATTAGCATGCTCAGGTATGCCATTTGCCGGTCCTATCGGCGCTGCAAAGGTTGGCTATATCGATGGTGAATACGTGCTGAACCCTTCAGTATCTCAAATGGAAGAGTCACAGCTTGACCTCGTTGTCGCTGGTACCGATTCAGCTGTTTTGATGGTCGAGTCAGAAGCTGATCAGCTCTCTGAAGAAGTCATGCTTGACGCTGTGATGTTTGGCCATGAGCAACTGCAAGTTGCTGTTAATGCCATCAACGAACTCAAAGCTGAAGTGGCTTGCACTCCATGGGATTGGAGCGCACCAGAGCCCGACGCTTCTCTTGCGCAGCAAGTAGATTCTGCAATTCGCGGTGATATTACTGCGGCGTATCAAATTGCTGACAAGATGGAGCGTCAAGATGCTGCATCTGCAGCGAAAGCTAAAGCTGTCGAGCAATTGGCTGCAGCGGAAGGCGCTGAAGGTTTCTCTGCAAGCGATGTGAAAAGTGCATTCGCCAAGCTAGAAAAATCTATCGTTCGTCGTCGTATTGTCGACGGTGAGCCACGTATCGATGGTCGTACTCCCGACACTGTGCGTCCTATCACGGTACACACGGGCGTACTGCCACGAACTCACGGTTCAGCTGTATTCACACGTGGCGAAACTCAAGCTATTGTTGCTGCCACGTTGGGTACCACTCGCGACGCTCAGATCATTGACGCGCTCAGTGGTGAAAAGCGTATGGCGTTCATGCTGCATTACAACTTTCCTCCGTACTCGGTAGGTGAGACTGGTTTTGTTGGTTCTCCAAAGCGCCGTGAAATAGGCCACGGAAAGCTCGCCAAGCGTGGTGTGCAAGCAGTAATGCCAGATGAGGAAGAATTCCCGTACACCATTCGTGTTGTTTCGGAGATCACAGAGTCCAACGGTTCAAGTTCGATGGCATCGGTTTGTGGAACGTCTCTAGCATTGATGGACGCAGGTGTGCCTTTGAAAGCACCAGTGGCTGGTATCGCGATGGGTCTGATCAAAGAAGACGATGGCTATGCAGTGCTGTCTGACATCCTTGGTGATGAAGATCACTTGGGTGATATGGACTTCAAGGTAGCTGGATCTGAGCATGGCGTAACTGCTTTGCAGATGGATATCAAAATTCAGGGCATCACTCGTGAGATCATGGAAAAAGCGCTTGAACAGGCTAAGGGTGGTCGTATCTGGATTCTGGGTGAGATGGCTAAAGTGTTGAGCGAGGCACGTGACGATCTGTCAGAGCATGCTCCTCGTTTCATCACCATCAAAATCAACCCTGAGAAAATTGCAGCAGTGATCGGTAAAGGTGGTGCGGTTATCCGTGCACTAACTGAAGAGACTGGTGCAACTATCGATATTGGTGACGATGGCATGATCAAGATCGCCTCTAGCGACAGATTAGCCGGTGAAGAAGCTCGAAAGCGTATAGAGCTCATCACAGCAGATATCGAAGTGGGCACAATTTACGAAGGTAAAGTTCAGAAACTTATGGACTTTGGTGCTTTCGTTAACATCCTGCCCGGTAAGGACGGCTTGGTGCACATCTCGCAAATTTCAGAGAATCGTGTACAGAACGTTGCTGACGAATTATCTGAAGGTCAGATAGTTAAGGTTAAAGTACTTGAAGTTGATAAGCAGGGCCGTATTCGACTCAGCATGAAAGCTGTGGAAGAAGGCGAGGCTGTTTCAAGCTAAGTTGTTTGAAAACACCTAAGGTCTAAGAAAAGGGAGCTTTATGCTCCCTTTTTTATGTCGATCATATGAACTCACCTAATCAACAAAAGACCGATGAACATTTCATGGCAGAAGCTTTGCGCCTTGCCGAGAAAGCTGCAGCTTTTGATGAAGTGCCAGTAGGCGCACTTGTAGTCATGGACGGGCAGGTGATTGGGAAAGGGTTCAATCGATGTGTGTCGAACAATGACCCGTCGGCGCACGCTGAAATTGTGGCTTTGCGTGAAGCCGCCGTACACCATGAAAATTTTAGACTCGACGGCGCAACGCTCTACGTGACTCTCGAGCCATGCCTCATGTGTTGTGGTGCTCTACTACAGGCGCGTATTTCACGTCTAGCGTACGGCGCCCGCGAACCGAGAACAGGCGCGGTAGTCAGCGTACATGAATGCTTAAGAGCACCGGGTGTTGACCACCATGTGGCCATTAGTGAAGGTATATTGCTCAACGAGAGCGCCGAGATTTTGCAGCAGTTCTTCGCCATGAAGAGAAAAGGTTGAGCCTTGTAGAACTGTCATTCCCGCGAGCAAAGCCGTCATTCTCACAAACAAAGCCGTTATCTCCACGAACACAGCCGTCATTCCCATGAACAAATCCGTCCGTCATTCCCGCGAGCAAATCTGTCATTTCCGCAAAGGTGGGAATCTATGTGTATCGAGGCATGGATCCCCACCTCCGTAGGGATGACGGGCTGAAACTTTGTCGGGATAACAGGCTTGTATTATTGACACACGCTGCCTCCTAACTAATAGCAAGAACCTGTTTTACCGCCGGTCGTTCTAACATAAGTTTGTAATGAGCCGCGATTAAGGGGTAATTGCTGATGGACACTCCGTCGCCTTCCAGCCATGAGCAAATGGCAAACAGATAGGGGTCACTTATAGAGAACTGCTCGCCATGTACCCATGGGCCTTGCATCATGTCGTCTTCAATCAATGCCATGCATTGTGCCATTGACGTGGGTACATACTCAGTGAGTTTTTGATGTACCTCGGTATCATCTGACCAACGCGAACCTCTCATTTTGTGGGCATGTGCTACATGCACTGTTGAGCAAAGATAACTGTTGAATGACTGGATATTGGCTTGCTCCAATGCGTTCTGGGGTAGAGCAATAGACGAGTCTGGTGCTATTTGCGCCAGATAAAAAAGTATGGCTGGAGTTTCGGTCAATACCTTCCCATCGACAATCAATGAGGGCACACGTGCTTTTGGATTGATTCGCAAATACTCGCTAGACTGTTGCTGCTTGTTTACCATATCGATATTAACGAAGGTAAATTCCAGCTCGGATTCTACGAGTGCGATATGCGATGCGGCACCGATAGTAGCTACGTTTGATTGCAGTTGTAGTTTCATAGGGTCAGGCTACCTCAGGCGCGTTTAATGTACAAGCACCGCCTGATGCAAGCCTGACTCAAACCAGCAGTTGCTGGCACACGAGTGAGAATATCATTCAACACGTCGCCGTCTTAAGCTACTTTTAACATTAGCTGGCACTTGCACAACGCTCTCTGGCCCGATCATGTAGAGCGCATCGCGTTTGGCATCAGGTTCAATCAACATGCCACCAGTGAACTCTCCAAAAGCTGGCATAACCATATGTCCTTCACGAAACCAGAATATGGGTGCTCGTATTGCACCACGTCTTACGCTACCTACCCGCCAGGCTGGGTGTATGTGGCCGCTAAGCACGTACCCATGAGTATCGTCTTTGGGTTCATGGCGCAGCACAAGTTCGCCTAAAACGAGGCTTTCAGAGTGCCAGCAGATACGCGAGTCAATCAGGTGCCTACCCGCTACACGATCATGATTGCCAGCAACAATGTCTACACGAAGATCTTGATGCTCGTCTAGCAACTGGCTCAGGTAGGTCAACCAAGTTTCGCTACGCAAAGGCACGTTGTGCATGAAGTCGCCAAGCACAACGAGTCTTTTTGCACCACTGCTCCTAGCGAGCATGAACAGTTGTTTTAAAGTTCGTTCGCTAATACCTCCTGGTATGGCGATGCCACTACGACCAAACACATGCTCTTTGCCGACATGCACATCGGCGACGAAGAGCACCGATTGTGCTGGCCAGAACATCACTCGATGGGGATGCAGTAAAAAAGCCTGGCCACCGTGATTGACACGTAAGCACTGTGATTCGAAATCACTCATTTTATCGCACCACGTTATAGCTCTACCGTCATCTGCGCCGCAGCGGATTCGATATCGCTCAATACGTTTTCAAGACGTTGCTGAAAGCTTTGCGTACTCATGGTCTGGCTATTAAGACTCTCGGCCCACAGAGGAAACGACAATGGTGTAAGTCTATCAATAGCAATAACATGCCACTGCCGATTTTCAAGCCCTTTTAATACGGTTTCAAGTCTGGTGTACTCGAGCTGTTGCTCCAGGACTTCCCGATGAGCTTGATCTAACAAAAGATTGCCCTCATCGTGGTTTTGTAAAACATCAAATATCAAGCCACTAGAGGCTTGTACTTGCTTTGATGTTTTTGAACTACCCGGATAGCCATCAAAGACTAAGCCTGCAATGCGTGCAATATCTCGAAATCGGCGTTTAGCAATTTCGCTAGAATTCATGGAGCTTAGTATGTCTTTGAGAAGATGCTCAGGTGTGAATGCGTGCGTCAACTGTTCTGTACTAAAATTAATAGGCGAGGGGCTTTGCAGTTCAAAACCGTAGTCGTTTATTTGCAGCGTAAATGTTGCTGGAGTTATTGTCGCCAGTCGTTGCGCGATCACCATAGCCAGTCCTTCGTGCGCCAGGCGCCCAGCAAATGGAAAGAAGAAGAGGCTATAGCCCTCACGGGTTTTGATGGTTTCTATTAAAAAATCAGTAGGCCCTGGCACCATAGACCATTGTTTTTGCATCTCTAGTGTGGTGCTGATACAACTGAGCTCACGGCTTTCGATTTTACCGTCGCGCCATAAATCCAGAGTTTCCTGAACGCTGTCGGCCAGCTCTGTACTCAACGGCATTTGTGTGCCCCACCAGCGAGGTACTGCATTACTTCGTTTGGTGGCTATACGTACATAGGCCGTCATTTCGCGCACCTGTATAAGCTCTAAATGTTTTCCAGCAAACTGAAAAGTATTACCAGGGTTTAGACGGGCGATGAAATTCTCCTCCATCTTGCCAAGGCGTTTTCCACCCCTGAACGCCACACTTATTTGAGTGTCACTGCTAATGGTGCCAATTGACATCCGGTGACGTTGTTGTATTTCGCTATTCATGACTCGATAGGTGCCAACTACATTGAGTACCTTGTGGTATTGGGGGTAACCTTGTAGTGCTTGTCCGCCACGCGTAATGAAGTCAATTACCCATTGCCACTGTTCATCATTAATGTGCATAAATGCATGGGTGGTGCGTATCTCGGCTAGCATGTCATCAAGTTTGAATCCGCTTCCCATGGCAAGGGTCACTAAATGCTGACAAAGCACATCAAGGCACAGCGTTGGGGAGACTCGTGCTTCTATTCGCCCCTGTTGTAATGCGCGTCGCACGGAAGTGATTTCAACGAGTTCCAGTACATTGGTGGGGACACAGAGCACGCGTGACACGGCCCCCGGTCTATGGCCACTTCTGCCGGCTCTTTGCAGTAAACGAGCGACACCTTTCGGGCTGCCGACTTGCAAGACTTGATCGACAGGGCTGAAGTCCACGCCAAGATCTAGAGAGGAGGTACACACAACACAACAGAGCGTGCCTTCTCTCAGTTGGTCTTCTATGCGGGTGCGTAATTTTCTGTCTAGTGAGCCATGGTGTAACGCGATAGTGTCAATCCAGTCGGGTTTTGCATCCAATAGCGCCTGAAACCAAAGTTCTGCCTGAGAGCGGGTATTGGTAAATAACAACGTAGTGCCTGCGTTATCTATGGCATTGATAACAGGTTTTATCAGCTGAAGACCCAGATGCCCCGACCATTTAAACCGCTCTGAATTATCTGGAAGGACAGAGTCAATCACCACCTCGCGTGGCACCACTCCACGAATGAGTACGCCTTGGTGGTTGGGGCCTAGCAGGTCTGCCATGGCGTTATCAAGGTTCGCCAGCGTCGCTGACACGCCCCATACCCGTAATGTGCCGCACAGCTGCCGCAAACGTGCCAGACACAGTTGCAACTGCACACCTCGCTTGCTGCCCATCAATTCATGCCATTCATCGACAACAACAGTGTGGATGTTCTGCAGTCCAATCTCGGCCCCGGGGTAGCTCAGCATGATTGACAAGCTCTCTGGTGTGGTAACTAGTGCATAGGGCGGACGCGTGCGTTGTTTGCTGCGCCGGCTGCTTGAAGTGTCACCTGTGCGTATTTCAACGCTGATCGGCACACCCAGTTCGTCGCAGGTTTTTTGCAAATGGCTGCAGGTGTCGTTTGCCAACGCCCTTAGCGGTGTTATCCAAAGCACGCGCAGTGGTTCATCGGCGGCAAGTTGTTTGTGGCGCATCGCATCTTGCACTGGGCCCAACCATGCAGCCAGTGTTTTGCCACTGCCCGTGGGCGAATGGATAAGACCTGACTGTCCTCGATGCCAAGCGTGCCACGCTTGTTTTTGAAAGTCGAAGACTGTCCAGTTGTTGTCCGCGTACCACTGGCATGTGGTTGCAATGGCGCCACGAGGTGTCATGAATACTGGGCCCTAAGTGATATGTGCAACCAACGCGTCCAAGTGGGTATAAATGGTGGCAAGCGATGTTTCATCAGACAACCTGTGATCAGCGCCGTGTAAAAGAGTGAGTGCTGCATCATGATTTTCTGGCAGCTTATCCATCATACGTATGGCCAAATCGAACGGCACGTCATTATCGTGACTACCGTGCAGCATTCTTACTGGGCACGATAGCGCCTTCAATGTGTCGCTGTGTAAAAGGGACAGCTGCTGGCCACTGTCGATAAGTGCTTGTTTAATCTGGAACGGCTCGTCGTAGTTATTGGGTACATTGATCACATTGCCTTGGCTAAGATCCCAGATATCGCCAACTGACAATTTGGGCACCATCAGTTCGCTTAAAAAATCGGGTGCAGCTGCCAGTAGGAGTAGGGCTTTAACCTTTGTCGGCCGTTGCAACGCCGCTAGTGTAGCCAGCCAGGCTCCCATAGATGAGCCAATAAGAACGCTGGGAAGGTTGTATTTATCGAATACAGCTAAGGCGTCCTCAAGGCCGTCGATGAGAGTAAAGTCGGCCGGTGCGCCACCACTCTGGCCGTGCCCGCGGTAGTCGAACCGTGTGAAATGCCATCCTCTATCAAGGCAGTGCGCTTTCAGAGCCTGCGCTTTTGCACCTTGCATGGCAGAATGAAACCCACCACAGAACATGATATGCGGGCTTTGTGAGTCACTTCCAGCTGGGCAATGTTCGAATGCCAGCTCAAGATCGCCCGTGTGTGTAAAGGTGGATAAAGTGACTTCGGATGTTGTTGCCATTCAATTAGTATAGGGTAGGGCAAGACCAATGACACTGTAAGCCAAGTGCCGTTTTCAATAAACTTCACAATTGCCGTCAGCTTAAAATTTAACTATGAGTAGCGATTCAACATCAAATGAATCCACCAAGCCTGTTCACACGGTAAGTGTTGGACTTTTCGTGACTTGCCTGGTTGATTTACATCGCCCCAATGTGGGTTTTGCGTCTATTAAATTGCTGGAGCAAGCAGGCTGTGCAGTGAGTGTCCCCTCGACTCAAACCTGCTGTGGGCAACCCGCATACAACAGTGGTGATGATAAAACGTCACGACAAATCGCCCTGCAAACTATCGATGCATTTGCTGGGTTTGACTACGTGGTGGTGCCTTCAGGGTCTTGTGCCGGAATGCTCATTGAACACTACCCTGAATTGTTCAAGGATCATCCTGATGGGCGCGCGAAAGCTACAGAATTTGCCAGTCGTTGTCATGAACTGCTGAGTTTTCTGGTTGATGTTCGCGGCATGACTGAATTTGAGTCGCAGTTCAAAGGCAGCGTGACCTACCATGACAGCTGCAGCGGTCTGCGAGAACTGGGAATCAAAGATCAGCCGCGCGCTTTAATGCACGAAGTGCAAGGTCTCAGCGTTAAAGAGATGAAAGATACGGATGTTTGTTGTGGCTTTGGTGGCACTTTTTGCGTTAAGTACCCTGACATATCAGAGCGTATGGTCAGTGACAAAGCCGCGCTGGCTGTGCAGAGTGGTGCAGACACACTGCTAGGCGGCGACATGGGCTGCTTGTTAAATATCAGTGGCAGGTTAAGTCGATTGCAGCAGCCTATGCGGGTTTATCACGTGGCTGAGGTGCTCGCCAACATGGCAAATGGTCCGGCCATTGGTGAAGGTAAGTCCGTAGATCATTCTCCAACGAGCAAAGGCTAATCGACCATGCAATCAAATTCGCATAGCTTCAAGCTCAATGCTCGTGAAGCACTTCTGGATGACAACCTGAAGCAGGCTCTGGGGAACGTAAAAGGCGGCTTTATTGGCAAGCGAGCTGCCGCTATAGCACTGGTGCCTGAATGGCAACAAATTAAGAACGAGGCTCGTGAGTTAAAAAACCATGTGCTGGAAAATCTTGATCACTACTTGTTGGCCTACGAGAGCAAAGTTCAGTCAGCGGGAGGTCAGGTTCACTGGGCACAAACCTCGGAGGATGCCAACGCAATCATTGTGGATATCTGTAGGCAGGTGAATGCTAAAACAGTGACCAAAGGTAAGTCTATGGTGAGTGAGGAGGCCAGCCTTAATGCAGCGATTGAAAAAGCGGGTATAGAGACCATCGAAACAGACTTAGGTGAATACATTATTCAATTGGCCAAGGAGGCACCGAGTCATATCATTGCGCCTGCTATACATAAAACGCGGGAGCAAGTCTCAGACCTGTTTCATGAGCATCATGCGCAATATGGTTTGCATGAGCGATTGGTTGATCGCAAGGCCTTGGTCAATGAAGCCAGATCAGTATTGCGAGAAAAATTCCGTGCTGCCGATGTAGGGATTACTGGTGCGAATTTTCTTATTGCTGAAACTGGTCAACACGTACTGGTCACCAATGAGGGCAACGGCGATCTAACGTCCAATTTACCGCGAGTGCAGATTGTGATTGTTGGTATTGAGAAGGTCATCCCGACTCTGGAAGATGCGAGCTGTTTACTAAGACTATTAGCGCGTAGCGCCACCGGCCAGACCTTCTCTAACTACACCAGTTTGATGAGTGGCCCAGCCAGACCAGATGATCTTGAAGGACCAGAGCAGTTTCATGTTGTGTTGGTTGATAATCATCGAAGCGACATGCTAGCTGGGGAGCTTCGGGAGATGCTTCGCTGCTTTCGTTGTGGGGCGTGTTTGAATCATTGTCCAGTGTACGGAGCTATTGGTGGGCACGCTTACGGGTGGGTGTATCCCGGGCCTATGGGTTCGGTGGTCACTCCTGCCATGATCGGTATTGAGAATGCGCCTGATTTACCGCATGCGTGCACTCTCAATGGCCGCTGTGCGGAAGTGTGCCCTATGAGTATTCCCTTGCCCAAGCTGCTGCGAGAGCATCGGCGTCAGACATTTCTGAGAGCCTTGCAATCACCTAGCGCTCGCTATGGATTGGGTCTGTGGGCTGCTGTGGCAAAGCGTCCCGCTATTTACCAGCGACTCACGTCAATCGGTGTTGCGCTGTTATCACGATTCGGCGGCAAGCGTGGCCGTTTTCGACGATTGCCGTTAGCCGGTGGCTGGACGCAAAGTCGAGATTTACCTACACCACAAGGACCCTCTACCTTCATGCAGCAATATCGGCAGTCTGAGCATTTTGCGAAAAGTGGTAGGCCAACTGGGCGAACTAAAGTATGAGTGCACGAGATGAAGTGCTGTCGAAAGTAGCCAATGCGCTTGGTCGCAAAGCCTCTGGTACGCCAATTACATTAGCCGACCAGCCGCCTGAAGTAACTAGGCGATTGCAAGCCGTCCATCGACATACGCTGCCAGGCGTTGCCGATGATCTGCTTGAGTCGTTAACTCATGCGATGGAATCGGTAGCGATGAGTGTGGTCAGGTTGCAATCGATGAGTGATGTTGTCAAAGCGGTCGAGTGGTACCTTGAGTCGGAGAATGTGGATGCTGGAGCGCTGGGTGATGTCACAGTTGCTCCTGCACTGGCAACACTGGATTGGCCAGACTACTACGCGTGCGGTAAGGCCACAGGTGTGGAAAAAGTCAGTATTACGCCGTGTCTTGCAGCAGTTGCTGAGACTGGTAGCGTGGTGACGGTCAGCCATCAGGCAACGCCTGCTACGCTCAATTTTTTGCCAGAAACTCACATCGTGGTTTTGCGCGAATCGCAGGTTACGAGGCATGTTGACGATGTGTTTCCACTGCTGCGCGATCTTGATATTTTACCGCGTGCGGTGAACTTCATAACGGGTCCATCTCGTACCGCAGATATTGAACAAACTTTGGAGATAGGCGCGCATGGACCAAGACGTATGCATGTATTGTTGCTTGCCGGCGAGTAAATTGCCATGAAAGCTGACTTGAAGGTCATAAAGGTATTGTCGTTTGATCTTGACGACACCTTCTGGGATTGCGCGCCGGCTATTGCCAATGCCGAGCGCGCCCTGTACGCATGGTTTGAGCAAGTTACGCCAAAGATCGCACAGGCGCATAGTCCTGCATCATTAGAGGAATTTCGAGCGCAGCTTCGAGTTCGGCATGTTGAACTACAAGGGTGCGTAACTGCCATGCGCCTACAGGGTCTAAGAGAATTGCTGTTGCAGTTCGACTATCCCGAAACACTAGCTGACGAGGCATTCGAGGTGTTCTATCGAGCACGCAGCGAGGTACAACTGTATCCATTGGTACACGAGCTGTTACAGGCTACCCAAGTTCGTTTTAAAATAGCGGCTATCACCAACGGTAATGCAAGCCTAGAACAAATTGGCTTGACAGGCTATTTTGATAAGGTGTTCGCTGCCGACCTTGAACTAAAAGCTAAGCCGCATCGGGATATGTTTGACCGCTGTTGTGCACACTTTGGCGTTAGTGGTCACGAGGTTCTGCATATCGGGGATAACCCAGTAACCGACGTTAAGGGAGGGCAGCAGGCAGGGCTCCAAACCCTGTGGTTCAATCAGACGGGCGAGCCTTGGCCCTATGACGCTCCCGGGCCCCATTTTCAGGCAAGTAGTATTGGCGAGCTTCACGATGTGCTCGTGATTGGGTAAGGTTAGCTGCAGTTCCAGGCCGTAATACCAATCGTCACAGTAGTTTTGTGTAATTCATTACTATAAAACCAGTGAATCGGCGTAAAATAGCGCGACAGGTGCGGAGTCTAGGGCCTTGTTTGTCCTACTTCACGACACCTGACTACAGTCAGCTTTATTTCCCGGACCCCAAATTCATGAGTCGAACCTTCTACGTCAACGGTGATTTTGTTGCCGAAGAGAACGCCACTATATCTGTACTCGACAGAGGCTTTTTGTTTGCCGATGCCGTCTACGAAGTGTCTACTGTGCTGGACGGTAAGTTGATCGATAACAAAGCCCACCTCAAAAGACTGGCACGATCGTTGTCAGAGCTGTCGATGGCGCCGCCGTGTTCTGATGAGAAAATACTCGAAGCGCAGCTGAAACTACTCGATGTAAATTCAGTTTCTGAAGGGTTGCTCTACCTACAGGTTTCCCGAGGTGTCGCTGATCGAGATTTTGCGTATCCCAAAGATGCGCGCTCCTCGCTAGTGATGTTTACTCAGGAAAAAAATCTCATCCACTCGCCCATGGCAGATTCGGGCATGCATGTTATTTCGATTCCTGACCTGCGATGGAAGCGGCGAGATATCAAAACGGTGGGGTTGCTTGCGCCTAGCATGGGTAAACAAGCCGCTGTTGACGCGGGTGTACACGATGCGTGGATGGTTGAAGATGGACTGGTTACAGAAGGCACTTCAAATAACGCATACATTGTCACGGCAGATAAAAAAATTCAGACTCGCCAGCTTGGGTCAGAGATTCTGAGCGGTATCACGCGTCAGGCTGTGTTGAATTTTGCCCGTAAGGCAGGATATACGGTTTTAGAGGAACCTTTCACAATCGAGCAGGCCAAACAAGCGCACGAGGCTTTCATTACGAGTGCTTCAACATTTGTTATGCCTGTGGTTAATATCGACGGTGTAGCATTGGGTGATGGCACTCCGGGTCCGGTGTCGAAAGAATTGCGCAAAATCTACATTGAGATGGCGTTAGCACATCAGGATCTATAACAACTTTATTTTAGCGGCTCACACTAGAATTCGGATAACAGGGCGGTCAGGCATGACGGTTAACCCACTAAAATTGGATTTTGCTGGCAAAAAGTTAATTTGTGTTGCTGCCTGCCTACTTCTTTCGGCCTGTGACTCTGGCGGCGGCGCATCTTTATCCAACTCTGGCACAGGCACAGGCACAGGCACAGGCACAGGCACAGGCACAGGCACTGGCGACAACACGCCGTCTGTGGATCCGATAATCCCGATAGACGACTCAACGCCGAACACAGGCGCCACGCAGGGAACACTGGATGAAAGCGGAATTGAATCGCGATTACGCTTTTCGATAGCTGAAGACACCTTGCTAACCGGTGCTTTTGCTAACCCGAGCGTAGATCAAGGACCTACAGAGGTGGCTGACAACGGTTTCAGTCAGTACACCATTCTATCGCTGCCTACTTTCGGTTTCTTGCAGGTAAGTGCAGATGGCACGGCTTTCAGCTACGAGCCAAATGTGAATTACACCGGTGACGACGAATTTTCCTATGAGACCTCATCTGGACGCGAGATTGCCGTGGATATCAACATGTCCCCTGTGCCTGATGCGCCTGCCATAAATCGGGATATCACGCCTATTGCTAATCAGGGAAGGCGTTATCAAGAGCAGCTGCAGGGCTTTGACGCTGATGGAGATAGTCTGACGTTCACCGCCGAAAATCTACCAGACTGGCTAGTGCTTGATGATGCCAGTGGCATATTGACAGGTGTTCCCGGGCAAGGCGACGTGGGAGTGGTAGAAGGTGTCCGTTTGACATTAACAGACAGCACTGGTCTTAGCGACGTCATCGAAGAGCTTGAACTGGAAGTTGTCGACATTAACGATGTGCCAATTCTCAATCTCACTCAGGCACCACGTGAACTGTTCGGCCGTCAGCAGACCAATTTTAATGTGTTTCCACGCGATATCGAAGATGATCTTGTTGTGGTTTCAGTAGAGCCTAATGACTTATTGACAGTATCGGTTAATGGCAGTCAGGTTAATATTGAAGTTAGCGATATTGAAAACGCGCAGTCCACTGATCTAACAATAGTGGCGCGCGACGATCGTGGAGCGGCCACTCGTGAGACGATTTCCATAGCGCTTTTCCCCCGCACTGAATCTAACAAAGGAACCACTTTGCTGGGCCACAAACAAGGGCGTGGTGTGCATATCGTTATTCTTGGTGATGGTTACTCCAGCGATGAGCTGAACACTTACAGAGGGCACGTTGACTCGGTTCTTGATAATATTCGGTCTGATGAGGGTATTGCCGAGCATGTAGGGGCTCTCAATATTCACATGATAGAAGTGGTATCGCAGCAATCAGGTGCAGACGACAGCGATACGGATGATCGGGTTACAACTGCTTTTGATAGCGCTTATAACTGCCGTTCAATCCCTCGACTGGTGTGTGCTGATGTGCTGAAGCTGTTTGAAGCATCGCTCGCCGAGTACCCAGACGTGGACCAAATTATTCTACTGGTGAACGACAGCCGCTATGGTGGCAGCGGCAATAGTGGCGGTCGCGTGGCCATCACTTCTGCGTTCTTTCCTGAGATTGCTTTGCACGAAATGGGGCACAGCCTTGCGGATTTGGCGGACGAATATGTCGATCCCCTCATTCTTGACGTCTCTGGCGTGTTGCCATTTGACGAGGGGCGGTTCAGGAACGTATCTAATCTGTCTGACCCTGCACAAGTGCCCTGGGCTCATTGGCTTGAATTTCAAAGTTCTCTGCCAGCCAGCGCAGGCGATTTAGGCATAGGTGTTTTCGAAGGTGGTTATTACCGCTCAACTGGTGTTTACCGTCCTTCGGTCAGTAGCCGGATGCGCGATTACAATTCTGATTTTGGCCCGGTAAATACTGAACAGTGGATTCTGCGTCTGTACACACTCACTGAGGGCATCAGGTCTCTTTCACCTGATGCGCCGGTGATAGAGGCTGTTTCAGGCGACATTTTGCCCTTTACTGTCGAGCCAATATTCGGTGATGCTGTGCAAAGAATTGTCTGGACACTGAACGGACAGAGGCTGGATTTTCAAGATGGTGCGGTTGCTGGCGGAGCTTTGTCTGCGGTCGCTGCTGACAATTTGCGCACATTAAATCTGTCGCTGCCACCGGGACAGCACCAACTATCCGTAACAATCAGCGATGTAAGTGGCAGAATTCAAATACCCCCACCACATGCAGGGATATTCACAAGGCAATGGGAAATCAACACGCTATGAAGCGGTTCGCACCAATTAGTTGGGCATTTCTCGCAGTTTTTAGCTGCTCATTGTTTGCTAGCGACGGGCAGGCAAGTGAACAGAGGGTGTTACTCAGTTTCGATAACTCAGGGCACCATGTTCGCAACATAATTCGCAGCGAAGCGCAATCCTTACAACCAGAGCCCACGCTAATAAGTGCCCCAGAGGGTATTTATCTACAGGCAGTTTTAGCTGATTTAGAGCCGGGCCAGGCCTCGCTTCTATGGCTGGATGATCAGGGTGACTGGTATCCTAGTACTCAAGTGCCAGATCCTCGGGTGTCCCATGCGCCTGGTCACATCAACGGCGCTGAGAACACTCTGGTGAGTGATGTTTCTGGCGCTTGGTTAGTTTCAGGCCCTAGCAAAGCCTCCAGACTAATCATCTTATTGCCACGTAATACAGCACTAGGGCTGGGTTTTGAGCAATGGGAGGTCACGCTAGAGTAATAACGGTCGAAATGTGAGATATATTGCGGTGTTATTACCAGTATTGCTATTTAGTTGCCTTTGTTGGCACTTCTAACTGAATTTGATGATAAAACAACGTAAAACCGTTGAAGCGTCACATTGTCTACGATTCGGTGTGTGGCAATTACGGTAACATACCGATCAAGGAAACTAGTGTCGACTCGCACGGACGGTAGCCAAACAAAGTATGCATATAGCACCTGACAAATTCAAGGGTGATGATGCGGATTCCGACTTCGATTTTTTGAGGTCAGATGAGGCGGATTCAGCCCAATCCTCCAGCTCTCAAGAAAAGAGTGCGCAAAGAAGTAGCGCCCGAAGAACCCGGCCGGCCAAAGCAAAAGCGCAGGACAAACCTTTCCCCAAAATCAGAAAGCCTGTACCGGTTACAGAATCCGGTGCAATCCGCGCTCCAAAAGCCGGTGACCCGGTTGCTCCACCGCCACCGTTAACCGACGGCATACGATCAACTTCAGACGTCGCAAGTGCAAGGCAGAACCAAGCACAGAGAGATCCTGTCGATTTTGATAAAATCGACCTTGGCCTGGATGACGAAGATTGGCCCACCAGTGATCAATGGGCTGACCGGTCGGATCGACCCATGCCGGAGCTGTTCGATGAAGGGCGGCAAAACCCTCTGCGCAAATTTGGCTATTCTCTGGGCGTCGTCCTTATGATTGCTGGTGTGGGTACAGCTTTGTACAAAGTGCCAGTGGTTCAGCAATGGTTCGGCAGTGTCTCGCCAGCTGGGTTCCCCAATAATTCCGCCAGCGCTGATCCGAATGCAATCCTGCCAAGCGCTTTAGGCCCAACAGAGCAAGTTGCCATAAGTCCGGTTGCCAGCTCTATGTTCGAGCGTTACCAGACTGAGCTGAAAACGCTGGAGTCGATGTTGGTTCGTCAAGAATTTGATGAAGCATCCACTCGTTTGCAGATCATGGACGGCACTCTTTATGGATATGGAAAAGATGAGTTCGACTTGATCGCAGAGCGAGTTGCCAAAGGCCCGCTTTCTGCCGAAGAATTAGCTGCTCAAGCGCGAGCTGCAGCAGATCAAGCCGCATTTGACCAAGCAGCATTAGAGCAGCAAGCCGCTGCAGATCGCGCCACAGAAGAGCAGGCAGCATTAGAGCAGCAAGCCGCTGCAGATCGCGCCGCAGCAGAGCAGGCAGCATTAGAGCAGCAAGCCGCTGCAGATCGCGCCGCAG
>JALZUD010000065.1 GCA_023301725.1 Granulosicoccus sp. | reverse complement strand
TGCACCCGATGATCAGGAAAATGACGCTGTAACCATTCCATGCCTCGGCGGTTTGTGGTCAGGCCATGTTGTACAAAAAGATCACGGCCTAAGCGGCAAACGTCAGCTGCATCAAATAAAGGCTCATGCTCGGTGGTAACAAAATTCAATGCCGCTGTGCGTTCCAGTCGCTCATCGATTGTTATTTCATCAAAGTAGCCTGACTGGTAAGACCTTTCGTCTAGGCGGGGCCGTGGTGCTTGTTCCCAGCGAAAATTAGGGTCCTCATCGAAGTAGCGCTGCATAAGGTCGTGATACGCAAGGTATTCGAAATAGCGGCATCGAAAAGACATAGGTGCAGACAGGATTTCGTTGCCAACGGTCAGCAATACATCCCGCGGTGGCATGCATCCGAATTGACTAGCCGCTGTGAAATCAGGCGTGATAACCGCCTGGTTCCATTGAATAGGCGTAGGGCGATCAACAGTGATACCGCGTACTTCTAAAATGCTGGCCAGGTTGTCTAGCTGGATGTTGGCTTTTTCCACTGTTTCAAGCGGACGTGGCCCCCACATGCCGCGCATGTCACTGTCTTCGGGTACCTTAGCTTCGGTTGCCGGTTCGTTGGGTGGAATGCACGTGTGGTCTGCACGACCAACGATAACGTGCGTCAGTGGGTCAAATTCGTTCCACGACCTGACAACAGTTTTGCTCATAGCGGTGTCCTAACCTCGACGCCAAGTGTGAAATTTCTCTACCCATTCCAATACTTTTACAGGCTGGTGTGCACGTTTCCATTCGCCGGCCACGTACTTGTTACTCTCTGAAAGCGTTGGATAGATATGAATAGTGCCAAGAATTTTGTTCAGTCCCAACCCATGTTTCATAGCCAACACGTATTCGGCGATCAGGTCTCCCGCATGCTCTCCAACGATAGTCACGCCTAGTATTTTATCCTTACCTGGAACCGTAAGAACTTTGACTATGCCGTAATCACTGCTGTCAGCAATCGCTCTATCTAGGTCGTCTATTTCGTAGGTGGTTAGTTCGTACTTGATATCCTGCTCTTTGGCGTCGGTTTCGTTTAGGCCAACCCGAGCAACTTCAGGGTCAGTAAATGTGGCCCATGGAATGACGCGGTAGTCCGTGCGGAATTGTTTGAACATACCGAACAGCGCATTCACTGCTGCAAACCATGCCTGATGGGCTGCAACGTGGGTGAACTGGTAAGGGCCACACACATCGCCGACGGCAAAGATGTTGGGAAAATTGGTTCGCTGATAGTCATCGATAGCGATCGTTCCCTTCTCGCTCAAACTGATTCCCAGCTCTTCTGCGCCGAAACCACTGGTGTTCGCTTTGCGCCCTACAGCGACAATAATTTCGTCAAAATCAATGCGTAGGGTTTCGCCGTCTTTTTCACATATCAGTGTTTTGCTGTCGCCATCAACTTCCACCTGCGTCGCTTTGGTGTTGACCATGACCCGAATACCTTCTGCTTCGAAGCGCTCCTGAACCATATCGGCTACATCACTGTCTTCGCGACCCATGATGCGTGGTGCCATCTCCACCTGAGTGACTTCGCTGCCAAGTCTACTGAATGCTTGCGCCAACTCGCTGCCGATAGGGCCACCACCAAGAACGATTAGACGCTTTGGCTGGACGGTTAGTTGCCATAGATTGGTCGAAGTCAGGTAATTGACTTGATCGAGGCCGGGGATAGGTGGAACAAACGGTGAGCCACCTGTAGCAATGACTATGTTTCGTGTGATCAGGGTTTCACCATTGACTTCGACAGACCATGGAGACGTTATACGGCCTTCACCCTTTATGACATTGACGCCTAGCCCTGTGTAACGTTCTACAGAATCGTGTGGCTCGATCTTGGCAATGACTTCATGCACTCGCCCCATGGTCTTTGCAAAATCAATTTCGCCAGTGGCATTTTGCACGCCGTACTTGCTGCTGTTACGGATGTTCTGCATCAGCTTGCCGCTTCTGATCAGCGCTTTTGAGGGAACACAACCTGTGTTCAGGCAGTCACCACCCATTTCATGCTTTTCGATCAACGTGACCTTGGCTTTGACGACCGCCCCGATGTAAGAAGTGACGAGACCACCAGAGCCCCCACCAAGCACTACGATATCGTGGTCAAACTTCTCCGGCTTGTTGTGGCCTTCGTACACTTTTTTTGCCTTGATCATGTCCACAATTTTTTTCGCGATGAGCGGAAAGATGCCTAGCAAGGCAAACGAGAAGATAAGCCCGGGAGAGAGGATGCCGCCGAGACTGTCGATTTGCGCTAACTGTGTGCCGGCGTTAACAAAGACTATCGTGCCTGCTAGCATGCCTAGTTGGCTGACCAAGTAAAAAATGCCGGTTTTGATGCGCGTCAGGCCCATAACCAGATTGACCAGGAAAAATGGAAATACGGGAACTAGCCGAACAGTAAACAGATAGAAAGCACCATCTTTCTCGATGTTGCTATTGAAGGTCTTAATTTTGTCACCGAAGCGAGACTCAATGGAATCGCGAAGCAGGTAACGTGACACCAGAAACGCAGCTGTGGCTCCTATGGTTGATGCGAAGGACACAATGACTGTGCCTAAAATCAAGCCAAATTGCGCCCCGGCTGCCAGTGTTAGAATGGCAGCGCCCGGCAATGACAGGGCTGTGATGACAATGTAGCCAATGAAGAAAACGACAATAACCATCAATGGCTTGTTGGCGTATACAGCGTCAAGCGCAGCTTGTTGGTCTTTGAGGTATTCAAGACTGAAAAAACGGCCCAAATCAAATACAAAGAACAACGCTATCAACGCCACCAGCGCGATGATGAGTGGTTTTCGATTTTTCATGAATTATTTTAGAGCTTGATAGGGACGGGTGTTTGGCGCGAGTATTCGCAAGAGAACGGTGCACCAGCATTGGAAATTATAAAGCATGTGGGAGTTGATGATTAACAAAGAGTTCAATCGCGATTTTTATCGCCACGAATGGATAGAGCGAGTGACGTGGCGATGAAATTGGAAACAGTGACATTTGTGCTGCCGGGCTATTCTCTAGAAGCAAAATTTGCAGCAATTGCCTCGGATATTGCTCGACCAACTGCACCAAAAGGTTATCTTTTCTCTGAACAGCATGAAATGCGTCCTTGGCAGGCAGACTTGGCCTCGGCGCTGGGAATTGACACCGATGGTGGTCAATTTTTGCCCAGTGCCGCCCTTGATTTGCCTGTCGATAAATTTACCCACGGTCTGGTTCGGGCCGATCCTGTCTTTCTGAAAGCGGATAAGGACAATGCCACTCTTTTTCCACCTCATCAACTGGATGTGACAGCTGATGAAGCTGACGAAATTCTGGCTACGTTAAACCATTTGGTTGCGGATGATGGCCTGGAGTTCTTCAGACAAGGTGAGACTCGTTGGTACCTTGCTGGGCAACTTGCCGAAGGGCTCCGAAGCTATCCTCCTTCGTTCCTGGCAAGCCGCAAGGCCTCCAGCTTCTTGCCGGAAGGAGACGGGGCTCGTGATTGGCGCACGCTAATGACTGAAGCGCAAATGTTGCTGCATACTCATCCTGTGAATCTGAGTCGCGAACGGTTGGGGCAGATGCCAGTTAATAGCCTTTGGTTCTGGGGTGGTGCGCCAGCCCCGGCAAGCCCGGTGGCGCCTATACCTATCCACGTGTATACCGATAGCTCTGAGGCCGAATTGTTGGCAAGCGCGGTTGGAGTGCACTGTGGCAAGCTATCAGCGTTTTCGACTGATTTAACTGACATGGGTGATGTTGAGCATCTGCTTGTTATTGATTTAGCGTTGCTGCAAGCATGGATTGATTCTGATGTTGACACCCTGCAACGTCGTTTGTCACAGATCAACGAGCAGTGGTTGACGCCATTGTCAGGACTGGTTAACCGTGGCAAATTGTCGCAGGTGCGTGTCTTGGGTGAAGATGGGTTACAAGGCATTTGCAATGCCGAAACCATGAAGCAAAATCAAGATATGGCCAGTCGTTTGAAAAACTTGCTCCGGTGGAATCGCGTGCAAGGTTTGTTCAAGAAATGACATCCAACCAATCAATTAGCGTCACGCAGCGGCCTTTGCCACAGGTGAGCGAGGTGCTGCATAGCAACCCGCTAGTGCATCGAGTCCTTGCTGCTCGCGGCGTGATCAATGCCCAAGAACTTGTGTGTGCGTTGGCTCAACTGCCCACACCCGAACTGCTACCCGACATCGACCTGGCTGTGGCCCGCTTGCTAACAGCTCGTAAGGCAGGCGAACGTATTCTTATTGTGGGCGACTACGATTGCGATGGCGCTACTAGCACCACGGTTGCTTTGTGTGGGTTGCGCATGCTCGGGTTCACGCAAGTAGACTACATAGTGCCCAACCGGTTTGACTTTGGGTATGGACTCTCTCCAGCGGTGGTTGATCTTGCGCGTCGCGACTTCAAACCTAATGTGCTGCTAACGGTTGATAACGGCGTTGCCTCCGTTGAAGGTGTTGACAAAGCCAATGAGTACGGTATTGATGTGGTGGTTACAGATCATCACTTGGCGCCACAACAGCTACCTGCTGCTGCGGCAATTGTTAACCCGAATTTGCCGGGGAGCGAGTTTGCCGGACGAAATCTGGCCGGTGTGGGTGTCATTTTTTATGTGCTGCTTGCGCTTCGGTCAGCATTGAAAAAACAAGATGACGCTTACGCAGGTGCCGCGCTTGCACAGTTACTTGATTTGGTAGCGATTGGTACAGTGGCCGACTTGGTGCCGCTGGATACTGTTAACCGTACGCTGGTGGAGCAGGGGTTAAAGCGAATACGTGCGAGGCACACACGCCATGGCGTGCTTGGGCTTTTGCAGGTAGCGGGTAAAAACGCTGAACATCTGACAACGCAAGATATCGGTTTTGCTATCGGGCCGCGTTTGAATGCGGCTGGGCGGCTAGCGGACATGCGCGTGGGAGTTGAGTGTTTACTCTCCGACTCTAGTGCTTCGGCGCTCAAATTTGCTAATGAATTAAACAGCTTGAACATCGACAGGCGGGCCATTGAGGCGACGATGCAAAGTGACGCTTTAGTGCAGCTTGAAGCACTGTTTGCGTCACTAAACTCCACTGATGAATTGTTTGGCATCTGCCTTCATGATGACCAATGGCACCAAGGTGTTATTGGTATTCTTGCTGGGCGAGTCAAAGAGAAGCTCTACAAGCCCACCATTGTTTTTACAGCAGATGATGACGAGTATCTCAAGGGTTCGGCTCGTTCTGTGCCGGGGGTACACATCCGCGATGTGTTGCAGACGATCGCCACGCGATACCCTGATATGTTGGCAAAATTTGGTGGGCATGCCATGGCCGCTGGTATGAGTTTGAAAAAAGACTATTTCGAACAGTTTTGCCGACTTTTTGATGAAACCGTAAAGCAGGTACAGAACGCTAAGCCCGGGGTGCGTGAATATCTGACCGATGGCGCCTTGAGCACTGCTGAACGGACGCTTGAAAACGCTCAATTGCTAGCGCGTGTTATGCCTTGGGGGCAGAATTTTGAATCGCCAGTATTCTGCGACACCTTCAGACTTATTGAGCACAGGGTGGTAGGCAACGGGCACTTGCAAATGACGCTTGAGGACATCGATTCCACTCAGACTCTCAAGGCCATCGCCTTCAATCGAGAACCTGCAGGCGTTAATGGTGATTTATTCAGCATCGTTTATTCGCTTGAACCCAATTTCTTTAGAGATTCCTGGAGTTTGCAACTACGTGTCGAGCATCTTGAGAGCGCTGCTTTGCGGTAAACTCTCTCCATCTATTGGCGCTATACATTTCCCTCATGCAAGAAATCAATCCTTATCTGACCCACATCGAAGATCTGAGGGTGCGCGCCGATTCCCTCAGGGGGTATCTTTGACTATGATGGCAAGAAAGAAGAGCTAGAGGAAGTACTCCGAGAGCTGGAAGACCCTGCCGTCTGGAATAAGCCCGAACACGCGCAAAAACTGGGTCAAAGACGGGCAACGTTGCAAGACACTATAGATGTCATAGAAGCTCTGGATACGGGTGTGGTCGACGCTGCTGATCTACTGGAAATGGCACGCGAAGAAGACGACGAAGATACAGTAACAGCCGTTGCTGCCGATCTTGCCTCGTTGGAAGAGCGCGTGGCCAGACTCGAATTCAGACGAATGTTCTCCGGTGATGCTGATGCGGCACCTGCGTTTCTTGATATCCAATCTGGAAGTGGTGGCACTGAGGCTCAAGATTGGGCGGAAATGTTGTTGCGCATGTACCTTCGGTTTGGCGAGAGCCAAGGTTTCAAGACTGAGCTTATTGAAGTATCTGCGGGAGACGTTGCGGGTATCAAATCAGCAACAATACGTTTTGAAGGGGATCATGCGTTTGGTTGGTTGCGCACAGAAATCGGCGTGCACCGGCTAGTGCGCAAAAGCCCGTTCGATTCAGGGGCCAGGCGACACACCTCATTTGCGGCTGTGTTTGTGTCTCCAGAAGTGGACGACGATATTGACATCGAGATAAACCCAGCTGATTTGCGTATTGATGTGTACCGCGCCAGCGGCGCCGGTGGTCAGCACGTCAACAGAACAGAATCGGCTGTACGAATTACACACGAGCCCAGTGGCATTGTTGTGCAATGTCAGAACGATCGTTCGCAGCATAAAAACAAAGCCACTGCCATGAAACAATTGAAGTCCAAATTGTACGAGGCAGAGTTAAACCGACGACAGGGCGATCAGCAAGTGGTGGAAGAGGGTAAATCGGATATTGGCTGGGGTAGCCAGATCCGATCTTATGTACTCGATCAATCGCGCATCAAAGATCTTCGTACCAACATCGAAACCAGTAACACGCAAGCCGTGCTCGATGGCGATATCACTAAGTTTCTGATTGAAAGTCTTAAGGCAGGTTTGTAAGCCATTGCTCACCACGTGCATCCTTGAATTGAACCAATAACTGATTACAGTCCATGAGTGAAGATGAAAACCAGCTGATTGCTCAGCGTCGGGCAAAGCTACAAGAGCAGCGCGAGAGTGGTAACGCTTTCCCGAACACGTTCAGGCCAACGCACAAGGCCGTGCACTTGCATGCCGAGCATGGAGAGAAGGAAAAGGCTGACTTAGCTGCAGAAGGTGTGCAGGTGAACGTTGCTGGGCGCATGATGTTTCAACGCATTATGGGGAAAGCCAGCTTTGCTGATGTGCAAGATGATAGTGGCTCAATGCAGCTGTTTTTTCATCAGGGGACGCTTGGCGATGAGCTGTACGATAGTTTCAAGCACCTTGATGTGGGCGACATTCTGGGCGTTAGTGGCACTTTGTTTATTACTAAAACAGGTGAGCTTTCGGTAAAGGTTGCCGACTTTACGCTGCTTACTAAGTCTTTACGTCCATTGCCAGAGAAATTTCACGGGCTTAGCGATCAGGAAACACGGTACCGTCAACGGTATGTTGATCTGATAACCAGTGAAGAGACGCGTGCTCGTTTTCGCTTGCGATCAGCCATTGTTGCTTACATCAGAAACTTCTTTATTGAGCGTGAATATCTGGAGGTTGAAACGCCAATGATGCAGGTCATACCTGGTGGTGCGGCAGCCAAGCCGTTTGTCACCCATCACAATGCGTTGGATATGGATCTGTACTTGCGCATAGCGCCAGAATTGTATTTGAAGCGATTGGTTGTGGGTGGATTTCACCGGGTGTTTGAAATTAACCGCAATTTTCGCAACGAAGGTTTGAGTACCCGGCACAATCCTGAGTTCACTATGCTGGAGTTCTATCAGGCCTACGCCGATTACAACGATCTTATGGATATGACAGAAGAGTTGTTTCGTGGCTTGGCTAGTGATGTTGTCGGCACATTGGAAATACCGTCTGAAGACGGCAATAGTGCCTATGACTTTAAAAAACCATTCACACGATTGAGCATGTTTGATTCCATATTGGCGTTTAATCCTGATATGACAGCAGAACAACTCGGTACACTTGAAGGTGCAACGGCACAAGCTAAGATCCTGCATATCCAGCCCAAGAGTAGTTGGGGGTTAGGTAAAATTCAGACTGAAATATTTGAGGCAACCGTGGAAGAGAATCTCATGGATCCTACTTTCATCACTCGTTACCCTACGGAAGTGTCGCCGTTATCCAGACGCAACGACGACGATCCTATGGTTACCGACCGATTTGAATTGTTTGTCGGTGGTCGTGAGATTGCCAATGGCTTCTCTGAGCTTAACGATGCCGAAGATCAAGCAGAGAGATTCAAAGCGCAAGTGGCGGATCTGGAGGCAGGCGATGAAGAAGCCATGCATTTTGATGCGGATTACATTCGCGCACTGGAATACGGCTTGCCACCCACAGCGGGCGAGGGAATTGGTATTGATCGGTTGGTTATGTTGTTAAGTGCGTCTTCCAGTATCCGGGATGTCGTGCTGTTTCCTCACATGCGGCCGGAAAGCTAATCCCTTGAAAGTTCTGATCCTGGCGCAAGATGAAGTGCTGCGGTTGTTTTCAACAAGGCGTGGGCTTATCTCCTTATTCGGATTTTGTCTTGTCTGGATAATGGTGTTGGTTTACGGGATATTGCCTTTAGTCAGATTCTTGAACGGGGCTGCAGAGTCAGGCTTGCTTGACTTTCTCTTACCCAGAATCGGTGTTGAGACACTTCAATTGTGGCCCTCGCCTGAGCTGTCTGTGTACTGGTTTATCACGTTAGGCTTACTGCCGTTCTTATCGCTGCTTATCTCGGCTGATCAGACGGCATCTGACAGAGCGCGTGGTACCTTGCGTTATCTGGTAATGCGCACGAATCGGCTTGAGATATTTTTTGGGCGCTTTCTTGGTCAGATGTTCATCATGTTGAGTGTTGTGCTTGCCACACTTGCCACTGTCTTATTCACTATTGCGCTAAATTCTGCTGATCAGTTGCCTCAGGCTCTGCGTTCGGCCCCTGCGATTATTGTTAATCTTCTTTTGGTGCTGGCGCCTTTTATAGCCTTGATGGCAATGGTGTCAGTGATCGCAAAGTCGGCACGGCAAGCGACCCTGTTTGCTGTGATTCTATGGATTCTCGCTTCACTACTCCGGTTCGTACTAACCTTAAATTTCCCTGAAGTCACACTGCTACAGTGGATTTTGCCAGGATCGCAAATCAGGGAGCTGTACTTTCTAGCTGAATGGGATGCCTTGGCGTTGGCACCTGTGCCATTGATACACACCCTTGTATTACTAAGCATTGGTGCACTCATCATGAGGAGACGCGACCTATGAGAGAGGATTCGTCTGCACCGGTTATCGAATGTCAATCGTTAGCTAAACACTATGGTCGTGCGAAGGCACTCGACAACATCGATCTGAGTGTGGAGCACGGACAACCTATCGCTTTGATCGGCCCCAATGGTGCTGGTAAAACCACACTGATGAGTTTGTTGTGCGGATTTATAAAACCCAGTTCAGGCACCCTGAAAATCCTTGGGCATCCGCCAGGATCAGCGCATTTGAGTGGGCAGCTCGCAGCCCTGCCGCAAGATGCCCTGTTGGACCCGCGTTTGAACGTTGGTCGGCAACTGAATTTTTTTGCTCGCCTGCAAGGGTTTAGCGCAGCTCAAGCCAAGCTCGAGGTTCACCGCGTACTGGACAAAGTGGATCTGAGAGATTCCATGACAACACGGCCTAGTGCGCTGAGTCACGGCATGCGTAAGCGAATTGCTATAGCGCAAGCATTAATCGGTTCGCCCAGTCTGGTTCTGCTTGATGAGCCCACGGCAGGTATTGATCCACCGAATGCGAAGATGATTCGCGAGTTGGTTCGAGAGCAGTCGGCTAGCACCACATTTATGGTCAGTTCGCATAATCTAGACGAACTGGAAAGACTGTGTGGCTCGGTGATCTATCTGGAGCAAGGGTGTCTTGTCAGTTATGGGCCCATTGATGAGGGCCGCGGTAATGTCGATAGCAGCGTTCTGACCTTACGAACAAGCAACGAGGTACCAGATGCTTTTATCAATCTCAGTGAGCAGCTACCTAGTGTTCAAAGCGTGTCTAAAACCGCTCAAGGTGATTTTCTAATACATACCCACAACGACATGCAAGCCAGTATCGCCATACTGCAACTACTGACTGACAACAACTGGAGCTATCGTCAACTATCGCGCGGCCGATCCTTGGAGGAGCGCCTGTACGGCAAAGCCTAGCTCTGGGTAGTGCGTATTTCCAGCGTGCCCGTTAACGTTCTGTGTACGGGGCATTTGTCGGCGATTTCCATTAACTTCGATCGTTGCTCATCGCTAAGCTCACCGTGTAACGTGATTTGGCGTTCGATAACGTCCAGCTTTGCAGCGCTTGCCGAACCAGTGCATTCGTCGCAGTCTGCTTTATGTTCGCGCGAATGGCGTAGGGTAACTTCAGCGTTTTCTAACGGCCATTGTTTTCGTTGTGCGTACATGCGTAGGGTCATGGAGGTGCAAGTGCCTACCGATGCCAGTAGATGCTCGTAGGGGTCTGGGCCTACATTGCCTCCGCCCATGCTTTTGGGTTCATCAGCCACCCATTGATGTGAGTCGCTAAACACCTCTAGCATGAATTTTTGATCAAGCTCTCGAACAACTACTTCGCCTGAGGCTACCGTTGGGCGTTTTGTGGTCTTTTCGGTTTTCTTAGCCCTGGAGGCCCAGGCACTGATGATATTGGCAACGTACTCAGCATCTGCTGCACGGCTTAGTAGGTGATCTGCGTTGTCCAGGCTGACAAAGCTCTTTGGGTGCTTAGCGGCTACGTAAATACGCTCTGCCTGTTTGATATCTACAGTCGTGTCAATAGGGGAGTGCATCACTAGTAACGCAGGTTTTAGTGTTTTCAGATGCTCTGTAGATGTCTTGTTAATGTCATCAAGAAATTGTTTTTTTATGGAGAACTTTCTGCCAGCTAGTGATACTTCAGCTTCGCCGTCTTTTTCTATAGTGGCAATGTCACAGGCAAACTGTTGGGATACATGCTGGGCATCAGCAGGGGATCCTATCGTCACAACCCCTGTGCATTCTGGGATTTCATGCGCAGCCTTAAGTACAGCAGTACCGCCAAGGCTGTGGCCAATGACAAGTGAAGGTGCCATATCCAGAGAGCGCAGATGAGCCGCTGCTGCAATGAGATCGGCCACATTCGAGGAAAAATTGGTATTGGCAAAGTCTCCATCGCTGCTACCTAGCCCCGTGAAGTCGAAGCGCATAACTGCAAAGCCCTGTTTTACCAGAGCGCGTGAAATACGTGATGCCGCCGCGATATCTTTGCCGCAGGTGAAGCAATGAGCGAAGAGCGCGGTGGCCTGTGCTGGCGAATCGGGAACTTCCAGTAGACCAGCTAGTGTGTGCCCCGTTGAACCTGGGAACTCAAATTTGCTACGTTGCGGCATAGTATTGTTCCTAATCTTCAGTTTCCAAAATTTTTACAAGCGACGGCAAAACATGCTCTGCCATCAGTGGTTGTGCGTCCAGTGTCGGGTGAATTCCATCAGACTGGAAGTAGTTTCTGTCTTGTGCAATGGGCTCAAGCAGAAACGGCACGAGCTCACTACCGGTATTGGCGGCTGCATCGACAAATGCCTGACTGAACCTGGCAAGGTACGATTTGCCGTAGTTAGTCGGGATCAACATGCCCAGTATGAGTACGCGAGAACCTGAGTTGAGCGCCAGGTTAGCCATATCTTCTAGGTTTTGCTGCATGGCATCGGTTGGATAACCTCGTAAGCCATCATTGCCACCCAATTCAATCACCAGCAAATCCGGTTCAAATCGTTCCAGAGCGTTAGGCAAGCGGCGCAGTCCACCCACGGTGGTGTCGCCACTAATGCTGGCGTTGACAAATTTAACGTCAAACCCTTGGTCTACAAGTTGCTGCTCTGCCAAAGCGACCCAGCCATCGGATTCGCGCAAACCGTAGGCGGCACTGATGCTATCGCCGACCACGAGAGCTGTGAACGTATCAGCTCTGGCAGTTGCAGAAGCTGCAATGGTGAACGCCAGGAGCATCAACGCTGCGAGTAACGTGCTTTTTGTCTTAATCAATCTCATCTCTTGCTTAACTCGAATAAACTCAATAGTTAGACATTACTAATCTGGGGCCAATTGAACTGACTACCAGTCTTCGCAACCAATAGCTCTATATAGTGTCTTTGATTTCGACACAACTGTCATTGAATTTCGGCCTTGCCAATCATATCAATAGGTTATGAACACCCCCAATACAAATAGTTTAGACGATAGTGCAGACGTTCCGTCGCAGCAAACCGCGGCCACTGTGCTGCAAGGCCTTCAGATCAGCAAACAAGTTACTGGGCCTGAGGGCACTCTAACCATCTTGCATGCGCTTGATATTAACGTCAGCGAAGGGGAAGCTTTGGCAATTGTCGGGCCGTCGGGCTCGGGTAAGTCCACGTTGTTAGGTATTCTGGCGGGTCTTGATACACCCAGCGACGGTGTAGTTAACCTTCTCGACCAGCCACTGTCCACGTTTGACGAAGACCGCCGCGCCCGATTACGCGCGGGCAAGGTCGGATTTGTGTTTCAAAGCTTTCAACTGTTACCTGGATTAACCGCTTTAGAGAACGTCATGCTGCCGCTTGAACTCACAGGCGTTGACGAGGCTGCCGAAAAGGCCGCTGCCATGCTCGAAGAGGTTGGTCTGGGACATCGCTCTGGTCATCAGCCGCTACAGCTGTCAGGTGGTGAGCAACAACGCGTGGCGCTGGCGCGCGCCTTTGTTTCGCAGCCAGCGCTTCTGTTCGCCGATGAACCTACAGGTAATTTGGATAGCGAAACAGGAGAAAAAGTCATTGAGATGATGTTTGCCTTGCGTGAACGGCAAGGCTCGGCTGTCGTGCTTGTCACTCACGATGATCAGCTTGCTGCACGTTGTGATCGTCGATTGAGGATGTCCAACGGCAAGTTGGTCGAGTTATGAGTATCGGTAGCCGTATAGGTATCGGGATGGGTATCGGTATGAGTATGGGTCATGAATAGTTGGGCGCCCCAGTTCCGGTTCGCACTGCGATCGTTATTAAGAGATCTTCGCTCTGGCGAACTTCGAGTGCTGGCGTTAGCGTTGATGGTGTCGGTAGCGTCAGTTACTGCTGTTGGTTTTTTTACTGACCGCATAGGACGCGCTGTAGAGCGCCAGGCGGGCGACGTATTGGCGGCTGATCTTGTCGCCAGCTCAGGATTTCGTCTGCCAGAAGCTATGGTGCAGTCAGTCGACGCTTTTGGCCTGCAACAAGCCCGGCACGTCAGATTCCCCAGTATTGCTATCAATCCTCGAGATGAATCACAGCTGGTCGCCATGAAAGCGGTTTCTGATGGTTATCCTCTACGGGGCTCTGTTCGAATTGCGAGTATCGAAGACACCACGGTAGAGGTTGATTCTGCTCAAGGGGTGCCAGAGCCTGGCAAGGTCTGGGTGGATGCGCAGCTGCAGTCGGCTCTGGCTTTGGTGCCCGGTGATGTTCTAACGTTGGGTGAAATCGATCTTGTGGTGTCGCACGTGCTGTTGTACGAGCCAGACCGTGGGGAGAACGCGTTCGAGTTTGCACCCAGAGTTATGTTCAATCTGCAGGACCTTGAAAGATCAGCGCTACTCGGGGAAGGCAGCCGAGCCACGTACTCATTATTAATGGCAGGGGATGAGGCGCAGCTGGACCAAGCGCGTGATCTGCTGAGCGAGCAGTATGCTGCGGACGTTCGCGTGCGCGGAGTTCGTGATGGTAGCCCGCAAATGACGCGAGCGCTGAACAGAGCGGAGCGTTTTCTGGGGTTGGCTTCTGTGGTGACTGTGTTGCTGGCTGGCGCAGCGATCGCCTTGGCGGTCAGGCATTTTGCCTTGCGGCAGGCGGATGCAAGCGCCGTTATGCGAACCTTAGGTGCTAGTCGCGCGGAAGTTATTGTCTGGCTGTCCACCCGTTTGGCGCTTATTGCCTTCTTGGCATCAATTATTGGCATTACGATTGGCTGGTTTGCACAGCTGGTGTTGGCAAATTTACTACAAGGCTGGTTCGGGCTAGAGCTACCAGCGCCCGGTATCATGCCCCCGGTGATAGGCACACTCACGGCCTTTATTGCACTGGCAGGCTTTGGGCTATTGCCTATTGTAAAGGCTGGTAAGGTCAATGTTATGCGTGTACTTCAGCGCGACTATTCAGGGCTTGACGGCAACTCTGTGGTGGCGGTTTCCCTAGGTATTGGGGCCACGTTTGCAGTTGTCTATTTGCTCTCTGGTGACTTTAAGCTGAGCGCCATTGTGGTGCTTGGCGTTGTGGCTATGCTGAGTGTGTTCGCGTTATTTGGCAGGCTTATTATTGTTGTGGTGCGCAAGCTTGCTGGTCCTCGATTACGCATGAGCACGGCAGGGTTGCAGCGGCGAGCTGCCAGCAGTGTCATGCAGTTAGCTGCGTTTGCTATGGGTATTATGGCGTTGTTGCTGATCAGTATTGTGCGTGTAGATCTACTGGCTGCCTGGGAGCAAGATTTGCCTGAGGACGCACCCAATGTCTTTGTCGTCAACATACAACCCGACCAGGTTGACGGATTTTCTGCACAGTTGGAGTCGCAAGGTATTGAGACCACGGGCATTCACCCCATGGTTCGTGCTCGACTAATTGCGCACAATGGCGAAAGTGTATTGAGCGATGAGCCGACTGAGCAAGAGCAGCGAAGGGGCAGGCGCGAATACAATCTTTCGTTTTCAAACACTTTACCTGTGAATAATGAGTTGGTCGATGGGCAGTGGTGGGCAGAGGATGGAAGTGCCCCACCTTTATTATCCATCGAACAAGAGTGGGCGCAGGAGCGCGGTTTCAATATTGGCGATACGCTGACATTCAAGGCTGCCGGTGTCGAAACCACCGCGAAAGTTGCGAACTGGCGAGCGGTAGATTGGGAATCATTTCAGGTGAATTTCTTTGCGGTATCCTCGCCTGTGATGTTGGAAGGTTTACCTGCAACTTACGTTACCAGCTTTAATCTCAAGGGTAATTTCGTTGCCGCAACCACCGGTTGGGCGCGCCAATTCCCGGGAGTTGCCGTGCTCGATATTGGTGCAATTCTTACACGGGTAAAGTCATTGATGGATAGAGCGTCTTTAGCTGTAGAATATGTTTTTCTGTTTACCTTGGCAGCCGGCGTTTGTGTGTTGTTGGCGGCAGTGCAAAGTAGTCAGAGCGAGCGCATCAAAGAGTCCGCTTTATTGCGGGCATTGGGTGCTTCTCACAAACAGTTGCGCGAGGCCGTTATTGCCGAGTTCGCGATTCTTGGTGCGATTTCAGGCTTTTTAGCAGCCGTTTTTGCCAGCATCATTGCGTGGTCACTCAGTCGCTTTGTGTTTGAACTTCCCTACAATCTAAATGTGTGGTTATGGATGGTCGGAATTTTTGGAGGAGGTCTTGGTATCGCACTGGCGGGCTACCTAGCCACGCGCAAGGTGCTTTACACGCCTCCTATTGTGGCACTGCGTCATGCCAATTAAAGAGTCTGCTTAGCGTCTCTTTTTTTGCTGGGGTAGTAGTTGTATGAAGCACACCTTCAGTGCTGATGAGTCTGTTTTTCTACAGCTTGAAACCTCTCAAGATTTTTTGGCCGAGGATTTCACGCGTAGTCAAGCGCTCGTGGTGCGCAAAGCGGTGGAGCTTGCGTGGGTTATACGAGGTAGAAAAACCGGCTACCCGGAAGCTTTGCATGTGGCCGCACAGCTTAAGTCCATGCATGCTGATATGCCCATTATGGTATCGGCCCTGTTTGGCACAGATGTATCTACCTTGCATTACCCCATCGAATTTGTACACGAACATTTCGGGCAAGAAATTGCGCGGCTGACGGCAGGGGTTCGTTCACTAAACGAGCTTTCTTTGAGCGGCAGATACAGTGATGGAGCCAAAGCCGAAACACTAAGACGCATGGTGTTGTCGATGGTAGAAGATGTTCGGGTGGTGCTTGTAAAGCTTGCCTACCGCACGCAAAGACTGTACGCGCTGGTAAAAACAAACTCTCGGAGCTCACGCATCATCGCCCAGGAAACTCTGGCTATTTATGCACCTTTGGCCAATCGCTTAGGCTTGGGTCAGCTGAAATGGGAATTAGAAGACATAGCGTTCCGCATCGTGGAGCCACGAGCTTACAAGCGCATTGCTGGTGCACTCGAAGAGAGTCGTGCAGCGCGTGAAGCGTATATAAAAAATTTTGTAGGAGAGCTCGATGAGCGGGTGCGCAAATCTGGTGTCTCTAGCGCTCAAGTATTTGGCAGGCCCAAGCACATTTACAGCATCTGGAAAAAGATGAACACCAAAGGTATCGAATTCTCAGATCTTTTTGATGTAAGAGCTGTGCGTGTACTCGTCGACGATCTGCAGGAGTGCTATAGCGTGCTGGGTACGGTGCATAGCCTTTGGCAACCTATCAGCCGTGAGTTTGACGACTACATAGCCAACCCTAAAGACAATGGTTATCGCTCCTTGCATACAGCCGTCATTGGTTCCACTGGCAAGGCCGTTGAAATTCAGATTCGTACTCGCGATATGGATAACGATGCCGAGAATGGCGTGGCTGCTCACTGGGCATATAAAGAAGGCAGTGGGGTTGATGAAAAATTGCAGCAAGGTATCAACGCGTTAAAGCAGCTTCTTGATGATAACGACGACGAACAGCTTATAGAGGGATTCACGCAGCAGGTGGATGCAGACCGTGTGTACGCTTTCACACCCTCTGGCGAGGTGATAGATCTTGCTCGAGGTGCGACACCACTGGATTTTGCGTATCACATTCATTCCGAAATTGGTCATCGCTGCCGTGGTGCAAAAGTGAATGGTCGCATAGTGCAGCTCACGTACCAGCTGAACAATGCGGATCAAGTGGAGGTGCTAACTACCCGAGAACCTGCGCCAAGCCGTGACTGGCTGAACAAGTCGTTGGGCTATGTCAACAGTAGTCGTGCACGCAGTAAGGTCAGGGCTTGGTTTAATCAACAGGACCATGCGCAACATCTGCTTGATGGTAGAGCCATTTTTGATCGTGAACTCAAGCGCTTTAAGGCCAGTAACATCGCCATTGAAACGTTTGTGAAGCGTTTGAAATTTGATAAGCCTAATGATCTCTTTGCCGCTATCGGGCGCAATGAAGTCACTATTGCCCAAATTGTGGGCGCCATTGATTACCTCGCAGAGCCCACCGTAGGCGCACCTGTGTTGGTAACAAAGCCTGGCACAGCGTCACGCGGCGGTACCACCATCAAGGTCCGTGGCGTGGGCAGCTTGCTAACCCAGATTGCGCCATGTTGTGCGCCGGTGCCGCCTGACATCATTGTCGGCTTTATCACACGTGGCAAAGGCGTCACAATCCACCGTGGTGATTGTGGCAACATTCTCAATCTCAGAGATGATGAGCGCGAGCGGCTTATTGATGTGGATTGGGGAGATGACTCCAGCGGGAGCTACCATGTTGAGATTTTTGTCTCAGCCATTGACCGGCACGGACTGCTACGTGATGTCTCCACCACTCTCACAACGCTCGATATTGATGTGGTGTCAGTTAACACTTTGAGTAACAAGCAAATGCAGACTGCTGATATGAGAATTGGCTTGCGCATTGCCGACACGGGGGAATTGGCTCTGGCGATGGATAAAATTCGTCAACTGCGCAATGTGCAGGACGTTGAGCGTGTTTTCTAGATACATCGATTAGACGTTTCGTCAACATTCTGAGTACCGCACGCCTGTATACTTAAGCCTATGGCAGGTAATACATTTGGCAAGATTTTTTCAGTGAGCACATTTGGCGAAAGCCATGGGCCAGCGTTGGGCTGTGTGGTGGATGGATGTCCTCCAGGCCTACCGTTGTCTAGCAGCGATTTGCAGCGTGATCTGGACCGGCGCAAGCCAGGCCAGAGTCGTTACACCACGCAGCGCAAGGAGCCCGACGAGGTGGAAATCTTATCTGGGGTTTTTGAAGGTTTAACGACCGGCACGCCTATTGGTCTATTGATTCGCAACCAAGACCAGCGCTCCAGAGATTACGACAAAATCAAGCAGCAGTTCCGGCCGGCGCATGCGGATTACACTTACCTGCACAAATATGGAATCCGGGATTATCGTGGCGGTGGCAGGTCATCTGCGCGCGAAACTGCCATGCGAGTGGCTGCCGGTTCCATAGCAAAAATTGCGCTATCGCAGCCCAGTTTAGGTGGCGTTGTTATTCGTGGCTATCTTTCGCAATTGGGTCCCATCAAACTAGACCATTCCGGCTTTGATTGGGCTGAGGTTGAGAACAATCCGTTCTTCTGGCCAAACGCCTCTCAGGTACCAGAGCTTGAAGAGTTCATGAAAAAGCTGAGCAAAGACGGTGACTCCATCGGTGCCAAGGTAAGCGTTCAGGCCGACAACGTACCGGTTGGGTGGGGCGAACCCGTCTTCGACCGACTGGATGCGGAAATCGCTCATGCGCTCATGAGTATTAACGCTGTTAAGGGCGTTGAAGTAGGTGCAGGTTTTGATTGCATTGAACAACGCGGCACAGAGCATCGTGACGAAATGACCAGTGGTGGCTATTTGTCTAACAATGCCGGTGGCGTGTTGGGTGGAATTTCCTCGGGTCAGAGCATAAAAGCGGCACTTGCTTTAAAGCCTACCTCTAGTGTGCGTTTGCCCGGTAAAAGCATTGATATCGAAGGTAATGATATTGAGGTTGTGACCACTGGCCGCCACGATCCCTGTGTTGGCATTCGAGCAACTCCTATTGC
>JALZUD010000064.1 GCA_023301725.1 Granulosicoccus sp. | reverse complement strand
AAACCGTGCTGCACGCTCATTTTGCGACTTCGCGCACTTGCAGTTTATTTATTTGGCCGCAGTGACCATGTTGTTTGAACCAAAGTAATACACGTGCCCTTCTTTACCTTCTAAGTCTGCCTTAGTGACAACAACGGTAGGTGAATCGAGAATCGTGTTGTCATGGGTTTCTACCCATTCAGTAGCCGGCAGTAAGGTTGACGTATAGAACGTGGTTTCCGGAACCAGATAATGATGCGGAATGGCTATTTTAGCCTTCGTCATCGCAACTACAGAGTCAGCCTGTTCGTAATCAAATATGTGCTGCGAACCATCAACAGGCACGAACAAGATATCCACTTCACCAATTTTTTCGAGCACCTCAGCTGGCGGCTCAGGTCGGTTATCGCCCCACATTAGTAACTTCATGCCACCTGTTTCGATCAGGTACATAACGTTGTCCATATGCCGATAAGTGACGGTACACGGATCTTCGCGACCCTCAAATTGTTTTACTGCTTCTGTCCAAGGGATGAGTCCGGGTGCAACGCATTGGTGCTTGTCGGCAATACCGGTAACTTTTACATCGCCAAGCTCAAAACTGCCACCCATACGATCTAGCAACATATTGGCATCGATCTTGTCGAGTGCGTCGTGATCAAAGTGAGCATGTGTAGACATACCGATATCGACTTCTGCGGCTGGATATTCCATGCGATACCAAAGACCCCATGCACCTGAGGGATCATTACGCCATGGGTCAACAATAATGGTGATACCACGTGGAGAGGTGACTTGAAACGATGAGTTGCTGAAGTACGAAATCTCTACACCGTCAGCGGCATCGCGGGTACCACCCTCGTTTTGAATCTGGATAATCCGATCATGGTTCTTGCCCGATTTCCAGCTAGTAAGACCTGTTTCCTGTGCTTGCGTGACAACACCAATGAGCAGACCACTCACACCGATCGAACCAGCCAACAATTTTTGCCATTTTTTCATTAATCCACACTCCTCGACTAAGAACACGCGACGGCATAAATAGGAAATGTCGCGCTATTTGTGCTCCTGATCATACAACAGCATAGATTAGAGGTGCAATAGCCGAACGACGGGCTACTTTGAGCTTTTCTAGGCGTTAATGCCACTGCAAACAACATCTTCACAGGTATGCACAACAACAGACCCTGAATTATTACCCGAAGGTAGCAAACCCAAAAGATGATCGAATTGAGGTCAAGGCAGTTGAGAGACACCTCGCTTACGAGCAGTGGCAATCTGAAAACCACCGTACTTGGCGGGTATCAATATATGCCTGATAGTCGATCTCCCCTACCGCGGTTTGATGCAAGTAGCGCCGTTGTAAAGATTCGATTGGCAGAGAACGGTTGGACTAGTCGAGATACTACAAAGAGTCAGGCTCGCTTTCACGAATGATAGTGTGTGGCGGCATCTTGCTAAATTTTTACAAGGGCCCAATGCAATCGTGGCATTTTAAAAAAATAAATAGCACACCGAAAATAACTGAAGAGGATCGATTGTTCAATTGGCCGCAAGGGTCAAGGTCTGAGGATTTCCCGGGACTGTTCACTCTGGGGTTTAGTATTGTTCAATAAAGTAGATCTAAAGATCCGTGTTTAGCTCAATACCCCGCTGAGAATCTTACAGCTCTCAGCGGAATACTAATCAAGCAATCAAGCAAACAGCAGGTCATAGGCTTTGCTGTACGCTTTGCCTTTAGCTGTGATTTTCAAGTAAACACCTTTTAAAGGTAAACCTTTTGGTGGATCAATTTGAGTCGTCAATTCCATCTTCAGCAGTCTTTTGTAGGCTGCAGTTACATCGGGAGTGGACAATTGAGTAGTTTCAACAACCTGAGGTTTAGTCAAAGGTGCCTTTTTATCTTGAGCACCGATGGCGCCAAGGATCGCAACAAGGGCGCTAACATCGTCAAAACCCAGTTTTTTTGCAGTACGTGCCATTATTTATATATCGCTAGTTATCAATAATTATTAAAGTTATAAAAAGGTTTAATTGTGATTGTCGAGTTTAAGACGCATCGACTACGTATAGCCACAAAAATACGACATAAAAAAACCAACCGATATGGTAACAGGACACGTCGTTGTCATGGGGCACCCTAGGTCAGTAATACAGTTGCCAAATACTCACCAATACATTTGCTAACACCTCTGCCAAACCCAATCAATTCACTTCATCGCATCTTTAGAACATTGGATCACTCACTTAGCATTACTTTAAGTTAATCCAATCGTTTAAAATGCAAATGGAATTAATCATTCAACAACAGGTGGCGCTCCGCCGGAAAACCGATTACCACCGCGATAATCACAAGGAGCCTCCTGCATTTGCAAATGTAATTCTTTACCAGAATACGGATGTTGCTTGGCCAGCACTTCATTAAATTCGATACCGATTCCGGGTGAATTCGTCGGCACGACGCATCCGTCTTCCACCTCGATAGTGCTGTTGATCAGCGCTTTATGGAATGGAGTTTCAATGGTCTCAGCCATGAGTAAATTCGGAATCGATGTAGCCAGCTGAATGTTTGCAGCCCATTCCACAGGTCCAGCGTACAAATGCGGCGCAATCTCGGCATTGAACACTTCAGCTATTGCGCTAAGTTTCTTTGCCTCCCAGATACCGCCAACCCTACCTAATGCAGGTTGTAATATGGCCGCACCACCTGTGCGTAACAACGTTGCAAACTCCATCTTAGTGGTCAAACGTTCGCCCGTGGCGATCGGGATACGCACGGCATTCGCCACTTTGGCAAACTCCAGTGGATTATCCGGTGGAATGGGTTCTTCAAACCAGAGCGGGTTGTGAGGCTCTAGCGCCTGGCCCAAACGAATCGCGCCAGCAGTGGTGAATTGGCCATGTGTACCAACCAACAGATCGGCTTTGTCGCCTACCGCCTCTCGAATGGCTTTACAAAACTGCACCGTAAGTGAAATATCTGACATGGCGGGTTGGTGGCCACCATGCAAAGTGTACGGTCCAGCAGGATCAAACTTGACGGCCGTATAGCCGCGATTTACTGCATCCAATGCAGACTCTGCCGCTTGCTCGGGCGATATCCAGAAGTTGTCGATATCGTGATGCGGTAATGGGTACAAGTAAGTATAGGCACGCACCCGCTGGTTCATCTTTCCACCCAACAACGCCCAAACAGGTCTGTTTCGACTCTTACCTAGGATATCCCAACACGCGATTTCAAGCCCCGAAAATGCCCCCATAACAGTTGGGTCTGGCCGTTGAGTAAATCCAGACGAGTAGGCACGACGAAACATTAGCTCTATGTTTTCAGGACTTTCACCGTAAAGATGGCGTTCAAACACATCCTCAATGACTTGGGTCATCACCTCGGGAGACACGGCAGACGCATACACTTCACCGAAGCCTACCAACCCGTCATCGGTTGTCAGTTTAGTGAATATCCAGTAACGCCCACCCCAGCCGGGAGCTGGCGGCGCCGTAATGATAACTTCAAGATCGCAAAGCTTCATTGGGTATCAAACACAATGACATTGCGTCTAGCCGTTCCCGAACGTGTGCTGGCAATAGCCTCGTTGATCTGCTCTAACGGCCAACGCGCTGAAATTAACTCATCGAGCTTCAAGCGGCCTTGCTGGTAGAGATCGATCATCCAGGGTATGTCACGCACAAGCACCACATCGCCCATTTTTGAACCTTTCATACCCTGCCCTAACGCCCCTAGCATCACAGGTTCATAGCTTGCCATGGCACCTGAATGCGGCAAGCCAACAATATACATATTGCCAGACGATGCCAGCAAACGCGGTGCGGATTCAAAGGCCGGTACAGCGCCCACAGTGACAAACACCGCATCAGCCATGCGGCCTGAGGTCATGTCAGATACAGCGCGCCAAGGCTTAGGGTCGGTGGCTAACACAACATCTGTAGCGCCAAATTCCTTGGCGGCATCCAATTTTTCTGGCAGTAGATCGATGGCGATGATTCTAGCTGCACCTGCGATAACTGCACCCTGTATGGCATTTAAACCAACACCGCCAGCACCGATAACTACCACGTTTTGTCCGGGCCTGACTTGCGCGGTATTAACTACCGCGCCAACGCCTGTAACCACACCGCACGAGATCAGTGACGCAGCATCCATCGGCAGATCAGCAGGAATAGCAGCAATCTGACTTTGGTCAACCACTACCCGCTGAGCAAACGCGCCGCACGCCAAGCCATGCTGCAAAGTGCTGCCGTCAGGCATGCAAACAGGGCCGTTGTCACGATCGTAGGGAGTGCCGCATTGTGTGGGCACTCCCCCAGCACAACTTGAGCAAGTTCCACAGGCTCGAATCAAGGTCACTAATACAGGATCACCGAGTTGATATTGTGAAATGCCTTCGCCGAGTGCACTGACGTAGCCTGAGGCTTCGTGGCCATACACGGCTGGCAACGTACCGCCCCAGCCTCCATCAATAAACGCAATATCAGAATGGCACACGGCAACGGCTGCCAGTGTGACTTCTACCTCTCCTCGCACAGGAGGATTAAGTTTGATGTCCTGCACCACCAGAGGGGCACCGAACTCATGGCATACAGCCGCCTTTATTATTGTCATGGCCTTTGTCTCAATTTTTTGCAATCCAGCACCAGTACGCCTTCGTTCATGATCCTAACAATGCCGCCATCGTTTCGAAAGTGCAGGTACTTGTATTTCATCATGTTTAGGAGTTGTCAATAATTCATCCTTCACTCAGTTGGCTTGGTAAAAATCACTTCTCTTTAGTAAAACTAATCATCACTCATGTTTTATTGTAAATCAAACTAGCGTACGGGCACGGCTGAGATCAGAGATCGAGAGTGCAATTTATGAATGAGCCATCGTATTCCCGGCTTTCGGAATGCGATGCATGGTCGAGAACGTGGAAATACACAGCTGAGCAGATCGAGGGCGAATCTGTCGAAACGATTTGCAACTCTACCGTAGTATTCTCATCTCAATATATTTATACAATCCATATGCAGCAATATCAAAACGAGGACTCAATAGCTGAAGCAGGCTTCGCTGAGTTCCTGTCATCTGTCTGTATCCTTTAAAGTCGAAATTTTGTACGGGTGGTGCCGCCTGCTAGTAACAGACTAATGACGATAGAAAATCCGCTCAACAACATAAGTACCAGCCAATCATTTATATCGACGGTTGACCATGATCCGAAGATATAGGGGTAGCTTTGAGCGATTTCTCCTCGAGGGCTGAGCGACGCCAGCACTAAACTGATTAATTCAATGATTGAATTCTACATCGAAGTATCTGAATGGTACGGCTAACATCAGCCTTCAGTTGCACTTTACAAAGAGACGGGTTGTGGGCGAAGCCCGCGTTCCGGGTCTTTGTACAGTGTCGACTGCAAGGCAAAGTTAGACGTGCGTCGTTAGAACCGCTCAGCTAGTGTAGCTAGAACGCTATTTTGCAAACGTCAATTTGACTGCTTTGGACATGTATTTGAAGTCTTTGTCAGCTGTGAGTAACGATAGCTTGTACCGTATGCTTAGTTGTGCGATCAGGGCGTCAATAGTCCCAACCTGTACACCCTTACGACGGCTCTTATTGCGAATCTCTGCTGCCTGTATATGATCTGAAGTTTCAGGAACAAGCATTGGTATTGACGTAAAGCGTTCGACTATCGCGTCGGCAGCCTTCGCGCCAGTGAACCCTTGCAGCAGTTCTTGTAAGATTACCCCAGTACTGTAGATTTCCTCACCTGAGTCCAACGCCTTTATCAGGATTTTAAGTTCAGCGGAGTTGGGTTGTTCATCGCGTCTCATAGCTAGTGACCAGACGCTGGTGTCTACCAGTATTGCCACTATCGAGAACGCTCTTTTTTGTAATCGTAGTCTGAGTCCCAATCGAGTTGGCCGAATAGTTCTTTTACCCGTGTACGCTCACGCTTAGCGATAAACTCAACTAGAGCCTGCGTAACTGCAGCCTTTTTGGTTTTTTCGCCGCTCACTTGTAATGCTTTGTCCAGTAGTTCTGGATCGATAGATAGATTAGTCGCCATGTGCGCATGCTTACACATGCATTCACACATGTCAATATTGTGCTGATATTTGTATTATGTCGTTGTTTACTCAGCGGATGTTGCGAGACTGGCGCTTGAGGTAAACCCCTGCCTGTATCTTGAAAAAATGCTAATCAGTACGGCTAACAACAAGTAAACTACAAAACAAAACATACCCCACACCATATAAACTCACAAAGAATTACCCGTTGGCACCAAACCACACAGAGATTACGCATTATCAATTACGTTTAGGCCCTACCCCCCCTCCCAGACAAACACCATCACAATTCCGTAACCAAATTCCAGACAAAAAAAAGCGGCGGTGCATTCAGGAGTAAACCCTCTGAACGCACCGCCGCTCTAGATCCAGACTTTAACCTACGTTAATACCAAAGTCTGTTGCAACTTTAGCCAAACCACCAGCGTAGCCCTGCCCGTTTGCTTTGAATTTCCACTCACCGTTGTTGCGGTAAACTTCGCCAAAAATAACAGCAGTTTCTGTTGAGAAATCTTCACTTAAGTCGTAACGTGCGATTTCAGTTCCACCGTCGCCATTAACGATACGCATGAAAGCATTGCTCACCTGACCAAAGTTTTGGCTGCGGCTTTCTGCTTCATGGATAGTGACCACTACAGACAGTTTTTCAACATCTGCAGGTACCTGATCAAGCGATACATTGATTTTCTCATCATCACCGTCGCCTTCACCTGTGCGGTTGTCGCCAGTGTGCTCAACTGATCCGTCGCCAGATTTCAAGTTGCCGTAGAAGATAAAATCTTTGTCGTTACGTACTTTGCCAGTGCTCGCAAGCATAAGCAGTGATGCATCCAGATCAAAATCAGCGCCATCAGTTGAGCGGTCATCCCACCCAAGACCAATAACAATTTTGCTAAGGCCCGGGGCCTCTTTGCTCAGTGAAACGTTACCGCCTTTGGACAGTGAAACTCCCATGGTCTATCTCCTGTTGGTTAAATATTGAATGTAGTGAAACGAATAAAACGTTGAGGACTTGGCAGCCTACTATTCGCAAGCAGCCTTTCGGATCTATTGTGTATACGAGTGAATCAGAAAATGGTGGATCTGAACTGGTACAGAGTGAACGCTATGTAAGCCGCGAGGAACCCAAAGCCTATTTTACGTGAGATGGTGATTCCCATCCAAAGCATCGCAGCAAAACCTACGCTCACCGCAACCATAAAGCCAAGCTCTAGGCCGAGTAGTGATGAGTCTACAACCAGTGGTTTCGCAAGAGCAGTAGCACCCACAATCCACAAAATGTTAAACGTGTTTGAACCAATAATGTTGCCGAACATCAGGCTGGTCTCGCGTTTAGCAGCAGCTGCTAACGATGCGGTGAGTTCTGGCAAAGAAGTACCTAGGGCAACAGCGGTCATGCCGATAATGGCTTCTGGCACACCAATAACACCACCTGCAACAACTGCACCTCGAACCAACAATTCAGAGCCGACCATCAGCGCTGCGAAGCCTGCAGCAAGAATTCCTGCCGCGTTCATCGCAGACATCTCATGCTCTTCTACTTCGCTGGTATCAATCTCTCTTCGCAGGTATTGCCAAAGTGTGAAACCTGCAAGCATAAGAAACATAAGACCACCAAGCCAGCGATCAAATACGCCATAGAGCATACCGGCTATCAAGATGGCAGTCGCTATCAGCATGAGTGTCAGGTCTCGGGCAACTTCTTTTTTGTTTGCGGTGAGCGGGATAACGAGAGCTGCAGCGCCTAACACCAATAAGACATTGGCAATGTTAGAACCTACGATGTTACCCAAGCTGATTCCAGGAAAGCCTGTTTGGTTTGCGTTAATTGAAGTGAACAACTCTGGTAACGATGTACCGAACGCAACAATGGTTGCGCCGATGAACATGGGCGACAATTTAGCCCGCTGGGCGATAGCAACCGCCGCGTCAATAGTCCAGTCGCCGCCTCTAACCAATAGCCATATCCCGGCTACGATCGCACCTGCAGCGAGAACGCCGACTTCATAAGTTGATAGTTCAATCATTCTTCAAAACGTCTCTTACAATAATTAATCGGGCTAAGGGTGAACAAGCTTTACTGCAAGCCGACTGTAATGCTCCTTGTCAGACTATTAAAAGCGAAATACTAACGGCGTCAGGGCTTAAGTCCAAACGCCGCCCTACACTGACTTAAGTTAAATCAAACTCTGCAGCATTCAAGCCCAGATCAGTAGCAATCAGAGCTACCATCGCTTTCTCTTGGGCATCAAATTCACCGTCTGCAGCTCCTATGGCACAACACACACGAACTAGTAGCTTCGAAGCACCCTCATCAGATTTCAATTTCGAAATCGTCTTCAACGCCTCAGCTTTTCCGATCTCAGCATCGAACTCAAATTTAGCTACCGCATCGTTGAATGCATTCATAACGTCCAACGTCTTGAACACCTTTAGCTCATCGGACGATTGCATATAGCCCATCATCTTCTGCTTCTCTTCGGAAGTGACGTTGCCGTCTGCTGCAGCTACTAGCGCGCAAGCCGATACCACGGCTTCCATAAAGCCTTTGTTCTTGTATTTACCAATCTCTGCAGTCAATGCAGCACGCGCACTTTCTGTGTTTTTCTTGAGCCAGTCGAGCATTGATTTGTCCCTTGTTGGTGGATTCGGAGGTGAAGTTTGAGTTTGTTGCTGTGTAGGGCTAGCTGGTGGTGCGGGAGTCGGATTTTCACTAACCGCATTACTTGCTGTTTCTACTTTCGTTGTATCAGAATGTCTGTTCTCTTGTGCACTTTTCAAGCTCGGTTGGGGATTTTCGTCAACCGTTTTTGGTGCGGCAGGCTGGGGAGTACTTTTCTCATCGCCATCCACCATTACACCGAAGTGTGTCGCTAACGGTGCCAACCCTCCTTCAAACCCTTGACCAACCGCTCGGTACTTCCATTGGCCATTACGTCGGTAGAATTCGCCAAGAATCATCGCAGCCTCAGTGCAAGAAGCTGTGTTTATGTTGAATGTGATTGCATCGCCTGATTCAGGGGTGAGCCTGATGCTCAGTGACTCGACCGTGTTTAAAGGTGGAGAGCTTTCAGCGGGTGTGGTTGCGGTAAAAGCAATACGCTCGACTGACCCTGCAACCTTTGAGATATTGATGGAGAATTCTACTTCTCCCCCGTTGTTACCTGTCGCAGCCTGTTCAGCCACAATAGACACGCTACCATCGCGGGAGCTTTTCTGCCCGTAGAAGACCATATCCTCATCACTCGACACCTTCCCGGAGCTTTGCAGCATGAAAGCGCTAGCATCTACAGGTGAAGACGGTGAACCCCCTGTCCAGAGCACACGTGCTTTGAACGAGTTTCCAGCTAGGTCAGTGTTCTGCCCTTGAACAAGCTCTACCATGCGAACTACACCCTTAAGTTAATACGTGAGCGATCAAAGCGTTTTTTCGTGCGCCATCAAAGCCGTAATGCTAAGGCGAACCACCAGCATTGTCGAGATTACTTCCGGCCAGCCGTCCATGCTAAACCGATGCCATAGTGCTCATCGAGCTCCTTCGCTGACTTAAAATACTTGTTTTCTTGCGTCATCTTTAAACGCCCTGAATCATTCTCTAACACAGCGACCGCACACACCCTTGAATTTGATTCGCCGTCTATCCTGGACTCCACCAAAGGGTGATCAGGAACATGCAAAGTCACAATCCCATCAGTCGCTGCCCAGTTAGGGACACCCTCATAAAGCAGGACAAATATAACGATCTTATTAATATTCGACCATTGTGCACCATTGATGCGTAACCACTCACCCTCGGTCACGCTACCGGTGCGGTCGTCACCTTGTAGATGGATCCATGGCGCTTGCTCGTAGGTTCCAAAATTATGACCCAGAGCTTGGACCGCACCTTTGCCACCATCGTTTAAAGCAAACAGGCAGCACAGGTCCAGATCGATCACCTTTTCTTTCTGAATGCCAAAGAAGCCTTTGGTCATTACCTTACTTTGGTTCCAGTTCAGATTGACTCGAAGCTCACCAAGAGAGGCTCCACGCTTTTCCAGACTAATCGATGGTTTATTTTTAGTAAGAGAGATTTTATCCAGATTTATGGTGGGAGCCGGTGGCGCGCTGGCAGCGGCGGGCGGCGCACTAGGCGTTGCCTCAACTTTGCCTACATCGCTTGTGGGCTCAGCGCCCGCATCATCAACTTCAACACCAAAATGCTCGGCCAATGGCGCAAGCCCGCCTTCAAAACCTTGGCCCACTGCACGAAATTTCCATTGATCATTGCGACGATACAGCTCGCCAATAATCATGGCAGCTTCGGCCGAAGAGCTTGTGTCTATTTCAAAGTAGAGGTCGTCACCTGAATCCACACTGACCTTAATACTGAGAGAATTTATCGCACTCAAAGAAGGAGAGGTAGCAGCTGGGGTCGTCGCCGTGAAAGCAATTTTCTCAACACTTGCCGACACAATAGGCAGGTCGACAGCGAACAGCGTACTGCCCCCTGTTGCTCCGGCGGCTTGACTTGCCTTGTTATCGATTGACACGCTGCCATCTCTGGACGCTTGCTGTCCATAGAAGATCATGTCCTCGTCACCCGACACTTTGCCAGATGCTTCGAGCATGAACGCGCTAACGTCAATTTCTGGAGACTGTGGACCACAGCTCCAAGCGACCTTCACTTTAAATGCGGTTCCCGAAAGACCCGTGTTCTGACCTTGCACCAACGCTATCATGCTACCAACCTCTGCATCGGCCCAAGCGCCGGGTAACGGATCTTTAAGAACCTATGCACCTGCTATGGCAGCTTTTGCCGCAGCATACATATCTTGTGCTGATTGCCCTGTTGCCGGAGTGCCTTTTGCTGTAAACGACCAGCCAGAACCATCACGAGACAACACACCCATAACCACACCCGTGTGTGTTCCCTGCTCAGTTAATGTGTAACGAGCAATCTCTTGGTTTGATCCTTCGTCGAGGATTCGGCAAAAAGCGTTAGCCACCTCGTTGAATGTCTGACCGCGATAAGAATTGACGGTAAAAACCAAGTGCGCTGCATTGGCAGGTAACTTGGCAGTATCGACCTTGATGCTCTCATCGTCACCATCGCCTTCACCAGTGAGATTGTCACCAGTATGCAATATAGAGCCGTCATCGGCCTTCAATTTTTGAAACCAGATTAGATCAATGGGCGAGCCGTCTGCGGCGCAAACTATGCATGAGGCATCTAGATCGATTGAGTCGCCACCACCGCCAAGCAACTTGCTGAAAAATCCGCCGCTTTTTTTCTCTGCAGGATCCCAACCTAGCCCCATATGTAGCTTTGCAATACCACCACCACCTGGCTTTTCAAGACTGACTTTCTGTCCTTTGGATAGGCTGACGCTCATTGGTTGATCTCCGTGTAGTTTCGCAAGATTATGCAGAATAGACCGCACTGTGTTTCCAATTTGGGGGCGCAAGCGCTTGATTTCAAGCACCTTAGCAGCAATTCGAGAGCCCACATGCACCGGCATACATCGTGGTTTTCGATGCACTCCATCGAAAAAATATTCCTAAAGCGGCTGTGTATACTCACGGCGCTTAGCCGACACAAAGATTCATTGCTCCATTGACAAGTTCTAATCAAGATAACGACGCAAATGCCAATGATGCCCAAAACGGGGTCATTGCCGAAAAGCTGCGTAAACGCGCGGCAAAGTTACAAACGGGCTCTATCGAAACCACGTTTGCAGAAGGTGTTGATAGCGAGCTGCTTTTTGGCTTTGGGGAACGCATTAACCCGCGCCGATCTTTCGTTTTTGTGTCACGAGTGCTCGGACGTCATATTCCTGTCACCCCTACCAACGTTCGTCAATCATTCACCGGCCTAGCTCAATACTTACCGAACGATTTGCCCGGACCCATATTGATGACGAGCATGGCCGAAACTGCCGTGGGGCTTGGCGCGGGTGTGCATGATGCGTACTTACGCCAAACAGAACGCAAGGATGTGCTGAATGTGTCCAGTACCCGCGCTCAACGTGATCAGGCATTGTTTGCACGATTTTCTGAGGACCATAGTCACGCCTCTGGGCATTGCTTGTACCTACCCTCAACAGAGCATGATCGTGAACTGCTAAAAACGTGCCGCAGCCTCGTGATGGTCGATGATGAAACCAGCTCTGGCAACACCATGAAATCGTTAGGCCAAGCCCTGCACGCGGCTGGCATATCTCACCTAGAACATGTTTACGCCCTGACACTTACGGACTGGTCTTCAAGTGACATTACCGTACCCAGCGATGCAGCCCCCAGCGGGTATGTGCTGGCGCAAAGACATGCTTTGCTCAACGGCACCTATCATTGGCATGCAGATGAACATGCGCCGACACAAACCTTGCCTGATCCAGACACGCCATCATTGTTGGCAAGCCAACCCTTACACAGAACGGGGGACGCTCGTATTGGCAACTCTGCACAAACACCCTTTACCGCGCCCCAGTCACTATTAGTTGCCGCTGAAGAGTGGAAAAAAGACGAGCGCCCCGTGCTGGTTCTCGGCACTGGTGAACACGTTTGGGAACCATTGCTACTGGCTGAAGCATTGGAGCAGGCATCGCATAAGGTGCTGTTCAGCTCCACCACTCGCTCGCCTATCAAACTAGGCCACGACATACACCACGCATACAGTTTTAATGACCACGAAGGTTTGGGTATCACAAACTACCTGTACAACGTGAACCCTGATCACTATTCAAGCATTATTGTCTGCCTTGACACCTCTGTAGAGCAAGTAGATCAGAGATTGATAAAAGCGCTTCGCGCACACATCTTGTTTGATGATCAGTTCATTAAATATGAACACACCGCAGATAATATTGAGCCTTTGTTGCTACAACAATTGACTACACAATTGACCACTGATAGCAGCTCAAGCCAATGACAAACTTACCTGAAGTATTAGTCTTTAGCGATCTGGACGACTCACTGTTCAAAACCTTGAGAAAATTCCCAGAGTCTGAAAAACAAGAATTAACTCTTGCCGCACGCGCCGCCGGTGGCAAAGACAGCTACATGAACCGCAAGCAAGCCTCTGTATTAAAATGGTTGGATGTGTCGCGCTGCGTACCCGTGACCGCAAGAGGTACTGAAGCTTACTCGCGAGTAGCCATACCCTTCACAGGGCCAGCAGCTGTTGTCGCGAACGGTGCGGTCATACTCGACCGTGATGGATCGATAAATTCAACGTGGGCCACACATGTTCGCGCCACATTGGCGGCCACGCAAAGTTTAGTACAAGAGCTGCCTGACATACTGCAACAACTTGCTGCTAACAACGCGATGGACATTCGAACGTGGGCCGTGATGGAGCCCTCCTGTGGAGCGGTATACGCTGTGGCAAAATCCAATAGCCACTCCGATGGATCTGGCTTGAATGCGCTGCTAGAGCAGTTTAAAAATCACATTGCGCAATCAGCTGGGCATGTGCAAGCCCAATGGCAATACCATATCAATGGCAATAACTTATCTATCATGCCCGGTGGAATCAACAAGGCAGAAGCTGTGAGTTATCTAATTACACAATGGCAGAAAGAATCAGATTTCGTATCCATCGGTGTTGGCGATAGCACGAGTGATCTTGCATTTATGCGTTTGTGTGATTTATGGCTAACGCCCACACAATCGCAGCTTGACCAGTGTTTTTCACTTACGACAAAAACGTGAATACATCGCGTATGAATACAGATAAGAGCACGTCGAAAGCTGCTACCAAAGACGCACAACAATGCGCTAAAGAGCACACCTTAGGTACCTATTCAAGTGAAGACATCACGTTTCTGTTGAGTGCACTATCGCCTGAAGAAATTGAAGCTTATTACACGCCCACCAATGACAAAGAAAGATTGATTCAACAAGGTATTGCCCACTACTCCGACATGCTCTCACGCGAAAGCAAGCCTGACGAGCGCTACCTGAATATTTTCCAACAAGCAGTGACACGTTTTGGCCAACGCATGGGCGAGGACATCGCACGCTTGGCTCGACAATTGAGCAATAGGGTTGAAGGCCCTATTACGCTTTTATCACTGGTGCGAGCAGGCGTACCTGTTGGAGTACTGATACACAGAGCACTGCAAGCATTAGGGCGTGAATCCACGCATTATGGCATCTCTATTATCAGGGACAGAGGCATCGACGCCAACGCACTAAAGCATGTACTCACTATGCACGACGCAAGCAGCGTTGTATTTGTTGATGGTTGGACAGGTAAAGGCGCTATTAGCGACGAGCTTGAATCATCAATAGCCACTCATGCGCACTTAGGTATCCAGCCACGGCTTGTAACGTTGGCAGACCCTGCTGGTCGTGCGTGGCTCAGCGCCTCTTGTGAAGACTGGCTTATTCCATCGGGCATCCTTGGAAGTACGGTGTCTGGACTGGTTAGCCGGTCGGTACTGCGTGAAGGCTGGCAGACCAGCAATGAATTTCATGCTTGCGCACAGCTGGACTACCTGGCTGATCACGACCATTCAAAACAGTTCGTAGATACCATTCACGCCCACACGCTTGAGGCTTTAGCTGCGGCCAGTGACAATAGTTCAAATCAGCAATCAAAAGACAAGACGGATACAACATCCACCGATGTGGCCACGCGAGCAAAAGCTGTCATCACAACCATTGGTAAAGAATTCAACATAGACAACATCAATCGTATAAAACCCGGGATTGCAGAAGCTACACGTGCTGTGCTGCGACGTGTCCCTGAGCGCATCATTGTGTCCTCAAAAGATGAGGAAGATCTGGCAGCACTTGTTCATCTGGCAAAGCAAGCGGGCGTTTATATTGATGAGCGTGGTAAGTCCATAGCACCCTATCGGGCTATCACTATCATTGCCAATCGTGGCAAGCTCAACAACAATAACAATGGATAAGGCAACGGCTGTGGACATCAAAAAAATTGATCCGTTGCAACTGGGCGCGACCATGTATGTGCCCGTTATTCACCCACTGGTGACAAAAATAGTAACTGGCGAGCGTTACCCGCAACTTCGCTCCGTGGTGCTTTGCCTTGAGGACGCATTACATCACGACGATGTAAGCCAGGGGCTTAATGTGGTTCGCGATCTGTTATCAAACGACGACAATGATATGTCCGAAGGACCTTTGGTGTTCGTTCGACCACGCGACTTGACTATGGCTAAAGAAATTGCGGGCTTTGATGGCATTGGAAAGATCGATGGCTTTGTAGTACCCAAGCTTGATATAGCCACCCTTCCCCATTGGGTCAATCTTGCCCATCAAGCTGACATTCTATTAATGCCTACTCTTGAGAATGCTTGGGTATTCGATGCAGTGGCGGTGAGTCATTTTGCCAAAACCTTAGCGCAGACAGCCGAAAATCGCATATTAGCTTTACGCATAGGTGGCAATGATTTGCTGTCACATTTGGCACTGAGGCGCGTGCGTGGACAAACACTGTACAACGGCCCCTTAGCAGGTTGCTTGTCTCAGCTTATGTGCAGTTTGAGCGGCAATGGCTTCGCACTAACAGCGCCTGTCTTTGACATCACCGACGATCCAGAAACACTCACCCGAGAATGCATGCAGGATGTCAATTTCGGTTTCGTGGGTAAAACCGCTATTCATCCGTGCCAAATTGAAATCATTCAACAATGCTTTGCGGTGACCGAATCCATGCTCGACGATGCTCGACAAGTGTTGGATACATCGGCACCCGCTGTGTTCAAACGCGACGGAGCCATGCTTGAACCAGCAACACATCGTGCTTGGGCAACGCGCACTTTAGCGCGTGCTGACATCTACGGCACTCGATCCAACGAGCCATAAGTGATAGGCAGTATTCTAAAAAACAAGGTCTGCCGACGCCACCATGGCCCGTACTAACAGTCTTTTAGTCAATTTTCCGTTTTTTGACAAACGAGCCCTAGTTGAGCTTAACAAAACAATTAAATTGTGAGATTGGTATCATCAATCCCTCATTTTAATAGGGTAAAGCGAATCCATGGAATCTTCGGTCGCCGGTAGCGATGTGTTGTTTGTGCTTTTGGGTGCAATCCTCGTTCTTTTTATGCACGCAGGCTTTGCTTTTTTGGAAGTCGGCACTGTGCGGCAGAAAAACCAGGTCAACGCACTCGTAAAGATATTTTCAGACTTCGCCTTTTGTACGGTCATCTACTTCTTTATTGGATACCCTCTCGCCTACGGCATAGATTTTCTGGCCCCAGCGGCTGAGCTTGGTATTGACAACGGCTACCAGTTGGTCAAGTTCTTTTTCCTATTAACGTTTGCCGCGGCAATTCCAGCAATTATCTCCGGTGGCATTGCAGAGCGTGCTCGCTTTTATCCGCAAATTGCAGCCTCCGTCATCATCGTGGCTTTCATATATCCGTTTTTCGAAGGCGTTGTGTGGAATGGCAATTTCGGTTTCCAGGCGTGGTTGGAAGAACTGACGGGAGCTCAATTTCACGACTTCGCAGGATCCATCGTGGTTCACGCCATGGGTGGCTGGATCGCCCTTGGTGCTGTCATATTGCTGGGAGCCAGGCAAGGCCGCTACTCATCAACGGGTGGCACAAGCGCAAATTTTGCCCCTAGCAGCATTCCGTTCCTTGCGCTGGGAGCATGGATACTCACGGTAGGCTGGTTCGGCTTTAACGTCATGTCAGCGCAGGAAATTGAAGGTGTGAGTGGTCTAGTTGCTCTGAATTCCCTGATGGCAATGGCAGGTGGTGCAATTGCTGCACTAATAGCAGGACGTGCCGATCCGGGCTTTCTACACAATGGACCTTTGGCAGGTTTGGTTGCTGTGTGCGCCGGCTCGGACATCATGCATCCCATTGGGTCGTTGCTTGTGGGACTTATTGCCGGTGTATTGTTTGTTGTCGCTTTTACAGCAGCTCAAAATCGCTGGAAAATTGACGATGTACTCGGTGTGTGGCCACTGCACGGTTTGTGTGGAGCATGGGGTGGCATAGCCGCAGGTATCTTTGGTATGGAAGCACTGGGAGGACTTGGTGGAGTTAGCTTAGTGAGTCAGGTTATTGGCACTGCGGCTGGAATTATCATTGCTACATTGGGTGGCTTTCTCGTCTACGGTTTATTGAAAAGTACAGTGGGCATTCGGTTGAGTGAAGAAGAAGAATTCAACGGCGCCGACTTATCCATCCACAAAATATCATCCACTTCATCGCGTTAAGTTGTAACTACCCACAAGCGTTCACATTCGGTTTGATCAGTATCGACATCACAGCCCAGCGTCGAAATCAGCTTGACCGGACGAACACAGGAGAACAATCATGAAGCGAATTACGGCAATTATTAAACCCTTCAAACTTGATGCTGTGCGCGAAGAGCTGGCGGCAGCTGGAGTCAATGGCATAACTGTGACTGAAGTCAAAGGTTTCGGGCGCCAAAAAGGTCATACTGAATTGTACCGAGGTGCTGAATATGTCATCGACTTCATCCCGAAAATGAAGCTAGAAGTCGTTGTTAGCGATGAAATACTCGACGCCTGTATAGAAGGCATTACGCGTGCGGCCAACACCAATAAAATTGGCGACGGTAAAATTTTCGTTGAGTCTGTAGAACGAGTCATTCGAATACGCACCGGCGAAGAAGGTAAAGAGGCACTCTAGGTTTAAACCGACCAAGCTTTCCGATGTATTGATGCTTGCAACCGCAGTTCAACTCACTAGCAACACACATCATGAAAGTACCTTCACTAAAGACTCTCTGTACACAGGGAACATACCTTGTATTTCTAGCGAGCATGGCGGCTTGCTCCAGCTCGAGTTCCAGTCCCAACAATTCAGCGTCGGCAGATAGCTTGGACGGAGCAACAGACACAAGTCAGGATAGCGGTGGTGATCAACAAAGTGAATCCGGCGACCAAAGTGACGAGGGGGAATCAAACGGTGTAGGTGGTGTGGATGACACAACGGGCCAAGATGGCGAAGGACAATCAACTGGTGCAAGTGGTCCAGATGACACAACGGGCCAAGATGGCTCAGTTAGTCCAGACGAGACAGCTGAACAGAATAATGAAGGGGTTGTCGGTAATCCAGATGAGACACCTGACCAGGGTGGCTCAAGCGACTCAGATAATGAGGGTCAAGTAGATGAGATGGACGATGTAAATTTGCCTGACGACAACCCGGGTAATGGCGAAGATCCACTGATTCCAAATTCTACGCAGGTCAACTTTGATATCCAAGTTCCCGCTTACCGATCAAATGCGCTCAAGGTTGAACTCACCTGGGGTGTTAGAGACATACCTGTCTCTTTTGTTGGTGATGAATTTTGGTCTGCAACAGATTCATTCCCAACGGACAGCGAAGAATTATTAACAGTCACGTTTTTCGATAATAACGGCGACATTACTCTGGCAAGCTTTGAAACTGATTTCAGAACAGGAATCAATGCAGCCGAGGATTTTGTCATCACTGGCGGCGATTTTGACTCTCAGAGATGGGATGATGATAACGACGGCCAAAGCAACCTGAACGAGTTAATAGCGGGCACGTATTTCGAGCAAGCAACGCGCGTGTTGTTGTTCAGTGAAGCTCGAGGCTTTGCACACGATTCAATTCCAGCTGCACTCACGGCACTTGAAGAACTGGCAGCATCTGTCGACATACAAACAGATCGTGCGGCAGATTCGACAGGTGTATTTGTCGATGAAAATCTTGCCAACTATGACGCCGTATATTGGGTTTTAACCTCTGGCGATGTGTTGAATGATGAAGAGCAAGCCGCATTCGAGCGCTATATACAAGGCGGTGGCGGCTATGCCGGAATACACGCAGCCAGTGATACAGAATATGAATGGCCGTGGTATGGACAATTGGTAGGCGCATACTTCGCACGGCACCCTGCTATACAAACCGCTACACAGATAGTTGAAAATGGTTCACACGAATCAACCAGTCATCTGAATCAGACATGGGTGCGCACCGACGAATGGTATGACTTCCAATCCAATCCACGCGGCCGAGTCAACGTCTTGTTAACTCTGGACGAAGATTCTTACTCTGGTGGTGGCATGGGTGAGGATCATCCCAGCGCCTGGTTTCATGAATTCGATGGTGGGCGCTCGTGGTACACCGGCGGTGGCCATACGCAAGAGAGCTACGCAGAGCCAGATTTCAGAGCGCATTTGCTCGGCGGCATGAACTATGCCGCCGGACTTTAGTTAGTAACTATAGTTACTAACTAAAGTCACTAACCATAATCACTACCTATAATCACTAACGATAATTACCAACAATAACCACTAACGATAGTTTCCGCTAACGCAGCAAATCAGAAAAGGGCTGATCTAGTGAGCCAGTCAACTGGTCTAGTGGAAGCAGCACGCCATTAATATTGAGCGTGCTACCTTCCAAAGTGATACTCGATGTGACCGACTCATCGGTTATCGTTATGTACTCACCTGCGGCACCTAAGAAAAGCATGGCTGGTGTTATATCAAGGGCTGATCTATCAGCATTCAATAATCCATTGAAATTAATAAGATTAAGCGCATCGCGTTGAGTCACCACTTTTTCCAAAGCATCTGCACTCATACCGTCCTCGCCCTCCTCCTTCAATGCGATATTCAAGTCAGTCACCACGTCTCCACCACGATTATTGAGTAGCAAGTCGATGCTCATAAGTACACCAGGTTGAAGCATTGCTTTCACAGCCGTCAGGATTTCATCGCTCATCGCATCTTGATCAAAGACCGCATTTTGAGTCTCAAACAGCTCGTTCAACAATCCTACTCCCTCAACACCTAGGCCATTGACCGCAATATCAAGAGATGCGTTACTGATAGGCATAATGGATTGAATGCCTTTTACATCAAACAACAGAGAACCATCAACCCCGTCATCAATAACTTGGGTCTTAGAGGCCACGGCGATCTGCTTAATACTCAATTCTGGTCGTTGTGGCGATTTCATGTTCATCTGATTTATAACAAAATTCGCTGTACCAACGTAGTTTATTTTTTCGTCCAAGATCAGATCAACCTCGAACGGACTGTCTGCAATTGACATCTCAGTGCCGTCTTCCGGGTTAACTACACTGAGCTTGCCCAGCTTACCGTCCCCAACGATTTTGCCATCGTTTGTGATTACATCGAGTTCAAGACCATCCCACGAAAACTCGTCTATTGCGTTATCAGGATCGTTCGGATTCACGGTTAAGCGATTCCGCACCTCTCCCGTATGTTGAATATCGGTAATGAGCCGAAATGGCGTTGCGTCCTTGAACATCTCTAACATCTCTTCAGGTGCAAAATCCTGTTGATGCAGCGTTGTGTCAATGCTCACTGTTCCAACGTGCAGACCATCATCGTCTTTCCTTACCGCTGAATGATCGATATCATGATGCAAGAAAAGCAACACGTCCGAATCACCAGCCCCTCCGTTTTGAACACGTGTAATCGCTGTACTCTTACCCACACCAGTTTCGTAAGATTCATTGACAAAAGTTGCAACCGACAAGGCATTTAACTGAGCCAGCAACAGCTCGTATTCTTGTTTCGTTTGCTCACCTGAAAATTGTGACGTTGCAGCAAAGGCAACGGCACTTAAGGTACAAACGGCGAATGGGAATGCTAGAAGCGATTTATTCATGAGTTATTATCTGGCTTAGTTAGATGTATAAAAGGCAGAAGTACAAATGACCTTATGTAGGTTAGGGTAAAGCTGAAAATTGGTTGTTTCGATAAAGGGTGCATCACAACAAATCCTATTGTTTGACATGACGTTCGGCAGTTGTCAATGCCACTTTATTGCGAAGATAAACAGGGTTGGCAAATTCGGCAGCTTGCAACTGCCCATCAAGCACTTTATCGGCACCTAAAGTTAACAGATCAACAGCATTTGGCAAGTACCCTGAACGAACACAGACTGATTGTGAGGGTAGGTTTTGAGGCAATTGCGCCGTATAACGCTCAGCACCAGAGCCTACCCAAACGGGACAAAATGTCCCCATTAGTTGCTCAGGTGGGCCAATCTTCTCATCAAACTCTGGCTGCATTAATTGCTTGTCATTAACCACAAACTGACAAAAATACACCTCATCCATTCTTGCATCAACGCTAACAGCTACTGAATTATCACCATGCTCACGCCAACAGGCTTGAGCAATTGACTGCAAGGTGGAGACACCCACGACACCGACATCTGCACCTAATGCAATGCCCTGTGCCGTTGCTATGCCTATACGCACACCTGTAAAACTTCCCGGACCACGTCCATATATGAGTGCATCAAGTTGTGTAGCTTTACAACCGGCCTGTGCCATAAGCGCATCGACCATAGGCAATATCAACGCACCATGTTGTCGCGCAACCACTCTATGATCGCTAATCACTGAGCCATCGAATTCAAGTGCAACACTGCAAGCATCAGTGGATGTATCAATAGCAAGAAACTTCATCACGGCTCCTCAACTTCTTCTGGCTCATCACGTAATGCAACACGCTCAAGACGATAGAATTCAGTGACTTCTTCTAGGTCGGTGGTAATTGGCATCGGTGGGAGACTAGTAATGAAAACCTCACCGTAGTGACGGGACCTGATACGAGGATCGCATAGCACTAACACCCCTCTATCTGTAACGTCGCGTATTAATCGGCCAACACCCTGTTTCAGAGCAATGGCTGCCTGTGGCACCTGATATTCAAAAAACGGATTTCCACCACCCTGCTTCATGTGATCGATACGTGCGCTCATAACCGGATCGCCAGGGGAGCCAAAAGGTAATTTGTCTATCATGACTAGAGACAATGCCTCACCACGTACATCTACCCCCTCCCAGAAACTACTGGTACCAAGTAACACAGCATTCCCAACAGATTGAAAGGCTTCTATGAGTTCACGCTTAGGCATTTGCCCTTGCACCAGAATAGGGAAATTAATGCGCCCTTCAAGTAAGCCTTGTGCCTCGTGCATAGCGCGGTAGCTGGTGAACAGCAAGAATGCGCGACCACCGCTAGCTTGTAGTACAGGCACCATCGTATCGACAATACTGCGGGTGTACCCGCTATTCTGTGGCTCCGGAAGATTACCGGGTAAATACAATAAGGCATTGTGTCGGTAGTCAAATGGGCTATCAACCTGAAGCTCTCGAGCATCCTCTAAACCCAGTTGACTCTGAAAGTGACTGAAGTCCCCCCCTACGGCTAAGGTTGCTGAAGTAAACACCCAACTAGCATCCATAGCCTGCATAGCTTTCTGGAAAGGTTGCGCCACCGTCATGGGGGTCATGTTAAGACTGAAGCCGTTTCGAAAAGTCTCGTACCAGTGCACGTAGTCCACTGTTGGGTCTAACTCCATGAAATAAGCTAGCGTTTCTGAATGCAACTGAGCTCGTTTATGGCAAGCCTCTAAGCCCTTGCCGCGCGCTGCGACATCTGACAATGCTTCCTCTAGGGCGCCCAGCAACGTGTTCAGTCGCTCAAGCTCTCTTTCCATTGCTGGCAGGCTTTTTACGGCCATCCAAGGCCCACGATCTGGCTCTATGGCAAACGCCAATCGAAAATGTCTGACTGCTGTTTCCAACTCTTGAGCCAGCTCGCGAAGTTCTCGATTGTCTGGCGCTTCGTGCAGCTGCTCACCTACCGTATCGCGTGCTAGATCAAGCAGTTGACGACTGCTTAGTTTGCGACCAAAAAACTGGGCGGCAATGTCTGGTAGTTGATGGGCCTCATCGATCACGAAACCCGTTGCAGTGGGTAGCAAATCACCAAAACCCAGGTCTTTCAGGGCAAGATCAGCGCAGAGCAAGTGATGGTTGACGACGATGATATCGGACTCTTGAGCACGCTTACGCGCCTTGTGGATATAACAATCCGCAAGATCCTCAAACTCGTGCTTGGAACAGAATTCGTCATTGGAGACGACAAAGCTCCATACCATGGAGTCTTCAGGCACGCCGATAACCTCAGCAATATCGCCGTATTTTGTTCGACCAGCCCAATCAGCCAGAATTCGCAAATGCTTCTGGTGGGTTTCGTTGAGTAGAGCCGGATGCCGCATGGCTCGCTGCAAACGATGTTTGCAAAGGTAGTTAGCACGACCTTTTAGAAGACAGGTTGACACCCCTGAACCAAGAGCGCGTTTTACCAACGGCAGATCATTATAGAAAAGCTGATCCTGAAGATGGCGAGTGCCCGTGGATATGATAATGGTCCGCCCGCTAAGGATGGCAGGCACCAAATAAGCGAACGTTTTACCCGTGCCGGTTCCCGCCTCACCAATCAAGGTCTCGCCTTGCTCAAGTGTGGTGAAGATAGCTTCAGCCAGATGCTGCTGTTCGAGTCGGGGAGCAAAGCCCGTTAGGTGACGCGCAATGGGGCCTTCGTCACCCAGCACGTCACTGATAGAACTATCGGGATGCATGTCCGGTGCCTCCGTGCTCCGGTGAGAGCTCAGGTCTTACTGGTACTGGTATGACTGAACTTCCTTGTGCGCACTGCGCACGCCAAGAAGATCACCGCGCATGCTGCGAGAGTGCTCAATGATGAGCCAGTTACGATGTAGCAGGGGGCGATTCTCAGAGGCGAACGAGTTCGACCGCGTTGCGAAATCTTCGGCAAGTGTAGGCTCCAGATTGTCCAATTGAATTTCAGCTGCGCGACTCCAGACCAAGCTGTTACCCGGGTCAAGTTCTAATGCTTCGTAGAGCAATTCGAGTGCGACAGTGGGTCTGTTTTTAGCTCGGGCGCTTTCCGCCGAAGCCCACAATTTTGCCACCTCTTCGTTTGCTGTGTCGATCCGCACAGATCCATCCGGACGAGTAAAAATAGGCGCATCAGGTAAAGACGCAGCAATGTCATTGGGTTTGGTTGCAGCGCAACCCACAGTTAACATAGCGCTGACGGCCGCCAGGCAGAGAAACTGCACGGCGGAGCGCTTGCCAGACCGCGTTGAACGGTGTAGCGAGACACCGGCATGTCTTGAAAAAACCAATCTTAACGCACTACCGGGACGAGTCATGTTCATAATCATTTATTTGGATTGTTATCGCGTTTTGGCCAAGACAGCAGATTCAGGTCAGGCCTTCAAGTACCTTGATTTCGATTCGGCGATTTTCCTCGCGCCCCTTGGCAGTGGCATTGGCAGCGCGCGGCCGACTCTCGCCATAACCGAAAGGCTTGATACGATCAGGGCTGATACCACCTGCCAGCATATATCGCACCACCGAGAGCACTCGCTCTTTAGATAATTCAAGATTGGCTGCCGCAGTGCCTCTGTTGTCCGTGTGCGCCTCTACATTGACCACTACCTCTGGGTAACGTGTCATTGCCTCTACGTAAGCATCGAGAGCTACTCGCGCATTGTCATCCAGAGCTGAAGCCGCTGGTGGAAAGCTAATACCTGGGATAGTACCAGTGGCAAGTTCACAGCCGCTGGTGTCGACCATGACATTGGGAGCGGTGTCAGCGCAGGCGTCTTGTGCATCAGCGATGGTGTCTTGGTCTGCATCAAAACCCGCGGTGCCACGCTCACCCGATGTGGAGGATCCAGAAAAGCCGCCAATTGATGTCGGCAGTGATGGCAAGGTCGGCTTAGCTGCGCACCCTGTAAGCACAGTAAATCCTAAAATTAGGGCGATCCTGTTAACTGTCTTCATTTTACAAACTTCTCTCTTTCAATGTACGCGTGGGCTGATTGACGTTGAAACGCCCACCCTGCAATGCAATACTTCCGGCGACCGGCATACCCAGCGGCGAACTTCTGCATGCAAGGGCTTTCACACTGCTAAAACCGGCCTTGCAGCGCCATTATCTTACACTTCGAGAGTTTCAGGTCGGATATAACTAAACTCCTTGCCAATATCCACCCTACCTCAACGGAGAGGCATCTCTAAAACCTTGATTTATATCAATTTATTACTGAAATCCTAATAACTTTTCCAATTATTAACTTACGTGCAAACACGAGAAATGCCACTGAAATTCAACAATATCAATGTGTTGGGTTGAGGGAAATTGAAAATTCTAAACGCTGTAATCGTAATAAAGAACGTGCGCCTCGACTCTTACGAAAACAAATCCAACTCTCTCAAATGAGCGCTTACTTGCGACATTAACACGCTTTATTTCGGCATTTATAGTTCGCACCAGAGGATAAGAGGCTGCGAAAAAGTCAATCGCCCCACTCAAACAACTCTCCGCCATGCCGGTGCCTCTCTTCAGCGGAGAAAGGTTTATTGATATCAATGCTCGTCTATCTGCAACATCAAACCTGACTATGGCCACCTTCTCCAGTGTAATCGCTTCCTCACACATAACGAGTAACCTCCTTTCGTTTTTTAGCGTGGCCAAAAACCATTGGCTGTGAGCTTCCCATCCAACCAAGTCTGTTGTGTGAGACATTCGCCTCGTAAGCTCGTCATTTCGCCATGCGAGGATATCTTCACTATCGTCTTCGTTGGCAAACCTTACGTTTAACGTTGGAACAGTACTTCCTCCTGTTGAGAATTCAGTTGTAGCTGTTAGCAGTAATTAGTATTGCATGTAATTTATCTCTTGCATTTAAACACTGATTAATCACCTGAAGAAATGCGCACCGAGCAGTAAAGTGAGAAGAAATACCCATCATTTGGGAAGATAAAAAGTCAATTGCGCCAATTCAGAACCGAGGCTTGTTAATGAATCAATAAGGTGTTTGTTTGTGGGGGGGACATTTATGGCAAATGCAGCACTTCTGACCGATGGAATCGCTTCAAGTGGCTCAAAATTACTCTTTACGAACTCAACGATAGTGCTGACTATTCGATCGTCTACAGGGCTATTGATATTCACGCCTACTGTATTCTCAGTTGTGATGTACACGCTTCCAATTAACTCGCCCCCCATTCTCAATAAAAACCAATCTCGATATGGGTTCGTTGACACAAATTCTTTGTGTCTGTCGTACGACACATCATGCTTGTGACTGATTTGGTGAGTTCTTCCATTAAGAAGCTGAAACAGCTCGTCAATTTGCTCTGTCGTTGGTATAACTTTCTCGAACAAAACATCATGCATATTCGTACTCAACTTAAAGGTCGTAGTTTTTCAATTATTTCGCAGTACTTATCAACTACTTCTTGCCTGCAGTTGCCCCAGCCTGACTTATAAAATGCCCGATCTGATTTTTGATTCAATCTATATATTGCGTTATCTTTGTATTGCATTAACTGACACAACACCTACTCCCACTCAATAGTTGCAGGCGGTTTGCTCGAAATATCGTAGCTAACGCGAGAGATACGTGGAATAGAATTGCAGATGTTTCTTGAAACCTCATCGAGCATATCCCAAGGAAGACGAGCAGCTCTTGCTGTCATGAAATCAACTGTTTCTACGGCTCGCAAGGCGACAACGTAATCGTATCGTCTGCCATCACCGGTAACACCCACAGATTTGACGGGTAAAAACACAGTAAACGCTTGCGACACCTTGTCGTACAGGTCGTGCGCATATAGCGCCTCTATAAAAATGGCATCTGCTGCTCGTAAAATATCGGCATATTCTTTTTTAACTTCACCCAGGATACGGACGCCTAATCCAGGACCTGGAAACGGATGCCGCTGCACCATGGCCGGTGGCAAACCAAGGTCCACACCAATGCGTCGCACCTCGTCCTTGAACAATTCACGAAGCGGCTCAAGTAGTTTTAGTCGCATATTCGCAGGTAAACCACCCACATTATGATGTGACTTAATCAAGTGTGCACTGCCCGTAGTACTCGCTGCAGATTCGATAACATCAGGATAGATAGTGCCTTGCGCAAGCCAGTTTGCATTGACCAACTTTGCAGCCTCTTGCTCAAAGATTTCAACAAACAGATTGCCAATAATCTTGCGCTTGGCTTCAGGGTCACTGACTCCTGCAAGCGCATCAAGAAAACGATTTTCAGCATCAACACGGATCACACGCACACCCATATTCTGGGCGAAAGTTTCCATAACCTGATCGCCTTCATTCAGTCGAAGCAATCCGTTGTCAACGAACACGCAGGTTAGCTGATCGCCGATGGCTTCGTGCAGCATGGCTGCAACAACCGACGAATCTACACCGCCAGACAAGCCCAACAGAACTTCTTCCTCACCCACCTGTTCACGAATGCGCTTTATCCCATCCTCGATAATGTTGCCGGCATTCCATAAACCGTCGCAGCCGCAGACATCTAGCACAAAGCGCTTGAGGATAAGTTCACCTTGCACGGTATGCGTAACTTCTGGGTGAAACTGAATGCCATAGCGATGTGCCTGCGTATTCGCCATGATCGCCATGGGTGCGTTGTCGCTGGTGCCTACTTGCGTGAAGCCATCAGGTAACGACTCGACTCTATCACCGTGACTCATCCAGACATCCAGGTAATCGGTGCCTTGTTCACTGTGATCACGCAGGCTCATAAACAACGGTGTGTCGGCAACCAACTTTACCTTGGCATAACCGAACTCACTATGGGCAGCCTGTGCCCGAACCTCACCACCGAGCTGATTAACCATAGCTTGCATGCCGTAGCAGATGCCCAGTATGGGCACATCAAGCGCCAGAATGGCACTCGGAATGGTGGGCGAATCTGGCTGGGTAACCGACTCAGGGCCACCAGACAATATGACACCACTGGCGTTGAACTGCTCTACCGCATCGTTATTGATATCCCACGGGTGGATCTCGCAATACACTCCCGACTCTCTTACTCGACGAGCTATTAACTGCGTTGTCTGCCCACCAAAGTCGATTATCAGGATGCGCTGGTCGTGAAGGTCTGCCATGTTTTTTGTCTGCTGGGCTTATTCAGCCAATTCGGTAGTTGGGAGCTTCTTTGGTCATTTGTACGTCGTGCACATGGCTCTCCGCCATGCCTGCGCCAGTCACTCGCACAAACACCGCATCACGGCGCATCGCTTCAATGTTAGCCGCACCGCAGTAACCCATACTGGATCGCACGCCGCCGGTCATCTGATGCACAATCGCCGATAATGACCCTTTGTACGGCACTCGACCCTCGATTCCTTCGGGGACAAGCTTGTCTTCTGCGTCCTCGTCATCTTGGAAATAGCGATCGCTGGAACCAGAGCGCATCGCCGCCACGGAACCCATGCCGCGATAGGATTTATACGAGCTACCTTGGTAAAGAACGACCTCACCCGGAGCCTCTTCCGTGCCGGCGAACATTCCACCCACCATGACAGAGGATGCACCGGCCGCTATGGCTTTTGCCATATCTCCAGAGAAACGAATGCCGCCGTCAGCAATTAAGGGCACATCAGTGTCTTTAAGCGCCATAGATACGTTATGGATAGCGCTGATTTGAGGAACGCCAACACCTGCGACGATTCGAGTGGTACAGATTGAACCTGGCCCTATACCTACCTTGACCCCGTCTGCGCCCCGCGCTACCAGATCAGTTGCGGCCTCACCAGTTGCGATGTTGCCACCAATGACCTGTACGTCGAAGTGCTCCTTAATCCAAGCCACTCGATCTAGCACGCCCTGCGAATGTCCATGAGCGGTGTCAACAATGAGTACGTCCACACCGGCTTCAACCAAAGCTGCCACACGCTCTTCAGTGTCAGCACCGGTGCCTACAGCCGCACCGGCAAGCAAGCGGGCGCGATCATCCTTGCAGGCATTAGGAAAGTCCTGAGCATTTCGAATATCTTTAACTGTGATCATGCCTCGCAGCTCAAAAGCGTCGTTCACCATCAGCACTTTTTCGATGCGATGCTTGTGCAATTGCTCAATGGCAACTTCACGCGTCGCGTTCTCGGGAACGGTAACCAGTCGCTCACGTGGAGTCATAATGGCTGATACTGGCTGATCGAGCCGTGTTTCAAAACGCAGATCGCGTTGGGTAACAATTCCGGCCAGAGTGGTGCCATCCACTACGGGTAATCCGGAGATACCGTATTTTGCAATGAGATCGATCACTTGCTGGATCGTCGTGTTAGGTGCGATGGTGATGGGTTCAGTCACCACACCACTTTCGTGTTTTTTTACACGAGAGACTTCGCCCGCCTGCTCTTCAATAGACAAGTTTTTGTGAATAATACCAACCCCGCCTTCCTGCGCGAGCGCTATGGCTAACCGAGATTCGGTAACGGTATCCATCGCTGCAGACACCAACGGAATGTTGAGCGTAAGCTTTCGGGTTAGCCGTGTAGACAGATCAACGTCGCGGGGCAAAACAATAGAATGACGAGGCGATAACAGCACATCGTCGAAAGTAAGTGCTTCCTGGGGGACGAGCATGGGGTGGGATACCATCAGTAGATACAGGTTGCGTCGGTATTCTACAGTGAAGCGTGCATCAGCGTGTATGCTAGCGGCAAGAATTTCACTACATCGTGCATGGGTAACACCTCTAACGCACTTTTAGCGCACCTTTAACGCATCTTTGATCCACGCATGAACCAAGTTGAGACCGATCCCGCTGCACAACGCAAAATTTTTACTGTCAGCAGACTCAACCAGGAAGTTCACAGGATCATAGAGTCTGGTTTTGGCACGGTTTGGCTTCAGGGCGAATTGTCTAATTTCAGCAAACCCGGCAGTGGGCACTTCTACTTCACTCTTAAAGACAGTCAGGCGCAGATTCGATGCGCCATGTTTAAGGGACAAAACCGTCGCATTAATTTTGTGCCCCAAAACGGCGATGCTGTGGTTGTGCGCGGCAAACTTGGCCTCTATGCCGCGCGCGGTGATTTTCAGCTCATCGTGGAACATATGGAACCCACTGGCGAAGGTCAGCTGCAGGCAGCGTTTGAAGCCACCAAGAAAAAATTATTTAACGAGGGCTGGTTTGATCATTCCAGCAAACAATCGTTACCGGCAGCGCCGCACAGTATTGGCGTGGTGACATCCCCTACCAGCGCCGCCTTACGCGATGTGCTGCAGGTGCTCAAACGCCGCTATCGACAAGCCAGCGTAGTTATCTACCCTACCCCGACTCAGGGAGCTGCTGCTGCGCCAGGCATCGTTGCGGCCATTCAAAAAGCCAACGATAGGGCAGAGGTAGACGTCTTACTGCTTGTTCGAGGTGGAGGCTCACTGGAGGACCTCTGGGCATTTAACGAATTACAAGTTGCGCAAGCGATTCGCAGCAGCCGATTGCCAATAGTGGCAGGAATAGGCCATGAAGTTGACATCACGATTAGCGATCTGGTGGCCGATCTCAGGGCGCCCACCCCATCGGCAGCCGCTGAGCTGTCAACCCCTGACACCGGCGATCTGCAAGTGCGCCTCGACCATGCTCTGCGTCAACTTACCGTTAACGCCCACAAATTAGTGCAGCAACGCAAAGAGCGCCTGGCTCAGCAAAACACCCGATTGCAACTCAGGCACCCTAATCGTGCATTAAGCGACCAGATACAGCGCATCGACGAACTTTTTTCACGGCTTGAAAGAGCCTGGGAGTCGCGCGCTTCTCAACAGCGCCACCGGATGAGAGAACTTGCCAGTCGCTTGAACTTCTATTCGCCCAGCCTAGCTGTGAAACGCCAGAAAACCGCTGTGATCGAGCTGGAGAGAAGACTCGCAATTGCAGGCCAGCAAATTCAAAAAAACGCCCGTAATCGCTTCGAAATACTCAGCCGATCTTTGCACAATGTGAGTCCTCTAGCAGTACTCGACCGAGGCTATGCTGTTGTAAAACAAAGCAATACTGTTCTTACTAATGCAAGTAACGTAAGCTTGGGCGATGAAATCAGCGCACGACTGGCCAGTGGCGAGATAGTGGCCGTTGTGAGTGCAGTTCGCCCAACAAAAACTGAACTAGTGAGTAAAAAAACACTCCCAAGGGCTAGGAAAAACCCGAGTGAGTAGATAAATTTTATTCAGCATCTCAACCTTTTTTGCTGTCAACTGCGCGAATTTCTGGTATAACGCACGGCTTCCAGTTTTTGGTAACAACAGCTGATATTTGTTGTAACCGCTTTTAGAGATAGACAGCTTCAAGCTCGGCAGACGATTAAGTCACCGGGTCCAAGAAAATTGCCGTCCGGCTCATTTACAGCTGGCGCAAAGAAAACGGCTAGCACGTCAGTCGCGGAGAAAGCTAAGTTGAGTGAATCTGAAAAAAAGAAGAAAACTGCCAGTAAAACGGCTGCCACGAAAAAAGTTGCAAAAGCCAGTGCGCCTGAAAAGACGGTAACCAAGAAAACGGCAACTAAAAAGGTGGCCGCAAAGGCCAGCTCGTCGAAAAAAACAGCTGCCAAGAAAATCGTTTCCAAGAAAACTACGTCCAAGGCACCTCCAGAAAAAACATCAGCGGCGAAAAAGAGCGCTACCGCGGATGAGTCTGGCAGCATATCTGCAGACAAAACTAAATCTAAGAAGACAATAGACCGCAAGACTGCTTCTAAAAAGACAGGCAAAGCGGCCGACGAATCTGTAAACAAACCCGTGGCAAACAAAAAAGTGGCGAAAAAAGCTGTAGCTAAGAAGGTTCAAGATGACATTGCTGAGGCTGCTGAAAAGCCAGACTTCGATCAAGACGATGACATTGATTCGAACGATTTGCCAAGCGGCCTATCAAAAGCACCCGTGCCCTACGAAAGGAACGCGGGCCATTACATGGATGTTAGTCAGCTAGACCATTTCAGCAAGAAACTGGCTGAGTGGAAGCAACAGCTCATGGAAGAAGTTGATCGCACCGTGGGGCACATGAAAGATGATGCAACCAACTTTCCTGACCCCAATGACCGAGCCACTCAAGAAGAGGAATTCAGTCTGGAATTGCGTACTCGCGATCGCGAGCGAAAGCTAATAAAGAAGATCAATGAAGCGCAGAAGCGTATCGACGATGACGAATACGGCTATTGCGAAACCTGTGGTATCGAAATAGGTGTTAGCCGTCTGGAAGCCAGACCAACTGCAGAATTGTGCATAGATTGCAAAACTCTGGAAGAAATCCGCGAGCGACAAACTGCTTAACTGTTAGTTTGCAGCCCGCAAGCGCACCGCTCTGCAACAAAAGAGAATGACGCAAAGCGACTCCGTAGGTCGCTTTGCGCCCTCGCCCACCGGCGACCTGCATTTCGGGTCGCTTCTAGCGGCAATGGCAAGTTTCTGTGAAGCTCACAGTAAAGGCGCACTCTGGCGCCTCAGAATCGACGATATCGATGGGCCCCGAAGCGTAGTTGGCTCTGCTGAGCGTATCCAGAATTCGTTGAAGGCCTACGGCATGAGTTGGCACGGGGAGCTGATCTCGCAAAGCAATCACTCTGAGCGATATCAGCGCTCTTTAAGTTCGCTGATCGACACAGGTTTTGTGTTCAACTGCCACTGCAGCCGACGTCAACTCCCACAAGGCCGACCGTATCCCGGTCAGTGTCGCAGCAATCGTTTGCGAAGCGTTGACGACATCAAAGAGGATTGCGCTCTTCGCCTCATACTACCTGCAACCATTGAGTTCGACGATGGCGTTCAAGGAATACAAAGAGTGGCCATTGCAGATGAGGTGGGTGACATTATCATCTGGCGCCGCGATAAGCTGGTGTCCTATTCGCTTGCCTGCGCAGTTGATGATGCGCTAGATTGTACAGAGGTTGTTCGTGGCGCTGACCTATTGTCCAGCACAGCAGCACAGTTAGCAATCATGCAATATCTACACATGACTCCTCCCAAGTACTCACACATCCCTGTTGCAGTTGATGCAAATAACGACAAGCTAAGCAAGCATTCTAAGGCCACGGCTATTGATGACATGGATAAACTGAGCACCTTGCACAGCGCCTGGAAATTTCTGGGTCAGCGGCCCATTACTGTGCCCGATATTTCTTCTTTCTGGACAGCAGCTGCGAGTCATTGGCAACTGCGTGATGTGCCGCACAGTCCTAGAGCGCAGGTTAGCTTCGAATGAATCGCAAGCTAGGTAGAACCGATTACACACTATTGATTTTCGCCTTAGCGGTTTTTTTATTCAATTCTCCATTGAATAGTTGGTGGTCGAGCCTGTCGCTACCTTGGTATGCCATGTTCGCGCTATGGGCCGTGATTATCGCCTTGGTTGCATGGAATCAGCTGAGACAGAAACATGGGGATTGAGCTAGGCTGGCTGTTCGCCATCGCTCTTGCCTATCTTGCATTACTGTTTGTTATTGCCTGGTGTGCAGACACAGGATTGCTGCCTGACTTCATAGTTTCAAATCCCATTGTCTATTCACTTTCTCTTGGTGTGTATGCTACGTCTTGGACCTACTATGGCAGTGTAGGTTTGGCCGACCGAAGTGGATTAGCCTTCCTGACCATCTATCTGGGCGTCACCGCCGCCTTTATGCTTGGCCCGTATGTGCTGAGGCCCATTTTGCGACTCAGCATCGAGCATCAGATTAATTCCATTGCTGATCTGTTTGCATTTCGTTACGGAGGGCGCGCCACAGGCTTTGTTGTCACTTTGTTCATGCTAGTCGGCACTCTGCCCTACATTTCATTGCAAATTCGCGCAGTAACCGAGTCAATCCAGGTACTCAGTCGAACAGAGCTACCTGATTTGTTAGCACTTACCTTCTGCGTTGTGATCACCGTGTTTACCATTCTTTTTGGGGCTAGACATTTAACGCCTCGCGAAAAGCACAAAGGTTTGGTACTAGCTATAGCCTTCGAGTCAGCCGTAAAATTGCTTGCTATGGTGATCGCTGGTTTGTTTGTAGTGACACAAATATTTGACTCTCCCATGGCGATGAACGAGTGGGCAAAAGCTCAACCGCAAATGCTCAATGAGCTCTACTCTTCAGGAGACTCTGGCCTGTGGAGCACACTATTGCTATTAGCGTTCTGTGCAGCCTTCATGCTGCCAAGACAGTTTCACATGATGTTTACAGAAAATCAGAAGCCAAAGTTTTTGCGCACAGCTTACTGGTTGTTTCCCTTGTACTTACTG
>JALZUD010000063.1 GCA_023301725.1 Granulosicoccus sp. | reverse complement strand
GTGCTGGCAGTGAGCAATACAACCGTGGATTATCTGAGCAACGTTTGCAGGCCGTATCCAAGTATCTGCACCGCCTGAATGTAAAACACTCGCGACTGAAAGGTGTAGTTTATGGTGAGAAAAACCCTGTTGAGACGAACAGCACGCAGGAGGGTCGTGCAAAGAATCGGCGAGTGGAGATTGAGCTTCAGTAACATCTGGCTTTAAATGTTTACGATGGGGCTGACAAGCCCCGTTTTACTGGTCCAACTAGGCTGTTAGTTTTTCTCGATTTGCCTGTTAATTGAAATACGCCATTTCTGGCGTGATATAGCCGCGTGGACTGCACAGCCCTGGATGACGCGCGTCAACGGGTCCTACAGTTCGTTACTTGGTACAGCAGTGAGCACAAACGCTGCGACATAAACTTTGTAGCGCCCCTGCCGAGGCACGACGGCGAAGACAAAGTTATTCTTGCCAAACGAATTGCGTTGGATCTTCAATCCTGAGCTAAGAATTAACGTACGCTGATTGAGAGTCTCGCTATCCGATTAGCTCGTTCTCCCCAACAAAAAATCAAACAACTGCACATTGATAGAACAATTATTTCGTCCTTCCTTGTGCTTCATCAAAAATCCATGCGCAGCGAATTAGGAATCACCGACGCGTGTCCCTTGAGTTCAGCTAAATGTTGGTTCGCTACAGCAAGTGCTTTGTAGATCTCGAGAGTTTCTAGCTCGGCTAGCGGAGGAAGATCTGGGATTTGATAGCTCGACTAGTGAGAAGTCATTTTAGAAATATGCTCACATTTCCTCGTATCGTGAATAAATTTCACACAATGTGCGCAAAATATTGAATTATTTGCGTATATCATCAAGCACATGCTCAAAATTCGGCGTTATATAGACGCGATGACATGAGGTTACCCGCTGAGTTAGCAGTACATTGCGAATACAATAAAAACGGGATCTATACGCTGAACAAAAAAAACAAATAACAGCTAGAGAAAAATCCTACCGGCAACCGCGTTGCGGCAACCGCGTTGCGGCAACCGCGTTACGGCAACCGCGTTACGGCAACCACGCAATGTGAAGTTACCTAAGTGTATATACCACGCTCTCACCTTTGCCTTTGTTTCTACCTATTTTCAACCTATCACCTGATATTTCAACTGTCTGACAATCACGCTTCAATACGTCAGAGCCGATAGTTCCTTCTCTACAAAAATATTCCTCTTCCCATGTCCAAGTTCCAGAGAATGTTTTGCCTCCACCACCACCTTTCATTGTTCCATCAGCGAATGTTGTTGTAGAAATATTAGAGCCCTTACTGAGTCCAGCTCGACCAGTAACCAATTCTACATACTGTTCCTTGCTGGTTATACGCTCGTATACAACGTTGTCAGGCGCGGTGGCTGCACAACCCGAAACAGTTAAAACAATTGCCGTCAGTATTACTTTAGGAATTCTCATTTCTGCCTTGCTCTCGCGTATGTTGTGTGACCGGATGTTGAAATGCTCCGATCTAGTTACTTTGAAATGCTTAAACAGTAGAATATGTCCCACCGCTGACGTTTAAAACAGAACCACTACCGCCCACCACTATAAAGACACATGAGATAAGATGCCGGAGCATGCTCAACGCTCCGACATTTCCAACAGTACTTGTTACTCACTATAAGTAGAGCAGCTTACTGTCGAATATATTCACCAATGAATTCTGATGAGTTGCAATGGCCATAACTAAATACATTGCTACCCGGAACGTGTGATATTGAACGATCTGCAACTTGTGCTTGGCCATCGGAATCGACGCAGTCATTCCTAGGCTCATCGACAGGAAGCATTACGGATTGGTTTATTTCATCAAAGGTGCAGAGTGCATCTCCACCACATAAAAACAAAAAACCAGTGCCACTCAGGTCATTAATTGCTCGCTCAAAAGGCGTGATATTTCTTAAGCAACTACCATCATCTTGAACTCTTGCATTATTATTCTCACCTGTAAGCGTGGTTCTAGAATATCGCAGTATAGTCTGATTGCTCACACCGTCACATGCCACAGAGGGATTCGTAAATATCCATTCACTGTCTCTTAGGTCAACAACAATTTCTTCGCCTACAGCGAGTTGAATACCGAGTGTTTCATTGAGGTGCCCAATGGCATCGTCGGCAGAGATTAGCGTGTTATTTACTGAACCAGAATTAGCGACCAAGTTAATCACTGCCGGTTCATTAGCAAACTGCTCAGTGCTAACAGAGAAATCGATCAGATCAGTACTTGTTGCAGCTTCAGGGGAAATGGTTATACCGTTATCAGGATTGCCGTCAGTATCTAAAGATTGCAACAAGCGAGCAATATTAGTGGTTGTGTCAATCAGACTGTTACTTACACTTCCCATGTCAACGGGTGAAACCTGAGGGGCCGCATCAACAATCGGGAATTGAACAGCACCAATCGAGAAGGCAACCTGCTCACCTTCTACATAACTAAACTCACCGGCTGAATTTGTTACGCCTGATTGCGTTGCGGTTGAATACGAAACACCTTCCACTGCACTGTCTACAAATACACCCGTCAAAACAACAGGGCCACCCTGGTTTTCACCTTCTCCAGAACTTGGATCAGTCTGATTGTCGTTGTCATCATTCGAGCTAGAGCTACTACAGCCTGCTAGCACAAATACACAGGCTGCGCTTATTGCGAGTACGTTCTTATACATAGAGAGTAAATTCCATTAGCTAAAATGAGTTGTATGACGAAAAAAATAGCTTTCAGTCATTTAAGGCAAGCTTGTGGGCATTTTTTAGACCACTGAGAGCGTCTGCAAAACTCATCACGCGTTTTGCAATGCATAATTCTGCAGGCACAGTGCAACTGAACGAGCGATTATCCATCTAACCAAGGTCAAAGAGCAATGGTAGATATCTACCATTCTGTGAGCCAAATCTTTAATGATTCGACCACTTAAAATATTCAAGGTGATGCTGTTCGCACGCTGCTCGAGCGCTCGTTCTACCGACTGCTAATCGATTGAATGGTTTCTTAGTAGTTACTGGCCAACCGCTTTTGCAAGACCAGCACGGGCTGAGGCGACTAGCAAACCGCTGGCGGCGGCGCGCGTGCTCCATGGCGACGAGTCGCTGAATCCTGAGCGCTTACTGCTGCCATGCTACCTAGTTCAACCTATGTCCACATAGCTGCGTTCTAAACTCAAAAATACTCGGGGCAGTTTTGGAACAATGATGTGCCAAGTTATTCGTATTAAAGTTTGGACGCAGCACTATAGAACTTCCCTCCCCGTTTAAATCACTAAGTACCTGCAGCCTCTGAAGCTGAGGGCATCAGCCAGCATCAACTAGTAGCGTTTTATAGAATCTGTAAATATTTGCACACACCTTCTATCTAACGTAGCTTTACGCCAACTTCTCGCGCTCAACAATCATACTTATAGCCGCCGCGTTCTCTCTGTGCCGCGCCATATCTAGTGCTGAGCGGCCGCTTTTGTTCTTGATACTACTATCTGCACCATTGTTGAGTAGATACTCAAGTATTTTGATATTGCCCTTATAGGCTGCATCAATGAGCGGAGTATCCCCGTTCTCGTTGGCTATATTCACATCGGCTCCGCGTTCGGCCAAGTAGGTCACCAATTTCAAATCATCTCTTACCCAACCCGCAAGAATGATAGCGGTGTCCCCTTCCCGGGTTTGAGCATTTATATTTGCCCCTTGATCTAACAAGATTTTTACAGGCTCTAGCGCATCATCATCCTTGCCAATCAGGCAAATCACTTTAGGCAAAATTCTACTGGTCTTCGCGTGAATCCCCTTTAAGTGCTTGAATTTGAACACTAGCATTTTCAAGTAATCTTCACGCTCTGTATGAATAACATACTCGAAAAGAGGTAGTTGCCTGATTACCACTGAGCCCACATCAGCACCTTGTGCTATTAGCACCTCGGCCAATGAAATTCGTTCGAGCACTACAGACTGATAAAACGCTTCTGCCATAATCAATTTATTACTAAGCACCTCACTGCTCAACGATTCCCGCAACAATGCCTCATTGTCAGATTTTATAGCATCAATGACGGGGTGCTCTGGCGAGGTGGCAGCTTTTTCGGTATTTGCATCGTCCAAAAACTGATTTGTTAAATCCGCCGTATGTGTATTCCAATCTGGATATCCTTCGAGCTTTGAAATTACTTCTAGGGATTCTGAATGTTTGAGTTGATGACCCATAACATTTAAAATGTCACGCAATTTGCTCGCGCGAGCTTTCACTTCATTTGGAGATTTCATTAATTTCAACTCTTGTAGGTGCGCGGGTGAATTGCTGGTGCTCGCATTGCCAGTGACCCGCTAGCCACAAAGCTGAAAGAATGGTTAGAACACATTCACCGAACCGTATAGGTTGCGAGCGGCAGGCTGTGTTTGCCTGTAGAAGAAACTACTAGCAAAATTGCTGCTTGTCAACACGCTATGTGTATGACAGCGACCGGTATAAAGCTCACAAGAAAACGAATCAGGTCACTCACGACTGACTAATTGACTTGGAAGCCTTAGCTTTGTGTTCAAAGCTAGCTCGAGTGCCCACTGACTAATAGACATAGCTAATGCTTCTGATCAAAGGGCTACCCAACGGCTAGGTAGTAGTAGTATTGCAGTCAGTAACAACAAGCTATCAGTGCTAATTCCTATCGCTCACATTAAACTCACTTACTATTCGTTGCGCATTTGATAGTGCTGATTGAGTGCCGGAGTTAATCTCAATACATAATTCGTCAGGAATTGCACAGTAATTCTTCACCAACATAACCTCTCGCAACTGTTTTACATCGGAAAGCTTTTCCATTTCACACCGATGAGCGCTAGCAACCCGATTTTCCAGACATGACAGTTCACAACTCAGGAAAACGGGCAGCACACGCCCTTTAGCGGCATTGGCAATGGTCTTTATTTCGAGAAATGCTTCTTGATCTTCTGGCCCTTCGTAACACCAAGTGGCAATAGCAGTACCCGACCCATTTTGAAAATAGGCTTTGTAAGACAGTATCCTGAGATCATGCACCAGGGCCCAGAATTCTGGGTCACCGAAATTAAACAGCGACTTGGCAACATCAAGTGTTAAGTGGTTATGAAACACGCGCGCACCTGTTAGAACTCTGAGTTGCTTGGCTATTGTTAATTTGCCGGAGGCTGGTGGGCCGTGTAGTAGTATTAGGTCTGGCATGGGATGTCGAACCTCCACACATCAGTCGACTTACAGGAATGGCAACAGCATCTTTAAGGCGCATATCCGATTCTGCTGTTGAGATCGTAAGCGCCTGATATCGATCTCATTGATCTATTTTTAGGCAGTTGTATCATCAGCTATTATTCAATATCGTAAGCCCAAAGCACAGGCGTCTGTTAGCGCTACGTACATCCAATGACCACTCAGATATGGACAAACTCAATGTACGACATGCATAAGGCTGAACGGTGCTAACTTACCCTAGTGTTGCATCATAGACGGAGCATTGGTATTGCCGCTAATAAGATAAGGCATAATCGAGGCGTCGGCAATACGAAGGTTCTCTATCCCGCGAACCTTCAGGGTGTCGGGTGCAACAACAGCCATATCATCAGTTCCCATCTTGCAACTGCCCGCTGGGTGATAAACCGTTAGTGCCTCTGCTCTTAAGTATTCAAGAATTTCATCGTCGCTTTGTACCTCTTTACCGGGCAGCATCTCAACACCGCGATACGAGTCAAAGCTTGGTGCCGAAAATATTGATCGGGCAACCCGGATACCCTCAACTAAAGTTGCAGCATCCTGCGGATCTGAAAAGAACTGATTATCGATTTCAAATCCCTTCCCAGTGTTCGAAATTCGAATTTCACCTCGGCTTTTTGGGCGCAGAACGCAGGTATGAACAGCGTAACCATGTCCATACTCAACTAACTTACCTCTGTGGCTGCGATAGCCTGGAACAAAATGAAACTGAATGTCAGGTTGATCTTTGGCTAAGCGTGTTCTAGCAAAGCCACCAGCTTCAACATAATTGGAGGTCAACATGCCACGTTTGCGTGTGAAATAATTGAGTGGTGCTGCCAAGATGGCAGGTGCATTGGCCAGCGATATTCCTAATGTACGACGACTAGGGGAGCGCACTGTAATCATTCCATCAATGTGATCCTGGAGGTTCTTGCCTACACCAGGAAGATCCACTACCGGCTCAATTCCCTCGGCGATAAGCTCAGCACTAGGCCCAATTCCCGACCGTAGAAGTAATGCCGGTGAGTTGATAGTGCCAGCACTGAGAATGACTTCATGATGACAAGTTAGCACCTGTTCTCGTCCTGCAACAGTTAATCTGACCCCGGTAACGCGCCCATCCATGAGTTTTAGTTGCTGAATATTTGCTTCGCTTAGCACGGTCAGATTCTTGCGACCCATAATGGGCTTAACGAACGCGGCATAGCTGGAAAAGCGACTCCCCGTATCTTGCGTCACGTTATAGATGCCCAGTCCAAATTGTTCCTGCGCGTTGAAATCATGATTGTGCGGTAGGCCTACGCTTTCACCGGCGGCGACAAACACGTTTGATAATGCGTTCGGATCACGCGGGTTATCGACTAGCAGCTCACCATCGAAACCATGAAATTCAGCGTTTTGCTTTAAACAGTTATGTTCTAGGGATTTGAATATTGGGAGCACACTGTCATAAGACCAACCGGCACACCCGCTATCTTCCCAGCGATCATACGAAGTAAGGTGGTCTTACCGCAGCCAGACGGTCCAAGCAAAGTGAAAAACTCGTTTTCACGTACTGCGATTGAGACATCGTTGAGTGCGGTCACCCCGCCTGGCATCTTGCCGTAGGTTTTCACCACATTGCGCGCGTCAAGTGCGTATTGTAGGTTTGGGTCAATATCCATAGCGCTAATGATCATCTGGAACACCATAACTAGGTGCAGATAAGGGGTCGATCACACGATTGTCGTGGTCTTGCAACTGCGGTTTGTTGATGCCGGTGAACTACCGAGCATCAAATCAAAATGTTGGTGTATCTCAACTACTCAACGTCAAGCTGTCATGTGCAATGAGTTTTCAACCGAAACTACAATGAGCTATGCCGAGGGTTTCGAAAAGTAATTAATCTTGATGTATTAATTAGGAATTTCTTAATCAATGATTTTGTGCAGCAGTGGGGGAAAAGTTGCGAAATATCAAACAGTTGATAAAGTCGACATGTTGAATGCGATGAATCTTGTATCTTCAGGATGGATTAGGGAGAGTCAAATCAGTAGTAAGTGAAAATATTCTTTTATTGTCATCAAATTTCGTGAATTCTATGGAACCTGTCGCGTAATCCGAACAGTCAAACTTCGACTGCTGACCGGATAGAGACTTAATTAAGTGTCAATATCGCTGATTTTTAGTGTCAGTTCAATGCCTTGGTTTACAAGACAAAAGGAACCTCAGATGTCAGTCGAACAAATAGATACGCTCGTTGTTGGTGCCGGTCAGGCAGGTATTGCCATGAGCGAACACCTCAGTAACAACGACATTCCCCACATCGTTCTTGAGCGAGAGCGGGTTGCTGAGCGTTGGCGTACAGGGCGATGGGATTCGCTGGTTGCCAATGGCCCAGCATGGCATGATCGTTTTCCCGGCATGGAATTCGCCAGCACAGATGCTGATGGGTTTGCACCCAAAGAGCAGGTCGCTGACTACTTGAACGACTATGCGAAAATGATTAAATCACCTGTTCGAGCAGGCATAGAGGTGTTGAAAGCGGAGAGAATTATTGGTCGTCCCGGCTTCAAAGTCGACACTTCGCAAGGTGTGATTGAGGCTGCCAATATAGTGGCCGCCACAGGGGCTTTCCAGCATCCTGTTATTCCGCCGGTGGTGCCTTCAGATGCTGCTGTCAATCAAATGCATTCGTTCGACTATCGCAATCCCGATCAACTACCCGAAGGGGCGGTATTGGTGGTCGGTGCCGGCTCATCTGGTACGCAAATAGCTGATGAGCTCCAACGTGCAGGCAGAAAAGTTTATCTTTCAATGGGTCCACATGATCGCCCGCCACGCAGCTATCGTGGCCGTGACTTCTGTTGGTGGCTCGGCGTTCTTGGATTGTGGGACTTATCTGAAATGGAGCCCGGCACAGAACATGTCACCATTGCCGTAAGCGGTGCTTATGGAGGTAAAACCATCAACTTCCGCCACCTGGCCGGCGAAGGTATGACCTTGCTTGGTTTAACGCAGGTGTATGAGAACGGCAAACTAACGTTCGCCCGGGATCTGATTGATAACATCGCCAATGGGGATGCCAACTACCATAAGATGCTTGACGATGCGGATGCCTATGTTAAGCGTAACGGCCTCGATTTACCGGAAGAGCCTCAAGCGCGCAAAGTCTATCCTGAGCCCGAGTGCATGATTAACCCGGTGCGAGAGTTAGACTTGGCCGAGGCAAATGTAACTACGATTCTCTGGGCTACAGGCTTCCGCCAGGACTTTGATTGGCTGAAAGTTGATGCCTTTGATGGGGAAGGCAAACCGCAACATCAGAGAGGTGTTTCTACTGAGCCAGGCATCTATTTTCTCGGCCTGCCTTGGCAGTCGCGTCGTGGTTCCAGTTTTATATGGGGTGTCTGGCATGATGCGAAACATGTCGCTGATCAAATTACCAATCAACGTAGATATGTAATGTATCGCCCGTCCAATCGTCAAGACTGATTGGCTAACTGCAGTTAACTGGAGCACATAGCGTGCGCGATCCTCGTTACGACATTCTCTTCGACCCCTTAAAACAGGTATAAACGGGCCAAACCTTTATTCCAAAGAGGTTCCTCTCGCACCGTCGGCACTGCCTATCCGTACCTTTACAAATGATCCGGTGCAGGCACGAGCGTTAAGCAAAACAGACATAACAGATTTGCGTCGATGGTTTGTGAATGCTGCTAAACGATCAAAAGACGCAGGATTTGATTTTATCAACCTGTATGGCGCCCATGGCTTTGGAATCTTCCAACACTTTCTTAGCCGCGCAACTAACCAGCGCTCTGACGAATACGGTGGCAGTCTGGAAAACCGTTCGCGCTTTGCCAATGAAGTGATTGGTGATATTCGCGATGCAGTCGGTGACACCATGGCAATTGCGTTACGCGTGTCACTCGATGAATCGATCGGCAAACTGGGTTTCTCTAACGCTGAGGTTCGCGAGTTTGTTGAAATGAACAAAGATCTACCCGATATCTGGGACCAGGCACGTGGCACATGGGAGGTGTCTTGGCTGAGCTACTGGTTAAGAACGGGGCAAAAGTAACTCTTATCACGCCGTCAGCCTATGTGTCGGAGTGGACCAATAACACGCTAGAACAAGCCGCTATTCATTCTAATCTTGTAGAGATGGGCGTCGACATTGTATTGAACCGGGGCGTCACTGAAATAGCGGTAGATCATGTCGTCAGTGATTGTGTTTATACAGGGCGCACTCAAACCTTTGCAGCTGATGCCGTTGTTATGGTGGCATCACGCACTGGCAACGACGAAATTTATACAGCGTTATTGGCGCGCGAAGCCGAGTGGGCTGATGCCGGCATAAAAACCGTGAAAATGTTTGGTGATGCAGAAGCGCCTGGCCCAATAGCGTGGTCAACTTATGCAGGGCATCGCTATGCACGTGAGCTTGATGGCAAGGATATCGGTGATGCACTACCATTCCGCCGAGAGATCACGGCGCTTGCAATTGATTGATATGTTTTGACGGAAAATCTATTTACTGCGCAGTCAACATGACACACTCAAGTCGCCAGCGAGTAAGCCGCCCGCTTAGAACGATACCTAGTTTACTCATGTGGCGAATCAACGAAATTCTCGGCGGTATTAAAGCGATCGGACTGATCGAGTCAGGAGCAGATTGCTTGATTTTAGAATGCACAGAAGTCGGCATACTGCTCAACCAGAGTAACGTTCGTGCCCCCAGTCTTTGACACAACGTTGATCCATTGTTCAGCAGCTTTGGAGAGAGCACCCAACATAGTCAATTTACTATGTTGGCAGATGTTCAACGTCGTCTAACAGACTAGCTCATCAGCGACATCGGTCATATACTCGCCGACGATATCCCATGCTTCTTCTGCGTGAAGATCATTAATCTGACCCTCACCGTATTCATAAGGTCGATTGATATAAGCCGTTTTAAATCCTAATGCCCGCGCTGCATACAAGTCATCATTATGCGCTGCCACCATCATGCACTGTGCAGGCTCTAACCCAAGCATCTGCGCACTGTGAAGGTAGACCTTATCCTGAGGTTTGTACCCCTGCGCTGTTTCAGACCCCAAAATCATATCCCACGGGATTGCGCTGTGCTTAGCCATGTTAACCATTAGCGCTACATTGCCATTCGATACACTGGCTAAAACATAGTGTTTTTTTAGCCGATTCATTCCTGGTAGCGTGTCTTCCCACGGTTGTAGTCTGTGCCAGACACGATTGACGTGACCCAGCTGCGCTTCGGTCAAGGACTCCAACCCATAAGTTCGCAACAGTTGCTGCAGATTCTCTCGATGCAGTTGATCAAGTTTTACATACCCTCTTTTCCCTGATCGAATACCTTCCATCGCTGGTTGATAAAGCGCACGCCAATCCAGCGCAAATTGCTGCCAATCTTGATTGATCTGCTGTTCACTGCCAAAACGTTGCATCTCTCTGGTGATTGAACCTCGCCAATCGACCACGGTTCCAAAGACATCAAATAACAGTGCCTTGATTTCAGAATATGCCATTTCGTGGTGCTCTATTAAAATTGAAAAAACCTCCTTCCCCTTCCACCTGAGAGGTTAAGATATTCAGCCGCCTGGATTTCCAAAATTCCATATTTCGCGTTCTTTGAGTTGCTGGTCAGCTGCGGTAACGAGAATATCAGCGATAAATTCTCCGATTACGTTAGGCTGTGAAAATCGTACCATTCGATTCCATGTCCTTAAACATATATTGTTATCAAGTCACCGAGATTAGCATTAAGGAGTCGACTATCAAGGAGCTACGCAAAAGTGTGGACACTGCAGGTTATGAACTCGTGAGTCTGCAAATTGAAATGAATTGCCTTTGTGGGGATTGTGTAGATGAGAGGAACCGTCAAAAGAGCCTGTAAATCATAAAGCCGACACACGAAATACCCACAACCAAGGTTATTCATCAGTGAAGCGGCTACCCATTACTTTGTCCACCCACTGTTTGACACGCTGGCTGGGACCGGCACAGTGAAGCTCCATTACACATCTGGCACCTGATCAATCTCCACTGTGCAGCCATACCCCGGAGGGCACCCATAGACCGAAGGAGGCCCCACAAAAATCACGTCGCTTGCAGCTGAAGATACGAGGCCGCTCAAGCAAGATGCGGAAGCCAAGAAAACAGAGGCACTTGGATTGATTGCTGAGCTGATATAGAAGGAAGCGTATCTAGGCGCAGTGTAGCGTTACGACTGCGCTGCAAATATTCAATGAGAGCTGTGTTAAGAAAGACGTCGGCAATACGCACAGCTCTTTTTTTAGACGATTCAACTTACATCGTAGAGAATATTGTGATGATCTGAGTTAAGTGGAACTGTTGCTAAGCTGACGTGTTGAGAGGTCACACAATTACTGAGTAGTCTCTGTCTGACGAATGGCTCGAGACGCCAGTAGCAATGGAATTAGAAGGAACGCAACATAGGCGGTGTTAAGCACTACGTTTGATAATACTCCCAACAACAAGCAACCAACACTGTCCACCACATACCAAGTGAGAATAGCAATGACAGTTCCACGGATAATTGACCGATTACCACGTTGAATCTCCGGTACGACCACTAGTAACAACAGCACACTGAAGCCTGCTAGCAAACTAGCGCCGATGGCACTGAGAAAGCGTGAGTTAAGTGCCATGTTGTTAGCGCTTCCGTCAATTGGCCAATTGCTTACATCCAGTATAAAGCGGGCTGGCCAATCTAGATTGGGTATGGTTGCAAGCCACCAAGAAAATGCGAATACAAGAAATGAATAGCAACTAATTCGCATGAGTAAAATAGCTCTATTCAAGGATACTTTGCTTGTCATTGATACGCTGTTTCAGTTTGTTGTACATTAAGTATTGTTGATAGATTCGCTGCGTGCAATTACCTGGGAGGTAATATTCGGATGACAATAAGTAATAACACATTGGGTGAATTTTCCAGTATTTTGCGTGATTGGCGCAAACGCAGACGGTTGAGCCAGTTAGAGCTCTCTTCACTGGCATCAACGTCGTCCAGGCACATTAGCTTCTTGGAGCAAGGTCGAGCCAAGCCCAGTAGGAATATGGTGTTAAAACTTGCGTCTGCCATGGGGGTGTCTCATGGGGATACCAATGTAGCTTTGGCCAAATCCGGGTTTTCAAACGCTTTTCCTGAATCTAAGTTAGACGATAAAAATGTCGAAATACTACGCAATGCTGTGCATACGATGTTAGGCAATCATTTGCCGTATCCTGCCTTAGTGTGTGATCAGTCTTGGACTCTGCTCGAGACAAACTCTGCAGCTGAGCATGTTTTAAGTCTGCTGGATGCGCATGAAAGCAATAATCTTATGCTCGCGATACTTGGCACAGATGATCCTAATGGCGTATTTGTAAATTGGGTTGAGGTGGCTCATTTAATGCTGCGCCGGATGGATGCAGAGCAGCTACAAAAGCCACATGACGAAACTTTACAGGCTATCCGAACAAAACTATGCGCGCATTCTCGATTGCAAGGTGATGGCTTTGTGCATGCAGATGGCCTTAACGTTTGCATACCGATAAAGCTGAGAGTTGGAGAGACAGTGTTAACCTTGATTTCAATGATTGCGCAGTTTGGTGCTGTGCAAGAAATTACGTATTCAGGCGTGCACGTTGAGTTGTTTTTTCCGGCAGATGAAGTAACAGAGAAATATTTTAAGCAACTATGACAATAGATAGCAGAGCCTATTGATTAGCCTATCGTTGTTTAAACAGCGCAGACAATCCTCAATATGTTCAATTCAAGATTTCGTAAAACTTCACTTTTTGTAAAAAAGTTTAACTCTGTACGGCGGCAGCATCTAAACCATTACCCTGCATTCTAGGAACAACATCCACTGTATGTCCACTTCAGATGACACTTTTTTATGTAATACTTTCCCTGACACAAGTTATTAGGTAGTGGCTCATGGCGTTAAGCCTTAACACCCAATTTTTCATGAAGTGAGGGGATGCGCTTGTGTATTGAACAGACACCTTCGTATCAGGATCAAACGCTTGTTTGATGGCATACGCCGTTAAGGCGGCTTCATGAAACCCACTGAATATCAGCGTCTTCTTACCCACATAGGTCTTGATATCGCCCACAGCGTAGATGCCTGACACGCTGGTTTCAAATGTTTCCGCGCTGATAGAAACAGCTTTACGCTCAAGTTCAAGCCCCCAATTTTCAATAGGGCCAAGCTTGGGTGATAAGCCAAAAACACCAGCACGTTATCCAATTCAATCGCGCACATCGATTTATTTTCATCGCGCATTTCAAAGGTTAGTGATTTTAGTTGGCCGTTTTCATCACTAAACGATTTGGCTGCACCTCGCAATAATTCTAAGCGCCCTTCACTGGCCAGTGTCAATATTGATAAGTATCAATTCGCCCGCATTGGTAAGACCTATGAGCTGGCTCCGAAAAAAGGCTAGCCCCCACACCCGATCAAAGCCCATACCCAAACCGAGATAGCTGTGCTTGATGGTCTACACAAATATGCAGCCAGAGCCTACCTCACGGAGTAACGCCAGGGAGAACAAATGAGCCATAGCTTGAACCTTTAAAAACCTACGAATGGATGACGAACACAACTAAGAGCTACCGGCGAAATCCAGTTTCCATCGTGAAGTACGTAGGATTGAGCCCCTTTAGAGGCTCTTGAAGTGCAGCCACCTCAGTTGCCGGCCCATGGACTTCTAGCAAATCCAGATCGGCTATTTGCAATGCCTGTTTCAACAAACCATCCACGTTTTCAAGGTGCTTCAAGATACCCGCAGCATTGGCATAACCTTCGCGGCAATGGGCGCGCTGACCACTAAAACCGAAACCGTAGAACGCAACATCAGTTTCTGATTTGGTCCGTTCAACCATTTGCTCACCGAGCGCTTTGAATTCATCCATCTTGCCTTCATGTACCGTAAAGTAAGGGACAAGCGAGCATACTGTGTCTTCTAGAGCCATGGTTATATTCCTTGTTAGTGAGAAATCAATCTAACTTAGAAATTCACCAATGTAAACTAGACAAAAAACCAGATGGCTATTAAGAACTGGCAACGCTAGGCAGACTCACACACCCTAACCTCAATCGCCATTTCTACAAAGCGCACCATTTTTTCAAGATGCGGCTCACGCGTAAAACGCACGATAAGCCAACGACCACCGTTTTTCCGGCTGAGATGTCCTACGCGATCAACAGCGTGAGTGAGTTCATCACGCTTAACGATGTCTTTGGAAAGCCGAACATCTAGCTCGTTGTTTCCATGGAAGTGAGCAATTTCACGCCCCTTGTAGTCGATGACGACAAGATGGTAATCCGGCTTCCAGAGATGCACATCAACATCCGGAATTTCTCGAAGCTTAGCGATTAACTTCTTGCGCAGTTTCATCATGAATCCCTTATCGGCATGAAAGATTGTAACACCTTGAATTTTTGGATCTGAGTATAGGAGGTATAACCCGCCTATTCCCATCAAGTCGCCACACAAAAATACCCACAACCAGGGTATTTCATCAGTGAAACGGCTACCCATTACTTGTCCACCTACTGTTTGACACGCTGGCTGGGACCGGCGCAGCCTACTCCATCACACCATGATGTGCTTTGAATCTGCTTATGCAAAGCTCGGCAATGTCGATGCCATTGTGGCTTCTGCAACTGCGTATCATCGTTTGCTATGGATGCATCCTTCTTTGGATGGGAATGGCCGTGTTGCGCGATTGATGTCCTACGCCATGCTTTAAGAAGCATTGGATACGGGCGGCATATGGTTGATCGCACGCTGACTTGCGCGCAAAGTTGAAACCTACAAATCTAGTTCAACCCAATGTGATCTCCCACGACGCAATGATCTCGATGGAAGGGGAAATCTCAGCGAAGAGGCATTAGCAGGATTTGCAAATTTCTTTCTCACTACCTGCAACGCTCGCATCACGCTGGATGCCTGGCCTGTTCCCAGATAGATTAAGCACTAGCTGAAGCAGATGTTGCCGGAACATACGGGGTTGTTGCATTAACTCTTAAGCGGACTTAGGGTTGCCATAACACATAATTACAGGGACTTTATACCGATGAACAATGCCCTTCCGGGATTCATTGGCAGCTTGCAGGAACCAGAAGGATGAGGAGTTACCTTAGCAACACAACGTGAACTGGAAACCAGCTTGTCTACATTTGATGCTTTACTAGTGTAATTTTTTTCTGATCGTCTTGCATGGCGAATTGCCGATGAATAACCACAGTGCCAGCAATAAAGTCATGGATCGCTCGCTTCCTCTTATTAAAAAAAACAGTCAAAAATTCGCTCAAGTACCATGCATACAAAGCAAAAGCCACCACACCAAACCATGACGGATACAGAATAGTTAAAGACTCAACTCTATCTGACCAACCCGCAGACAGATAGTCTGCTGGATTAACCTGGGATAGCGCCATAATCCCCGCTGTAGCTATTAGTACTGTGAAAAACATATCTACCGATGACCGAAGCACAGCTTGCTTCAAGCTTATTGAAGAGCCATTTGGCTTAGTGACTTTTATTTTTAAAAACATCTTGCCTGGGGTCGCGCCGTACCTGTAGTGAAAAAACACCCGGTAGGCTGGGAACAATAGGTTTGACACAAGGATTGAACCCACCGCCAGGGATATTGATAGCCCTTCAATATATTGGATTTAAACGATTAGAGGAAGCAAAACAATTCCATCGACTATTCCAGCTATCAGTCTGTTAAGAAATTCGGAGTAGACGTAAATTCCGTCTTTTTTCAGTGGCAGAAAATCCATTATCAATCCCTTTCTCTGGTGCTTTTTAAATTTTAATTCGCACGGCTGCGATACGCCCAACAGTATTGTCAGTTGATTAGTTCAGCTTGCCACATTATTGATAATTGTGTCAGTCCACAAGATATCCACTCTTTTGCTTGCAGGGTTGCGACCCTGCTGCTTTCATCGACTGACAAGAAGCAAGCTCTGATATCAAGCCACCACATCCCATCCTGCAGCACGCAGACGTGAAAGAACGAATTGATAGTCGATCTGTTCCTGCTCCAGACGCACCCCAGCACCAAATCGATTTCCCACCAACTCTCTGTACAGCGTTGTTTCGCTTTCTGACTATCGGGGTAGAAGCCGATTCGCCGGTTTTGATTCGCTAACCCAAAAAGACTCATGAGCCAACAAAGCATCACTATCCATTAACAGTGATTTCACCTCTGGCAAGCTTGCGCGAAGTTCATTCAGAATAGCGAACCCATGCGTGTCTATGTCGCCCCAGTAGAAAACCTCTCGCTGCTCTACCCACTCAATGCCACCAATTGCCTGTAAGCCATAACTTGATCCAAATATGGCAATTGTATTTGCAAGCTCTGGTAAGCAGAGATAGTTACTCTCGTTTTCGGTAATGAAGATATGAAAATGTTGCGGGTTTAGCGAACAGGCCGTTGCATGAGCCCCACGTTGCTCAAAGTGAAAATGTTTTTCGACAAAGCCAAGGCAGCGCGTTACACACCCTGCCCTGTTCACATAAACCATTCATCATCACGGAAGACGGTATGACTGCCTACGCTACAACATGCACGCATTGAATTTCAATTGGCCAGATATAAAACTTGCAATCAGCCGCCGTCATTACTTACAGTCAGCCGCATCTGAAATTCTCAATCAGCCGGGCTCAATGTCGCCAGTTTTCCCCCGATAGGCCGCTCGAAACCTGCGTAAGGCACTCGAGGATTCGCCTGCCACACTTATTCATGGTCCCCGACAGTGTGAGAAAACTACCCTTGCTCTCGATGTGGAAAGGGATATGGAATACAGCTACCTGAGCCTCGACGACGAGGTGGTGCGCTCTGGCGCTAAAGCCGATCCCATCGGTTTCGTGCAAGACCTGCTGACGCGCATTATGCTTGATGAGGTACAGCACATCGCTTAGCTATTCTCCGCGCTCACGCTTAAATTAGACAATAAACGTGATCCCAGCCGCTTCATACTCACGGGATCAACGATCATTCTGCTGCTCGCTACACTCTTTAGATTCTCTAGCGGGGCGTATGGATGTTTTACGCCTGCACCCATTAGCACAGTATGAAATACAAAGTCAGCCATCCGGTTTTCTCAAGCGACTGTTCAGCAACGAGCTCAAGAGTTAATCGGTAGAACGGCTTGGAGACTTACTCATCCAATGCCAAGAGCACAGACACAGCGCATTAAAGTTTGTAACGCCTGCACAGCGCCACACGGGAGAGAATATTGAAATCCTCAATAATCGCAAGGCGGTTTAAAAAAAAGCGAAAGAAGCCAACCCACGACGCTGGAGCGGCAATACACGAAACTGGAACCGTGAAACCACAGTGACTCTCAATCCGGATATAATTGAGGCCGTTGTGGCCTGATTCAACGTTCAACTATGTTGACAAATTCCGGACCTTACAGTACTTTTGCTGTCCAGTCTCTTTCTCATATATCGAGCTCGAAAGCTCTACTGTAGAACAATGATCCGATTTATTTTTTTGTTTAGATGAGCACGAGCGTTTCAATGTTTGTGTGAGTCAAACCGCCAAACTAAATCGGCAAAAGTTAACCAACACTGAAACAAAGGATTGTAAATGATCAAATTTAGAAATGTTTTTCTAACCCTGCCATTTGCTGCCTCGCTGTTAGGCTGCGCCATTCCTCAAGCACCTGATTTTGGTGCATTAACCGAGGAGTTTGTGCAAGCAACGAGAGATTTAGGGGAAAATCTGAGTGCATTGGACAGGCCTGCGTACGAGGGTATTGATACCGTTGGTGCAGTGGACCCTAGCCGCCTGCATGGAACCTGGTTGGTGAAATTTATTAACAAACCACCGGCACAGCCTGATTTCGATTTAGAGCTCACGCTAAACCCTGACAAGTCTTTTCAAGCCAACGCCAAATTCGACCTTGGAGCGGCTTTGGGGAAGGTAGAATACGAGATGAAAGGCAATTGGTTAGTCGACGGAGATTTCTTCGAAATG
>JALZUD010000062.1 GCA_023301725.1 Granulosicoccus sp. | reverse complement strand
GCTGATCAAGCGCTGATCAAGCGTTGATCATGTCGTCCCGATCAAATACGACAAGATGGTCAAGCTGCAGACGTATGCCAAACTCTTCTCCAACACGGTGGTTGTGGTGTGAAGGGGCCAGGCATAACAAGCGCGTGTTTCCAGACATTCTCAGGGTATATAAATGGTCTGCACCCCGGAAATCGCGTGACACCACGGTGGCTTTGTTAGGGCTGTTGTCGTCGTGAATGATGTCATCGGGTCTTACCAGTAATTCAATGAGAGTGCCGGCAGGAACCTTGGCATTCAGCTCGCCGTGTATCGTGCCAAGTTCTGTCTGAATCACGTTGTCTTCGAGCGTATTGCCACACAAGAAGACACCCTCGCCAATGAAGTCGGCGACGAACTTATCAGCAGGTGTGTGATAGAGGCAAAAAGCGTCGTCCCATTGTCGTAGCTGACCTTTTGACAGAACGCCAATGTGATCGGCCAGCGCGAAAGCCTCGAATTGATCGTGCGTGACCAACACAGCGGTAATGCCGTCTTGTTTTAATATCTCACGCACTTCATGAGCCAGTTGGACACGCCTCTCTGTATCTTGACTACTGAAGGGTTCGTCGAGCAGTAACACCGGTGGTCGGGGCGCCATAGCTCTGATCAGCGCTACTCGCTGTTGTTGTCCACCAGAGAGTTGGTGCGGGTAGCTGTTAGCGTAGCGTTGCATGCCAACAAGATCGAGTAGTTCGTCCACGCGGGTTTTGAGCTCTTTGGAAGATTGCCCTTTGAGGCCAAAGCCCACGTTTTTGCGCACATTCATGTGTGGGAAAAGAGCAAGATCCTGAAAGACCATGCCCACTCTGCGCTGCTCAGGCGAGATATACGTAGTACCGCCTGCCACCTGTTTGCCAGCAATCAGCAATTCACCACCCGACGGTTGCTGAAAACCGCCAATGGTGCGCAGCAAGGTAGTTTTGCCACAGCCGCTGGGGCCTAGCAGGCAACCAATGTCGCCAGAATCTAAGGAGAACGACACATCGTCGATGATGCGCGTACCATCGATATCGACGAAGATATTATTTAATTCGAGTTGCCGAGTCATGGGGTCGATTTTACCCGATGGCACTCATGAGGTGGTGAGAAGCGCTAGACTTTCTGGTTTAAACGACAACGATCAACCCGAGGAGATTTTACGTGAGAAGTGAGTGTTCTGAGGGCCTGAAAACTGAGGCGTTACTGCAACAGGTTGAGGCTATCCGTAATGCCGCCTTCGAGCACTTGGAGGGGCAGACTGCAGAAACGGCTCGTTATCTAGATCAGTGGCTGTTACCCCTATGCGCGGTAAGCCCTTATATCGCCCGAACACTGACACAGTATCCGTCCGTGCTGCCCGCTTTGGTACAACAAAAAAGCATCGAACCTAAGGGAGATTTGTCTCCTGATTTGCCTTCGCTAGAAGTTTTGCTTGTTGAGCTTACAGAGCTGCACGCGCAGGCGTTTTCGATGGCCACAGATCAAGACATAAACTCAGTTGAAGCATCGGAGCAGCGCATATTACGAATTTTTCGCCATCGGCACATGGTGAGGATTCTATGGTGCGATCTAATAGAAAAGTACACGCTGGAACAAACCTTAGAACAGCTTTCGATCCTGGCAGAAAGCTGCGTTAAGGCCGCCGATCAATGGACTTACAACGCTCTGAGTAAAAGATTTGGAACGCCTCTTGATGTCAATGGGCGCGAACAGCGGCTCATCATTATTGGCATGGGGAAATTGGGTGGAGGAGAGCTGAATGTCTCATCCGATATCGACATAATCTGTGTATACCCAGCAAGCGGGCACACCAAATTGGTAGCGAACGCACCTACTGTTGAAAACATGGGTAAAGATAAAACTCGGGATAATAGTGATTTTTTTCGACGCAGTGTGCAGCGTTTTTGCAAGCTTTTAAACAGCGTAACTGAAGATGGTTTTGTCTATCGAGTAGACACCCGTTTGCGACCGTTTGGTGAAAGTGGTCCGGCGGTGATTAACTTTGATGGGCTAGAAAACTACTATTTCACACAAGCACGTGATTGGGAGCGCTATGCCATGATTAAAGGGCGTGCATTGTGCGGGCACCCAGATGATATTCATGCTCTAGAGCAGTTGATTACGCCGTTTGTATACCGACGTTATCTGGATTACAACGCCTTTGATGCGCTTCGCTCTCTCAAACGAAAAATTGCCTTGTCGCTTTTGAAGCAGTCTATGCAAGACAACATCAAACTGGGTAGCGGCGGCATACGTGAAATCGAGTTTATCGGACAGGCCTTCCAGTTGGTTAGAGGTGGGCAGGATAACCGGCTGCGTATTCGTCCTATTCTGCAAGTGTTGTCGTTGTTGTCGACGCTGAATTTGCTACCGGAGGCTGAAGTTATTGAGCTGCAGTCAGCTTATCGATTTTTGCGTAAAGTGGAAAATGCCATACAGGCAATGAGTGATGAGCAGGTGCATACTTTACCCAATGACTCGAGTGATAAAGAGCGCCTGCTGTGTATGCTTGATGAGCCTGACTGGGACTCTTTTCAACGTAAACTCAAGCTACATCGCGATGGAGTGTCGCAGCATTTTAACCAGCTGTTTGTCATGGAAGACACTGATAATAAAATCGTACATTGTGACGCTGACACTGCGTCTATCGAACAGGCGCATGATTTGTGGGTGGCACTAGGGTCGGAAACCATTGATGATCAGCAGAGAGGCGTACTACTGAACAACGAAGGCTTCTCCCCTGACGAATCATTGCTCGCCAGCATTGCCACACTCACAAGAGGCAGTTTCTACCAGCATCTTGCGGCAGATAGTCAGTTGCGTGTGGAGCGTCTGGTGCCCACTGTTCTCATGTTTGCAAAAGAGTGCGACAGGCCGGGTGATACGCTAGGCCGAGTACTGAATTTCATCAGGGCTGTGGTTGGTCGTGGCGGTTATCTACAAGTATTGAACGACCAGCCTCAAGCACTTCAACATCTGTTAACTCTTTTTTCCAGCAGTCGCTGGATAGCAGGTTTTGTTACCAGTCAACCCATAGTCATTGACGAGCTGCTCACTAACGCATCATTGCAAACAGATGTCGTGTCTGTGTTCAAGGAAACTGCTGAATTTGTTGAACGGTTGCAAGGCAGTGAACTTGATGTGCAAATGGATTCACTTCGTCAATATCGTCAGACCCATCAGATGCGAATCGCTTGCGCGCAGCTTGATGGCAGTCTTAGTGTTATGCAAGTTAGTGATCAATTGACATGGCTAGCGGAGTCAATTGTGTCCGCTGTACTCACGCTTGTAAGCGTACCTTTGAATGATCGTTTTGGAAGGCCAGGATTTGTTGATGGGGCCACACGTGTGCAGAGTCATGTTGGTGTGCTTGCCTATGGCAAACTTGGCGGTGTTGAACTTGGTTTTGGGTCAGATTTGGATTTGGTGTTTCTGCATGACAGTATGGGATCAGACCAAGTTACGGATGGCCCTAAATCTATTGACAACAGTTTGTACTATGCAAAGCTTGCACAAAAATTTGTGCACTTTATGGGGACTCGCACGCCTGCGGGAATTTTGTACGAAATAGACCTGCGTTTGAGACCCAACGGTAGTGCAGGTGTCATGGTAAGTAGTATCGAATCTTACGCAAAATACCAAGGCAGCGATGCCTGGACCTGGGAGCATCAGGCACTTATAAGAGCCAGGCTAATAGTTGGAGACTCTGAACTCCAATCTCGGTTTGCCAGTATTCGGCAAAGTGTACTTGCCAGCAAACGCCCTCTGAATGAGTTGAAATTATCTGTGGCCACTATGCGTGAGCGAATGCGCACAGCTCATGGCAATAACATGACAGGATTCATGGATCTGAAGCAAGATTCTGGTGGAGTTGCGGATATCGAGTTTATTGTGCAGTTTCTCGTTCTGGCTTACTCCTCTGAGCATCCTGAGTTACTCACCTACACTGATAATTTCAGGATTCTAGAATGTGTGGAGGCTCTACAGTTTCTGCCGGTTGCAGATACCAAAGCCTTGCAGAGCGCCTACCTTATGTTACGTGAGAGGCTTCATCGGCAAGCGCTGGATGAACAACCGCCGCTAGCACCCATGGATACAGCGCTAGAAAACTTAGCTCAAAGTGTTATCAAGCTAAGGATTAAAATTCTTGGTTCGCCACAGACTCCACAAAGGCCTGCATAGCAAGTAAACTAGGGCCACTTAGTCGTCCAACTTTGGGGCCCGATACTGCCATGCAATCTTCCAATTCCAGTTCGCTTGTAGAAGTAACCCGCGAACAGTTACCTATTCATTGTCCAACACCTGATGGCCCGCTGTGGAACAGCCACCCTCGTGTTTACATACCGCTGGAGGAATCTCCTGAAGCCAGCTGTTCCTACTGCGGTACGGTGTACCGTCTGGTAGACAGTAAAAATAGTGAAAAGAGCTGATTGTAGGTAATGGTGCGGGTAGCCGTGTATCAGGTCCGCCTCTTGAATCACTCGCAAAATCCGGCCAAAGCCGCCCAAATAGGCGTGTGCTTTGAGCGGCTATATCTGTTGGGGTAACCGCGCTTGTCTATCGAATAATTCGTTTGTTAAGCCCAAATAAAATAGTCACCAGAGAGCTTGAATGTCCTCAGCACAATAGCGCTGTTGAGGTAACAGGCAAGCCTTGTACAATGACTGTGCGGTATGTAGATGACCGCACGTGTCCATTGCGTGCCCAATACCTGAACGCACAATCGTTACAATCGCTGGGAGTAATAACGGGCTCTGCAAGTGCCGGTCGCGGCAACACCACGTTTTTTCAGATTGGTGATTCGTCTTTAGTGCTTCGACACTACTACAGAGGCGGATTGGTCAGGAAAGTAAGCAAACAGCATTACGTGTATACCGGTCTTGACAACACACGCGCCTTTAGAGAATTCGACCTACTTGTGCATCTGCAGCAAGCGTCGTTGCCGGCACCCAGGCCTTATGCTTGTAGCGTTAGTAAGCAAGGCTTTTTATATTGCGCCAGCCTGATCACTCATTGTTTGCCAGGCAGTACTTTGGCGTCCAGACTCCAGAGCACGGGAAAACTGTCAAACGATTTAACACGTGACAAGCTTCTATGGCAGCTTGTTGGAAAAGTGATAGCCCATTTCCATCGTGCAGGTATCTATCATGCCGATTTAAATGCGCACAACATCCTCATACATGAGGGCGACCAAAGCGATGACAATGCTGTTTATCTTATCGATTTTGATAGGGGGAGAATCCGCTCTTTGCCTAACAGTCCGCAGTCAGAAGGTTGGTGTTTAGATAATATAAATCGCTTGGAGCGTTCATGCAATAAGGTGTTACAACAGCTATCTACAACTGAGTCGGAAAGTGCTTATCTCAACGAACATGTCTATCGTTGTCGATCCAGCTGGGCTAATGAATTAGCGTCCTGAAAGCACCATGGAGTCAGAATATTTGTTGAGTGTGTGGATCTCGACTAATAATCTGGCTGCAGCTTCTCTAGATAGGCATCCACGATATTTTCAAAGCGTCTCGCCTGTTCGCTCGCGCGTTGTGCCATCGCGGTGTATGCCTCTGTGTCGTTCAGGGCTTCATTGAAAAATGAAACTACCTCTCGGGCGTCCTTGGCAATAACGATGGCTTGTCTGTCAATTAAAGAATCCATGATTTCGTGAAAGTTGAAGGTGTGAGTTCCAACCACAATAGGGCAATTTGCACGGGCTGGTTCGAGCATATTGTGACCGCCGCGAGCTATGAGAGATCCGCCCACAAAGCAGGCGATCGCCTGTGAGTACCATGCTTGTAATTCTCCCAGCGTATCTGCGATGTAGACCTGACAGTTTTCTGGAATAGAAGATTTCTGACTCCGCAGTGCGGCATTTATCCCTGCTTCAGACAAGGCTTTAATAATGGCAGCTCCGCGTTCAGGGTGACGAGGGACAATAACCAGTAAGGTATCGGGATTAATGGTGGCGAGTTGCTGATCCCACTGTTGTGCTAGTTGAAGTTCTTCGTTGTCATGTGTGGATGCGGCGAGCACATAAGGTCTTGTCGACAACGGTTCATGTGCTGATTGTGTTGGTTGGGTGTCAGGTTTGGCGTATTTGAGATCACCCACTACACTAATTGATGTTGTCGTGGCTCCCAAGTTGGCAAAGCCTGTCGCATCCTGCGCAGTTCTTGCCAGAATGCTCACATCTTCTAGAGCTCTTGCATACGTTGATGCTAATAAGCCTTTTGATTGGCTACTAGTTCGTTCTGACAAGCGTGCGTTGATGATGGTAAGTGGTACAGACTGGGAGTAGGCTGATGAATAAAGCCATGGCCAGATTTCTGTTTCTACTATCCAGCCCTCGTGGATGTTCATTTTTTTGAAGAAGCGTCTGCAAGCGCCGGGGAAATCCAATGGCAGGTACACGTGCTTAACATGAGATAACTGTTGCTGTTGCAACACTGCTGCGCCAGTGGGGCTCATGGTAGTCACCAGCAAGGGCTGTTTTATGCGCTGTATAAGCGGCAACACAGTAAACACTTCACCCACTGATGCCGCGTGAATCCATAGGGTTGGGGGTGATGCGGCTGCATTGCCAATAGAATGGCTATAGCCGAAGCCAAATCGCTGCAAAAAATAGCGTGTACCGCCATCTTTTAGAGTCCGCCATGCGGTGTAGAGGGCCAGAAGCGGACTGAGAATGACCACTAGCATCTGGTAGCGTCGCGTGGGAGTGTGCTGGCTCATTACCCATTATACGGCGTTGATACATCGGAAGAAGAGCACAATCTTGCCAATCAATGGTTCTGTCGATCAACGGCTCATTTGTGCTGGCATTAGTGCTTGAGTACCACACTGAACACCAGTGTTAGCTTCACTCAGGCGGACCAAGGAACCGATTGATGGCATACAGATCATCCTCACTTAATGTGCCTGAGGCAGCTTTAAGATTAAGCATGTTGATGATGTAGTCATAGCGAGCGCCAGCAAAATCTGACTTTGCGCTGAAGGTGTCTCGTAACGCCTGCAATACTTCAACTGATGTTCGAGTGCCAGCACGAAAACCAGCTTCTGTTGCTTCAGTAGATGCTTCAGTAGATGCTAGTGCCTGCTGTAGAGCTTGCACCTGACTGATTGATGCTTGAACTCCTCGATAAGCGTCGCGGGTTTGCTGCACAGTGGTTCGCTCCTGTGTCAGTAGCTCCTGATTTGAAGCACGTGCATCAGCACGTGCTTGCGCAACGGATGCATTGATTCTGCCGCCGGTTGATAAAGGCAGATTAAATTGCACACTAAAATCAGCAAAGTTGGTATCCAACTGACCAAATCGATCGGTAGCTGTTGAGGTGGCAGATCCCACAAAATTGATCGTTGGGTAACGATCAGCCGTTTCAATACCGATTTGCATTTGGTTACTTTGGTCTGCCAAAGTGGCACTAACAAGCTCCAGATTTTGTTCTAGGGCAAGCGCAACCCATGCGTCTATATTGGCGGGCTGTGGCGGGGTTAGCGGCAGGTCGTTTGCTAGCGGTGTTGGGTTCTGCACGTCTATTCCGCTAATTCTTAGCAATGCTTCGCGAGCTGTAAATAGTTCGTTAGACGCAACAATTTCCTGTGCAACTGCCAAATCGAATTGTGCTTGTGCTGTGCGAACATCAGTCACTGGTACTAAGCCAACATCGAAGCGACGTTCAGCCTGTTCACGTTGCCGGTCAATAGCCTCAAGCTCAGATTGGCTGAACTCAACATTAACTTGAGCGCGCAGGACTTCAAAATAGGCTGTAGCAACACGCAAGATGAGTGTTTGTCCAATAGCTGCGTATTGAGCTTCGGCCTGGCGTACGCTGACTTCTGCCTGATCGACTTCTCTGCTACTACTGACATCAAACAAAGTTTGGGTAAGTGATAAGGAAATGGCTGACTCAGCAAAGGGGCCTTCGCCATCATCCTCAACAGTTGCCAAGCCAGTTTCAGCGCCAAGCGATAGCTGAGGGCGAAGCGCAGATCGCGCCAATGGTATTAGCGTTCTGGTTGATTCAAGGTCATATTGCCCTGCTTGAAATTCTGCGTCGTATTCACGCGCACTTTCATAGACCGACGCTAAATCTGTGGTCAGCGTAGCGGTGGCTGGCGTGGTGTCGTCGCTCGATTGCGCTTGAGCAGTCATTGTAGAGGTCATGGTGACTAGCACCACAGCTACGAATGAATGCGTAAGGCGACGAACGCAATTTTTGATTGCTGGCAATGAAGAGACGGGCTTAGCGAAGCGATTCGACAGCTTTGGCATGGGCATACGATTTATTTTTAGTTGAAAATTCTAGAATACGAAGGCAGGTGCGATAGATTCAAAATTAATGAGCGGATCAACACTCACTTCAAATAAACTTTCCTGACTCCATTCGTTTTCTCTAACTCGGGTTAGCACAAGCGCTTCCATTGTCGGGCTGGAGATCTCACCCACAATCGCAAATAACCTGCCACCAACGTTCATTTTATGACGATAGAATTCAGGTATTGCAGGAACTGCGCCTGAAAATGCAATGGCATCGTAGCCATCACGAGCATCCCATGTTGCTGAGGCATCCTGTTGCATGATGTTTACGTTACTTACTCCTCGTTCGGCTAGCCTTGCGGCCGCGCTCTCGGCAAGTTCCGGCACGATTTCGATGCTATCGACATGGCCAGCCAGTTTTGCAAGACAAGCGGTTAAGTACCCGCTACCGGTGCCAATCTCAAGTACGTTGTCGGTCAGGTTTAACAGTAAGGCTTGCAACAATCGGCCATCAACTGTTGGCTTGAGCATGTGCTGCTGATGGCCAATGGGCAATGGGAAATCACTGTAGGCAACGCCTTTGTGAACACCAGCGAGAAATGCTTCGCGTGGCACCTCTGCCAGAACGTCGAGCACACGCTGGTCGAGGACGTCCCAAGGGCGCACTTGTTGTTCGATCATGTTACTGCGAGCGAGTTGTGTATCCATGGTGTAAATATTGTCTGGGGTACTGTTGAGGTTTCGTTGCATTGGCGTTTGCAATCGTCGCGTTTACTACTGATCGTTTACCACTGATTAAGAATAGTGAGAGTGCAAACTTGTGGATAACGATAATGAAGCAACCATTGTGCGTATTGTACCGCCAAGCCACTGTAACGTGGCTACTTGAAAGCATAGTGCTTGCCAACTACCTGCTGGTAGGGTGTTACGGTAAAGTTGAGAAAACCGATTCAACTGCAATAACCGATATCCTGGAGCAGGGATTGCGGGTCAATCATTTGACGAGGTATCTTGAGTCGCGGGGTTGGTTGCCTCAGTTGGTTTACGTCTGCGCCGACGTCTTTTCTTCTTTGGGGCATCTGTGCCCTCTGGGCTTGAGCCATTGGCCGAAGCCTGAGCGTTCTCGTTTTTAGGTAGTGTGCTAGATGGCTTGCCGGATGCGCTCTGAACGTCACCAGACGATTTAGCTTGGTTAGCGCTCCGACCTGATCCTCGACCGGCATTGCGTTGAGAACGGCGGCCTGATGAGCCACCGGATCCCGGTTTTCTTCCTTGTCCAGGTTTATCCGGACGATCGCGTTCTACCCTTACTCGGGGCTTGGGATCGACGAGCAACTCATCTGTAATCATCTCCAGCGGGATGCTTTGGCCTATGTATTCCTGAATTTCGGGTAGCGAAAAGGAGTAGTTCTCACACGCAAAGCTTACGGCTACGCCTTCAGTGCCCGCTCGGGCGGTTCTTCCAATGCGGTGGACATAGTCTTCGGCCTGCTGCGGCAAGTCGTAGTTGAAAACGTGGCTAACATCGTCAATGTGCAATCCGCGTGCTGCTACGTCTGTTGCAATGAGTACGGGCAATTTGCCAGCCGTAAAGTCGGCCAGTATTTTTTGGCGTTTGCTTTGCCGAACATCGCCTGACAGGGTGCCGCATGCCACATCATTACCTAGCAGATACCCTTCAATTTTTTCGGCCGCACGTTTGGTGTTAACAAAGACAATAGAGCGTGGAGGATTAAGACGTTGTATCAGGCCCAGCAGTAGAGGTATTTTTTCGTCATCTGCCGGCTGGTAGAGCGATTGTTGAACCCCTTTGGCAGTAACGCCGGTTGATTCGGTCTTGATAGCTTCAGGGTTATCCATGTGCTCGTAAGCCAACTCCATCACTCGATGTGACAAGGTGGCTGAAAACAACATGCTCAGGCGATCTTTGGGTTCTGGCATGCGACGTAGCAAGAAGCGTATGTCTGTAATAAAGCCTAAATCGAACATCCGATCAGCTTCGTCCAGAACAATGATTTCAAGTTTTTTCAGATCAAATATTTTTTGTTTGAAATAATCTATCAGCCTGCCTGGGGTGCCGATAATAACGTCCACCCCTGCCTCGAGTTCCTTACGTTGTTTTTCGTAATCGATGCCGCCGTACACCACAGCGCATTTGAGGTCTGCGTATTTGCCCAGGGAATCAGCGTCTTTCTTGATTTGCATGGCCAGCTCGCGGGTGGGCGCAATGACCAGCATGCGGGGCTGGTTTTTGGCTCGCTCGCCGCCCTCATTTTGCAGCAGGCGAGTGAAGCTTCCCAGCAGGAAGGCTGCAGTTTTGCCGGTGCCGGTCTGTGCCTGAGCGGCCACATCGGTGCCTTGCGCAATGACAGGCAGTGTCAACCCTTGAATCTCGGTGCAACGATCGAAGCCGAGCTCATCTGTTGCCTTCAGCAAGGCATCGGTGAGCCCCAATTCTCTGAAAGTAGGCATTTCATTTGCCGGAGCGGTGTCTGTGGAATTTTTTGTCATGCGTTAAATGTCATACGATCGACAACCGATTCATGTCGGTCGGGAGCTCAGCGCCAGTTTCGCGAGAACGGGTTTCCTGCATTTTAACTGGCAGCCCCTGTGGGCTGCATCGCAGGTGTAAACTTAATGCCTTGTATATGGTCCTAAAAGGCCCCATCGTTTGTGAACGACAGGCAACACCTTACTGCATATAGTGTTGTATCAGTGTTTTTTATCGTTTTCATCCTCAGGAAGTCCCTCGGAAGTCCTTTCGCATCGGCACAACAGACGGAGCCAACAGATTATTATGAGCGAACATATTATCCAAATCACCGACGCCAACTTCGAAGAAGAAGTGCTAAATTCTGACGTGCCCGTACTGGTCGATTACTGGGCTGAGTGGTGTGGTCCTTGTAAGGCCATCGCACCCGTGCTTGAGGCCGTTGCACCTGAATACACGGGCAAAGTGAAAATTGTCAAATTGAATATTGACGAAAACCCGGACACGCCACCTAAGTACGGCATTCGCAGTATCCCTACATTGATGCTGTTCAAGAATGGATCGGTTGAGAGCACCAAAATTGGTGGGCTGAACAAAGCACAGCTTTCCGAGTTCCTTGACCAGAACGCGTAGATACTCTCCCGCAAGGGACAGGCAATAGGGGGCTGCAGGCTGCTAACCGGCTCTTATATTGCCTTGGCAGTAATCATGGAATGCCCTTAAAAGTCTTGTAGATAGAAGAAAATTTCTTGCAGGGCACCCTGTAGTGGGCCGCAGTAGTGTGATTCGAGTCACGCTCTTGCGGCGCTTTTACGATGAAAGCGCTTGCTTGGGAATCTGAGCTGGACATCACAAGACTTGTGGTGTAATCTTTCAACAAGTACATGTTTTGAAGAACGCTTTTCTACAGCGAGCTCCGTGTACTACGTTTCTAACACCCACAAAATCCCACAGTTTTTCGTTAAACACTTGACGAAGACTCTTGCAAATTCAAACCTGTATCCAACCAATTTATCCTCACTGGTTTCTGAATTGCCCTGTCGTATTGAATAGTTTTTATTGAATACTCTGGGTCAAGCATCCTCCCCCCGCGGCGACTCACGCCCTATCTGTGCGTTATCTGTATGAACCTTACCGACCTTAAAAAGAAAGCTCCTACCGAGTTGATCGAACTTGCTGAATCCATTGGCGTGGAGAGCGTTGCCAGGCAACGCAAGCAAGATATGATCTTTTCGATACTCAAAGCACAGTCAAGCAAAGGCGAAGATATCTTCGGTGGCGGTGTGCTTGAGATCTTGCAGGATGGATTTGGTTTTCTGCGTTCGGCAGACAGTTCCTACCTTGCTGGGCCAGACGATATCTATGTATCGCCCAGTCAGGTGCGTCGTTTTGCGTTACGCACAGGCGACAGCATTTCCGGGAAAATTCGGCCACCCAAAGAAGGTGAGCGTTATTTCGCGTTGCTCAAGGTCGATGAGATCAACTTCAGTCCGCCAGAGGAGGCCAAAAATAAGGTTCTGTTTGAAAACCTGACTCCTCTGCACGCGAACCAACGCTTTACTATGGAGCGCGGCAACGGTAGCACCGAAGATATCACCGCCCGAATCATAGATTTCGCCTCCCCGATTGGTAAAGGCCAGCGAGGCCTCATAGTGTCTCCGCCGAAAGCGGGTAAGACGCTGATGCTGCAGAACATTGCGCAGAGCGTTGCGGCTAATTCCCCAGATTCACACCTCATCGTCTTGTTGATAGATGAACGACCTGAGGAAGTCACGGAGATGCAACGGATGGTTCAAGGCGAAGTTATCTCCAGTACGTTTGACGAGCCAGCCGCTCGCCATGTGCAGGTGGCTGAAATGGTTATAGAGAAAGCCAAGCGACTGGTTGAGCACAAGAAAGATGTTGTGATCCTGCTCGACTCCATCACTCGATTGGCACGTGCATACAACACGGTGGTTCCATCATCTGGAAAAGTCCTAACCGGTGGTGTTGACGCCAATGCATTGCACAGGCCCAAGCGATTTTTTGGTGCTGCCCGAAATATAGAAGAGGGTGGTAGCTTGACTATCATCGCTACTGCATTGGTTGACACCGGCTCGAAAATGGACGAAGTCATCTACGAGGAATTCAAGGGCACGGGCAACATGGAGCTTCATCTGGATCGCCGCATTGCAGAAAAGCGTGTATTCCCTGCGATAAACATTAATCGGTCTGGCACTCGTCGCGAAGAATTAATGATGGATCCTGAAGAGCTTCAGAAAACATGGATATTGCGTAAATTTATCCATTCTATGGATGAAATTGAAGCGGTGGAATTTCTGCTTGGGCGATTGCAGCAGACCAAGACTAACAACGAATTCTTTGATGCGATGAAGCGTTAAAGATCGACAGTGCATTGTTGAAGCGTGCTGCCCAATCGGGCCCACGCTTCACTCTGACATCACTAGGGTTTAATAGCACGGTGCCCGATATCGGAGCGGTAGCGAACACCTGTCCACTGTATGCAAGCGGCAGCTTTGTCAGCTATTGCCTTCGCTTGCTCAAGCGTTGAGCCATTAGCTGTTGCGCACAAGACGCGCCCCCCATTGGTTACCAAGGTATCGTTATCCAGGCGTGTGCCGGCATGGAACACCTTGCAACCGTTTGCCTCAGCCTCTTCAATTCCAGTAATGGGATCTCCCTTGCTGCTACCTTCGGGGTAGTTGCCTGCGGCAAGCACAACGCCAATAGCTGCACCTTCATGCCACTGAATTTCGGCCAGCTCTAGCGTGCTGTCGACAGCATGGTTTAGTAGAGTCAGGAGATCGCTTTGCATGCGCATCATCAACGGCTGTGTTTCCGGATCGCCTAATCTAACGTTGAATTCGACCACGCTAGCGCGGTTTTTTTCGTCGATCATGAGTCCCACGTAAAGGTAACCTGTAAACGGCATACCTTCATCGGCCAATGCGTTGATTGTGGGTTGAACAATGTCGGACATAACATGCTGGTGCACGGCAGTGGTAACAACTGGCGCAGGAGAGTATGCTCCCATCCCGCCAGTGTTAGGTCCTAAGTCACCTTCATCACGTGCTTTGTGATCCTGGCTTGTGGCGAGAGCCAGGCAATCACGACCTGAAACCACAACAATAAAGCTGGCTTCTTCGCCTTCGAGGAACTGCTCTATAACAACTTGTGAGCCAGCCTCGCCAAACTGACCATCGAACATGGACTCGATGGCTTTAATGGCTTGAGTGTTGTCAGTGGCGACGACAACACCCTTGCCAGCAGCAAGTCCATCGGCTTTGATAACGATGGGCGCGCCATGCTGGTGAATATAAGCGATGGCCTCATTGGCGTTTGTGAATGTGGCATATGAGGCTGTGGGGATGTGGTTTCTTGCCATGAAATCTTTGGCAAAGGCTTTGCTACCTTCCAATTGAGCAGCCTGAGCGCAGGGACCGAATATGCGAAGTTTACGCTCCTTGAACACATCAACGATGCCCGCGACCAGTGGTGCTTCCGGTCCCACAATACTCAAATGCACGTCATTGGTGCTGGCAAAAGTTGCCAGCGCTTCAATGTCGTTTGAATCAATATCAATGCAGTGGACTTTGTTCTCCAGTTGCATACCTGGATTTCCGGGCGCTACGCTGATGCGCGAGACACTCGCCGATTGAGCTAGCTTCCACGCCATAGCATGCTCACGTCCACCGCCACCAATTAAAAGAAGATGCATACGCTGCTGATTGTTTGTCGTGTTTATTTAGCTGGTATTCTAACGTACCCCTGCCAGTTCAAACTGCTTGCTATCGAAGTTCACCATGAATACACCTGCGGAATGTCGTTCGGTTTTGTATGTACCCGCGAGTAACGAGCGCGCACTGGCTAAAGGCCCCTTTTTGGCTTGTGATGTTGTGCTGGTTGATCTGGAAGATTCAGTGGTAGATCAAGCTAAGCCTGATGCCAGACTGAAAGCCGTGAGTGCCTTACGTGTGCTCGACTTTGGGTATCGAGTTCGCGCTTTACGCATCAACGCTATGGATACGTCTTGGTACGCAAATGATCTTGAGGCAGCTAGCCAATGTGCTCCAGATGTATTGGTCATGCCAAAAGTTGACACACCGGAGCACATCGCTCAACTATCACAGGCGATGGATGCATTTCCAGGCTTAGCCAATACGCGTATCTGGGCCATGATGGAATCCCCGAAAGCTGTGCTTAATGCTCAAGCCATTGCCGCTAGCTCACAGTCTTATCCTAGGCTCTGCGCACTACTCGTTGGCTCCAACGATTTGGTACTTGCTGCCGGAATGCCGGTGAACGCAAGCAGACACTTGCTGGTACCGTGG
>JALZUD010000061.1 GCA_023301725.1 Granulosicoccus sp. | reverse complement strand
AATGGCAGGAAGGGGATACGCTCAAATCTGGCGAAAGACTGGATGTGAGCTTGACAGTGGAGGATCCCGGGCAAACAGCTACCTCATTTGAGCTTCAATTTCGGTGATAGGTCATAGTCTGGCCGCCTATGCACTATCGTTTAGCTGAATCATAAAAAGTATTTGCAAATTGTTTTGCAAGTATCTTCTTTAGTTACGCATCACAACGTTCTTTTAAGCTGTTGTTAGTGCTTGAAATTTTACTAATTTTTCTCGTGTGAACCCTAGTGTTGACGATCAACTGCTGTTGCCATATACGGTACTTTTTCATCCTTACATGGTTTACGATGACCAGCTCAAATTAGTGGCGACGTTGAATGATACAAATAGGAACACATGTTGTTGATAACCCCGTGTTCCTTGCCCCCATGGCTGGGGTGACCGATCGACCGTTTCGTGAGGCGTGTACATCACAGGGCGCTGGATACGCTGCCTCGGAAATGATTTCCAGCGACACGCTCTTGCACTCAACGGCGAAGACTCGCCACCGCATTGTGCGTGCCAACAATAACGTTCCGCATGCAGTTCAGATTGCAGGTTCTGAGCCCTCAGCTATGGCGGATGCTGCCAGCCTTAATGTGGCTCACGGCGCTCAGATCATTGACATCAACATGGGTTGTCCAGCAAAAAAAGTTTGTAACCGTCAAGCAGGCTCAGCGCTACTTGAGCACCCCAAGCTGGTGCGTGAAATCTTGAGTAGTGTTGTTGCCAGAGTGGATGTACCGGTAACACTCAAAATTCGCACAGGACCGTCACCGCAAATGCGCAATGGTGTTGAAATTGCGAAGCTTGCAGAAAGTGAGGGTATCAGTTGTCTAGCGGTTCACGGTCGAACACGCAGTGACAGGTTCCTGGGGCAGGCTGAATATGACACCATCGCCAGCATCGTTGATGCTGTGACTATTCCTGTTATAGCCAATGGAGATATAGGCAATGGCGAGCAAGCTGCAAAGGTGCTTTTACAAACAGGTGCTGCTGGAGTCATGATAGGGCGCGCCGCGCAGGGGAATCCGTGGATATTCAGAGAAATAACTGCGCACCTGCGTGGTCTTCCTGTACCTTCACGCCCTTCATTAGAGGAAGTAGGAGGTATGCTGATTACGCATTTGCATGCTTGCCACAAGTTGTACGGAGATTACCGCGGAGTGCGAATTGCTCGCAAACATATCGCTTGGTACTGTAAGGGAATACGCAATGCGACGACCTTTCGTCAGCATATCAACACAGTTGATCTACCGGTTGAGCAAATTAAACAGGTAGAGCTGTTTTTCGCTCAACCTGAAAGCTATGGAGGCAGTAACTCAATATGACATCCACCACGAAGAGAAACGGTCGCTCAACCGATACACCGAAAAAACCTGCCACAGCTATTGAGAAGTGTGTTCAAGCTGAGTTGCAACGCTACCTTGATCTACTTGAGGGAGATGAGCCGTCTAATCTTTATCGAATGGTCGTCAGGCAGGCGGAGCATGCTGTTATAGAAATGGCAATGCAACAATGTGGTGGCAATCAATCCCGTGCCTCCGAGTGGCTGGGTATTAGTCGCGGTAACTTGCGAACCAAGCTTTCAGATATGGATTACTGATCGCGAACGAGCTAGCTTGTGCTAATTCCACTAACACAGCGTACGATAATCAGCTGTGCTTAACACAGCATCTATTTTTATAGCTTAGCCAACCCTGCAGACACGAACAGATAATCCTGTGAACACCAAACAACCTTACGCATTAATAAGTGTCTCCGACAAACGAGACATAGAGATCCTCGCCAAAGCATTTATCAAGGCAGGTGTTCGTCTACTGTCAACCGGAGGAACTTCCACAGTGTTGCGTGATGCGGGCCTGGAAGTTACCGACGTGGCGGAGCACACGGGGGCCGCTGAGATGATGGCAGGGCGTGTGAAGACTCTTCACCCGACCATTCATGGTGGAATTCTGGCGCGTCGAGGTGTGGATGATGATGTCATGGAACAACGCAACATTGCCCCTATCGATTATGTTGTTGTAAATCTTTATCCGTTTGCCGCCACTGTTGCCAAAACGGGTACGTCAATGTCTGATGCCATTGAAAACATCGACATTGGGGGGCCTGCTATGGTGAGATCAGCTGCCAAGAATCATGCGTCAGTCATGATTGTTACCGACCCGGAAGACTACTCACGTGTCATAGGATCTCTGGATAGCAACGGTGCAGAGGTCAAGGATCTGCGCTTTGATCTTGCTGTTAAGGCGTTCGAGCACACAGCAGCCTACGACGGTATGATTGCCAGTTATTTGGGCAAGCGAATCGGCGGCCATTCGCACGAAAGCCCGGCCCCTTTTGCGCGCACACTTAATCTGCAAATGCACCTGCGTGAAACATTGAGGTATGGCGAAAACCCTCATCAAGCAGCTGCGTTCTACACAAGCGGCGATGCGAGTGATGGCACGATAGCGGGTGCCACACTGCGTCAAGGCAAAGCAATGTCTTACAACAATGTTATGGATGCTGATTCGGCTTTGTCTTGTGTTTCGCAATTTACTGAAAGGCATGCCTGTGTGATCGTAAAGCACGCTAACCCGTGTGGTGTGGCTGTTGCTGATACTCAGCTTCAGGCTTATGAAAATGCCTACCGGACTGATTCAACATCGGCGTTTGGAGGGATCATTGCGTTTAACCAGCCATTGCAGCTCGATACCGCCAAGGCCATAATTGGCCAGCAATTTGTTGAGCTTATTGTTGCACCCGGAATAAGTGAAGGTGCTTTGACGTGTCTATCTGCAAAGCCTAATGTGAGGGTTCTGGATTGTCGTGCGCTTGCTGCAGCGCAGGCACAGGGTCAACTCTCACAGTTACGCCCGGTGTCTGGTGGTGTGCTTGTTCAGGATGAAGATCATCTGCAGGTGAAGCTCAGTGATTGTCGTGTAGTGAGCAAGCGGCAGCCCACTGATAGCGAACTTGCGGATTTATTATTTACTTGGCAAGTGGCAAAGCATGTCAAATCTAATGCCATTGTCTACGGGCGAGATAATGCAACTGTAGGTGTCGGAGCTGGACAAATGAGTCGCGTATACAGCGCACGCATCGCTGGTATAAAGGCTGCTGATGAAGGTATTGAAGTTAAGGGGGCAGTCATGGCGTCAGATGCTTTTTTCCCTTTTCGCGATGGCATAGACAACGCTGCAGGTGTCGGTATTTGTGCCGTTATCCAGCCAGGAGGTTCGAAGAATGACGATGAAGTCATTGCTGCAGCTGATGAGCACGGAATGGCTATGGTATTCACAGGGGTGCGCCACTTCCGGCACTAGTATCCAACACTGCAAGTCGGTTACCTATGACTACTGGGCGCTGAACAACAATATAAAGCCTATGTTGTAAAAACAATGCAAAGCAATTGAAGCTTTCACATGTTGATATCGGTCCCGCGCCCAACCGAAAACAAGCGATGGGAAAAACACGGCAGCCGCCCAGAGAGGCGGTTGGTTAATCAGGTGAGATGTAGCGAACACCAGTGAGGTTACGATGTTAGCTTGCGAGACACTGGCTATCGTTTTTCTAAACACCGCGTAGTTATACAACTCAGCCTGCACCCCACCACGAAAAACCAGCTCCTCAAGAACGGGATAAATTAAGCCAATCCAGAGCAAGGTTTGCCAGGCAACGCCGACATTGCGAGTATTCACTCCTAGCGCGATCATCGTTGTCCAGCAAAGTGGCGCAAGCAGGAGCGCTATCCAGAAGAGCCTATCTTGCCAAAAGACTCGCGGCAAGATAGGCGGCCATTGATGCTCTTTAGAGTGGTCGCTCAAAAACCTCTACACGGTTATTGTTGCGACGGCCTTCTATATTGTTGTTATCAACTTTTGGCCGCTTTGCCCCAAATGAACGAAGAACCAGCTGCTCAGAACGCACGCCTTGATCAACCAGAAAGACACCGATGCTTCTGAGTCTGCCGCGTGTTCTTCTGGACTGTTCAGATTCGTTTCCAGTGCTATCTGTGTGTGCGACTAATTCAATTCTGGATTGTGGGTTTTGGTTGAGTAAGCGCGCCAGATTGAGCAGAGATGATGTGGAGTTCGCTTGAAGGGTTACTGAATCACTTTCAAACTGTAGCCCTGTGATTTCTCCCTCGAGTTCAGAACAGCCATTGCGCTTCACAGGAAACCCACGCGGTGACTCTGGGCAGCTGTCGTTTGCATTGAGAAGACCATCGCCGTCATTATCAGCATTGCTCGCCAGCGCATTCACTGTAGGCTCGTTAGGTCTTTGCACAGGTTCAGAAGCTTCCTGCGGCTCTACCATGATCTGAACATCCGCCAAGCTAAGAGCTTCGTTTTCGTCAGCTCTGGTTGTTGCCAGAGGGGCTGGTTGCGGTTGTGTTGCTAGAGGAGATGGTTGCCCAGGTTCAGGGAGCAAGGTTACCTGTGGCAGCTGAGCGATCTCAGGTAACTGTGCAGTTTCTGGCAGCTGAGCGACCTCAGGTAACTGCGCGGTTTCTGGCAGCTGAGCGATTTCAGGCAATTGCGCGGTTTCTGGCAGCTGAGCGATTTCAGGCAATTGCGCAGTTTCTGGAAGTTGAGCGGTTTGCGGTAGCTGCGCGGTTTCTGGTAGCTGTGCAATTTCTGGCAACGGGGCAACTTGTGGCAGCTGAGCCGTTTGTGGAAGCTGCGCGACTTCAGGCCGCAGTACCGTTGGTGGTACCTGCGCGGACTGAGGTAGCGTCGCTGTTTCAGGTAGCTCAGCTGTTTGTGGAAACTGCGTTGTTTGTCGATTGATCGGTGGTGGACGTCTAGCTAAGTCACGCCGTAAGCCACCAAATCGGCCAACGACAGATAACGTTACATTGGCCACGTCCTCATCCAAGTACTGACCTTCGAGTCGAAAACCGATGGTATTGGTAATGTATGACTCAAGTCCAACTCCTGCACCAAAATAAACTTCCGACTCTATATCGAGCGGTATGTCGGTATCACGATCAAGACGGCCGAGTCCAAATCGCCCATAAATCGAAAATCCCAAGGTCGGATTGTCGTTTCGATTGTCTCTGGAATCATAGAATCGGTATAAGAGAGCGGCTTCTACGGCTGAGTACGAGGCCACTCCTCCATTGCTAAAATCTGCATCGCCTAGCGAAAAATACTGCAATTGACCACTGCTTCTTGAGTCAAAATCTCGGCCAATGAATACCGTGCCAACGCTTCCGCTTTCATTTTCCCTTTCGACGGAGTTATCTACAGGGTCTGGCACCAGAATAGAGCCACCACCGCCAATTCCGACATACCACTGGTCTCCTAAAGCATAGGCTTGAGACGCAGAGAGAATGCATGCTGCAGTGATAACAATTTTTGTGGAAAAAGATCTAAGCACGTGATGCGCGTTCCGAGTGGTGGTAAATATCAAGAGGAAATCAAGTAGTGAATATAGGCCATGGCGCAAGATTTGGGCCATAGCGAAAAATTTTCACCCGGACTTTAGCCAGCCAGCGACATCTGCAGCGTAATAAGTGAGAACTGCATCACATCCTGCTCGCCGAAACGCCATCATAGATTCCATAACTATCGCTTTTTCGTCAATCCAGCCTTGAGCCGCTGCAGCCTTTATCATCGCGTATTCGCCGCTAACGTGATAGGCGTAGGTCGGCACGGCAAACGTATCGCGAGCTCGACGCACGATATCTAAATACGGTAAACCTGGCTTGACCATAATCATGTCTGCCCCTTCCTGTAGATCTGCGGCAATTTCATGCATCGCCTCATTGCTGTTAGCAGGATCCATTTGATACGAATTCTTGTTGGATTTGCCGAACGCCGCTGCGGTGCCCACTGCATCCTTAAAAGGACCATAGAAGCTGGATGCGTATTTGGCTGCGTAGCTTAAAATTCTAGTGTGATGATGGTTATTTGCCTCTAGAGCCTCGCGTATGGCGCCAATCCTGCCGTCCATCATGTCAGATGGGGCAACGACATCTGCTCCAGCTTCTGCATGTGACAAAGCCTGCTTAACTAGAGCAGCCACAGTTTCATCATTTATGATGTAACCCTCGCCGTTCATGAGGCCGTCATGGCCGTGTGGCGAGTAGGGATCCAAGGCCACATCTGTTATTACACCGAGTTCAGGTACGGCACTTTTAAGAGCGCGAATGGCACGTTGCACGAGGCCTTGATCGTCCCACGCACCGCGGCAATCATCTGTTTTCGTGGATGGATCAGTTAGGGGGAAGAGTACAATGGCTGGAACACCGAGTGCCGCAAGAGCTACGGCAGCCTCAACGAGCAGATCGACGCTAAGACGTTCTATACCTGGCATTGAGATCACCGGTTCGCGTCTGTTCTGCCCTTCAATAACGAAATAGGGTTGAATCAGCATGTGCGCAGTGACTTGGTTTTCACGCATAAGGTTGCGACTGAAAGCGTCTCGACGCATTCGCCTTGGGCGGTTGCCAGGGTAGGGTGCTCGTACTCCGTAATGTGCGTTCATAGGATGTGTGCAGACTTGTCTGTGTGTGAGTTTCTGGACTTAGTTCGCAGCATTAGGGCTGCCCAGCCATAGCGGTATTCATGCTGTCGCGCTATTATTGGCGATAATCCGTTTATCAGGGAGTGCGCTGTGCGCCGCTCTCATATTATCGTCCATGACTTTTCTTAAGATAATCCATTCGCTAGTATAATTGATCACCAGCTCTGCGCGCTGTTTCTTGGCGTTTTCCAGACTGTGAGTTTAATTGACGTCAGATTCCGAACCACACATCCTCATGATTAAAAGCCAGCTCGCTCAATTGTTGCTGCTCACAGTGCTTGTCTTTATAGGGCTGTGGTTGGCGATCAGGTCATTTGTCGGAGCCACTGACGATCTCTCATCGTCTCTCGATATTCGCTCCTTGGCGTATATTCGCGACGATACACCATCAGATCCAACCCTCGTACCCGTTGTGCCCGACGAACCCATGTCTCCGGCAGAATTCGCTGAGCCCGAACCTATGGCAACTGTGGACGAGCTAGCTGTAGCAGGGGCGTCCGATGAAGAGACGCAAGGGGCCGAAGGAGATGAGGAAGAAGCTAAGGAAGAGGAGGAGGGCGAAGAAGATGAAGAGGAGGAAGAGGAAAATAATGACAAGGAAGAGCGAGCTGAAGAACGTGAAGGTAGCAGTTTAAGTGACGAGGAGCTTGCTGCTCGGGAAAAAGTACGTCGCGATAAACTTGCGGAGCTAGGCCTTCTTCATGAAAAACCTACTGAGACGATTGCCGCTGATGTTGCATTGATAATGCCTGATGAGTGTTCGGGTTCGGCAATTGCGAAGGTGCCCGCGGTGCTCAAATTTCGTTTCGAATCATCACGAATCATGGGCGAGAGTCTCAATGTTCTTGAGTCTTTGTTAGCTGTCCACAGAGAGTGCGAGGAGGGCTATTTTGCTGTTGATAAAAATCCTCTTGGCCTTGTGGACTCTGATGACACTCTGGCTCAGATGCGCTTGGATGAGATCAAATATTTTTTCTTACAGCACAATGTATCCCTGGATATCGTAGAGTTTCCAACAGAATAATGATAAACCGTTATACCGTGATTGGCCAACCAATCGCACACAGTCTGTCGCCGGTTGTGCATCAACTTTTTGGTGAGCTGACCCAACGCAAAATCTCTTACACGCGCACAGAATCCACGCCCGAAACATTCTTGCAGACGGTTGAAAGCCTTAAGAGTCAGGGTTACAAAGGATGCAACGTGACCTCACCCTTCAAGCCGCAAGCTATCGAGGTCTGTGACAAGCTCTCGAGAGCGGCGCGCCTGGCAGGTTCCGTCAACACCATTCACATACGCAAGAATGGCGATTTGGTGGGACACACGACGGATGGCAAAGGCTTGGTCGTCGATATCGTGAGCAATAAACGACATTCCGTCCGTGATAAACGCGTGCTTGTTCTAGGGGCTGGTGGAGCTTCTAGGGGGGTAATGCAAGCTCTACTTGAACAACAACCTGCTACTTTGCATGTAGCCAATCGCACCGCTGAGAAAGCGATAGAACTCATCGACGTATTTCGCGAATTTGGTGAAATCACCGCAAGTGGGTACACAGGTCTCAGTGACTTGTCAGGCTTCGATATCGTTATCAACGCCACAACACTCGGAATGTCTGGACAGATGCCAGAATTGCCATCACAGTTGTTAAACACAAAGGCCCTAGCTTACGACATGACGTACGTGAAGCAGGATACGCCATTCATGTTGTGGGCAAAGGAGCGTGGAGCCCGAACCTCCAATGGTTTGGGTATGCTAGTCGAGCAGGCGGCTGAAGCTTTTCTGGTGTGGGAGGATGTCCGGCCAAAGACGCGTATGGTCTACCCACGATTGCGTGAAATGTTGGTGTGATTAAGTTTAAATAGAGGACAGGTAAATGTACGGACTAACAACGTGTTTCACCTCAGCTCGTTTGCGATATGTTCTGAAGTGTCTGGCCATGTATCTATTGCTATTTACTGTATCCGGAGTCTCTTTCGCTGATGATCCTCAGCCAATACTTCCCAAGGTAGTTCTGGAGGTCAATGGCGTAATGCTGTCCACTGAAGTAGCTTCAAGCAATCACCAGCGATACATGGGATTAAGTTTTCGGCAAAAACTTGACGCTGACGCCGGTATGCTTTTCGTTTACCCGTCAACACAGCCTCTAACCTTCACTATGCGAAACACGCTTATTCCATTGTCCATTGCGTTCATTTCTGCCGATTTGGTCATTAACGAAATCCATCACATGGATGTTGGGCCTGGGCAGTTGTTTCCGTCAAACGAGGCCGCCCAGTACGCATTGGAAGTTAATCAGGGTTGGTTTGCGGCGAATGGAATCAAACCGGGCATGCAGTTGACGCGATCAGTACAGTAGGAAGCAGTCCAACGTTAAAAAATGTAATTATTGTCGTTAAGTTCCTCAAGCATAGATACTAGGCTGCCGATACACACTTTGGTTTAGTATTTGCTACGTTCATAAATCATTATGAGCGCACAGATACAAATAGCACCGTCACCTGACCAAGACGAGAGTGACCAGGGACTGGTCACGCAAGCCATGCAGCGTCCGACTGTCATGCCCTCGTGCACGCTGACTCAGCGGCTTGATTCTATTTCCACAGGAGAAAAATCTTCTGGAGTCAGCGTTGAGCGCCTGCAACTGGAGGCTTTGTGCCTGACAGCTCTGGAGTTATCCGGTGGTAACTATGCATTTGTGCTCTGTCCAGGAGCAAATGGAGCCTATGCTGAGCAGTTCGTTCGCTTGGGTGCGGTTGTTGAGCAAGTGTCGGATGGTAGTTACTGTCCATGCTACGACACACTGGCCCATCGTCGCCCGGACCCCATGGTGTTATCTGTTATGCGGCTCAAGCGCGGTGTTCAGGGTACGCCTGCTGACATTGGATTGCCCAATTGTCTGCCGGGGTCGCACCCACAGATAGAACATTTTATGATGGTGCCCGTAGCAAAGTCGCCCTCGCGAACAGCTGTTCTGTTTGTTGCTAATTCTTTGCCCAATACCTCTGATGGCGCCTGGGATTCACTGATGAGTCACCTGCTTGTTTTAGGCGATGAGATGATGGAACACAATCACTCGATCAAAGCGATCACCGCTCGTAACGATCTAGATTCAACCAGCGACGATAGTGCCAGGCACTATGTCCAACTCATGAGCGCCTCTATTAACGCCGTCGTGATCGTTGACTCTGCGGGCGTGATTACAGCTTTCAATCCTGCAGCAGAATCTCTCTTTGCTTGCAGCAGTATCCAAGCTTTAGGTACATCGCTGGATCAGTTTTTACCGCAGAAATTTCTACTGCCCTTATTGCAGAATGCTTTGCGAATGGGCGGCAAGGCTGTCAGCAAGGATCTGGCTTCAGTTACGCATGATGCTGTAGCCGCTACTCGCTCCGATGGGGTGGAAGTGAATCTAACAACGGCCACTTATCACACACAAATTGAAAGTTCTGTTTACACCACGATTGTTTTCAATCATCAGACAGATACAGCACGCCCTGCCGAAGTCATCTCAGGGCATGAGCATTTTCAAACGCTCACCAATGTTGCGCCCGTGGGCATCATCCAGTTGAATGCAGACTGGACTTGCACATTTGCTAACCAGATGTGGTTTGAGTTAAGTGGCCTGAACTCAGAAGAGACGATGGGTGAGAGGTGGGTAGATGCTATTCATGCTGAAGATGTTGTGGCCACCTTAGTTGACCTTCGTGAGTGCTTGCAAAACGATCAAAATTTTTCCACAGAGATTCGTTTGCAATGTCCAACAGGGAAAATACGCTGGGCTACGCTAACTGCAACAGTCACATTGAGTAAGCAGAATCAGTTTACTGGTTGCTTACTGGTGCTGTTGGATACAACGGGTGCCCATGAGGCCAGTGAACGACTGCGTTATAACGCGACTCACGATGTACTAACGGGTTTAGCAAATCGTTCTGCATTTCTGGAGCAATTGCAGGCGCGACTGAACAGTGAGCATAAACGTCGCTCTACCGCCTTGTTATATCTTGATCTTGATGGGTTCAAAACGATCAACGACACCATGGGTCATGATTGTGGCGATGAATTGCTAAGAGAGGTTGCGGCAAGGTTGAAAGATACCGTGAATTCGGCAGGTGTGTGTGCGCGCTTAGGGGGAGATGAATTTACCATTATCCTGACGTCAACATCTGATCTTAACGATGTGTGCAGCATCGCAGAATCAATAGTGCGTTCTTTCAATAAGACATTCAATGTTTTTGGAAATGAATTGCGACTCTCCACCAGTGTCGGTATTGCCATCGCTGATGAAAAATCTGACAACAATGATCGACTAATCAAACAGGCAGATACCGCGGTCTATAAAGCCAAATCATCAGGCAGGTCGCGATGGGTGGTATACACGCAGGAATTTGAAGAGGAGGATAGCCAGCGATTGGCCCTGAAAGCCCGTGTGCGTCGAGCCACTGAGCGTCAGGAATTCACATTGGTTTATCAACCGCAGTTTCGTATTGACGATGGCGCTATCTTTGGATTCGAGGCTTTGCTTCGTTGGGCTCCAGATGATATGCCTGCGCCCGATACACAAATTCTAGTTGAAGTGCTCGAAGAAATTGGCCTTATAAACGATGTGGGGCAATGGGTGCTTGAAACCGCGTGTCAACAGTACAACAAGTGGTTATCCATAGGTCTTGTCGGTGATAACTGTAGCTTATCAGTGAATGTATCGCCGGCTCAGTTAAGTCTTGCTAACTTTGCTTCAAGGCTGCGTAACATCATGCATCGATCGCAGATGCCTGGTGGAAGCCTTATTCTGGAGATCACTGAATCAGCCCTACTTGAAAAAAACAGCAACTGCCTGCGTGTCATTGATGAGGTCAAACAAATGGGTGTGCGCTTGTCTCTGGACGACTTTGGTACAGGTTATTCGTCGTTAAGTTACCTCACCCGTTTGCCCATTGATTTTCTCAAAATAGATAAATCATTTGTTATGGGTATGGACAGCGACAAACGTAGTTGCGCGATAGTGATGTCTGTTCTGGCAATGGCATCAGCACTGGGTATTGAGGTTGTTGCTGAAGGAGTTGAAAATACAGCTATACTTGACAAGCTCAAGGACACTGATTGTAAGTACGGGCAAGGCTACCTAGTGTCTCGCCCGCAAACCGCAGAGCAGCTCAAGCCTTATTTGCAGGAACATAACAAAATTCAGCGTGATGTGACAGTCGCTATCTAACGGTTACTATCTGTCATTACTAGCTGTCGATTACTACCTGACTGTTATTATCTGACGGTTACAATCACAAGCTGACATGGAATAAAACGCAGCAACGCGTAGTCAATTGGTTGACGTTCTTTTTATCGAGTGTTCGTCTTGAACGAGCGTTCAATTTATTGTGCTGGGGAGACTCGTTGCATGAGCAGTGAAACATTGTCGAGGAGTGAAGCTGACCAACGTCAGGCGGAATCAGAAGAGCACATAGCGCAAGCTATAGAGATGACGGTTGCCAATGCTGAGGAGGACTCTACGCAGGAGTTACAAGGTCAACTCATCACAGCCGATGAGAATGACAACATGCTGGCAGACTCAACTGCTCCAGTAAGCAAGCCATCATCTCCTGTACTGTATGTAGGTATTGGTGCATCAGCTGGTGGCCTTGAGGCCTTGCGTGATTTTTTTGATCACATGCGAACAGACAGCGATGCCGCCTTTGTCGTGGTGCAGCATCTATCCCCAGACTTTGAAAGTTTGATGGATGAGCTACTGTCCAGAAACACCAGTATGTCTGTTGAGAATGCTGTGCATGGTGTTGAGGTTCTCTCTAACACTATCTATCTCATCCCACCTAAAAAGAACATCACGTTGGTCAATGGTTGTTTGTACTTGAGCGAGCAGGTGCGTACAGGTGGTGTGAACCTGCCTATCGACCATTTCTTTCAGTCTCTTGCGAAAGACGCTCGTCACAGAGCAGTTGGGATTGTATTGTCAGGCACTGGCAGTGATGGCAGCCGTGGTATTAAATCTATTAAAGAAGCTGGAGGGCTCATCCTGGTTCAGGATAGAGAGTCATCGAAATTCGATGGCATGCCTTACAACGCGGCGCAAACGGGTACGGCTGATTTTGTATTGCCTCCTGAAGAGTTGGCTGTGTATTTGTCAACGTTCCTCGAGAATTCGATGGTGCGCGGTGTCAAATCTGTGCTGCGAGCCGAGGACGCAAACGAAGAGAGTGTATTGACGCTGATTTTCAGTTTGCTCAAAGCTCATGGTGGAATCGATTTTGGACAATACAAGGCAACCACGGTAGCCCGTCGAATCGAGCGACGCATGGGTATTAACCAAGTGCATAGCCAGTTTGATTACCTGAATTTACTGCAAACGTCGAAAGTTGAGCTGGAATCTTTAGCGCGCGAACTGCTCATCAACGTCACCAATTTTTTCCGCGATGAAGCTGCCTGGGATTATCTTGCAACTACTATCATCGAGCCTATGGTTGCTAATGCTGACCCTAACGCAGAACTTCGATTCTGGGTGGCAGGCTGTTCAACTGGGGAAGAGGCCTACACACTGGCCATCATTGTCGATGAAAAAATGCGACAAGCAAATAAGAAATTACGTACGAAAATCTTTGCCACTGATGCTGACCACGAGGCTATAGCTCATGCGTCCACAGCTCGTTATCGTGAAGAGATCGCTCATGATGTCACTAATGAACGCATAGCCCGTTACTTCATCAAAGTGGGGGCTGAGTATGAAATTAGACCCGATATTAGGAAAGTGGTGGTGTTTGCCTCTCACAACATGATCAATGATCCTCCGTTCTCTAATATTGACTTAATCACTTGCAGAAACGTGCTGATTTATTTCCAACAGACAGTACAGCGCGGTGTCATGTCGTCATTTCATTTTTCGTTGAAAGATGATGCAAAAGTGTTCTTTGGCTCGTCAGAGTCTGTGGGTGAATTGAAGACTCACTTTAAGGTTTTGCATGAGCGATTCAGAATTTACGAAAAAATCTCCAATACCCGACTCCCCATCGCCAATGTCAATTCAGCCGCCGCGTCTGACAAACCACGATTGGGTATGCGACCAGTATCTAATTTACTGCGAAGTTATCGCGCGCACACAAAAACGAACAACCGTTTCGAGCACGTCAAAGATCATTTGATCAATGACTTCGTGCCATCTTGTCTGATCCTTAATTCTGATCATCAGGCTATGCACATTTATGGTGATGCTAACAAGTACCTGATCCGGTTTCCGGTTGGACGCGTCTCCACAGACATCCATGAAATCATCGTTGAGGAATTGTCAGTAGCTCTGGACACAGCCTTGGGTCGTGCCAAGAGTGAGAACAAGCCCGTGTTTTACTCAAATGTTCAATCCACAATCAACGATGTACCTTCAATGGTTGATATGCAGGTTGAATTTTTCCCTGAGAAAAATGGAGATGAATCCTACTTCACTGTTGTTCTGTCAGATTCAGATCAAAGCGCGGTGGCGAAACGCAAGACGTCTAATTACGACTACTCTGAAGAAACCCAGCAACGAATTCGTGATTTGGAAAACGAGCTACTGCACAAGCAAGAGCATTTGCAAGTTGCTAATGAAGAGCTCGAAACCACTAATGAAGAACTGCAGGCGACCAACGAAGAGTTGATGTCATCTAACGAGGAATTGCAAAGTACCAACGAGGAACTGCAATCGGTTAACGAAGAGCTTTACACCGTAAACTGCGAGCATCAGGAAAAAATCGAAGAACTGATGACTGCCAACGATGATATGGACAATATTCTCGTGGCGACCTCAGTAGGTATTATCTTCCTTGATGAAAGTATGCTGATTAGAAAGTACACCTCGGTGGCTGGTAAGTATTTCAATCTGCTGCGTACAGATGTTGGCCGACCCTTACATCATATTTCCAACGAGTTGGAATACGGCAGACTCTACGAAGACATCGAAACCGTTAGTCGTACCCATCACAGCGTGAATCGTGAGGTGTTTACCGTGACCGGAAATCCTGTACAGATCAAGCTGCTCCCGTATGCCTCTTCCTCTGTTGGTGTCAGCAATCAAAGTGCGGTAACTCTAACTATTGCTGACTTGTCGCCTCGCCTGGATGCTTATGTGGATAGCCGAATCAAGACACCAGCGGCTGTTAATCAGTTCAATGGTGATATTGAGCGAGTAAAAGCTAAGATCAGAGTTTTGGTTGTTGATGACGACGATAGCGATCGGCGGGTCATCAAGCGCCATCTCGAAAAAATCGATTCGTTGACAGTTGAATTGCGAGAAGCGATTGATATCAAAGAAGCTTTGAAGGCTCTGCAAACCGAAGATATTGACGTCTGCCTGATTGATTATCGTCTTGGCGTTGAAACGGGCGATAATCTGGCTCGAACAATCGCTGAGCACAACAGTAATTTGCCGATAATAATAATGTCAGGCTTTAAGCAGGAGGAATTGCAGGGTCAGATTCCTGACAGTTTGCTGACGTACTTTCTCAGCAAATCAGACATGTCACCACTGATGCTTGAACTTAGCTTACGCCACGCGATTAACTCGACCAGCGCAATTAATGCTGCGGGTTCAAGTCCTAGAGGGTAAAAGCTGGAACACTGAGCTGCAAAACGAGTGATTTGTGATAGCCCGCTAGATCAAGGACGATCTAAGCGGGCCATATTCTTTCGTAGGGCTATCCGTTAGCCGCCGCCTGATACGCATCACTATGATTGGCACTATTTGCTGAATCGGGCATGACACCATCGGCCTCAAGCTGTTCAAAGCACTTGCAAGGAATGCTCAGGTATTCGCTTGCAATCGCTTTGGATTTGTCTTGTAAATGTGGCCACACTGGCTCTTGAAAAGCGATTCGCATAACATGGTTAACGTGCAACTCGATGCGCGCGTAGTAGTCGTCGGCCTTTTGCACGAACAGTCGTGATGTGTTGCTCTGCTCTTTGTGCCACATGACGCTATACGTCCCGCATGTTGATGTCCAGATCGGTAGCATCTCATTTGTAC
>JALZUD010000060.1 GCA_023301725.1 Granulosicoccus sp. | reverse complement strand
AGGCAGCATTAGAGCAGCAAGCCGCTGCAGATCGCGCCGCAGCAGAGCAGGCAGCATTAGAGCAGCAAGCCGCTGCAGATCGCGCCGCAGAAGAGCAGGTAGCTTTAGAGCAGCGAGCTGCCGCAGAGCGAGCCGCGGAAGAGCAGGCAGCATTAGAGCAGCAAGCTGCTGCTGAGCGAGCAGCAGTAGAGCAGGCTGCGCAAGAACAACAAGCCGCTTTGGATAAAGCCGCGGCGGCGCAGGCTGCCGCTGAGGCGCGTACCGTCGCTGCAGCTCAAGCTCTAGCGGCTCAGACAGCGTTAGAGAAGCAAGAAGCTGCGTCTGCTGAGCAACGCAGACTGGACAGAATTTCTCAGGAACGTGCTCGCGAGGAGCAATTAGAGATCGCGCTTCGGCAGCGTCTCGATGAAGAGCAACGTTTGGAGCAATCGGCTCAGCAAGCAGCGGCTGCTGCGGCTTACAAGCCCAGCGAAGTACAAGCTGTTGCACCGGCAGGTGAATCACCAGCAATACAGACATTGCCTCAGCAATCACAAACAGTTCAAGATATTGCCGCAGCGCAACGAGCAGCTGCACGCCAGCAACGATTAACTGATGCACAAGAACGAAACAACTCGAGCACGAGTTTGCCACCCGTGGTAGATCTGCCTGCTGATAATGTTGTAGCGTTGGCTGAACCTGTTGAAACACCTGTTTTCGAAGAGCCTGCTGCACCCCAATCTATCTCTGACGCCGAGCTGCAGCGTGTGTATGGATCGTTTAATCAACTGGTCAGTGCCATAGAAAGTCGCGACATCAGTTCAATGATCGACTTAACTGAGCTGTCTGGTCTTCGAGTTCAGCAGTTTTTACAGTTATTTGAAAACAACGTAGGAATTGAAGCTAGCCTACGAAATGTTTCTACACTGGATGCTTCTGGAGAAATTCAGGGCATATTGCAAGTCACTCGCCTGGTGCGTGCTGATGGCTCTGTCACTGGCCCTCCGTTCAATTTATCTTCGGTGCATCTTTCCTCTGTTAGGGAAGGTAACGGATGGTCAGCAATTCGCTGGTAGTTCGTTGGTAGCCCGTCTCTAAAAGAGTAAACCTCATGAAGTTACAAGCTCACAGACGCTGGGTGGCGTGCGCGGTTTCTTTATGTCAAATTTTGCTGTCTTGTTCGTTGTTTTTATCGGTACCTGCCTACTCCCAAACACTGGATACCGAGCCCCCAGAGATCGGCCTTGATAGTGTCAGTGAAGCCCGTAAGGGAGACTCTCAAGTGTTCACAATATCGGCAACTGACGACAGTGAAATTTCTGATCTGACCGTGTTCATCCGACAGGGCACAACCGGTGAGTTTGTCAGTGCCCAGATGATGCGAATTGGTAACACAGACCTTTTTACCTACACGCTAAGTGCCGAATCGATAGCCCCAGACATTGATGTTATCCAATATTATTTTGATGCACGTGATGCTGCGGGAAATCGGACCTTGCAAGGCTTTTCATTTGACCCATTGCAGCGAAATCTCATAGACTCAGGCGTTACTCTTGCTGAAAGCACTCCGCCTTCAAATTCACCAAACAACGAGTCGACCCCATTACTTGGCTCATTGAGTACCACGCAAAAAGTCGTCTACGGTGCAGTAGCAATCGTCGTTGTGGGAGCATTGATTGCTGCTGCCTCAGGCGGTGGCGGTTCAGGCGGCTCGGGCGGTAATCCCGGAGACGAGTTCACGCCAGTCACTATTATCAGCGACCCTTTGGTGCCAGGTTTATGAAATCTCTTGCTCAACATGCACTTCATAAAGTTCAGAGCCTTCGCGCAGAACTAAAGTGTCTTCTGGGCTTAGCCCTCGTAGCGGTTGTTTTAAGCTCCTGTGATTCTGGCGTTGACTCTGGACGAATTGATGTCGTTGACGGCAACGCTGGTGTGGCCTTCACCGCTCCGCTTTCCATGCTCAATTCACGCAACATAGATAGCTCTAATCTATTTTTGCGTATCGTAATTGATGGAGATTCAATAGACGCTATATCCAGCGATATTCAAGCCGACGCCAATGGCGAGTATATTTTTTCTACCAACCTGCCTTCCAACACCCAGCTGACCGTTTCATTAGCTTGGATAGAAAGGATTGGTAGTGTGGAGTTGTTGCTGGCCACAGCAGACAAACCACTGTTTGTTGGATCCCCTGACAGCCCTGCGATGCTTGGCTTTGAGGAGGAGGAATACGACACCTCAATAGATTTTGATCAGGACGGTACCCCCAATCTTGATGAGCGCCTTAACGGGACCGGATTCGCAGATGAGAACGATCCCGTTGAGCGTCCAGTGCTGGTTACTCTGGGTGTGGAATTTAATTTGCCCACGCTGCTAGAGGCCGCTTCGGATGATGTCCGCGATAGAATTGTCGCCTTCGGTTTGGTCAATGGCGCAGTCATTAATTTAACGCGTGACGGAGATATCTGGAGAGGCACTACCCAAGTTTTTAACAACACAGAACCGTTGGTGAGGGCGCAATTGTTCGCAAGCTCAGAAAGAGACGTTCCTATTGCTGATCGCTCGCGCAATTTTGAAGTGGGCAACGGACTGACCATTGTTTTTGCGCCTGAAGATTATACGCAAGAAGGCCTGGATGCGTTAAACAACGACGGTGACGAATTCAATAATGCCGAGGAAACAGTTAACGAAACAGACCCGGACGACGTGGCTGATCCTGGCCCTGATAGTGATTCAGATGGAGCGTTTGATAGCACTGACAACTGCCCGATGATGGCGAATCCTGATCAGTCAGACGTGGATGAAGATGGCATTGGTGATGTGTGTGACCCAACCAATGACAACGATACTGACGGAGATGGTTTCGACAATGATGTTGACAACTGTCCGGCTGTAGCGAATGCGGATCAGGAAGACATTGATGGTGATGGTGTCGGTGATGTTTGCGACATGGTCAACGACAACGATACTGATGGAGACGGTGTTGATAATGTCGATGACAACTGCCCAGCGGATGCCAATGCTGATCAGGCAGATGCGGATGGAGATGACATTGGTGATGTGTGTGACCCAACCAATGACAACGATACTGATGGAGACGGTGTTGATAATGTCGATGACAACTGCCCGGCAGATGCCAATGCTGATCAGGCAGATGCGGATGGAGATGACATTGGTGATGTGTGTGACGATATCAACGACATGGACGGAGATACCATCGCTGATGCGGATGACAACTGCCCAGCGGATGCCAATTTTGATCAGGCAGATGCTGATATGGATGGTGTTGGTGATGCGTGTGACGACATCAACGATTTGGACGGGGATACCATCGCTGATGCGGATGACAACTGCCCGGCGGATGCCAATTTTGATCAGGCAGATGCTGATATGGATGGTGTTGGTGATGCGTGTGACGACATTAGCGACATGGACGGAGATACCATCGCTGATGCGGATGACAACTGCCCGGCGGATGCCAATTTTAATCAGGCAGATGCAGATGGTGACGGTATAGGTGACGTGTGTGACGACATCAACGACATGGATAGCGACACTGTCGCTGATGCTGACGACAACTGCCCGATGATGGCAAATACCAATCAGGCTGACACGGATGGCGATGGTATA